>NZ_AP029019.1:2167500-2890000 GCF_037101375.1 Acidovorax sp. DW039 | reverse complement strand
TGGCTGCGACTGTTTAATAAAAACACAGCACTCTGCAAACACGAAAGTGGACGTATAGGGTGTGACGCCTGCCCGGTGCTGGAAGATTAAATGATGGGGTGCAAGCTCTTGATTGAAGTCCCAGTAAACGGCGGCCGTAACTATAACGGTCCTAAGGTAGCGAAATTCCTTGTCGGGTAAGTTCCGACCTGCACGAATGGCGTAACGATGGCCACACTGTCTCCTCCTGAGACTCAGCGAAGTTGAAATGTTTGTGATGATGCAATCTCCCCGCGGAAAGACGGAAAGACCCCATGAACCTTTACTGTAGCTTTGTATTGGACTTTGAACAGATCTGTGTAGGATAGGTGGGAGGCTTTGAAGTGAGGTCGCTAGATCTCATGGAGCCGACGTTGAAATACCACCCTGGTGTGTTTGAGGTTCTAACCTAGGTCCATTATCTGGATCGGGGACAGTGCATGGTAGGCAGTTTGACTGGGGCGGTCTCCTCCCAAAGCGTAACGGAGGAGTTCGAAGGTACGCTAGTTACGGTCGGACATCGTGACGATAGTGCAATGGCATAAGCGTGCTTAACTGCGAGACTGACAAGTCGAGCAGATGCGAAAGCAGGACATAGTGATCCGGTGGTTCTGTATGGAAGGGCCATCGCTCAACGGATAAAAGGTACTCTGGGGATAACAGGCTGATACCGCCCAAGAGTTCATATCGACGGCGGTGTTTGGCACCTCGATGTCGGCTCATCTCATCCTGGGGCTGTAGCCGGTCCCAAGGGTATGGCTGTTCGCCATTTAAAGAGGTACGTGAGCTGGGTTTAAAACGTCGTGAGACAGTTTGGTCCCTATCTTCCGTGGGCGCTGCAGATTTGAGGAAGCCTGCTCCTAGTACGAGAGGACCGGAGTGGACACACCTCTGGTGTATCGGTTGTCACGCCAGTGGCATTGCCGAGTAGCTAAGTGTGGAAGAGATAACCGCTGAAAGCATCTAAGCGGGAAACTCGTTTCAAGATGAGATCTGCCGGGGCCTTGAGCCCCCTGAAGAGTCGTTCAAGACCAGGACGTTGATAGGCTGGGTGTGGAAGCGCAGTAATGCGTTAAGCTAACCAGTACTAATTGCTCGTGCGGCTTGACCCTATAACTTTGATAGCCTATGCACTTCAATGCAAAAGCTCAAAGATTGTTATGCCAAGTTAGACGCAGTCAAATACAAAAAACTGATTCCAAACTCTATGAATTCGCCGAGCAGTCCCAAGACTGCTCAGCACCAAGTTATGCCTGATGACCATAGCAAGTTGGTACCACTCCTTCCCATCCCGAACAGGACAGTGAAACGACTTTGCGCCGATGATAGTGCGGGTTCCCGTGTGAAAGTAGGTCATCGTCAGGCTCTTACAGCCCAGAAAACCCCAGTCTACTCAGACTGGGGTTTTTTGCTTTTACGATATTGATTTTGTAATCAATGCTGCATGACTGAAATTAAGTCTGATGAGTATTGGATGAGCTTGGCTCTCGCTGAGGCACAAAGCGCTGCAGAGTCAGGTGAGATTCCTGTAGGCGCTATTGTTGTCAAGGATGGTGTATTCATCGCCAGTGGGCGCAATGCTCCTGTGGATCTCAAGGATCCCACCGCTCACGCAGAGATTGTTGCATTACGCAGAGCTGCCGAAATCTTGGGTAACTATCGGCTTCATGAATGCACTCTTTATGTCACTCTGGAACCATGCGCCATGTGTGCCGGGGCCATCTTGAATGCGCGAATCAGGAGACTGGTGTTTGGTGCAAAAGAGCCTAAGACGGGAGCTGCTGGCTCCGTGGTTAATTTATTTCAGAGTTCGCTAAACCATCAGACCGAGATTGCATCAGGTATCTTGGAAGAATCGTGCTCCGCAGCAATGCGGAGCTTTTTTTCGTCGCGTCGCTCGCAACGACGACAGAAACTCCAAAGTACCCAATCTTATTTGCGTGAAGACGCATTGCGGACCCCAGGGCAGAGATTTTCATTTCTTCATCTGCCAGAGTCTAAATATTTTAATGATCTTCTTGGCGCAGAAGGTCTGCGACTCCATTTTTTTGAATATGGCAATAGCGGGAAATCTAAGACTTGGCTCTGCATGCATTCTCTGCAGGGTTGGAGCTTTGAATTTTTGCAGCTTTTTCAGAAAGTCAGTGATTTAGATCGAATTTTAGCTTTTGATTTAATTGGTTTCGGAAAAAGTGATAAGCCAAAGAAAGAAAATTTTCATAGTCTTATTAAACATCAAGAAATTATTTTTTCTTTTTTGAAAAAAGCCAAAGTTGAAAATTTTGTTTTGATCGTGCCAGAGTCTGGACTGAGTGTGGCATCTTCCCTTTTACGCATGGTAGAGGATGCGGTCTTGGCAGTGGTGGTTCTTCCCGATTTTCAGGATGCAGATAGTTCCTCGGAGTGGCGAGACGCTCCTTATCCAAATAGTGGCTTTAAATCAGGAATGAAATCTCTTTCAAAGTTGGTTGCTGAGCAGAGCGTTTCTGATTTAAATAGTTTTTTGGCGAAAAGGCCAATTATGAGATGCTTCAATGTTCAGTCCATCTGTTTTGATGAAGTGTACTCAAAATTGTTTTCTTTGAAATAAAATATTGGGCTATTCTATGGTGAAGAAAATGTCTAAAAATTCTGAAAAAAATTGTTGTTCACACGAACATACTTCTAAGCATATTTATATTTATTCGCCTGCAGGTAGCCTTCGGGATAAAGCAGCATTCAGGCGAGGTATCAAGCGTCTTGAGGCAATGGGTCACCATGTGGAGGTAGATCCCTCTGCTCAAGATGTTCATATGCGGTTCGCAGGGAACGATGAGGTAAGGCTGGCTGCCATCCATAGAGCAGCGGAGAGTGGTGCTGATGTAGCGCTGATCACCCGTGGCGCATATGGCCTGACTCGTTTGTTGCCAGAAATAGATTACCGCTTGATTGCCTCATCTATCGAAAGGGGAACCAAGTTCGTAGGCTTGAGTGATTTCACCGCTTTTCAAAGTGCTGTTTTGGCAAAAACGGGCCATGTGACTTGGGCTGGTCCTTGTCTCTTAACAGATTTTGGCTCTGCTGATGAGCCCGATGAGATAACCATGGCATGCTTTGATGATTTGTTGCATGGTCATGGGGAGGGAGCTGGCTGGCGCCTGCCCAAGGAGCGGGGAGCTGGCGAGAATGCTCGAGATGCCAACCAAATCTACATTCCCAGCTCAACACTTTGGGGGGGGAATCTCGCTGTTTTGAATGATCTGATTGGTACGCCATTCATGCCAAAAATAAAAAATGGTATTCTGTTTGTTGAGGATGTGGGGGAGCACCCCTACCGAATCGAACGGATGTTGACACAGTTGCTCTATGCAGGAATTTTGGAAAAGCAAAGAGCACTTATATTGGGGCAATTTACTGGATACAAACTCGCCGCGCACGACAAGGGTTTCAAATTCCAAACAGTAGTTGATTGGATCCGTTCAAAAATTCAAATACCGGTCATCTGTAATTTGCCGTTTGGGCATGTACCAACGAAGGTTTTGCTGCCCGTGGGGGCTAAAGTCGAGCTTTCTGTTGAAGATCGTGATGCTCTGATTTATTGGGGACACTTTCACTGAAGCTGCTGAGATTTTCAAGATTTATAAAGCTGTTCCTCTCAAGTGTGTAAATTTTTGTAGCTTTGCTTTGTTCTATCCACGTTTGGTAGCTGTTCAACTAAACTGACCGGATGGATCATCGTGTGCAGTTCCCCGTATGACCGTCCTGTCCACGGTTGTTTTCATAGATATCTCCGGCAGCGTCTCTCTCTACGAGACCTTGGGCAATGAGCCCGCAGCTGCTGCCATCGCTCAACTTACTGAATGGATCAGTAAGTGCATCCAGGCTCGCTCGGGTCGAGTGATCAAGAAGTTGGGTGATGGCGTGCTGTGTGTGTTCGGTGACGCGGCTGCTTCCGTGGCTGCGAGTGCCCAGTTGCTACAGGAGCATGAGCAACGCTTGCTGCGTTGGCCCTTCCAATTGCGAATGGACATCCGTGTGGGTGTGGCGACCGGAGAAATCGTTGAAGTGGATGGCGATTGCTACGGGGACGCCGTCAATTTGGCGGCTCGTCTTTGCGAGCGCTCAGGTGGGGGGGAGATTTGGGCTTCGGAAATGACGGTGTTGTTGGCTGGTGAGGCCCCTTCAGTATGGTTTCGCAAGCTGGGCCTAGTCGATATCCGCGGCAAGGTCGATCCTGTGTCGCTCTATCAAGTGGAATGGCGGCAGGACCTTGAGACGGATTTTTTGACCCAGCAAGCTGGTCTGGTGAGCCAGTTGTCACCCGTGGACCCGATTCTGGGTGTCATACAGTTTCGCTGGCATGGGATAGATGCCAGCTTTACGTCCAGCCAAGCCCCGGTACACATCGGCCGTTCGATACATGCCCAGTTGTGCATCAATGACTTAAGGGTTTCCAGGTTGCATGCTCGTATTGACTGGCGCAATAGCGGATTTGTTCTGACGGATCTCAGCAGCTTCGGAACCTGGATCAGCTTTTCTGGAAGTGATTCACAGATAAGGCTGCGCCGCGATGCCTGCATATTGCATGGCTCTGGTGAGATTTCTCTTGGGGTTCCGCTTGGAGACGCTCAAGCTCCGAGGTTGGCTTTCGAGGTCGCTGGTGGAGCTGTCCATTTGGGTTGATTCCCACAGCTGCGCTCTCGCATTTGGCCGTCAGTAGCATCGGGACGTGCATAGCGCTTGTCGTTCGGTTCATTTTTCAGGCCCCGTTTGATCATGGCAATACACAAAATCCTCAAAATGGGTGATCCCCGATTGCTTCGTACGGCAACTGCGGTCACGCAATTTGATACCCCAGAACTCCATGCTCTTGTTGCTGATCTCTGGGACACGATGCGGGCCGCTTCCGGGGCCGGGTTGGCTGCTCCGCAGATCGGGGTGAACCTGCAAGTGGTGGTTTTTGGCTCTGACCAGCCTAACCCCCGTTATCCCGACAGACCTCTGGTGCCGAGGACGGAGTTGATCAATCCTGCGATCACGCCTTTGACTTCCATGGAAGAAGAGGATTGGGAGGGGTGCCTTTCAGTGCCGGGACTGCGCGGCAAAGTCCCTCGTTGGTCTCGCATTCGCTACACGGGATTTGATCCTTCTGGCCAGCTTATTGAGCGTGAGGTAGAGGGATTTCACGCCAGAGTCGTGCAGCACGAATGTGATCACTTGTGGGGCCAGCTCTACCCCATGCGCGTGCGTGACTTTGCTCAGTTTGGATTTGTGGAAGAACTTTTCCCCGGCTTGAAGGCCGCGGAATCAGATGATTGATGAAGGCGAAAATCAACGCACCAGGTCGCAATCTGGTGCAAATGCAACGACTCCCTGTTTATTCAGAAAGCGCCTGCAGCAGCTCCGTTTCAATTTCAATCTGACGCGCATTGTTCTGTAGTTCATTGCCCTGCAGCAAAAACGTATCCTCCACGCGCTCACCCAAGGTGCTTACCTTGGCAAGCTGAACGCTGAGGTGGTGCTGGGCCAGAATGCGGGCCACAAGGTACAGCAGGCCTGCTCTGTCGCTTGCGGAGATTCCCAGCAGCCACCGTTGCGCTTTCTCGTCGGGTTGAAGCGATACGCGTGGCGCGATAGGAAAGCTCTTTACCCTGCGCGACACTCGCTTGCGAGCGGGCTCCGGCAGTGGGCCTCCCTGCTCAATGGTGCGAACCAGATCGCTTTCCACCATGTGCGTGAGTTCGCGATAGTGCCCGTGCTGAGACGAAGCCACGACCTGGAAGGTGTCCAACGCATAGTGGTTGTTGGCCGTGTGGACCCGCGCATCCAGGATGCTGAAACCCGCACGGTCAAAGTATCCGCAAATGCGGGCAAACAAATCGGCTTGATCAGGGGCATACACCAGCACCTGCAGGCCTTCCCCTGCCAGAGATTGGCGGGCTCGCACGATGGGCTTGGTCGTACCCACATGGCGCGAGAGATGGCGGGTGTGCCACGCAATGTCAGCCGCCTCGTGGCGCATGAAGTAGCTGACATCCAGGGTGGCCCAAAGGGCTTTGTGGGCTTCAAAAGGCAGTGCACTGAGCGCGAGCTGAACCAGCGCCTCGCGCTTGCGGGCCTCGATTTCTGCCGCCGCATCGGGGGCGCGGCCACCCAGGGCTCTGAGGGTGGACCGGTACAAATCCTCCAGCAGCTTGCCTTTCCAGGCATTCCAGACTTTGGGGCTGGTCCCCCGAATGTCTGCCACGGTAAGAAGGTACAGGGCCGTGAGGTAGCGCTCGTTCTGCACGCGCTGCGCAAAGGCGGCGATCACATCGGGATCACTCAGATCCTGCTTCTGAGCGATACGGCTCATTGTCAGATGCTCGCTGACCAGGAATTCGATCAGCCGAGCATCTTCGCTCGCCACCCCGTGCTGTCGGCAGAACCGCCGGACTTCTTCTGCACCGATCTGGGAATGGTCTCCCCCGCGCCCCTTGCCGATGTCATGGAAAAGAGCCGCGATATAAAGAATCCAGGGCTTGTCCCAGCCCCCCGCCAGCTGGGAGCAGAACGGGTATTCGTGCGCGTGCTCTGCCATGAAGAAGCGCCGCATGTTCCGCAGCACCATCAGAATGTGCTGGTCCACCGTGTAGACGTGAAACAGGTCATGCTGCATCTGTCCCACAATGCCGCGAAACACCCACAGGTACCGGCCCAGTACCGACGTCTGATTCATCAGGCGCATGGCATGGGTAATGCCCGCTGGCTGCTGCAGGATGCGCATGAAGGTCTGGCGGTTGACTGGATCCCGGCGGAAGGCCGCATCCATCACCCCGCGCGCGTTGTAGAGGGCGCGAAGGGTGCGCGCCGACAGGTTCTTCAACCCCACCGTTGTCTGGTACAGAAGAAACGTCTCCAGAATGGCGTGGGGATCGCGCTGGTAAAGGTCATCACTTGCCACTTCGATGAGCCCGGCCTTTTCAAAAAAGCGCTCATTGATGGGGCGTGGCTCATGGGTGGATGGGTTGAGCCGCTCTTCAATATTGAGCAGCAGAATCTGGCATAGCTGCGATACCGCTTTGGCCGCCCAGTAGTAGCGGCGCATCAGGGTCTCACTCGCGCGCATCGGCAGGCGTGATCCATCTGGTGCTTGCGAACGGTATCCGAAAGACTCCGCCACGGCTGTCTGCAAGTCAAACACCAAGCGGTCTTCGTGGCGGCCTGCAGCCGCATGCAGGCGGGCACGGATCAGGCACAGCACAGCTTCGTTGCGCTCAATTTGGCGCACTTCAAAGGCCGTTGCCATCTTGCTGGCGGCAAGTTCCTTCCAGTTGTTGCCAAGCCCCGCCGCCTTGGCCACCCAAAGAATCAGCTGCAAATCACGCAGCCCCCCGGGAGATTCCTTGCAGTTGGGCTCCAGCGAGTAGGGCGTGTTTTCGTACTTGGTGTGGCGCTGCCGCATCTCCAGCGTCTTGGCGACCAGAAAGGCGCGCGGGTCCATCTGGGCCCGGTACTGCTGATGAAACTCTGCAAACAGGCTGGCATCTCCGCACAGCAGGCGGGCTTCCAGCAATGACGTCTGCACTGTGACGTCAGCCGCACTCTCGGCCAGGCATTCGGCAACCGTGCGCACGCTGGAGCCAATCTCCAGCCCCGCATCCCAGCAACTGCCGATGAATCCTTCAATGCGCGTGCTCAGCGGACTGCCGGGTTGTGTGTCGGTGCCTTGTGGCAGCAGCAGCAACACATCCACGTCCGAATACGGGAAAAGCTGGGCTCGGCCGTAACCTCCCACTGCCACCAGCGTGCAGCCCGCCGGAAGATCGGCGCGCTGCCACAGTGCCTGGAGCAACTCGTCAGTCAGCGAGGAGAGCTTGCGCAGCACGGCGTGTATGCCGCGCGTGGAGGCGCCTGTGGCCCCCATCTTGTTGAGCACTTCGGCTTTGTTGCTGCGGTAGCTGGCGCGCAAGGCCTGGATTTCTGTCATGGGGGTGTCTGAAGGGCCACAAGTGAATATCACTGGACGCAAGCAAGACCCGTGCTTGCGCCCAGTGCAAGACGTGCGTCAGGTGCGCGTGGCTTGCACAAAAGCGGGCAGGGGAGGAGAGCCTGCAGACAGCGTCATGACCTCATAACCGGTTTCGGTCACCAGCACCGTATGCTCCCACTGTGCAGACAGGCTGTGGTCCTTCGTCACGATGGTCCAACCGTCGTTGCCGTGGTTTTTCACCTCGCGCTTGCCTGCGTTGATCATGGGCTCGATCGTGAACACCATGCCGGGCTGCAGTTCCTCCAGAGTGCCCGGTTTGCCGTAGTGCAGCACCTGGGGTTCTTCGTGGAATTTCTTGCCAATGCCGTGCCCACAGAACTCCCGTACGATGGAAAAACCATGGCCTTCCGCAAACTTCTGAATGGCATGGCCGATGTCGCCCAGCCGTGCACCAGGCTTGACCTGCAGGATGCCGTGCCACATGGCTTCAAAGGTGATAAAGGTGAGCCGCTTGGCTGCAATCGAGCACTCGCCGATCATGAACATGCGGCTGTTGTCTCCGTACCAGCCGTCCTTCGTGATGACAGTGACGTCCACATTGACGATGTCGCCCTTCTTGAGCGGCTTGTCGTTGGGAATGCCATGGCACACCACATGGTTCACAGAGGTGCACAGCGATGCCGGGTAGGGCGGGTAGCCGGGCGGCTGGTAGCCCACGGTGGCGGAAATGGTGCCTTGCTGTGCCATGCATTCGGCCCCCAGGCGATCAATTTCCTTGGTGGTGATGCCGGGCTTGATGTGGGGCGTGATGTAGTCCAGCACTTCCGATGCAAGTCGGCAGGCCAGTCGCATGCCTTCAATATCTTCGGCGCTTTTGATGGTGATGCTCATGCCTCAATTATCCCATCGGGGCATTGGCCGCGTCTGGCTCAGGTGCATGCCCGGTAAAATGCGCGATGTCACAGGTCGTTCACACCTGCTGTAATGCCCGTGACCCACTCCTACCCTCACACCCCCAATACAGGCCGCTACCGTGACCTTGCATTTGACCACGCTGGCGGGCGGCAACGCCCTCAGCTCCTTCCGCGCACAGCAACTCCAGCCCGCCCTCGAAGCCATCCACCCCAAGATCACCGGGATTGCCGCCCGGTATGTGCACTTGGTGGCCACCGATGACCAGCCTTCCCCCGCAGAGCTGGACCGCCTCACGGCCTTGCTGACCTACGGAGACCCTTATGCAGGCCCCGAACAGGGCGCAGCCATTGTGGTCACACCCCGCCTGGGCACCTTGTCGCCCTGGGCGTCCAAGGCGACAGACATTGCGCGTAACTGCGGCATTGCCATCCGCCGGGTGGAGCGCATTACCGAGTACCGCATCAGCCTCAAGGCGGGCCTGCTGGGCAAGACGCCTGAGCTGACAGCAGAGCAGTTGGCCCAGGTGGCCGCATTGCTGCATGACCGCATGACCGAATCGGTGGTGGCTGACCGCGCTGCGGCGGCTGCGCTGTTCACCGAGCTGGCCCCGGCACCCATGGAGCATGTGGATGTGCTGGGCGGAGGACGCGCCGCGCTCGAAGCCGCCAACACCCGCTTTGGCCTGGCGCTGGCCGACGACGAGATCGACTACCTCGTCAATGCATTCAACGGCCTGCAGCGCAATCCCACCGATGTGGAACTGATGATGTTTGCTCAGGCCAACAGCGAACACTGCCGCCACAAGATCTTCAACGCCCAGTTCACCATCGACGGTGTGGCGCAAGACAAGAGCCTGTTCGGCATGATCCGCAACACCCACCAGCTGGCCCCCCAGCACACGGTGGTGGCCTACTCGGACAACGCTTCCATCATGGAAGGCCATCAGGTAGAGCGGTTTGTGGCAAAAATGGCCTCTGGCGTTGATGGATCAAGCGCAAGCAGCTATCAAAAGAGTAGCGCTACGCAGCATGTGCTGATGAAGGTGGAAACCCACAACCACCCCACCGCCATCTCTCCGTTCCCTGGTGCATCCACCGGCGCGGGCGGAGAGATCCGCGACGAAGGTGCCACCGGCCGCGGCTCCAAGCCCAAGGCGGGCCTCACGGGCTTCACCGTGTCCAAGCTCTGGGGCAGCACGGTCGGCAAGCCTGAGCACATTGCCAGCCCGCTGCAGATCATGGTCGAAGGCCCCCTGGGGGGCGCGGCCTTCAATAATGAATTTGGTCGCCCCAACCTGGCAGGCTACTTCCGCGAATACGAGCAGGAAGTGGCTGGCGTGCAGCGCGGCTACCACAAGCCCATCATGATTGCGGGCGGTGTGGGCGTGATCGATGCCGAGCAGACGAAGAAGATCGAGTTCCCCGCAGGCTCGCTGCTCATCCAGCTGGGCGGCCCCGGCATGCGCATCGGTATGGGTGGCAGCGCCGCCAGCTCCATGGCCACCGGCACCAATGCGGCCGAGCTGGACTTTGACTCGGTGCAGCGTGGCAACCCCGAGATTGAGCGCCGCGCGCAGGAGGTCATCAACCACTGCTGGGCGCAAGGTGCCAACAACCCCATCCTGGCGATCCACGACGTGGGCGCGGGCGGTTTGTCCAACGCCTTCCCCGAGCTGACCAACGACGCAGGCCGTGGCGCACGCTTTGACCTGCGCGCCGTGCAGCTCGAAGAGTCGGGCATGAGCCCGAAGGAAATCTGGAGCAACGAATCGCAAGAGCGCTACGTGCTGGCGATTGCGCCCGAGTCGCTGCCCATGTTCCAGGCGTTTTGCGAGCGTGAGCGTTGCCCGTTTGCCGTGATCGGCACGGCCACCGAAGAGCGCCAGCTCGTGCTGCACGACCCTGCCGCCACGGTCGAAGACCAGAAGCTGCCCGTGGACATGCCCATGAACGTGCTGCTGGGCAAGCCGCCAAAGATGCACCGCGACGTGAAGACCGTGGCGCGCACATTCCAGCCCATGGACTTGACCGGCCTGCCGCTGCAAAAGGCAGTGATCGACGTGCTGGCCCACCCCACGGTGGCCTCCAAGCGCTTCCTCATCACCATTGGTGACCGCGCCGTGGGTGGCCTGAGCCACCGCGATCAGATGGTCGGCCCCTGGCAGGTGCCCGTGGCCGATTGCGCCGTGACGCTGGCCGACTACAAGGGCTTTGCGGGCGAGGCCATGAGCATGGGCGAGCGCACGCCGCTGGCTGCCATCAACGCCCCCGCATCGGGCCGCATGGCGGTGGCTGAGGCCATCACCAACCTGCTGGCTGCGCCGATTGAGCTGCCCCGCGTCAAGCTCTCTGCCAACTGGATGGCCGCCTGTGGCGAGCCCGGCGAAGACGCCGCGCTGTACGAAACTGTGAAGGCCGTGGGCATGGAGTTGTGCCCGGCTCTGGGCATCAGCATCCCGGTGGGCAAGGATTCGCTGTCCATGCGCACCCAGTGGAGCGATGGGGCGGAGAAGAAAAAAGTCACCTCGCCCGTGAGCCTGATCGTGAGCGCGTTTGCCTCGCTGTCTGACGTGCGCGGCACCCTCACGCCCCAGCTCAACGCTACAGAGGCCGACACCACCCTGGTGCTGATCGACCTGGGCAAGGGCCAGAACCGCATGGGCGGCAGCATCCTGGGCCAGACGCTGGACCAGAGCGGCGACGTGGTGCCCGATGTGGACGACCCACAAGACCTGATCCACCTCGTCAACGCCGTGAACGCGCTGCGCGCCAAGGGCCAGATACTGGCCTACCACGACCGCAGCGACGGCGGCTTGCTCGCAGCCGTGGCCGAAATGGCCTTTGCAGGCCATGTGGGCGTGGCGCTGAATGTGGACTTGCTGGTGACCGAAGGCGACGGTGTGAACGACAGCCGCATGGACACGGGCGATGCCAAGAATTGGGCCAGCCAGGTGGGTGCGCGCCGCGACGAGCTGACCCTCAAGGCCCTGTTCAACGAAGAGCTGGGCGTGGTGCTGCAGGTGCGCACGGTCGAGCGCAACGACGTGATGCAGACCCTGCGTGAACACGGCCTGTCCAAGTTCAGCCACTTCATTGGCAAGACCCGCCCCGCGTCGTCTGAAATTGACGCAGGCAAGGGCGAGCTGCAGGTCTGGCGCGATGCCAAGGCCGTCTTCAGCGCCCCGCTGGCCGACCTGCACCAGGTGTGGGACGCCGTGAGCTGGAAGATCTGCCAGCAGCGCGACAACCCCGCCAATGCCGACGCCGAGCACGCCGCAGCGGGCGAGCCTACGGACCCAGGCATGCACGTGCACCTCACGTTCGACGCCGCCGACAACGTGGCTGCGCCGTTCCTTCAGCTCTCCAAGCCCAAGGTTGCCATCCTGCGTGAGCAGGGCGTGAACTCGCATGTGGAAATGGCCTATGCCTTCACCGAAGCGGGCTTCGAGGCTTATGACGTGCACATGACCGACCTGCAAACCGGCCGCGTCAAGCTTGAAGACTTCAAGGGCGTGGTCGCCTGCGGTGGCTTCAGCTATGGCGACACGCTGGGCGCGGGCATTGGCTGGGCGCGTTCCATCACGTTCAACCCGGTGTTGGCCGCACAGTTCCAGGGTTTCTTCGGCCGCACCGACACGTTTGGCCTGGGCGTGTGCAACGGCTGCCAGATGTTTGCCGAGCTGGCCGACATCATCCCCGGCGCGCAAGACTGGCCGCGCTTTACCACCAACCAGAGCGAACGCTTCGAGGCCCGCCTGTCGATGGTCGAAGTGCTCGAATCCCCCAGCCTGTTCCTGCAGGGCATGGCAGGCAGCCGCCTGCCCATTGCCGTGGCGCACGGCGAGGGCTATGCCAACTTCAAGTACCGCGGCAACGCTGACAAGGCCATCGCTGCGATGCGCTACGTGGACAACCACGGCAACGCTACCGAGCAGTACCCGTTCAACCCCAACGGCAGCGCGGGCGGCCTCACGGCTGTGACCACGGCAGACGGGCGCTTTACCGCCATGATGCCGCACCCCGAGCGCGTGTTCCGCAACGTGCAGATGAGCTGGACCAGCGAAGACAAGTCTCAGTTCAGCGGCTGGATGCGTATCTGGCGCAACGCCCGCAAGTGGGTGGGCTGATGGTCTGACCGTATGGTGTGTTGGTGTGGCTGACGCGAAGCCACACCAGCATCGCTTGATATCCAAAGCCGGGCACACAAATGCCCGGCTTTTGTTTTTGATTCACCTGTGCCACATGCTTGTTGGTGAATCCGGTAACGCATCTGCGCGCATCGGTTCCCATCCCTGTCCACCGCTTTGCGGGGCAAAGTCTTCCCGCCGGTTCAGTCTGACAGGAGGTTGCTGCCCCGGTTGATATATTGGACGGTACCAACAATGACTGAACGGGAGATCGCATGGCCGCAGGCAGCCTTTTGACACTGCTCGACGATATCGCCACCATCCTGGACGATGTGGCCTTGATGACCAAGGTCGCCGCCAAAAAGAGCGCCACCATGGCCGATGACGTGTCGGCCATGACCAAGGTGGCTGCGCAAAAAACCGCTGGCGTGCTGGGGGACGACTTGGCCCTGAATGCCCAGCAGGTGACCGGTGTACATGCCGAACGAGAATTGCCTGTGGTGTGGGCGGTGGCCAAGGGCTCGTTGATGAACAAGGTCATTCTGGTACCGGCCGCGTTGCTCATCAGCGCCTTCATTCCCTGGGCCGTCACGCCGTTGTTGATGGCTGGCGGGGCTTTTCTGTGTTTTGAGGGGGCAGAGAAGCTGGCGCACAAGTTTTTGCACCGGCATGACGTGCATGAGGCGGGTGCGGGGCCCGAGAAGGTTGTGGAAGCTTCAGCGGCGGCAGTCTCTGACCCGGTGGCTTACGAAAAGGACAAGATCAAGGGCGCTGTCCGCACGGATTTCATTCTGTCTGCCGAGATCATTGCCATCACCCTGGGGACGGTCGCCAACGCCCCTTTCGCGCAGCAGGTGCTGGTGCTCAGCGGCATCGCTGTGATCATGACGGCCGGGGTCTATGGACTGGTGGCGGGTATCGTCAAGCTGGACGATCTGGGCCTGTGGCTGCTGCAAAAAGGCAGCGCCGCCGCGCGATCCATAGGCCAGGCCATTGTGGCGGCTGCCCCCTGGCTGATGAAGGGCCTGTCCGTGGCGGGAACTGCTGCCATGTTTCTGGTTGGCGGGGGCATTCTGGTGCATGGCGTCCCAGCCATCCACCATGCGGTGGAGGCAGTGGGGGCGCAGTCACTTGCCTGGCCGCTGGGCGGCGTGTGGGCTGTGGTGCTGCCCAACCTGCTCAACGCCTTGATTGGCGTGGTGGCTGGGGCCGTGGTCTTGACTGTTGTCCAGGGGGTGCAGCGTGCGCGTGCTGGGCAGGCCGCTTGATACGTTGAGGCTGTAATGCAACGGAGGAGCCGCCCTTGAAGGAGTTTGAAGAGCGCCTGATCCAGGGCATGCTGGCCAACGGCTATTCCTTGCCGTTTGCCCAGGCCATCTTTCGCCAGATGCTGGGCTTTGGCGAATATGGCTTTCCCGAAAGCCACGCCTACAGTTTTGCCATGCTGGCCTATGGCAGCAGCTGGTTCAAGCGCCACGAGCCTGCGTGCTTTCTGGCGGCCTTGCTCAATTCGCAGCCCATGGGTTTTTATGGACCTTCGCAGCTGGTGCAGGATGCTCGCCGCCATGGCGTGCGCGTGTTACCCATCGATGTGAACCACAGCGAATGGGATTGCACGCTGGAAGGGCCACTTGCGCCCCTGCAACCCCCACGGCCCTTGCCCGGCATGCGAGACGTGGCACCGCCCCAGCCCGCCGTGCGGCTGGGCTTGCGGCTGGTCAGTGGCCTGGGCCAAAAGGCCGCCCAGCGGGTGGTGCAAGCGCGTCGGTCAAATGGGTCAAATGAGTCAGATGGATCAGCGGGGCTATTCCGCAGCACCGAAGACCTGGCACTGCGCGCCCACCTGGACCGCCGTGATCTGCAAGCCCTGGCGGCAGCCGATGCGCTGGCGGCCCTCTCGGGGCATCGCCGCCAGCAGATGTGGGACGCCGCAGCCCAGCACCCAGTGCCCCTGTTGCTGCAGGATGCCCCTGTGCATGAAGCACCGCTGGAGCTACCCCCCGCCGACGAGGGCGAGGAAATCGTCTTTGACTACGCCGCCACAGGCCTCACGCTGCGCCGCCACCCCCTGGCACTGCTGCGCCCCCGGCTGGAGCGCTGGAAATTACTGACCGCCTTGCAACTGCAGTCCACCCCCCACGGGCGCAATGTGCGCGCCTGCGGCATCGTGACGGTGCGGCAACGCCCCGGCACAGCCAAAGGCACCATGTTTGTGACGCTGGAAGATGAAACCGGCCCGGTGAATGTGATCGTCTGGCCCGCGCTCATCGAACGTTGGCGGGACGCGCTGCTGCGGTCACGCCTGCTGGCGGTGCAGGGGATGTGGCAGTGCAGCGAGCAGCCTGGAATACCTGCAGGCTCGGCGTCTAACGCTGATGCCGGAGGCGAGGCTGCGGCACCTTCCAGCGCACCCGTCCCCGTCGTCCGTCACCTGGTGGCGCAGCGGTTCAAAGACCTGACACCCCTGCTGGGCCGCTTGGGTGGCGCTTTGCAGGGCAGTCGGGACTTTCATTGATTCCAACTGCAGGCATCCAGCCCATGAAAATATGCCTCGCTACCTGCACAGGGTTTCATGAAAAATTCATACCTGTTTATTTGCACAGTGCCGTGGTTTGCAAGCTAACAGGCATACGGGTTGCGGGACCCTTTTTCAAAAGATGTATCGTCACGCCCCGGATGTATCAACCGGGTTTTGCCGTCTAAATTTCGTTAGCCATTCAAGCATGCTTAGGATCTACTGCGACACGGGTGCCTATCGTGAGGAACTCTCTTCCTACGAGAGAGCCGGAACAGTTGAGCTGTTTCAATTTCAATACGAGAACCGGAATCGCAAGATCAGTCGAATCGCCACGCCTTCCAGACCTAGCTGGAATCAGGCCAACTACAAATGGTCCGAGCTTGAAGGAATCACGTGGGCAGATATGGCTCAGCAGTCGGAGAAATGGCCTCCATTGCTTTCGCTCATTGGAAAAGGCAACAAGACAGATGCGCAGCATCTCCATTCAGCCTACATGTCGGGGTGCCGGCTCTTCCTGACTAGCGACAAGGGTGACATTGCTCGCCATCGAGACGCCATTGAAGAACTACTCGGCCTCAAGGTATTCCATGTGCCAGATGATTGGGAAGATGTACGAGCTTTCATCGAAGAGAATGGCTAACCAGCCGCTCGAGCCGACTCGCGTCGGCAAGCCGCCGCTCGCGACTCAGCTTCCACGTTGAGCGTACCTTTCACCTGCCACCACTGCCTAATCCTGGCCGCTAGTACACGCTCCCCGTAAATCCGTGGATTACTGCAACCGCTGCACAGTGCTCACCGCCACTGGGCCGTCTCAAACCCTATAGCCCGCGAACCTTCAGGGTCGATCCGGCAACTGTCCGCTGGGGCTCGATGGCTGAGGCAAATGATCTGCCTGCTCCACAGTTGCCAATGCCAGCAGCCGCGCCAGCGCCCGGTCATGGATGCCCATTTTCAGCAAGCCTTCGTAGGTGGCGCGGGCGTAGTCGTGCGTGGTGCCGTACCGGCCCCGGGCCTGGGCAAAGATGCGAGTGTATTCATGGTCGGGCAGCACGCCCGTGTGGTTGGGGCTGCGGCGTGAGAGGGTGAAGGCGAGGGCGCGCACGGTGCCGTGGGGCGTTTCGCAGTCCAGCCATCGCGGGTCGTACACCGCGTTGACCATTTCGCGGGCCCACAGGCCGGGCATGATGTCGGGCACGCGCTGCCGCTCGATGCGGAACACCATGCCTCGGCAGCTGCCCCCGGTCAGCAGTCCAAACACCAGGCCGGGGCATTCTGGCGTGCCGCGGTTCACCCGGCTCCACATCTTCAGCGCGCGGTGCCAGCCGTGCACCTTGGCGGGGCGCTGTTCTGCGTAGTCAAACTCCGGCCGCCAGATCAGCGAGCCATAGCCAAACAGCCACAGGTCCTGCCGCTGGTCCCACTGCGCCAGCGTCTGGGCCAGCATGGTGGCGGGATCGCGGCGGTGAACGGGTGGGGCGGGGGGCTGTGACATGGCAGAGGGCTGAGGGCGAGATGCTGGCAATTATTGGGCTGCGGTAGGGAAATTGCAGCGTTTCCGGGTCATTCCTGTGGGGGTGAAAGTGATTGCTACTGAATTGATAGCTGCCTGCGCTTGTTGAGTGGGCGCTAGAGCCCGTTTTTGCCAAAATCTGCGTAGCCGCCCTCATGCCATGCCCGGGCGTTGCCGCTTGCTGGGGCTGCGGCACCCTGGCCGTACAGAGAGGGCCCCTTGCGGCGCGGTATCATCCGGGCCTCTGCCCAGCCGGCCTGCCGCCATGCCGGGCGCCCCTGCTGCGCTGTTGTTATTGCTCCAAGCCCCATCTGCCTGACCCGTGCGCCTTACCTCCATCAAGCTTTCGGGCTTCAAGTCTTTTGCCGAACCCACCAATTTCATGCTGCCCGGCCAGTTGGTGGGCGTGGTGGGGCCGAACGGTTGCGGCAAGTCCAACATTATGGATGCCGTGCGCTGGGTGCTGGGCGAGAGCAAGGCCAGCGAGCTGCGCGGCGAGAGCATGCAGGACGTAATCTTCAGCGGCACCACCACCCGCAAGCAGGCCAGCCGTGCCAGCGTGGAGCTGGTGTTTGACAACTCCGACCACCGCGCTGGCGGCCAGTGGAGCCAGTACAGCGAAGTGGCGGTGCGCCGCGTGCTCACCCGCGACGGCACCAGCAGCTACTTTCTGAACAACCAGCCCGTGCGCCGTCGCGATGTGCAGGACGTGTTTCTGGGCACGGGCCTGGGGCCACGCGCCTACGCCATCATCGGGCAGGGCACCATCAGCCGCATCATCGAAAGTCGCCCTGAAGAGCTGCGCTTGTTCCTCGAAGAAGCTGCGGGCGTTTCCAAATACAAAGAGCGCCGCCGCGAGACGGAAAACCGCCTGGCCGACACGCGCGAAAACCTCACGCGGGTGGAAGACATTCTGCGCGAGCTGAACGCCAACCTCGAAAAGCTGGAAAAGCAGGCCGAGGTGGCCGCCAAGTACAACGCGCTGAACGCCGACGCCACGCTCAAGCAGCACCAGCTGTGGTTCCTCAAGCGGGCCGATGCCGAGGCTGAGCAGAACAAGGTGCGTCTGGAAGGCCTGCAGGCCGTGAACGACCTGGAGTCGCGCATGGCCGACCTGCGCGCGGTGGAGTCTGACCTGGAAACGATTCGCCAGGCGCACTACGCTGCGGGCGACAACGTCAACCAGGCCCAGGGGCGGCTGTATGAAGCCACCGCCGAGGTTGGGCGACTGGAGGCCGAAATCCGCTACGTGGTGGAAGGCCGGGTGCGTGTGGAGCAGCGGCTGGCCACGCTGGCCGAGCAGATTGCCCAGTGGCAGGCCCGCAAGGAAGAAGCCGACATTGAGCTGGAGAACCTGGCCGGAGCCGGGGTGGATGCGGAAGAGCGTGCCGAGTTGCTTGCCGCCCAGCTGGAAGAGCAGGCCATGCAGCTGCCCGACCTGGAAGAAGCCCTGCGCCAGGCCCAGACCCGCGCCAGCGAGCAGCGCGCCAGCGTAGTGCAGGTGCAGCAGCAAATTGGGGTGCTGGCCGCCGAGCAGCGCAGCATTGACGAGCAAAGCCGCCAGCTGGATGCGCGCTACGAGCGCCTGCGCACCGACCGCAACGCCCTGGCCGCGCCTGACGAAGCCCGCCTGAACAACCTGCGCACCCAGCTGGAAGCCGCGCAAGAGCTGGCCGAAACCACCGAAGCCCGCCTGGCTGAACTGCAGGAGACGGTGCCCCAGCTGGACGAAGACCGCCGTGCCCGCCAGCAGGACGTGAACACCGAAAGCGCCCGCCAGACCGACCTTTCGGCCCGCATGGAAGCCCTCAAGGCGCTGCAGGAAAAGGTCAAGACCGACGGCAAGCTGCGCCCCTGGCTGGCCAAGCACGGCCTCGATGGCATGCAGGGCCTGTGGAGCCGCATCCACATTGAACCCGGCTGGGAAAACGCACTGGAGGCCGCCTTGCGCGAACGCCTTGGCGCGCTGGAAGTGGGCCGCCTGGACATGGTGCGCGGCTTCCTCGGCTCCAGCGAAAGCGATGCGCCACCGGCCCGTCTGGCCTTCTACAGCGCGCCGCCTGCGGGGGCTACAGAACCCTCTGGCACGCAGACCCGCCTGTCAGACCTGCTGCGCATCAACGACGCAGGCCTGCGCGCCGTGCTGACCGACTGGCTGCAAGGCTGCACCATCGCCCAGACGCTGGACGAGGCCCTGAACCGCCGCGCCAGCTTATCGGCGGGCGAGGTCATCTACGTGCCCACCGGCCACGCCGTCAGCCGCCACAGCGTGAGTTTTTATGCGCAGGACTCTGAGCAATCGGGCCTGCTGGCACGCGCCCAAGAGATCGAACAGCTGGAAAAAGCCCTGCGTGCCCAGGCCCTGATTGCCGAGGAATCCCGCACGGCTCTGGTGCGTGCCGAGGCTGCTTATGCCGATGCATCCCAGCGCCTGGTGGCAGCGCGCCGCGAAGCCACCGAAGCCCAGGCCCGTGCCCACGAGCTGCAGGTGGAAACCCTTCGCCTGACCCAGCTGGCCGAGCAGACCCGCGCGCGCAGCGAGCAGATTGGTGCCGACATTGCCGAGGTGGAGGCGCAACTGGCCGACCTGCAGGAACGCCGCGTGGCCGCCGAAGCGCGCTTTGAAGAGCTGGACATGCAACTGGCCGACAGCCAGGAGCGCGAAGCCCAGCTGGGCGACCGGGTGATCGAGACCGAGCGCAAGCTCAATGCCTGCCGTGAACAGCAGCGCATGCTGGAGCGCCAAGTGCAAGAGGCCACCTTCTCCCAGCGCAGCCTGGACGCCCGCCGCGCCGAACTGAACCGATCCATTGAAACCGCCACCCAGCAGGCGACGGCCCTCACCGACGAGCAGCAGCGCGCCCGCGACGAGCTGGCCCGTCTGTCAGACGCCGCCGCCCAGGGCGGCCTGCAGCAGGCGCTGGAGCTGAAGATGGACCGGGAAAAAGCCCTGGCCGCCCAGCGCAGCGAATACGACGACCTCACGGCCAAGCTGCGCGCCAGTGACGAGCGCCGCATGCAACTGGAGCGGGCGCTGGACCCCTTGCGCCAGCGCATCACTGAATTCCAGCTCAAGGAACAGGCCGCGCGCCTGGGCCTGGAGCAGTACACCACGCTGCTGACCGATGCGCAGGCCGACCTGGAGGCCGTGGCGCGCTCCATTACCGAGGGCAATGTGCGTGTGCAGGGGCTGCAGGGTGAAATTGACCGCCTCCACCGCGAGATTGCTGCGCTGGGCGCGGTCAACCTGGCCGCGCTCGACGAGCTGAACCTGGCGCGCGAGCGCAAGGTGTTCCTCGATGCGCAAATGGCTGACCTGACCGAGGCCATGAACACGCTGGAAGACGCCATCCGCAAGATCGATGGCGAAACGCGCCAGTTGCTGTCAGGCACCTTCGAGACGGTGAACAACCATTTTGGTCGCATGTTCCCCGAGTTGTTCGGGGGCGGGCAGGCCAAGCTCATCATCACTGGCGACGAAATCCTGGATTCGGGCGTGCAGGTGATGGCGCAGCCACCGGGCAAGAAGAACCAGACCATTCACCTGCTGTCGGGCGGCGAGAAAGCCCTGACGGCGATTGCGCTGGTGTTCGCCATCTTCCAGCTCAACCCCGCACCGTTTTGCTTGCTGGACGAGGTGGACGCGCCGCTGGACGACGCCAACACCGAGCGTTACGCCAAGCTGGTGGCCAGCATGAGCAAAGAAACCCAGTTCCTGTTCATCAGCCACAACAAGATCGCCATGGAAATGGCCGAACAACTCATTGGCGTGACCATGCAGGAACAAGGCGTCTCGCGCATCGTGGCGGTGGACATGGAGTCCGCGCTGTCGATGGCCGACGCTTGATTGGAACCCATCCACCATGAACTCATCCCTGTTACTGAGTCTGGCAATCACCGGGGGCCTGGTGCTTGCCGCCATCGTGGCCTACAACACCTGGACCCTGCGCCGCAACGAACCCAAGAAAGCTCAGCCGCCAGACCCTTCTGCACCGTCTGCCCCCTCCGCATTCGGCGCTGCAGGCATGGACCCGCTGCTGGACCCGATCCTGCGCCAGGAGCCATCGCTGGACGGTGACCTGGCTGGGTCGGCAGGGGCCTCGCCTTTGGAGGGACTGGACCGCGGCCAAGACCCCCACGACCACGCCATCGACCCCTCCGACGCGCTACGCATGCCTGCGCCCGCGCACATGGCAGAGCGCCGCCCTGGGCTGGACCCGCTGATTGATGTGATTGCCACGCTTACGATGGAAGGTGTGGTGTCGGGCGATGCGGCGCTGGCGGCGTTTCCGCCCACCCGCCGTGCGGGCAGCAAGCCCTTTGCCATTGAAGGGCTGAACGATGCCACCCTGACGTGGGAGACGCCCGCGCCCGGCCAGCGCTACCGCAGCTTTCAAGCCGGGGTGCAACTGGCCAACCGCATGGGCGCGCTCAACGAGATCGAGTTCTCTGAATTCGTGATGAAAACCCAGGCGTTTGCCGATGCCATCAATGCCGCCCCGGACTTTCCGGACATGCTGCAGGAAGTGGCCCGCGCCCGCGAGCTGGACCAGTTTGCGGGCGACCACGACGCGCAGCTCCTGTTCGTGCTGCGTGCCCGCCAGGCCGCCTGGAGCCCGGGCTACCTGCTGCAAAACGCCGCCCGCGTGGGCTTTGTGGCGGGTTCCATGCCCGGGCGGCTGGTGCTGCCCGCCAGCACGCCGGGCATGCCCCCGGTGCTGACGCTGGGCTACGACACCCAAGCTGCGCTGGCCGACGACCCCGAACAATCCGCCATCCGCGACATCAGCCTGAGCCTGGATGTGCCGCAGGTCCACCGCAGCGAGCAGGCCTTTGCCCGCCTGCGCGATGTGGGTGCCGCCCTGGCCCAGGCCATGGACGGCGTGCTGTGCGACCAGAACGGTCAGCCCCTGCCTGCCATGGCCATGGACCCGATTGCCGCTGATCTGGAACTGCTGTACGACCAGCTTGATGCGCGTGATCTGTCGGCGGGCTCGGTGCTGGCGCGGCGGCTGTTTAGTTGACCGGCAACTGCTTCTTTCAACGCATGAGGGTCTGAAGAATGCGCATGCGCTGGTGGCATATCTTTTCTCCACCTGTGGTCGAAACGGCCGAAGGGCTTTATCGTCCTGTGCCTCAGCGGCTGGCGTTGTGTGCTTATATCTTTGCGGTCGCAGCCATAACCGGCATTTACTGGTGGTCTGTTACGCGCGGAAAGCCTAGCTATTTAGCCCTTGGGTACGCAGCCTTCATGGCCATGCGAGGGCTTTATTTCTGGGTAGCCCATCGAAAACTCGGAGCATTAGGGCGCCCCTTGGTCAAAGTGGATGAGTCATCCATTTCGGTATCGTTCACCAACTTCTTATCCCAGCGATTGAAAGTTGTGCGCCTATCTGATGTGAAGACTGTAGTGGTGCACGGTAAGGCGCGAAGTCGATTGATTGCGTTTTATCGGCATGAGGGCTACCCCATTCAAGTACTGCTTCAACAGGGCCGCTTGGAAGAACGAATCGTCTATTTCTTGCAGCGGAATCTACCCGCATCCATCCCTATTCAAATAGAAGAACCTCTTCAACTTTCTGGTGTCCCTCTTGCTGACTGATCCGCAACTCCAAGCAGCCGCGCTGCGCCAACAGCTCAACGCCTGGGCGCACCAGTACTACGTGCTGGACGAACCCACGGTGCCCGATGCCGAATACGACCGCGTGTTCCGCGAGCTGCAGGCGCTCGAAGCCGCACACCCTGATCTGGTGACCCCTGATTCCCCCACGCAGCGCGTGATTGGCGCGGTGATGGAGGGGCTGGCACCCGTGCGCCACGTGGTGCCCATGCTCAGCATCCACACAGAAACCGACACCGAGGCCACCGGAGCCCAGGCGTTTGACGCCCGCGTGCGGCGCGAGCTGGGGCTCGGCGAGGCCGACCCTGCCATCGAATACGTGGCCGAGCCCAAGTTTGACGGCCTGGCCATGAGCCTGCGTTACGAAAACGGCCGCCTGGTTCAGGCCGCCACGCGCGGCGATGGCGAGGTGGGTGAGGACGTGACGCACAACATCCGAACCATCCGCCAGATACCTTTGAGCTTGCCCGAGGGGGTACCCCCGGTGCTGGAGGTGCGTGGCGAGGTCTACATGCGCCGTGCGGACTTCGATGCGCTGAACGAGCGCCAGCGCGAGCAGGGCGGCAAGACCTTTGTAAACCCGCGCAACGCAGCGGCTGGTGCCGTGCGCCAGCTCGATTCCAACATCACCGCCCAGCGGCCTTTGAGCTTTTTTGCCTACGGCCTGGGAGCCATCACGCCGCCTGCAGAAGGGGGGCCGGTCTTTCGCACGCATTACGACATGCTGCAGCAGCTCAAGGCCTGGGGTTTTCCGGTGGCAGCGCAGGTGCAGATTGCGCAGGGTGCTACGGAATTGGTAGCGTTTCACCAGCAGGTGGGCGCCAGCCGCGATGCGCTGCCGTACGACATTGATGGGGTGGTCTACAAAGTCAACTCGCTGCAGTTGCAGCGTGACCTGGGCTTCAAGACCCGCGAGCCGCGCTGGGCTGTGGCGCACAAGTACCCCGCACAGGAAATGGCCACCAAGGTGGAGGGCATTGATGTGCAGGTGGGCCGCACCGGCAAGCTCACGCCCGTGGCGCGGCTGGCCCCGGTGTTTGTGGGCGGGGTCACGGTGACCAATGCCACGTTGCACAACCTGTTTGAAATCCGCAAAAAAGGTGTGCGGGTGGGCGATCAGGTCATCGTGCGGCGTGCGGGCGATGTGATTCCTGAAGTGGTGGGCGTGATGGCGAGCGGGCCGCGTGCCGCCTATGTCCACAACTTCCGCATGCCCCGGCAGTGCCCCATCTGCGGCAGCGAGGTGGTGCGCGAAAAGGGCGAGGCCAACCACCGCTGCACGGGCGGCCTGTTCTGCGCCGCGCAGCGCAAGGAGGCCATCCTGCACTTTGCCGCACGCCGCGCCATGGATATCGAAGGCCTGGGCGACAAGCTGGTGGACCAGCTGGTGGATGCCAACGTGATCCGCACGCTGCCCGATCTGTATCGGCTGGGCCTGACGTCGCTGATCGCGCTGGAGCGTATGGCCGAAAAGTCGGCGCAGAACGTGCTGGCGGCGCTGGAAAAATCCAAGCAGACCACGCTGCCGCGCTTTCTGTTTGCGCTGGGCATCCGCCATGTGGGGGAGTCCACCGCCAAAGACCTGGCCCGCCACTTTGGGCTGCTCGATGCCATCATGGACGCGAGCGTGGAGCAGCTGCTGCAGGTGCCCGATGTAGGCCCGGTGGTGGCGCAAAGCCTTCACACCTTTTTTGCCCAGCCGCACAACCGCGAGGTGGTCGAGCAACTGCGGGCCTGTGGCGTGACCTGGCCCGAAGGCGCGCCCACCGAGCGTGCGCCGCAGGTGCTCAGCGGCATGACCATTGTGCTCACGGGCACCTTGCCCACCCTCAGCCGCGATGCGGCCAAGGAGATGCTGGAGGCCGCCGGAGCCAAGGTGTCGGGCTCGGTCAGCAAGAAAACCAGCTACGTGGTGGCCGGTGAAGAGGCGGGCAGCAAGCTCACCAAGGCGCAGGAACTGGGCGTGCCCGTGCTGGACGAAGCGGGCATGCTGGCCCTGCTGGCGGGCCAGGGGGCAGGGCAGGGCTCTGGCCAAGGCGGGGCAGCGTGACGGTGCGCGGCGTGCTGGCATCGCTCAAGGCGGCGGTGGTTGCCCTGGGGCGCGGCATTTTTCTGGCGCTGCACTGGCTGGGGCAAAGCGTTGCGTCCCTCGTATCGCTTGCAGCCCGCACTGCGGGTGGGGCTGCACGCAATACCTCCCGGCGCACCTGGCTCTGGCTGCTGGTGGCGGGCCCGGCGCTGCTGGTGCTGTACACGTTGCTGCTCATTCCGTTCACCCCCTCCATTGCCGACATCACCAAGGCCAAGACCGAGCGGCCCGCGCAGCTCTTGTCGGTGGATGGCAAGGTGCTGGCCGAATACCGCTGGGCCAACCGCGAGTGGGTGGCGCTCAACCGCATCTCGCCCCATGTCATCAACGCGCTGATTGCGACCGAAGACCATCGCTTTTACGAGCACTCGGGCATGGACTTCCGGCGCACCGCCTCGTCGGTGCTGCACACGCTGCGGGGCGCGCCTCAAGGGGGCTCCACCATCACCCAGCAACTGGCGCGCAATCTGTTTCCCGAAGAGATTGGCCGCTCTCGCACCGTCACGCGCAAACTCAAAGAGGCCATCACGGCCTTCAAGATCGAGTGGAGCTACTCCAAGGACGAGATTCTGGAGACGTACCTGAACACGGTGCCCTTCCTGTACAACGCCTACGGCATCGAAATGGCCGCGCGCACGTACTTTGACAAGTCGGCGGACAAGCTCAACCTGCTGGAGAGTGCCACGCTGATCGGCATGCTCAAGGGCACGGCCTACTACAACCCGGTGACGCAGCCCGAGCGCTCGCAGGCGCGGCGCAACATCGTGCTGGCGCAGATGGTCAAGCGCGGCAAGCTGGAGGAATCCAAACTGGCCGCTCTGCAAAAGCGCCCCTTGCGCATCGACTTTGAACGTCAGACCGAAGCCATGGGCCTGGCTCCGCACTTTGCGCAGCAACTGCGCAAGCAGCTTATTGCCTGGGCAGACGCCAATGGCTACAGCCTGCATGCCGATGGTCTGGTGGTGCGCACCACCATTGATTCACGCCTGCAGGCCATGGCCAACCAGGCGGTAGCGCGGCAGGGCCGCCAGTTGCAGGGCATTGCCGATACGGCCTGGTCTGCCCGCAACGGCTGGAACCCCAAGAACGAACTGGTGCATGCCCTGGTCCGCGAAACCGCCGAATACCGCAATGCCGTGGCAGAGGGCGCAACCGCTGACGAAGCCCTCAAAACCCTGCTGGCGGACACCCGTTTCATGAACACCCTGAAGCAGGAAAAGACCCGGGTGCAAGCCGGGTTCATGGCGATGGACCCGGTCAACGGCCATGTGCTGGCATGGGTGGGCAGCCGTGATTTTGCGGCGGACCCTTTTGACCACGTGCAGGCGGCGCGCCGCCAGCCTGGCTCCACCTTCAAGCCGTTTGTGTACGGTGCGGCCTTCATGCAGGGCGCATTGCCCACGGATGAGCTGATGGACGAAGCGGTGGAGATTCCCCTGGGGGGTAGTCAGGTGTGGCGGCCCACCGATGGAGGCCCGCCCAGCAATGCACCCATGACACTGGCCGATGGGCTGGCGTTCTCGAAGAACACCATCACCGCACAGGTCATGTACAAGGTGGGCCCCAAGCGCGTGGCCGACCTGGCCCGCGCCATGGGGGTGCGCGAGAGCAAGCTGGAAGAAGTGCCATCCCTTGCCCTGGGCACCAGCCCCGTCACCTTGCGCGAGATGGTGACTGCCTACAGCAGCATTGCCAATGCGGGCCGCTACATCGAGCCCATCCTGATCACCAGCATTGAAGACCGCAACGGCAAGGTCTTGCAAACCTTTGCCCCGCCCGCAGCGGAGCAGGCCATGCCCCTGCAGGCCGCGCAAACGCTGCGCAATGCCATGCGCGGCACCATTGACCGTGGCACAGGCGCCGCGTTGCGCAGTCGCTATGGCCTGCGGGCTGATCTGGCAGGCAAGACGGGCACGACCCAAGACAACACCGACGGCTGGTTCATCGCCCTGCACCCCCGCGTGGTGGCGGGTGCCTGGGTGGGTTTCAATGACGGGCGTATCACCCTGCGCAGCGACTACTGGGGCCAGGGCGCGCACAGTGCCTTGCCCATGGTGGGCGACTTCTTGCAACAGGCCTTCCGCAGCAACACGCTGGCGGCCAATGACCGGTTTGTGGACGAGGAAGAGCCCAGCCCCTTGGGCAATGCCATCGATGGCGTGCGCGGCTGGGTGCGCGACCTGTTTGGCCGCGATGTACCTCCCCCGCCGGAGGTAGGCAACGAGCCAGCACCCCAGCAGGTGCCCCCGCAGCCGCTTCCATCAACGCCACCACCCACGCAGTCCACGCTGCCACCGGTGTACAGGGATGGAGAAATGTCCTCGGCGCCACCGCCTGCAGCACCTGCTCCACCTGGAGCGGCTGTGATGGGACCCGTGCCTCTGACGCCCGCAGAGGCTGCGGCCAGCCCGGTACCTGGGGTCGTGGTGCCTTCAACCACCGACAGGCCTGCGCGCGATAGGGAGCAGTAGGGAGTTGAAGTCCGGGGGCGAATATCGTTGGATACCGCTCACTGGATATCGCTCAGTGGCCGGAGTATCGATGTGGTACCCCGAAGGATGTTCAAGCATGCTTGGCGGATCCCGCTACTGCACATCCCTTGCGGTGGTGACCTTCCAGGCAAAGCAGCTTGCGAGCGAAGAGGGAATGCCCGGTGCGTTTTTCCGGACCCATGCGCGAATGCTGGGCCCCTCGTCATCGGTGGCACTGCCAGCCCAGGCGGTGAGATAGGCTGCTGCCTGGTGGGGCGGCTGCGTGTAGAACAAAAAAGGTTCGTCGGAAACGTGGGTGTACACGTAGACGATATGCCACGGTCCCTTCCTGAAGACCTGCCGGACGTCTTGGGGCTTCGTCGTGATTTTCTGTTGTACCTCGGGGCCTAGCTGCTGGTTGAGGTGCTGCTCAATCGCCGCGGCATAGTCACGCCGCTGGGACGCAGAGAGTGATTGGTCTATGCCCGTGCAAGGGGTCGCAGCCTGGGCGAAGCAATGCAATGCCAAGCCACCCAACCACAAGGCCCGCTTCATCACTCAATATCAATGCAATGCAGCCCGAACGCCCCTGCCTTGCGGTCTGCAAAAAAAGCCTCCAGTGTTTCCTTCACGGTTCTGAAGGCGATTTCGTCCCAGGGCACCTCGTGCTCTTCAAACAGCCGGGCCTCGATGGTTTCAAAGCCGGGGTTGAATTCGTCGCTGAGCAGGGTGGCTAGGTAAAACAGGTGCACCTGCCCTACGCGGGGCACGTTCAGCACGCTGAACAGGGGGCCCATCTGGATGCGTGCCCCGGCTTCCTCATCGGTTTCCCGCGCCGCTCCTTGTGCGGTGGTCTCGTCCAGCTCCATGAAGCCTGCGGGCAATGTCCACTTGCCCCAGCGCGGCTCAATGTTGCGCTTGCACAGCAGCACCCGCCCATCGGGCATGCTGGGCACCGTGCCCACCACGTTCAACGGGTTTTCGTAGTGCACGGTATGGCATGCAGGGCACACGGCACGCAGCTTGGTGTCGCCGTCGTCCGGCAGGCGGTACACCACGGCGGTGCCGCAGTTGCGGCAGTGTTTGATGGGGCTGCGATAAGTCATGCCGGGATTTTGAATCAAATATGCCTGCAGCGCCCGTTAATCAAGCGCAGCAAGCTATGAAAATCATAGTGTCTTGCGCATGTGCCAAGGCGGTTTGGCCCGGCACATGCAGGGTGGAGTTTGCCCAGCGTAGCCTTACACCAGCTGCAGCTTGATGCTGCCCAGGCCTTCCACGCCGCCCTCCAGCACATCGCCGGTGACGACAGCGCCCACGCCCTCGGGCGTGCCTGTGTAGATCAGGTCGCCGGGTTGCAGCTCCCAGGCCTTCGAGAGGTGTTCAATGGTTTCGGCAATGTTCCAGATCAGCTGGGCGACGCTGCTGCGTTGCCGGTCTGCACCATTGACCTGCAGCCAGATGGCGGCTTTGGCCACGTCGCCAGCCTGCGCTGCAGGCGTGATGGGGCCGATGGGGGCGCTGTGGTCAAAGCCTTTGCCAATGCACCAGGGGCGGCCCTGCTTTTTCATGTCGTTTTGCAGGTCGCGCCGTGTCATGTCCAGGCCTACGGCGTAGCCATAGATGTGCTCCAGGGCCTGCGCTGCAGGGATGTTCTTGCCGCCTTTGCCAATGGCCACCACCAGCTCAATTTCGTGGTGCAGGTTGGCTGTGAGGCTGGGGTAGGGCAGGGGCGTGGTGCTGCCAGGGGCTGCGTAGACGATGGCGTCAGCCGGTTTCATGAAGAAGAAAGGGGGCTCGCGGCCGGTAAAACCCATTTCCTTGGCGTGCTCTTCGTAATTGCGCCCCACGCAGTAAATGCGGTGCGCTGGAAACTGTGCGCCGCTACCCAGTACCGGAACGCTCACGACCGGTGCGGGTTGAAACACGTAGCTCATGTCTGCCTTTCCTTGTTGTGTCTGAATTTCGAGCTGAGGGAAGCCGAGGCTCCGTATGGCAGTGTGCCATGACGGATACGTGCTTGCAGCGCAAGGCTACACTCGCGCCATGCCCAAGAGCTTCGATTTACACACTGCGCCGGGCCACTTGGTCAGGCGGGCGCACCAGCGTTCCGTGGCGCTGTTCATGGAAGAAGCTGCCGATTTTGATGTCACCCCAGTTCAGTTCGCCATCTTGCACGCGCTGCTGGAGCAGCCGGGTGAAGACCAGGTCACGCTGGCTGCCCGGGTCGCCTTCGATGCGGCCACTTCAGGGTCGGTGATTGGCAGGCTGGAGGCCCGAGGTTGGGTGAGGCGCGAGCCCGACACCCGTGACCGGCGGCGCAAGTTGCTGTGGATTACGCCGGAGGGTGAGGCGGCTGTGCTGAAGATGCGCCCGGCGGCGCAGCGTGTGCAGGAACGCCTTGTTGCGCCGCTGACACCCGAGGAGCAAGCCCAGCTCAACGCCTTGCTGACCAAGCTGGTATTCAGCAACCCGGATGCTGCCTTGCGCTGAATCCAGAACACTGCGCCCGCAGTGCATGCACTGCTTTCAGGGCCGATGCCCATCTTTCCTCTTCTCCGAACCATCCACCCATGAAGCTGTACAGCTACTTCCGTTCCTCCGCCTCATTCCGCGTGCGCATCGCCTTGCAGATCAAGGGCCTGCCCTACGACTATCAGGCCGTGCATCTGCTGCGGGGTGAACACCGCGATCCGGCCTATGCCAGCATGGTGGGCGATGCCTTGGTGCCTGCCCTGGTCACGGACGAAGGGGCGGTACTGCCGCAGTCCATGGCCATCATGGAGTATCTGGAGGAACTGCATCCCACCCCCGCCTTGCTGCCCGCTACACCGCTGGCGCGCGCACGGGTGCGTGGGCTGGCGCAGATGGTGGCGTGCGAGATTCACCCGTTGAACAACCCGCGTGTGCTCAAGTACCTGACGGGCACCCTGGGCGCGGATGAGGAGGCCAAGACCACCTGGTATCGCCATTGGGTGCGCCAGGGGCTGGAGGCCTTCGAGCGCCAACTGGTGCTGCTGGCCGCCGAGCGGCAGGCGGCGGGCGACAGTCCATCGGTGTACTGCTGGGGCGAGTCCCCCACCCTGGCGGACTGTTGCCTGGTGCCGCAAATCTTCAACGCCAGGCGATTTGAGGTACCGCTGGCGGGCCTGCCGCTGACCATGGCGGCCTTTGATGCCTGCATGGCGCTGCCCGCTTTTCAGCAGGCGCAGCCATCAGCCTGCCCTGACCATCAAATTTGAAGTGGTGCGGTGGTGCAACAAGCAAGCTTTCAAGACGTCCCACAGGGTCTGCCTGTTGGTTGGCTGATTCCGGACTGGCCAGCGATTGCCGGAGTGCACGCCCTGTGCACGGCACGTGACGAGGGCGTCAGCCAGGGCCCCTACGCCAGCATGAACTTGGGCTCCCATGTGGGAGATGCGCCGGACGCTGTGCAGGAAAACCGGGCACGTCTGCACGCCGTGGTGGGCCTGCAAACGACTGGAGCCCGCCCTGTTTTCCTGAGCCAGGTACACGGTACCAACGTCGTCGCGCTGGATGCCTGCAGCCCCGATGGCCTGGAGGCCGACGCGTGTCTGACCACTCAGCGCGGACCGGTGTGCACCATCATGGTGGCTGACTGCCTGCCCGTGCTGCTGGCCCACCGCAGCGGGGCTGTGGTGGCTGCCGCCCATGCGGGCTGGCGTGGTTTGGCGGGGCAGGGGGTTGCGGAGGGCGTGGCAGGTCGGGGCGTGCTGGAGTCTGTGGCGGACGCTATTTGCAGGCAAATATCGGCTCTAGCGCTGGCAGATCAAGCGCAAAGCGCTCTTGAAAATGTAGCAAACGAAGGGATTGCCGGGGATATACAGGCATGGCTCGGCCCGTGTATCGGCCCCCGCGCATTTGAGGTGGGGGCGGAGGTACGCGAGGCCTTTCTGGCCTGGTCTGCCCAGACATCGGTGTGCTTTGCTCCTGTGCCCGATAGCCCCGGCAAGTGGTTGGCAAATCTGCCCGCACTGGCCCGCCTTCGGCTGCAGGCGCTGGGCGTCACGCGCATCTACGGAAACGATGGCAGCGATGCCTGGTGCACGTACACGCAGGCATCAAGGTTCTTCTCGCATCGGCGCGACACCGCCTTGCTCGGCGGCAGCGGCAGGCTGGCTGCCTGCATCTGGCTCGGTTGAGGCAGGGGTGTGGCCCGACGCATCAGTGGGTGCAGCAGCGGCTTTACTGGCCGATGCCACCTGGGCCTGGGCAGCCTCGTAAGCCGCTTGTTCCTCTTGCTCGCGGGCTTTGATGGCCCGCTTGCGCGCGGGCGTTCCCAGGATGTAGCCAACGATGCCCATGGGCAGCAGCCCATACAGCACAAACGTCATGATGGCCCCCAGGATGCTTCCGTTGGGGCTGGCGGCTTCGGCCAGCGCCATCATCAGGGTGACGTACAGCCAGGCGATAAGGACGAGGTACATTGGTGTATGTGGGTGAAACGCTGAATGCGGGTTGCCATGCTCCATGCAGTGGGCAACAATGCCTTCAAAGCCCCGTGCGACTGACGAACCTTTGAGGAAGCAGCATGAATTCTGAAGCACTCTGGGCCCAAAGCGCCCAGCAATTCCAGCAGATATTTGGAGACAGCTGGGCCAAGGCACTGCAATCCTTTCAACAAATGGATCTGGGGGGGGCGGCTGGCAAAGCTCCTGTGGTGCAGCTTTCTCCTGCCAAGCTGCAGACCTTGCAAGAGCAGTATCTGAAAGAGGCGCAGGCGTTATGGTCGGCTGGCCTGGAGGGCACGCCTGAAGTCAAAGACCGCCGCTTCAGCGGTGAGGGCTGGGCGGCGAACCCAGTCGCTGCATTCTCTGCCGCGGCCTATTTGCTCAATGCGCGTACCCTGATGGGTTTGGCGGACGCCGTGGAAGGCGACGAAAAAACCCGCGCCCGCATCCGCTTCGGGGTAGAGCAGTGGATGGCGGCCATGGCCCCCAGCAACTTCCTTGCTTTCAATGCCGAGGCGCAAAAGAAAGCCATCGATACCAAGGGCGAGAGCATCGCTAAAGGCATGCAGAACCTGCTGCATGACATTCGTCAAGGCCATGTCTCCATGACGGACGAAAGCCTGTTTGAGGTGGGCCGCAACGTGGCCACCACCGAAGGCGCTGTGGTGTTTGAGAACGAGCTGTTCCAGCTCATCGAATACAAGCCGCTGGGGGCCAAGGTGTACGAGCGCCCGTTCCTGCTGGTGCCGCCCTGCATCAACAAGTTCTACATCCTCGATCTGCAACCCGACAACTCGTTGATCCGCTACGCAGTGGAGCAGGGCCACCGTACGTTTGTCGTGAGCTGGCGCAATCCCCATGAGGATCTGGCGCAGAAGACCTGGGACGACTACGTGGAAGATGGCGCGATGGCTGCCATTGATGTGGTGCAAAGCATCACCGGGGCCGAGCAGATCAATGCGCTGGGTTTTTGCGTGGGCGGCACCATCCTGAGTAACGCGCTGGCTGTGCTGGCGGCACGGGGGCAAGAACCCGTGGCCAGTGCCACCTTCCTCACCACATTGATCGACTTCACGGATACGGGCATTCTGGACGTGTTCATCGATGAGGCATCCGTGCAGTTCCGCGAGTTGCAGATGGGCAAGGGCGGGCTGATGAAGGGGCAGGATCTGGCCTCCACCTTCAGCTTTTTGCGGCCCAACGATCTGGTGTGGAACTACGTGGTGGGCAACTACCTCAAGGGCGAAACGCCGCCACCCTTTGACCTGCTGTACTGGAACAGCGACAGCACCAATCTGCCAGGCCCGTTTTACGCCTGGTACCTGCGCAACTTCTACCTTGAGAACAACCTGGTCAAGCCCGGCAAGCTGACAGTGTGCGGGGAGAAGATGGATCTGAATCAGCTCAAGCTGCCGGTGTATATCTACGGTTCGCGCGAAGACCATATCGTGCCCATCAATGCGGCCTACGCTTCCACGCAAGTCCTGCCGGGCAAAAAGCGCTTTGTGATGGGGGCCTCCGGCCACATCGCTGGGGTCATCAACCCGCCTGCCAAGAACAAGCGCAGCTACTGGATTCGCGCAGATGGCAAGCTGCCCGCAACGCTGGACCAATGGCTGCAAGGAGCCACAGAGCACCCTGGAAGCTGGTGGACTGACTGGTCCCACTGGCTCAAGTCCCACGCAGGCAAGCAGATTGCTGCGCCCAAGACCTACGGCAAGGGCACCAAGTTCAAGGCCATTGAACCTGCTCCCGGCAGCTACGTTAAGCAAAAGTCCTGACCTGAAGGGCTGAGAGAATCATCACCGAGACATCCCGCAACCCAGTCCGCCGCAGCAGCGCGGCATGCTGGAGCCGAGCATTTACCTAGAAAGGACTTTCATGGAAGACATCGTTATCGTTTCTGCTGCCCGTACCGCTGTGGGCAAGTTCGGTGGCTCTTTGGCCAAGACGCCAGCCTCCGACCTGGGCGCTGTAGTGATCCGGGAAGCCATTGCGCGTGCCGGGCTGTCCTCGGACCAGATCGGTGAAGTCATCATGGGGCAGGTGCTGGCCGCTGGCGTGGGGCAGAACCCTGCACGCCAGGCCATGATGAAGGCCGGCGTTGCCAAAGAGACCCCCGCGCTGACCATCAACGCCGTGTGTGGCTCGGGCCTCAAGGCCGTCATGCTGGCTGCCCAGGCCATTGCCTGGGGTGATAGCGAGATCGTGGTGGCGGGTGGCCAGGAAAACATGAGCCTGTCGCCCCACGTGCTCAATGGCTCGCGCGATGGCCAGCGCATGGGCGACTGGAAGATGGTGGACACCATGATCGTGGATGGCCTGTGGGACGTGTACAACCAGTACCACATGGGTATCACTGCCGAAAACGTGGCAAAACAGTACGGCATCACCCGCGACATGCAGGACGAACTGGCACTGGCCAGCCAGCAAAAAGCTGCTGCCGCACAGGACGCAGGCAAGTTTGTCGATGAAATCGTGGGCGTGACGCTGCCTCAGAAGAAGGGCGATCCGATCGTCTTCAATGCCGACGAGTTCATCAACCGCAAATCCAATGCCGAAGCTCTGGCGGGCCTGCGCCCTGCCTTCGACAAGGCTGGCAGCGTGACTGCGGGCAATGCCTCCGGCATCAACGATGGTGCTGCGGCGGTGGTGGTGATGAGCGCCAAGAAAGCTGCAGTTCTGGGGCTCAAGCCCTTGGCGCGTATTGCGGCCTTTGGCACCAGTGGCCTGGACCCCGCCACCATGGGCATGGGCCCAGTGCCTGCATCGCGCAAGGCGCTGCAGCGCGCAGGCTGGAATGCAGCCGACGTGGATCTGTTCGAGCTCAATGAAGCCTTTGCAGCCCAGGCTTGTGCAGTGAACAAAGAGCTGGCCATAGACCCCGCCAAGGTCAACGTCAATGGTGGTGCCATCGCCATTGGCCATCCGATTGGCGCCTCTGGCTGCCGCATCCTGGTCACCCTGTTGCACGAGATGCAACGTCGTGACGCCAAGAAGGGCTTGGCCGCGCTGTGTATCGGTGGCGGTATGGGGGTGTCTCTGGCGATTGAACGCTGAAGCTCCGCCCAGCTCTGCTGGGTTCTTCCTGAAAGGCCGCGCTGTTGCGCGGCCTTTTTTGTGGGTTGCAGCCATGCGACAGCAGCGGAATTTCCTGCGATTTTTTCTGAAAGACCGCACGATCCAGTGTTTACCTGCACAAACAGCCCACAATTCTTGGGTAGAGTGATACGCGGCAGATCACTAAACAAGGAGAAATCGCATGAGCCAAAAAGTAGCGTACGTAACCGGGGGCATGGGTGGGATCGGAACTGCCATCTGCCAGCGTCTGCACAAGGACGGATTCAAGGTCATTGCCGGGTGCGGCCCTACGCGGGACCATGGCAAGTGGCTGGCAGAACAAAAAGCCTTGGGTTTCACGTTCTACGCATCGGTGGGCAACGTGGGGGATTGGGACTCCACCGTGGAGGCTTTTACGAAAGCCAAGGCCGAGCACGGCAGCATCGACGTGCTGGTCAATAATGCCGGCATCACGCGTGACCGCATGTTCCTGAAAATGTCGCGTGAGGATTGGGATGCCGTGATTGAAACCAACCTGAACAGCATGTTCAACGTCACCAAGCAAGTGGTGGCAGACATGGTGGAAAAGGGCTGGGGCCGCATTATCAATATCAGCAGCGTCAACGGTGAAAAAGGCCAGGCAGGCCAGACCAACTACTCCGCCGCCAAAGCTGGGATGCACGGTTTCTCGATGGCCCTGGCACAAGAGCTGGCCACCAAGGGGGTCACCGTGAACACCGTCAGCCCTGGATACATCGGCACGGACATGGTCAAGGCCATTCGCCCTGATGTGCTGGAAAAGATCGTTGCGACCGTACCGGTAAAGCGCCTGGGTGAGCCGAGCGAAATCGCTTCGATCATCGCCTGGCTGGCCTCGGAAGAGGGTGGCTACGCTACCGGTGCAGACTTCTCGGTCAACGGTGGCTTGCACATGGGCTGATTTTTCTGTGGAAATCCCGCCCAGCTTGAAGATGACAAGTTGGGGGAGAACACGAAAGCAATAAAAAACCCCGCTCAGCGGGGTTTTTTATTGGGAGAAGCCAGAACAAAAAAACAGGCAGCGGCTTCTTATGCCTTGTGCATTAAACGGTCAATGGAGCGCGTTTGCGATCGCGTTCGTCATCGGGCCAAGCGTTCAAAAGTGCGGTGTGTTTCATGCTCAAAAAGCTCCTGTGATGCCTATGTAACGCCTTTCGGGTTAACACGGTTGACATCATTTTTAAAAGTTTCCGAACTGTTTCCAGGCAAAACAAAGCCCCGCAGTGCGGGGCTAAAGGACAACACGGAACTTATGTTTTTAGTGTGTCTGGAAATACAAAGCGCTCAACCGCGAGCCGCAGGGGAACGCTTGCGGTCACGTTCATCATCTGGCCAGACTGTGTTCATTGCTTGGGTGTTCATAACCAAAAACTCCTGAGATGTACCTGTAACGCAGTGGGCTGCTTTGCGGTTGACCTTGTTTTGCACGCTGCGCAAAAAAATTTTTAGATCGCCGGGTCAGCCGAGGTATGGAGCGCGCTTGCGGTCACGCTCATCGTTAGGCCAGACTGTGGTGTTTGCGGTGTGGGTCATGGAATTGCTCCTGATATGACTCCACAACGCCCAGCCTCACCGCTTGGTTGACGCCATTTTGAAAAAATTTGCAAGCCCTCTAGATTGCCCGAAAGTTTTCAAAAAAGATAGCAGCTTGCGCAGTATTGGCGTGGCCTGACGGCAAAAATAGCCACCTTTGAATACAAGTGGTTGCAAATTAGTTCACAGTTGTAGATCCCATTTCTTCGAGCGCAGTGGAAATTTCCAGCCAGCGTTCCTCCAGTGCAGCTATCTCATCGCCCCCCTGTTTGAGGCGCTTGCCGCACTCTGCGATCTCTGCGGGAGGGATGGGTTGAGCCAGGCGGTCCTCCAGCTCTGCCCGTTCCGCAGACAACTGAGCCAACCTTTTGTCGATTTGCTCCAGCTCTTTTCTCAAAGGGCGCGTTTTCTCTGCCAGTTGCTGGCGGGCCTGGGCTTCCAGCTTGCGCTGTTCCTTGCTGTCGCGCGAGGCTGCTGAAGGCTGCGGGCTCTTGATGACCAGGGCTGGTTGCTGCGTCAAAGCCATGGAAGCCAAAGGCTTCTCAACGGGGGGGAGTGCACTCTCATTGGCCTTGGCTGCGATTTCGTCCAGCTTCGCTTGCTCGCGCAGGCGCTTGGATTCCTCCAGCAGGTAGCGTTGGTAGTCGTCCAGATCCCCGTCAAAGGGGCCGACCACGCCTCGACCCACCAGCCAGAACTCGTCACACACGGCGCGCAGCAGTGCGCGGTCATGGCTGACCAGCATCACGGTGCCCTCAAACTCATTGAGGGCCATGGACAGGGCTTCACGGGTTGCCAGATCCAGGTGGTTGGTCGGCTCGTCCAGCAGCAGCAGGTTGGGGCGTTGCCACACCATCATGGCCAGCACCAGTCGTGCCTTTTCTCCACCGCTCATGGTGCCCACCGGCTGTTTCACCATATCGCCCGAGAAATTGAAGCTGCCCAGGAAGCTGCGCAGATCCTGCTCGCGGGTGGACTCCCTGGCGGCGGAACCCATGTCGCGTGCCAAGCGGATCATGTGTTCCAAGGGGTTCTCGGCAGGGCGCAGCACGTCCAACTCCTGCTGCGCAAAGTAGCCTATCGACAGGCCCTTGCCTTCGGTCACGCTGCCTGCCAACGGAGCCATTTCGCGGGCAATGGTTTTGACCAGGGTGGACTTACCCTGGCCGTTGGCACCCAGAATACCGATGCGCTGGCCTGCCAGAACGGACCGGTTCACTCCGCGCAGGATGGTTTTGACTTCGTCCTCGCCGACGTAGCCAAACGAGGCCTCGCTGATGGCGAGCATGGGATTGGGCAGGTTGACGGGTTCCTTGAACTCGAATGTGAACTCCGCTTCAGCCAGCAGCGGCGCTACTTTCTCCATACGCTCCAGCGCCTTGACGCGGCTTTGGGCCTGTTTGGCCTTGCTGGCCTTGGCCTTGAAGCGATCAATGAACTTTTGCAGGTGGGCAATCTTGTCCTGCTGCTTGGCGTATGCCGCCTGTTGCAGTTCCATTTGCTGGGCGCGCAGCTCTTCAAACTTGCTGTAGTTGCCGCCGTATCGGGTGAGGCGAGCGCTGTCGATTTGCAGCGTCACGTTGGTCACTGCATCCAGAAACTCCCGGTCATGGCTGATCACGATCATCGTACCGGGGTACTTTTTGAGCCAGGCTTCCAGCCAGACCAGCGCATCCAGGTCCAAGTGGTTGGTGGGTTCGTCGAGCAACAGAAGGTCTGAGGGGCACATCAGCGCGCGCGCGAGCTGCAGCCGCATACGCCACCCGCCTGAGAAGCTGTTGACTGGCCGGTCCAGCTCGTGCGATTGAAAGCCCAGCCCCAGGATCAGGGCCTGGGCCCGCGGCACAGCGTCATGGTCGCCTGCATCGGCCAAGTCTGTGTAGACCTGGGCGATGGCCATGCCGTGCTCGGCATCGTCGTCACTTGCATCACTGCCTTCCAGGCGCGCCAGCTCTGCCTTCAGTTCTGCCAGCCGGGTATCACCGGCCAGCACAAAGGCGGTCGCAGTCTCATCTGTCTCGGGCATGTTCTGCGCCACCTGAGCCATGCGCCACTGACGGGGAATGGAGAAGTCGCCACCGTCCTCGTGCAGGCTGCCGTTCAGCAGGGCAAACAGGGTGGATTTGCCTGCGCCATTGCGCCCCACCAGGCCCACCTTTTCGCCGGGGTTGATGGTGGTGGAGACGTTGTCCAGCAGCACCTTGGTGCCACGGCGCAGGACGATGTTTTTGAGAGTGATCATGAAAATGCAGGCAAGAAGGACGCAAGCGCAGCGGATGCGTGCCTTCGCAGTGGGGCTTCACAGCGGGTCAGCACAGGCTGACTTTGCGGGTCGGGAAGCGCTCGAAATCTACTGATTATCGTTGGTTGCGCTTGGGTAGGCAGGTGGCGTTCCGAGTACGGTGTGCGGAACCTTCCCCCGCAAGGCTGCCTCAGCCCAGGCGCAGCAGGGCGTCCCGGGTCACGAGCAGTACCTGGTCTTCTCCTGCGCTGGTTTCCAGCCAGAACACCGGCAGGGCAGGGAAGGCCGCTTCGAAAAACCCACGCTCGTTGCCGATCTCCAGCACCAACACGGCGTGTTCGCTCATACGGGCGGGCGCATCTGCAAACAGGCGGCGGACGAAATCCATGCCATCTGTGCCCCCGGCCAGCGCCAGTTCGGGTTCAGCCAGGTATTCCGCAGGCAAACGGGCCATGCTGTCTGCGTTGACATAGGGCGGGTTGCACAGAATCAGGTCCCAGGGGCCGGGCAACGCGGCCATACCGTCAGACACCTGCAGTGCAACGCGGTCCGCCAGGCCGTGTTTGTCTACGTTGATGCGGGCCACAGCCAGGGCATCTGTGGAGATATCGGCCCCCGTGACTTCGATCTCTGGGTACGTCAGCGCCGCCAGCACAGCCAAGCTGCCGTTGCCGGTGCATAGGTCCAGCACGCGGCGAGTGTGTTCTCCCAGAAAGTCATCAATGCTGCCGTCAGCCAGCAGTTCGGCGATGAAGCTGCGGGGCACGATGGCCCGCTCGTCCACGTAGAACGGCACGCCTTGCAGCCAGGCTTCGCGGGTCAGGTACGCGGCAGGCTTGCGGGTGTGGATGCGGTCGTGCAGCAGCGCTGCCACTGCGGTCTTTTCTTCTGGAGAAATGCTCCGGCTGGCTGCTGGGTCGGACGCGTCAGACACATCCGTGTCCAGAGGCAGACCGAGTCGCCACAGCACCAGCCAGGAGGCTTCGTCCTGCGCGTTGGTGGTGCCGTGCCCAAACGCTAAGCCTGCGGAGTCCAGCAGCTGGGCGGCTGTGGCAATCAGCGCTGCCAGCGAGGACGCGTCCAGCGCTGCCAGCAGATCTGCGGAGGCTGCCGCGGAGAGGGCGGGCTGCTGGTGTGGGGGCAAAGGCTGCGTCATGCCTGCACCGCCAGGCGTTGCATGGCCTGCTGGTGCAGGTTTTCCAGGGTCTTGCGGTAGATGTTCTTCAGCGGCTCGATGTCAGCGACCACCACATGCTCGTCAATCTTGTGGATGGTGGCGTTGGGCGGGCCCAGCTCGATCACCTGGGGGCAGATTTGCGCGATGAAGCGCCCGTCGCTGGTGCCGCCCGTGGTGGAGAGTTCAGTCGTCAAGCCAGTTTCTGCCTGGATGGCCTGCTGCACCGCAGTAACCAACTCGCCAGGAGTGGTCAAAAAGGGTTGCCCGCCCAGCGTCCAGCGCAGGTCGTATTCCAGTCCGTGGCGGTCCAGCACGGCATGGACGCGCTGTTGCAGGCCCTCAGCCGTGGATTCGGTGGAAAAGCGGAAGTTGAAGTCCACCACCACTTCGCCGGGAATGATGTTGGTGGCACCCGTGCCGCCGTGGATATTGCTCACCTGCCAGCTGGTGGGCGGGAAAAAGGCGTTGCCTTCGTCCCAGCGGGTGGCCGCGAGTTCGGCCAATGCGGGCATGGCCTGGTGGATGGGGTTGCGTGCAAGCTGGGGGTAGGCAATATGCCCCTGGATACCCCGCACGGTGAGCCTGCCGCTGAGTGTGCCGCGGCGGCCATTCTTGATCATGTCGCCCGTGCGCTCGACCGATGTGGGTTCGCCGACGATGCAGTAATCAAGCCCCTCGCCGCGCGCCTTGAGCTGCTCCACCACCACCTTCGTGCCGTCGACCGAGGGGCCTTCCTCGTCGCTGGTCAGAAGAAAAGCGATGTTCAGAGGGCTGTCTGGGGAGCTGGCCAGAAACTCCTCAACCGCCACCACAAAAGCAGCGATGGAGGTCTTCATGTCGCTCGCGCCCCGGCCATACAGCTTGCCGTCTTTGTGCGTAGGCACAAAGGGGTCGCTGCTCCACTGCGCCAGAGGACCGGTGGGCACCACATCGGTATGCCCTGCAAATACTACTGTTTTGATAGCGCCTTGCGCCGGATGGGTATGCGCTGCAGGCCTTTTTGCCCACAGGTTGCTGACCCTGAAGTCAGCCGGTCCGCTGTCCAGTCGCTCACAGTGGAAACCCAGGGGTTGAAGGCGCTCCGCCAGAAGTTCAAGGCAGCCTTCATCCAGTGGGGTGATGGAAGGACGGGAAATCAGCTGTTCAGCCAGTTGCAGGGTACGGGTCATGGGGAGAGTCAAATGGATCAACAGGTGGCTGAGCAGCGTGGCTGGGCTGGAGGCAACAGGGCCTTCACCCAACCAGGTCGTGCATCAGCCCCCTTTGACGTCCAGCACGATCTCGGTGAAGGAGGGCTGGTCGTCGGGTGTTTCGCGGGCTTCTTTTTGTGCCTTGGCTGCATTGGCTGCCAGGGCGAAGTCGTTTTGCAGACGCCACATCAGGTTGGTTGGCGAGTCGGCGTAGGCCATGCCTTCCTTGCGGTCGATCTTCTTTTCCATGATCAGGTGGGCCAGCGCTTCCTCGAAGGTCTGCGAGCCCTCGGCCATGGACTTCTCCATGGCTTCACGCACGCCAGAGAAGTCGCCTTTTTCCACCAGATCGGATACCAGCTTGGTGTTGAGCATGACCTCGACAGCGGGCACGCGCCCGCCATCCAGCGTGCGCACCAGGCGCTGGGAGATGATGGCCTTGAGCGCCGATGCCAGGTCGCCCAGCATGGTGGGGCGCACTTCTACCGGGTAGAAGCTGAGGATACGGTTCAGGGCCTGGTAGCTGTTGTTGCCGTGCAGGGTGGCCAGGCACAGGTGGCCCGACTGGGCGTAGGCAATTGCGGCAGACATGGTCTCGCGATCCCGGATTTCGCCAATCAGGATCACATCCGGGGCCTGGCGCAGCGCGTTCTTCAGCGCTGTCTGCAGCGACTGGGTGTCACTGCCAATCTCGCGCTGGTTCACGATCGACTTCTTGTTGCGGAACTGGTATTCCACCGGGTCTTCGATGGTGAGAATGTGGCCCGACATCGCGTTGTTGCGGGTGTCGATCATGGAGGCCAGCGTGGTGCTCTTGCCTGAACCAGTGGCGCCCACCACCAGAATCAGTCCCCGCTTTTCCATGATCAGGTCCTTGAGCACGGGGGGCAGGTTCAGCGTCTCAAACTCTGGAATCTGCTGCGAGATGAAGCGGATGACGACCGCATAGCTTCCCCGCTGGCGCATTGCGCTGACACGGAAACGCCCCACGCCGCTCAGTGGCACCCCCATGTTCAGCTCGCCCGTCTCTTCCAGCTCCTCGATACGGTCCGGGGGAACGATTTCTGACAGCAGGTTGCGTGGCGCGTCTGCCGGAAGAATCTGGTTGTTGATGGGGATGCACTCCCCGTTGATCTTAATCAGCGCCGGTGCGTTGGCAGACAGGTAGACGTCTGATGCCTTTTTCTCGCTCATCAGGCGAAGAATCCGCTCCATCGTACTCATGGTGTTTCCCTCTCGTTATCGGTCGGCCAACAGCCTCGGCGTGCCTGTTTTCAGGTGCTATGGGTGATCAGTTCATCAACGGGTTCAGATCAACATTGCCACGCGGCTTGCGCCATCAGTCGCGCAGCAGGTCGTTGATGCTGGTCTTGGAACGTGTCTGTGCATCCACCTGCTTGACGATGATCGCGGCGTACATGCTGTAAGGTGCGCCGTTGGCCGCCGTCTTGGGCAGGTTGCCGCTGACCACCACGGAGCCGGCAGGCACGCGGCCGTAGCTGATTTCGCCGGTGGCGCGGTTGAAGATGGGGGTGCTTTGGCCCAGGTACACGCCCATGCCCAGCACCGAGTTTTCTTCCACCACCACGCCTTCGACGACTTCGGAGCGTGCGCCGATGAAGCAGTTGTCTTCAATGATGGTGGGGCCGGCCTGCAGGGGCTCCAGCACGCCGCCAATGCCCACGCCGCCAGACAGGTGCACGCCTGCGCCAATCTGTGCGCAAGAGCCCACGGTGGCCCAGGTGTCCACCATGGTGCCTTCGCCCACGTAGGCGCCGATGTTCACGTAAGAGGGCATCAGGATGGCACCCTTGGCGATGTAGCTGCCGCGGCGCGCCACGGCAGGGGGCACCACGCGCACGCCGGTGGCCTTGAGTTCGTCTGCGCTCAGGTGCGCAAACTTGGTCTGTACCTTGTCATAGAAGGTCAGGTCGCCCGACTGGATGACTTCGTTGTCCTTGAGGCGGAAGGACAGCAGCACGGCCTTCTTGACCCACTGGTGTACGGTCCACTGGCCCACAGCCTCGCGGGTCGCCACGCGCAGGCTGCCGTTGTTCAGTTCAGCAATCACCTGTTCCACCGCATCTGCAACTTCCTTGGGGGCCGAAGCAGGGGAGAGGCTGGCACGGTTCTCCCATGCGGTTTCGATGATGTTTTGCAGTTGTTGGCTCATGGTGTTCAAGCAGTACGGGATTGGATGAATTGGACGATGCGCAGTGCGGCTTCCACGCATTCTTCGGTGTCGGCCACGAGGGCCATGCGCACGCGCTGCGCACCGGGGTTGCTGCCCTGGGCCTCGCGGGCCAGGTAGCTGCCGGGCAGCACGGTGACATTGTATTGAGCCAGCAGGGCCTTCGCGAATTCGGCGTCGGTCATGCCCAGGGCATCGGGAACCTTGGCCCACAGGTAAAAACTGGCGTCTGGCAGGGCCAGTTCCATCACACCGGCCAGCAAAGGGGTGACCTGTGCAAACTTTTTGCGATACAGCGCACGGTTCTGGATGACGTGTTCCTCATCGGCCCAGGCCGCAATGCTCGCCTCCTGAACAATGGGGCTCATGGCGCTGCCGTGGTAGGTGCGATACAGCAGGAAGCTCTTGATGAGGGCTGCATCGCCCGCCACGAAGCCGCTGCGCAGCCCCGGCACGTTGCTGCGCTTGGACAGGCTGGTGAAGGAAATCAGGTTCCTGAAATCATGCCGTCCCAGTTTTTTGGCAGCCTCCAGGCCACCCAGCGGAGGCTCATCGCGGAAGTAGATCTCGCTGTAGCACTCATCGGATGCGATGACGAAACCATAGCGGTCGCTGAGGGCAAACAGCTTGTGCCATTCATTGAGCGGCATCACCGCGCCTGTCGGGTTACCGGGGGAGCACACAAAAATCAGCTGGGTGCGCTTCCAGACCTCCAAGGGCACGCTGTCCCAGTCCACCGCAAAGTTGCGCGCCGGGTCACTGGGCGCGTAGTAGGGCGTGGCCCCGGCCAGCAATGCTGCGCCTTCGTAGATTTGATAGAACGGGTTGGGGCACACCACGACGGGGTCAGGTTGTGCCGCATCGATCACTGTTTGGGCGAAAGCGAACAAGGCTTCGCGCGAGCCATTGATCGGCAGTACCTGAGTGACGGGGTCCAGCTGCAACTGGTAGCGACGCGCGATCCAGTCCGTAAAGGCCGTGCGCAGGCGAATGTCCCCAGCCGTAGCAGGGTAGCTGGCGAGTCCCTCCAGATTGTTGCAAAGTGTGTCTTTGATGAATTGCGGTGTCGGGTGACGAGGCTCTCCCATGCCCAGACTGATCGCAGAGTACTGGGCGGGGGGCGTGACATCGGCAAAGAGCTGCTTTAACCGCTCAAAGGGGTAAGGCTGCAGGAGAGAGAGCAGGGAATTCATGGGGTTGCATTATGGTGGATGCATGCACCATGGCTTCGGCTGCAAGGGTGAGCAGATCGGACATTCTGAACCTATCGTTAACCCGAAGCGTTGCCGATTCGTCAACCCGACGTAAGAGCGACTTCCTAGCATGGGTCAGAGACAAATAGAACAGGAGACAAGATGGCAAAGTTTTCTCTGTGGGAAGTGGGCCCAAGGTGCATGCGGCAGATGCGTCTTGCCAGCAAACTTCTGTGCTGCACTGGGCCCGCATTACTGGCTGTTGCCTTGTGTGCTTTTTCGGCACCCGTCTGGCTCGTTGCCCTGGTTGTGACGCTGTTTCTCTACATGCAGTGGGCACTGTGGGGCAGCCTGGCACAAGACCTGAATGTGCTGTCAGGCTCCATGCTCAAGACGACGCAGGGCGATCTCACCGTGCAAGCCCGCTTGCGGGGCCGTGATGAATTGTCTGAAATGGCTGTCGCTTTGGACCACATGGTTTACAAGCTGTCGGCCATGGTGGCTGACATTCGCAGCAACGCTGCCTTGGTGGCCCATGCGGGCGAGAGTCTGGCACAGGGCAACAGAGCTTTATCCGACCGTACGGAACAGCAGGCGGCCAATCTGGAGCAAACCGCAGCCAGCGTGGAAGAGCTTTCGTCGACCGTGCAAAACAATGCGCAGACCGCATTGGCGGCAGACCAGCGGGCGGGGGCTGTACGCCAGGCTGCAGACAGCGGTGCCCATGCAATGGCCAAGGCTGTGGATTCTGTGCAGGCAATTCAGCAGGGTGCGCGCCGTATGAGCGAAATCATCGGGGTGATTGACGGCATCGCGTTTCAAACCAACATCCTGGCCCTGAATGCAGCCGTGGAAGCTGCCCGGGCTGGTGAGCAAGGGCGCGGATTTGCAGTCGTGGCTTCTGAGGTCCGGATGCTTGCCCAGCGTTCCAGCGAGGCTGCACGGGAGATCAGGGACCTGATCCAGACTTCTGTGGAGCAAGTGGAGTCCAGTGCCGAGCTGATCCGTTCTGCAGGGGAAGGGATTTCGGCCATGGCGAGCGGAATTCACAGCGTGGCTGCCAGCATGAGCGAGATATCCAGCTCCAGCCACGAACAAAGCACAGGCCTCAAGGAAATCAGCGGCGCCGTGCAACAGCTGGACCAGATTACCCAGGACAACGCCCAGATGGTGGGCTTGGCCGTGCAGCAGGCTGAGGCCCTGGAGCACCGCGCCAGCACGCTGAACCAGGCCGTAGCAGCATTCCGCCTTCAGCAAGGTACGGCACATGAGGCGGTCGAACTGGTTCGCAAGGCGGTGGCCCTACGCCGCGCAAGTGGCGGCGGTGACACGTTCCTACGCCGCATTACCGATCCTTCCAGCGGTTTCCACGACCGTGACATGTATGTCTTTGTGCTGGACGAGAATGGCCGTTACCTGGCCTTCGGCGGCAACCCCGCAAAGGTGGGTACGCGGGTGCAGGATATTCCGGGCATTGCGGGAGACAAGCTGGTGCGCGATATCGTGAACCAGGCCCGTCACGGCCCCGGCTGGGTGGAGTACGACATCACCAACCCCGCAACCGGCGTGGTACAGACCAAGATGTCATTCGTCCATGAAATCGACGGCTGGTTTGTTGGTTGCGGTGTCTATAAAGCGCTCGCAGCCCGCTGACGTATTCAGGTTGTGCGTTTGCCATGCCAGAGGTGCGCACACTGATGGCGGAGTCAAGTTTGCTACTTCATTGATAGCTGTTTGCGCACGTATGTAAAGGGATTACGGTGCCTTTGGTGTGGAACCATCCGTTCTGAGGGCCAGTCCATTCCAGAACTCAACCACGCTGGTACCTGCGCCACTCCTCAGGCGCTTGCCATGCCTGGCTCCACTGGATGAAATCCCGCAGCGGCATGGGGCGCCCGATGGCAAAGCCCTGGGCTTGTGTGCACCCCAGCTGCATGAGCATCTGCCCTTGCTCCAGGGTTTCGACTCCCTCAGCAATGACGCGGTAACCAAAGGAGCGGGCCAGTCCTATCACGCCCTGCACGATGGCAAGGTCGCCAGGGTCGTGCATCATGCCGTGCACAAAACTCTGGTCGATCTTGAGCGTGTCCATGGGCAGCCGGCGCAGATAGGTCAAAGATGAATACCCCGTCCCGAAATCATCGAGCGATACGCTCACGCCCAATGCGCGCAGCGCCTGCAGCGTCGTCGTAACCGCATGCAGGTCATACAGAGCTGCGCTCTCGGTGATTTCAATTTCTACAAGGTGACCGGAGACCTGGGGGTGCCGGGTGAGGACCTGCTGCATCCACTCGGCAAAGCCTTCCTGCTGCAGATGCTGCGCCCCCACGTTGACGCTGACGGGCAGCGGGGTCTGGAGCGCCTGCAATTGCTCCAGTGTCGTAAAGGCTGCCTCCATGACCCACTGACCAAACACCACATGCAGCTCGGTGCCCTCGATCAGCGGGAGGAAATCTCCCGGAGTGAGCAGACCTCTTTCGGGATGCTGCCAGCGCACCAAAGCTTCCGCGCCCACAAGTGCGCCGGTCCGCATGTCCACCTTTGGCTGGAGGTACAGGGTGAACTGTGCTTCGTCCAACGCGTTTCGCAGGTGCTTGGCTTGTTCGCGCAGCAGTTGCAGTGCCCGGTCTTGTACCGCATCGAACATGTGAAACCGGTTGCGCCCCGCCTGCTTGGCGGCGTACATGGCCTGGTCTGCGTGGCGAAGCAATGCATCAGCGTCGGCGTCGTCCGAAGGATAAAGCGTGTACCCAATGCTGGCTGTGACCACCACCCGCTCGGAATCCAGCGGATAAGGTGAGGCCACGCTGTCCATCACGCGGTGCAGGCGTCCTTCGCATTCAGCCGGGGATTCCAGGTCTGGGAGGAGGATGACGAACTCGTCGCCACCCAGGCGCGCAACGCAGTCCTGGGGCCGTAAAGCGCGGGAGAGTCGCCCCGCTACGGCCATCAGCAAGCGGTCGCCCGCGCCATGCCCAAAACGGTCGTTGACGGGTTTGAATCCATCCAGGTCCAGGTAAGCGACGCCCAGCAGCTTTTGGTTGGCGCTTGCAAGTGCCATGGCTTCCTGCAGTTTGCGCGCCAGAAGCACGCGGTTGGGCAAGCCTGTCAGCGCGTCGTAGTGGGCGAGTTTTTGCAGCAGCACTTCCTGTTCGCGCTGCGGTGTGACGTCAATGGCCACGCCCAGCATGCGCTGCGGAATCCCGCGCGCATCAAAGCTGACGATCTTGCCCAGATTGCGAACCCAGCGTGGAGAGCTGCCATTGCCCTTCATGCGCCAAGTTGCGTCAAACGGGGTGGCATGGTGGCTGGCGTGCCGTGCGATTTCGGCAGTGATGCGGTCCACGTCGTCCGCACTGACTGTCTGGGTCCATTCAATGGGCTGCGCGTTGCTTTGCGCATCTGGTGCTGCGGCAGGTGCATCTCCCACAGGGCCGCGCAGTGCGCGCCAGCGGCTGTCCCCGGTGATGGTGCCCGTCTTCAAATCCCAGTCCCACAGGCCCAGCGATGCCGCCGAGATCGTGAGCGACAGCAGTTCCTCGCGCTCCCGTATCTTTTCCTCGTTGCGTTTGCGGTCGGTGATGTCCTGCACAGAGAACATCCAGCAAGGCTCACCGTCGAAGTCCGTCATGCGCATGGACTGCAGCACGGTGCGCGGTGGGCTGTTGCGGGGGTAGATGGTGACTTCGTAGCTGTTGAGCTGGCCCGTGGGTTCGGCTGCGCGGATGAGGTTGGCGCGGTCCTCTGCCTTGAAGATACCCATCTCCACAGAGTTGCGCCCCAGCATCTCACTGCGAGAAATGCCAATCATCTCTTCCCACGCAGGGTTGATTTCCATGTACTGCCCATCACGGCAACGGGACAGGCCCATGGGGAAGGGCATGAGCTGGAAGATGCGAGAAAAGCGTTCTTCCGACTGCTTCAACCGCAGGCGCGCCCTGTATGCCTCGTCAATGTCCTGCATCACGCCCCGCACGCGGGTGACCTGCCCGTTCTCCAGCACAGGCTCGGCGCGTGATCGTACCCACAGCCTCCGGCCGTCTGCGCGGACGATCTCTACCTCCATGCTCCACTCCTGCTGGTGGTAAATGGTGGAGCGGAATTTTTCCAACACCTCTTCGCGGTACTCCTCTGCCACGTAGCGCTGTATGTAGTCGTGCGTTGGCAACGGGCTGCCCAGGGCGAGGCCATGTATCTCAAAGCACATGTCTGACCAGTACACCAGCCCGCGATCCACATCGTGTTCCCAGGCGCCCAGGCGGGCGAGACGTCCTGCCTGTTGCAGCAGGCTGTTGCGCGCCTTGAGCTCGTCGCTGGTGCGTTCGGCCTCGGTCATGTCGTGAAAGACGAACACCATGCCTTGCTGCCCGTCCATTTGCACGGGGCGGGCTGACATGAGGCCAGATACCATCGCGCCGTCATGCCGCCGCGCCAGCATGGGCAACTGGTGGGCCTGACCATCACGCAGCACGGTGTTGAGCAGGCGCGCATGCTCGCCTGGGCGAGCCCACAGGTGCAGCTCCTCCGCCGTCCGGCCCAGGATCTGATCGCGTGGTAATCCCACCAGCTCGCAGAATGCCGGATTGGCTTCCAGCATCCGCCCATCCCTCATGGCGGTAATGCCTGCGGGGTCGGGCAGGGTGAGGTAGATGGTGCTGGACTTGGCCTCTGAGGCGCGAAGCGCGTCCTCTACATCGTGGTGTGCGGTGATGTCCACATCCATGCCAGCCAGGCGCACCGGGCGGCCTTCAGCGTCTCGCTCGGCCACGGTGCCGCGAGACATGATCCAGCGCCATTCGCCCGCAGTGTTCTTCACGCGGAATTCCGCTTCGTAAGACTCTTCCAGCCCATTCATGGCACGGGCGAGGTAGGCCGCGGTGCGCTCTACATCCGCAGGGTGGCGTTTTCCGTACCAGAGTTGCCACAGGTCAGGCGCATGAACATTGTCAATACCGAAGGCCTGATAGAACTGGCCTTCACAGTGGAACTTCCTCGATCGGACATCCCATTCCCAGCGGCCACCGTTGAGTGACTCCATCGCCAGCCGGAGTTGCTCTTCGCGTTCGGCCAGGGCGTTGTGGGCGTTGCGTAGCGCCCGCGCGGCTTGCGCTCTGGCAGCGATCAGGTGTCTGCCTGTGCCCAGCAGCACGATGCCTCCCCCGTGATGCCATGGCATGAGCGAGAAAGCGTGCAGCGCATCCTCGGGCAGGGGCCATTCTCCGGTCAGCACCATGCAGGCGTAAGTCAAGACGGGTAGCAAAACAGCCACTGCCGACATGGCAAGCCACGGCACCACAGCCCCCTGCGCACGCCTGGCGTGCCATCGTCCGGCAGCACCCAGCAGCCACGCGGCAGCGAGCACGCTGGCCACTGCTGCCCAGGGGGCCTCCGGAATCCATAGCTGGGCGATCAGTGCAATAGCGGCCGTGAGCGTGGCCGCTACCGGCCCGAAATAAAGGCCGAGAAATGCGGTAGCGGTGGGATGCACCACCACCCCCAGATTGGGCTCACTCGCGCGGAGGGTGACAAGCAACAATGCGGAAACAAAGCCGCCCACCACACCAGCAATGACCTGGCTGCGAAGAGAGGGGTGCAAGACCTGCTCTGGCTCCAGCCACACGAGGGTGACGACGATCAATGCCAGCAAGCCACCGGCGAGGAGTAGCAGGGCTGTCATGCCGCGAGCGCGCCGCTTCGGAACAGGGGGATACTGCGCGGTTCAGGGTGGGGGCCATCGGCAAAGTAGGCACCTGGCTCTGCGGGTTGAATGCCGCCAAAAGAGGCCGCAGGTCCTGATGCCCTCAGGAGTGCCGTCGTGTCTTTTTGTGCTGAAAGGCCTGTTCCCACCATGCCCCGAGTTTAGGCGGGTTCAATGCCTTTGGGATGTGTGCCGGGCCCTCTGAAATGCCCGGTTGACAATTCACTGCTCGCCTCGGGTCTGGCTCCAGAGCCTCAGATAGAGGGCTCAGCGAATAACGGGGCTGAACGCGGTAGGTCCGCCATACTGACCGTAAGCGTTCCTTCCAGCCTGAGCAGTGCCGCCTTGCGCTCCAGCCCGCCTGCATAGCCGGTGAGATCTCCACGAGCACCCAACACGCGGTGGCAGGGCACCAACACGCTGACCGGGTTGCGCCCCACTGCGGCGGCGACGGCCCGCACGGCGCTCGGGGTGCCCAGCCGCTCGCTCAGTGCGCCGTAGCTCGTCGTGGTGCCAAAGGGCAGGTCTAGCAGGGCTTGCCACACAGACTGCTGGAACGCACTGCCGCTCGATAAGTCCAGTGGCACATCGAACACTTGGCGTTGTCCTGCCAGGTACTCCTTGAATTGCCGAGCGGCTAGCTGCAGCACCGGATGGTCATCTGCGTGTTGCCAAGAGGGGCCGATGGCGAGCTGCGCGGGAAGGTGTTTTTGTCCCGCAAACCACAGGCCTGCAAGGCCCTGAGGACTGGCTGCCAGCCATACCGGGCCCTGCGATGTTTCTATGCATGTCTGGAGCAGGATAGATGGAAATTTCATATTGAAAACCTTGCTAAGAGCAATCAGTAAAAGCGCAGAAAGCTATATTTTTGATAGCGGTTTCTGCCCCTCGGGGGAGTGCTTCATATTGTTGTGGGACGTCTCCAGGCTGGCCCAGGCCCGCATCACGGCATAACTGCGCCAGGGCTGCCAGCGCATGGAGGTCTGGGTTGCCGCCTGCGCGGGGTTCTTTTGCCCTTGCACCCCCAGTGCCTTGTGCAGGGCCACATCTCCTGCGACGAAGGCGTCAGGCCAGCGCAGCACGCGCATGGCGATGTACTGGGCAGTCCAGTCGCCAATGCCAGGCAGGGCGCATAGCGCGCGCACGGTGGTGTGCACATCCGCGGTGCTGTCGAGTGTGAGCTGCTGGCTGTCCACCGCCTGGGCCAGAGCCACGATGGCGGCCTGCCGTTGACGAACAATGCCCAGCTGTCCCAGCGCTTCTCCCTCAGCCCTGGCCAACACCTCTGCGGTCGGGAACAGGCGGGTGAGCTGGGGCCACGGGGTCTCCATGGGCTCACCGAAGTGCTCGACCAAACGTTGCCCCAGGGTGCGGGCCGCTGCCACCGTGATTTGCTGACCCAGCACTGCGCGTACCGCCAGTTCCAGACCTTCCCAAGCCCCCGGGACCCGAAGGCCATCTGACGCAGGAAAGTCTGCATGAAGCAGGGTATTGATGGGGCCGGGGTCTGCATCCAGGTCCAGCATCGCGCGCACCCTGCGAATGACGGCAGGCAGCACGGGGTACAACGTGTCGCTTGTCTGCAAAAGGACCTGGTGGCGCTCCAGATCAAACCGCGCGTCTATCCATCCCGTGATCGGCGCCGCAGCAGCATGGGCCACCGTCCAGCGGACGGTGCGGCGAATGCCGGGCATGGCGGCCTCCGGCGCGGCCCATTCCACACCGTGGAACTGGCGTTTGGCAAAAAAGGCCAACAGGCTTTGGGCGTCCAGCGGGGGGCGGTAGGCCAATCTGAGCGTACCTGTTGCCCCTTCCCCCGAGGGGGCTCCAGTGCGTCGCAACGCAGTGGGGCTCAGACCGTAGTGCTGGGCAAAGGCTGCGTTGAAGCGGCGCACACTGCCGAAACCGCTGCTCAAGGCAATCTGGGTGACGGGCAGGTGGGTATCCGTCAGCAACTGCTTGGCAGTCAGCAGCCTGCGGGTCTGAAGGTATTGCAGGGGAGACAGCCCCAGCTGTGCCTCAAAGAGTCTGCGCAGGTGCCGGTCGCTGACCCCCAGGCGTTCCGCGAGGTGGCCAGTGCCCTGTGGAGCATCCGGGGCCTCCAGAAGGCGCAGGGCGTGTTGCACCAGGAGCTGGCTGGCGTCTTGCGTAGACCAGTGCAGCCGGGCGGGCGATACCTCGGGCCTGCAGCGCAGGCAGGGCCTGAATCCTGCGCGTTCGGCCTGCGCAGCCAGTTCAAAAAACTGGCAGTTCTCGCGCTTGGGAGTCCGAACACTGCACACGGGCCGGCAGTAAATTCCGGTAGAGGTCACGCCCGTGAAGAAACGCCCATCAAAACGGGCATCCCGGGTCTGCAGGGCCAGGTAGCGCCCTTCGTCCTGTTCAAGCTGTTCAGGCGTGGCCGGAGATGGCTGGCTGGAGGGGTTCATGTCTGGGGATCATAGGCTGCCCCCGCGTTTTGACTGGTCGTTTTCGGACATGTTCCTCCGATACGGCGGCCACAGTATGAGCAGAGGCCCTGTTGAGCAAACGTGTGACAGCACGGTTCGCCTCGCACCTACAATGCGGCGGTCTTTTTGAGGGCATCCTCTTGAAGCGGTTAACACAACCTGTGGCGTCGCTGTTCCGGCCACGGAATGCCTAGCCAAGGTCGCTTCGTGGGGTCGTGTAGCCGTTTTCGAACAGGTCCCCAATGCCTGATTGCGGCAAGCCCGCAGCCCTTGTGTCCACTTTTCCTATTGCTGAAAGGCTCTACGTGCAAGTAACGCCCGCCATCTTCAAAGCCTATGACATCCGTGGCATCGTGCCTTCCACCCTTCATGAATCTGTTGCACTGGGCCTGGGGCGCGCATTTGGCACGGCGGCCCGTGCACAAGGGCAAACGGTGGTGGCCGTGGGGCGCGATGGCCGCTTATCTGGGCCCGCTTTGGCGGGCGCCTTGATTCAGGGGTTGGTGGAGGCGGGCATCGAGGTGATTGATGTCGGCATGGTCACGACACCCATGCTTTACTTTGCAGCACACACGCTGTGCCAGAGTGGCATTCAAGTCACTGGCAGCCACAACCCCAAGGATTACAACGGCTTCAAGATGGTGCTCAACGGCCGCGCCATTTATGGGGAGGAAATCCAGGACCTGCGCCGCACCATGGAGGCAGAGAGCTGGACCCTTGTACCCGGTGGCAAGGTGCGTCAGGCGGACGTGTTGGCGGCTTACCAGGAGCGCATCGTGAGCGATGTGAAGCTGGCCCGCCCGATGAAAGTGGTGGTGGACTGTGGCAATGGCGTGGCTGGTGCCTCGGCCCCGGCCATCTTCCGTGCACTGGGCTGTGATGTGATCGAGCTGTTTTCCGAAGTGGACGGCAATTTCCCCAACCACCACCCTGACCCGAGCAAGCCCGAAAACCTCAAAGACCTGATGGCTGCGCTGCAGAGTACCGACGCAGAGCTGGGGTTGGCTTTTGACGGAGATGGCGATCGCCTGGGCATTGTGACCAAGGACGGCTCCAACATCTTCCCCGACCGTCAGATGATGCTGTTTGCCCAGGATGTGCTCTCGCGGGTGCCTGGTGGCGAAATCGTGTTTGACGTGAAATGCACCCAGCGCCTCGCCCCGGCCATTACGGCCGCCGGAGGGATGCCAGTGATGTTCAAGACCGGCCACTCCCTGATCAAGGCCCGGATGAAGGAAACGCAGTCACCGCTGGGCGGGGAGATGAGCGGCCACATTTTTTTCAAGGAGCGGTGGTTCGGCTTTGATGATGGCACCTATGCAGGGTGCCGCTTGCTGGAAATCCTCAGCCGCAGTGCGGACCCGAGTGGCGTGCTGAACGCGCTGCCCACCAGCCATTCAACGCCCGAACTCAATGTGAGCTGCGCAGAGGGTGAACCCCACCGCCTGACTGCAGAGTTGCAGACCCTGGCGGCTGGTGCTTTTGATGCTGCTGCACAGATCAATACCATCGACGGCCTGCGCGTGGACTGGCCCGATGGTTTTGGCCTGATTCGTGCCAGTAACACCACACCCGTTCTGGTGCTGCGTTTTGAAGGGCATACTCCAGAGGCTTTGCACCGCATCCAGAAAGCCATGTTGGCACTGTTGGAGCGGGTCAAGCCAGGCGCCACCGTAGGCGCGGCCAGCCACTGAGTTGCGGGGAATAGCCCCGCGGCGGGGAGGCGGCCCTTGCTGAACTTCCCCCCAGATTTCGTCCATGCGCTTTTCCCATTCCGATTCACCATTGGTGGTTGCCGCCGCACAAACCTTGCCCGTGGCAGGTGATCTCGCGGCCAACCTGCGCCAGCACTTGGCATTTGTCCAGGCCGCAGCCCTTCATAAGGTGAACTTGCTGTTGTTTCCTGAGCTGTCTCTGATCGGGTATGAACCGGATCACATGGCAAACCACGTGATGGACATGCACGACATGCAGGACGGGCGCCTTGCCCCCTTGCGTGAGGCGGCCACGTACCATGGCATGGCACTGGTGGTGGGGGCCGCTGTTGTGCCAGACGCCCAGGCCTCAGCAGGGCATTTGCTGCCCTCGATTGGCGCGCTGGTGTTTCATCCCTCGGGCCGCACAGAGGTGTATCGCAAGCACCACCTGCATGGCGGAGAAGAGCGCTTTGCCAGTCCAGGGGCCGCGGCGGCGCATATCACCCCGCTGGCAGGCCAGCCCGTGGGGCTGGCAGTGTGTGCAGACATCACCCATGCCGAGCACGCGCAGGCCGCCAGCAACGCAGGTGCCGCGCTGTATGCATGCAGCATGCTCTTGTCTGAGAAGGGCTATGCCCCAGAAAGCGCCATGCTCCAGTCCTATGCGCGTGAACATGACATGGCTGTTTTGATGGCGAATTTTGGTGCTCCTTCAGGGGGCTACCAATGTGCAGGGCGCAGTGCGTTGTGGGCTGAGGGGGGCTCGCTGGTGGTCGCGGCCGAAGGTGTGGGTAGCTGTTTGGTGGTGGGCCGTCGCCAGGCGGGTTCGTGGGTGGGGGCGGTGGTCCCTGTCGAGGTGCCCTCGCCATGAACTGGGCTCGGGCTTTGTACAGCGCAGTCGTTTGGGGGGCGCAACCTTTGCTGAGGCGCAAATTGCGCCGCCGTGCCCGTGCAGAGCCAGGCTATGCAGTGGCCGTTCATGAGCGATTTGGCCGCTACGACCAGCCCATGGACAGTTTGGTGGCGCACAGCAGCGTGGATTTGATGGGGCGGTTTGTCTGGATTCACGCGGTTTCTTTGGGCGAAACCCGAGCGGCAGACATTCTGCTGCGTGAACTGCGCAACGCCATTCCCGGCATGCGCCTGTTGTTGACGCACGGCACCGCCACGGGCCGGGCAGAAGGAGAAAAGCTGCTGCAGCCGGGCGATGTGCAGGTGTGGCTGCCTTGGGACACTCCGGGCGCTGTTCACCGCTTTTTGCAGCAATTCCGCCCTGCCGTCGGGGTGCTGATGGAGACGGAGGTTTGGCCCAACCTGATTGCCGCCTGCCAGGAGCGTCGCATACCGCTGGTGCTGGCCAACGCCCGGTTGAACGAGAAGTCATGGCGCGGTGCGCGCCGCCTTGCACCGCTGGCTTTGCCCGCATACCAGGGTTTGGCCGCAGTGTGGGCGCAGTCGGCCAGCGATGCTCGGCGGCTGGAAGACCTGGGTGCCCCCGTACAGGGCGTGCTGGGCAATCTGAAATTTGATGTTGTGCCCGATGCCACCCTCATGGAGATGGGGCGCGGTTGGCGGGCTGCCTCGCAGCGACCAGTGGTGATGCTGGCCAGCAGCCGCGAAGGGGAAGAAACGCTGTGGCTGGAATACATACGATCAAAAAGGCTGCCAGCGCAGGAACAGCAAGCGCAAGATGCTATAAAAAGTGAAGCAAGCTCGCTCGGCCCTGATGTGCAGTGGCTGATCGTGCCCAGGCACCCGCACCGGTTTGACGAAGTGCAGCAACTGCTGCAGGGCGCAGGGCTCAGCGTGTCGCGCCGCAGCAGCTGGCAACAGGGCTTTCCGGCGGCAGCCGATGTGTGGCTGGGCGATTCGGTAGGCGAGATGGCTGCCTACTACGCCATGGCCGACGTGGTGTTGCTGGGCGGCAGTTTTGCACCGCTGGGCGGGCAGAACCTGATCGAGGCGGCTGCATGCGGTTGCCCCGTGATGGTGGGCCCGCACACTTTCAACTTTGCCGAGGCCACCGATCTGGCATTGGATGCCAAGGCTGCCTGGCGTGCCCCCAATCTTCATGCGGCTGCCGAAAGGGCTTGCACGTTGGCCTTGAAGCCTGCGGAATTGAAAGAGGCCCGTGCTGCCGCACATGCCTTTGCCAAGGCGCACCGTGGGGCGGCTCGCGCTACGGCCCGGCAGATTGCTCACGTATTGGGCTGGACTTTGTCAGCCCTGGATACGGTCCCCGCTGCGTCAGAGCTTCATTGAGCAGAGGTGCTCACGCCCGTTGCCAAGAGGGCATGGGCCTTCTCCAATGCCAGCCGCAAAAGCAGCTGGGCTCGGGCCAGTGGAGTGCCATCCTTGGGGGCCTGCAGGTGCAGCAACAGCGATGGTTCCTGAGGCAAGAAGAGGTTGAACTGGTAATGCGCCTCCAGTGACGTGACCTTCAGATCGGGCACATTCCGGCTTTGGGCGCCTTGATGAAATTGCATGGCTGTGTCGTCCTGAGTCATGCGCTGCGCGTAGGTCAGTAGCGTCACCGGATCGGGCAGGGCGCCTGCGGTCCCGGACCACTGACCCTTGGATAGGTCCAGCCAGCCGCCCCAGCTGCCTTGCGGAAGGATGGCCACCGCATCCTCCAGAGTCTGTTGCAGTACTGCGGTAGCCCCTGTTGCAGTAGAGGCAGAGGCCATGACGGGGGTTGGAACCTGAACCGATATCTCTGGCTTTGGACTGTATTCCTGCAATGTTGCAGGGCGCCATGGAGCCTTGGAGGGAATCTCCTGGGTGTCCGTCGCCAAGTGCAAGGGAGGGATGGGCTGCTGAGGGTGGGCTTCGAGCATTTTTGCAATGGCAGTCCAGATGGGCTCTCCGGAAAGCACCGAAGAAGCCAGCTCGGTCGTTGGTAACCCCGCAGTCGATGCCATGGCCTGAAAGGATGCCGCCAAATCCTCGTCTTTGCCTGAGGTGACAAACAGGAGTCGAGGGCGGGAGTGCAGCATGGCCGGGTGGCTCAGTGCTTGCTCCACCAGGGCAACGTCTTTGCCCGTTGCATTGTTCCGCGTGAGGAAAACAGCCACTTCTACCTTGCTCAACAGGGGATGGGACAAGGTGGAGCCCAGCAGATCCAGACTGATTCCCACCATGCGTACGGCACCCAGCGGGCCTGCGGACACGTCCACATAGTCGATCGGAAACGTGTCTGCATCGCGTCCCGTGCTGGACGCCTTGAGGGTGTGGGGCGTGCCCCGGTAGCGCATGGCGACGTGGCTGAAGATGGGGTTGAACCACAGCAGCGAACTGCTGAATACGGCCACCTGCCGCACCTGCCCCCTTGGTTGGGTGGGCTTCGCGGGTACCTCTGCTGGTGCGCTCGGCATCAGAAAGTAGCGAAACAGGTCGGGCAACGCGGCCATTGCATCCTGGGCAATGAACTTGCGCATATGAGCGAGCCGTTCCTCCATGCCGCTGACAGCATGCGGCCGTGCGACCAGATTGGCACTCCACTGCGCGTATCGTTGTCGGGGCACAGCCAGAGACAGCAGCACGGTGGGGGGCGTGTTGCCCCAGAAACCATTGATGCGATGCACCAGCCCCTGGACCGCCTCACGCTCGCCTTCGACGAGGTGCAGGTAGTAGCCATCAGCCACCGCCAGCAGGCCGGTGAGGTGGTGTTTGCGAGCAAACTCCTGAGAGGTCTCGATCAGGCTGCTGATGGACTGCGAGCGGTCTGAGGCGCCTGTGGTCTGACCGTAGTAGCACACCAGATAGAACGGGTTCTTCTTCATGAAGTCGCGTAGATTGCGTGGCGCCTGGCAGGGGGCGTTGTGTGGGACAAAGCACTTTCACGACGCGCCCGCCTTTGCCGAAACTTTCGCATGTGCTCGTGCGCGCGCTTTCGCTGCCAGTAGTGCATCTTTGCACTGCCGGCAAACTTTGTGATTGTCCGCGTAAAACCCGGCCCGTACTACGCCCCCAACCCAATGGGGGCTGCCGCTGTGGCGTCCATGCCGCGCAAGGCGGGTGACCGCGCAGGGCTGAGGGGCAGCGCCCCTCAGGGCCTCCTTGGAGTACCAACTGGCGCAGCTACCTGATGCATCAAAGGTTCTGCCTCGGGTGGTTACCCGCGCGCGCAATCAACGCTTCAGGGCTGCTTGGTCTGCGGTGTTTGCAGCAGCGCGTTGATACGGCCGACGTCTTCTACCGTCAGCGTGCCTGCCGCCTGGCGCAGTTTCAGATTGCCCAGCAGCACGTTGTAGCGCGCCTGGGCCAGATCGCGTTTTGTCTGGTAGAGCTGGCTCTGGGCATTGAGCACATCGATGTTGATGCGCACACCCACCTGGTAGCCGAGCTTGTTGGCATCCAGGGCGCTTTGGCTGGAGGCTTCGGCAGCTTCCAGCGCCTGGACCTGGCCCTGTCCGGACTGCACGCCGAAGAAGGCGGCCCGAGTGGCTTGCGCCACGTTGCGGCGGGCCGTTTCGAGGTCGGCTTCTGCCTTGGTCTCCAGCGCCAGGGTTTCCTTCACGCGGTTCTGAACCGAAAAGCCAGCGAACAGGGGCAGGTTGAAAGCAACACCAACGCTTGCCACGTTGGTGCGGCTGTTCACGCCGGGGGTGGTGATGGTGCCTGTAGGGTTGCGGGTGATGTTGTAGCCTGCCTGCAGGTCAACGGTAGGGCGGTGGCCCGTTTCGGCCTTTTTGGTTTCCAGGCGTGCAATGTCCAGCGCGATGGCGGCCTGCCTCACATTGGGCTGCTGGTCACGCGCCAGATCAACCCAGTGGCTCACATTCGCAGGCTCCACGTTGGGCAGCTGCAAAGGTTGCGCCAGCGGGACAGGCTGTGCGTTGGTCACGCCCACCAATTGATCCAGTGCCAGCTTTTTGACGCGCAGGTCATTCTCTGCGGCAATTTCCTGGGCAATCACCAGGTCGTATCGTGCCTGCGCTTCGCGGGAATCTGTCACGGTGGAGGTGCCCACCTCAAAATTGCGCTTGGCCGAGGCCAATTGCTCAGACACCGCAGCCTTTTGCGCCTGCACGAAGGTCAGTGTGTCTTGCGCGGCCAGAACATCAAAATAGGCTTGGCTCACCCGCACCAGCAGATCTTGAGTGGCGGCATCCAGCTGCGCTTGTGCAACGTCCACGTTACGCTGGCTTTGCTCCAGCGTGATGCGGTTGGCGGGGCGGTACAGGGGCTGCGAAGCGTTCACCCCCAGTGTTTGCGTGCTGGCCGTGCGTTCAATGCTGGGTCGGCTCACATCAGTTTGGGCCCTTGTGATGCCTGAGGTGAGGGCAGCGCTGGGTAGCAGGCCTGCTTCTGCCTGATCAGCGCGGCGTGCCGCCGCATCCAACTGGGCGCGGGCCGACTGCCAGGCCGTGTCGTAAGTGCGGGCTGATTCCACCAGCTCCATCAGGCTCTGGGCGTGCGCCGGGGCACTGAGTACGGCGCCGAGCGCCAATGTCAGGGGAAGAAGCCGGAAAACGATCATGGATGTCCTCAGAGTGTCTGCACAAAAGGATGGAAAAACTGCTGACCCGTTGTTGTGAGCGTGCAAGTGCGAATACCGCCCAGGGATTGGCCTCTTTCAGTAGCGGGGAACCTGGGGGTCTACTTCGTGGGACCACGCATCAATGCCGCCTGAGATATTGGCCAGTTGCTCAAAACCATGCTGTTCCAGAAAAGCCGCCACATTCATGCTGCGCATGCCGTGGTGGCAAAGGCAGGCAATCGGCTGGTCCTTGGGCAGTTCTGCCAGGCGGGCGGGAATCTCACCCATGGGAATCGCTTTCAGTTCAAACCCTTGGGCGCGCACGCTGGCCGTCTGCAGTTCCCATGGCTCGCGTACATCCAGCACCAAGGGCTGGGCAGCTGCAGGATGTGTGGCAAACCATTCAGCAAGCTGGGCAGGGCGTACGCGAGTGATCATGCAAAACTCCGAAGGAAGGAGGGGGTCAGAACGAGAAGCTGGAAGGTTCAGGGAAGTTCACCAGGCGGGGGGCAGTGGTGTCCCAGGGGGATGTCGTCACGAATCGGTCTCCTTCGCGGCGCGTGAGCGTAAAGCGCATGACGGGGTCGTTGCCCACCACCGCGCCCAGACGACCACCTTCACGCAGCAAAGACAGCAGGTTTTGCGGAACCTGCGCGACAGAGCCGCTCAGCACGATCACATCAAAGGGGCCATCGGGAATGGCATCGCGTGCGGCATCGGCCTGGCGCACATCGGCGTTCTGCACGCCAGCGTTACGCAGGTTGTCACGGGCCATGCTGGCCAGTGCAGGGTTGACTTCCAGCGACACCACGCGTTCTGCGCGGTGCGCCATCAGCGCCGCCATGTAGCCAGAGCCTGCGCCAATTTCCAGAACCTTGTCGGTAGGCTGGATGCGCAGATCTTGCACCATGCGGGCTTCAATCTTGGGCTGCAGCATGCTCTGGCCCAGGCGAACGGCTTCTTCGGCATCGTCGCCCAGCAGAGGGATTTCAATGTCGGCAAAGGCCAGGTTGCGATAGGCCGCGGGCACGAAGTCTTCGCGCCGCACCACGGAGAGCAGCTCCAGCACGTCGGCATCCAGCACGTTCCAGGGGCGGATCTGTTGCTCGATCATGTTGTAGCGGGCCTGGGCGATCGGGTCGCTGATGTTGGCGGACGTGTTCAGTGGCAAATTCATCGAAGGTCTCCGGTGGAGTGCGGGTCAGGACAAACCCTGAATTTTAGATGGGCTGGAGGCTCCCTGACCACGGCCCATGCGGGCAAGTGCCCACCGGGCCAGATCATCCATGTAGCAATACACCACAGGCACGACCACCAGGGTCAAAAGTGAGGAGGTAATAACGCCACCAATCACCGCCTGGCCCATGGGGGCGCGTTGCTCAGAGCCTTCTGACAGCGCGAAGGCCAGGGGCACCATGCCAAAGATCATGGCCAGCGTGGTCATGAGGATGGGACGCAGGCGAACTCTTGCGGCCAGCAGCAGGGCCTCAGCCCTTGGAAGCCCCGGAACGGTGTTGCCCTGATCGTCCGTGTGTTCCTCGCGGGCGCGAATGGCGAAGTCCACCAGCAAGATGGCGTTCTTGGTCACCAGCCCCATCAGCATCACCACCCCAATGATGGAGAACATGGACAGCGTGGAGCGGAACATGAGCAAGGCCAGCACCACCCCGATCAGGGTGAGTGGCAGCGATGTCATCAGTGCCAGCGGCTGCAGGAAGCTCTTGAACTGGCTGGCAAGAATCATGTAGATGAAGATGATGGCCATGGCCAGCGCCGATATGGCATAGCCAAAAGACTCCGCCATGTTCTTGGTAGAGCCACCAAACTGATAGCGGTAGCCGGGCGGGAAGGGCACGTCATCCAGCGCCTTCTTGATGTCTGCCGATACCTCCCCGGCGGAGCGCTGGGCCACGTTGGCATTGATAGCTACCTCGCGGGTCAGATCGCGCCGGTTGATCTGGTTGGCTCCCGTGGACTCGGTCACTTTCGCCACCTGGTTCAGACGCACGATGCGGCTGGTGCCGTCTGTATTGATCAGGGCAAAGGGCAGGCGCTCCAGGTCCAGCGGGGTGGTGCGTGCCTCGGGGGCCAGCCGCACGTTCACGTCATAAGTCTGGTCGTCGGGTGCCCGCCAGTTGCCTACGGTCGTGCCCGCCACCAGTGTCCTCAAGGATGCGCCCATCTGTGCAACCCCGAGTCCCAGGTCCGATGCCGCATCGCGACGCACTTCCACGGCGATGACGGGCTTGTCGGGTTTGGCGCTGGTGTCCAGATCGACGAGCCCAGGAATGCCCTGGATGCGGGCCGTCACCTGTTGGGTCAGCCGTTCCAGTTCTTTGAGATCCGGCCCCTGCAGGGAGAATTCCACCTGCTTTTGCCCGCCCACTGCGTCGAGCAGACCCACATGGGTGACGGTGATACCCGCGACCTTAGCCAATTGTTCGCGCAGCACATCCGACATCTGATCCACGCTGCGGCTGCGATCCTTGCGGTCTACCAGCCGAACGTAGATGCTGGCGTACATCTTGCCCTGGGCGTTGCCCGTGTTGATGGTGGTAAGGGTGTAGCGCACCTCTGGCATCTGGCGCAGGATGCCTTCCACCTGGCGAGCCTTGGCCTCGGTGGCCTCCAGCGACGAGCCCACGGGGGTGTAGAAGCTGACGGTGGTTTCTGAAAAATCTGCCTTGGGCACAAACTCGGTACCCAGCAGCGGCACCATGAAAATGCTCAGCACAAAGATGGCCAGGGCAATCAGCAGCGTGCTCAGCTTGTGCACTAAAGACCACCGCAGGATATGCTGGTAGCCCTCTGCCAGAGCATCTGTGGCGCGGTCAAACCAGCCGGTGACGCGGCCCAGGGTCTTGTCGTACAGCGTCACAGGCTCCGAGCGCTGGCCGTGGTGGTGGATGCTCGGGTCATGCCACACGCTGGAGAGCATGGGGTCCAGCGTAAAGCTCACGAACATCGAAATCATCACCGCAGCAACGATGGTGATGCCGAATTCATGAAAGAACTTGCCGATGATGCCGCCCATGAACCCGATGGGCATGAACACCGCGACGATGGACAGGGTGGTGGCTAGAACGGCCAGACCGATCTCCTGCGTGCCGTCCATGGCTGCTGCATAAGCATTCTTGCCCATTTGCACATGGCGCACGATGTTCTCGCGCACCACGATGGCGTCGTCAATGAGCAGACCCACGCACAGTGACAGTGCCATCAACGTGATCATGTTGATGGTGAAACCAAACATGTTCATGAACAGGAAGGTGCCGATCAGCGCAATCGGCAGCGTCAGCCCCGTGATCACCGTGGATCGCCATGAGTTCAGGAACAGGAACACGATCAGCACCGTGAGGATGGCACCTTCAATCAGTGTCTGGCGCACATTGTTGACCGCCACGCGGATGGGGCGGGAGCTGTCGCCAATCACTTCCAGCCGCACGCCGGGCGGGAGTTGCTTGCGGATGTCCACGACCGCCGCGTTCAGCCCGTCCACCACTTCAATGGTGTTGTCGCCTTGCGCTTTCTGCACGGACAGCAGCAGCGTGCGCTGGCCGTTGTAGAGGGCCAGGCTCTCCAGTTCCTGCGCACCGTCCTGGATGCGCGCCAGCTGGTCCAGGCGTATGGGCGCTCCAGCGGCCACCTGTCCGTTGGCTGCCGCGCCCCTGCGGGCAACGATGATCCGGCCAAAGTCCTCGGGGCGGTCCATGCGTGCGTCAATTTGAACCACCCGTTCCTGCGCGAGTGAGCGAATGGCGCCCACCGGCAGATCCTGATTTTCATTGCGCACCGCAGCCACCACCTGATCGGGGGTGATGCCGAACGTTTCCAGTGCCTGAGGATTGAGGTAGATGTTGATTTCGCGCTTGGTGGCACCGACCAGGTTCACCGCACCGACGCCGCGCACGTTTTCGAGCCGCTTCTTGAGCACTTGCTCTGCCCACGTTGTCAGCTCCACCGCGGAGGGTTGCGCTGACGGGCGATCCCCTTGCGACGCGCTGGATGGCTTGTCATCAGGTAGCACGGCCAGCGACCAGACGGCCCGGCTGGCCGGATCGAACCGCAGCACGCGGGGCTCCTTCACTTCGGTGCGAAGGTTGGGGCGCACCGTAGCCACTTTCTCGCGCACATCTTCAGCCGCCTTGCGTCCATCGATGTGCAGCTGGAACTCGATGATCACCACCGCAGTGCCCTCGTAACTGCGCGAGGTCAGCGCATTGATGCCTGCAATGGAGTTGACGCCTTCTTCGATCTTCTTGGTGACTTCGCTTTCGACGATTTCAGGGGATGCACCGGGGTAGTCCACTGTGACGACCACTACGGGAAAGTCGATATTGGGAAACTGGTCTACCTTGAGCCGCTGGTACGAGAAAAGGCCCAGCACCACGATAGCCATCATGACCATGGTGGCGAACACCGGGTTTTTGAGGCTGACTTTGGTGAACCACATGGCGGATTACCGGGTCGCTGTGCTGGCTGCGGCTTGGGATGCCTGCTGTGCTGGCACTGCGGAAGGCGCATCTGTAGCTGCTGTGACAGCAGTGCCTTCCCGCAGTGAGCCCAAGCGCCCCGCAAGCACCCGGGTGCCCGCGGGTGCGCCTTCAATGGCAACCAGCGTTTTGCCTTGCACCGTGGCCCGCATGCCAGGCACCACGGTAAGGTGCGCCACGCGGCCGTTTTGCACCGCTTGCACATAGGGCTGTGGCTTGTCGGTGCGCACAGCGTCCAGCTCCACCGCCAACACCTCGGCCTGCCCGGTGCGCAGGGTGCCCTGCACGAAAAGGCCCTGACGCAACGCTGCGTTGGATTCGGCTCCGTCTATGCGCAGATATACAGGCACCGCACGGTTGCCTGCCTGCGCACTGGGGTTGATGCGGACCACTGTGGCAGACACGGAGCGGCTAGACCCCTCCAGATCCAGCTGGGCCTTCTGGCCCAGTTTCACCGCGAGGGAGTCTGCGGGGCTCAGCAGGGCCTCCAGCTCCAGCCGTGTGGGGTCCACGATTTCAAGCACACGGCCATCGATGGCCACACGTTCTCCCGGTTGCGCCAGGCGCTGGGATACCTGCCCGGAAATCGGGGCGCGCAGTACCGTGTCGTCCAGCGCTTTGCGCGCTACATCGGCAGCGGCTCGGGCTGCCTCATAGGTGGCCTGTGCAGATTGCAGGCTGGCCTGTGCATTGACCAGGGCGGTCGCGGAGATGAAGCCTTGTTCCACCAAGGCCTTGTTGTTGTCCAACTGCCGCTGGTTGATGTCTACCTGGGCTTTGGCGGCATCGGCCTGTTGCTGGGCCTGGCGCAGGCGCGCCTGGGATTCCGTGGGGTCAATGCGGGCCACGATCTGCCCGGCGCGCACGCTGTCGCCTTCGCGCAATGTCAAGCCTTGCAGCTCACCCGCTACGCGTGCCTTCACCATGGCCGAGTCCACTGCGCGCAATGCGCCCGATACCGGAACACCCAGATCCAGCATTTGCTTTTGCACGGTCAGGATTTCGTCTGCCCCCAGCTGCAAAGGGGCCTGCTCTCGCTGGCTCGCTGCCGCAGCCAAGGCTTTTTGCTGGGCGTTTCGCGCCGCCATGGAACGCCAGGCGCCCGAGCCCAGCAGCACTACAACCAGGCCAGCGGCCGTCCAGGTGATCCAGCGTTTCATGGGGCGTAGGGAGTCAGGATGAGGTCGACGGAGGGGGGCAACAGGCCACAGGAGGGGGCGTGGCTGCCGGGCCGGGCCTTATGCACAGACCATGCAGCATGTTGTCCACCTGGGTGCGCAAATACTCTTCGGGCGAAAAGTTTTCGTCTGGCAGGGAACAAGGTCCCATCGAGTTGTTCCAGAGCATCAGGAACATCATGGGTGCCAGAACAATGTAGGTACCGTAGTCCAGATCTATCGCCTGGAACTCACCCCGCTCTACGCCGCGCTGCAGAATCCGCCGGACCAGTGCACGCCCGGGCAGGATGACCTCCTGCTGATAGAACTGGGCGATTTCCGGGAAATTCTGGGCCTCGCTGAACATCAGCTTGGTGATGCCCGACGCCTTGGTGGCGCCAATGCGTTCCCACCAGACTTGGTAGCAATAGCGCAGCACATCGCTGGTAGTGCCCACAAAGCTCTCCAGCTCGGTGTTCCACTCTGCAAAGCGACCGGCAATGTTCTCGCGCACCACAGCTTTGAACAGCTCTTCCTTGCTAGGAAAGTAAAGGAAAAGAGTGCCCTTGGAGACCCCGGCCCTCGCAGCCACTTCGTCTACCCGGGTGGCGGCAAAGCCTTTTTCCACGAACAGATCCAGGGCCGCCTCCAGCAACTCGCCGGGGCGGGCCTCCTTGCGGCGACTGCGTTTGGGCGCTGCGGCTTCGGCAGAAAGATCGTTCAAAGTAGTGCGTGGCATTTTTACTGACTGACTGGTTAGTAATGTATCTACCCACTCCCCACCAGTCAATGCGAACTTGTCTGGTGGGGCGCAAGGCGTGTGGGAGGGAGGGCGTGTCGCGAAGGTGATTGCAGCGTTGCGAACCTGCAAGCGGCCAGGGTTTTCACCATCGGGGAATAATGTCTGGCTCTTCCTGCTGATACCCGTCTTTGAGGATTCGTTCCATGACCCTGCAAACCATCACCCTCGGCGGCGGCTGCTTCTGGTGCACCGAAGCTGTGTTCGACCGCGTGCGCGGCATCACCGACGTGGAAAGCGGCTACACCAACGGCCACACCCTCAACCCCACCTACGAGCAGATCTGCCAGGGCGACACCGGCCACGCCGAGGTGGTGCGCCTGACGTTTGATGCCGACGAGATCAGCTTGGAGGAGATTCTGGAAATCTTCTTCCACACCCACGACCCGACCACGCTCAACCGCCAGGGCAACGATGTAGGCACGCAGTACCGCAGCGGCATCTACTACGAGACGCCTGAGCATGGTGAGTTGGCCCGCGAGATGATTCGCCGCCTGACGCAGGACAAGGTTTTTGCCGCCCCCATCACGACCGAGGTGCAGGCGCTGTCCAACTACAGCGTGGCGGAGGCTTACCACCAGGACTATTTCGCAAAGCACCCCAATGCTGGCTACTGCGCCTTTGTGGTGGGCCCCAAGGTGGAAAAGTTTCGCAAGACGTTTGTGCGCTACCTCAAAGACTGATTCAAGGACTGATTCATACACCTGATGGCGGAAAGATTCGCTGGCTCGTGCGGTTATCGCGCCAACCGGCTGTGATGCCCGTGCATAATGCAACCCGATTGCGTTATGCCTCTGGCTCGCCGTGACTGTCCTTTCTCCTTCCGCGACTTCTGAACACCCTGCCAACGTAGCTTGGACGCTTCCCGCCCGGATGCGGGCCACCCGCGCAACCCGGGCTCTGGCCCAGTTGTACCGCTTGCGTCCTGAGGCGGCCTTTTCGGGGGCTGAGGTGGAGGCGGGCTTGGCGGCCCTCGGGGCTCCCGTCAACAAGGTGACGGCCTATCGCATGCTGGACCGCTTTGCCGCAGCCGGCCTGCTGCACAAGGTGGTGGACGCTGCCCGGGTCACCCGTTATGCGCTGGCCCCCTCCGAGGGGGACGGTGCGGCCCCTCGCTTCGAGTGCGATGACTGCCATCGACAGTTTCGTCTGTCTGAGGGGGCAGAGCCCGTGCAGGCTGCCCTGCAACAGGTGCTGGATGCCCTGGCTTCTGCCGGGCATGAAGGGCTTGCCGTGGACATTGCCGTGAGAGGTCGCTGTGCAGGGTGCGCACATCCACAGCCACAACTCCACAGCGGGGCGGCAGCATGATCCGCACCCGAGGCCTTGCCTACCGCTACCCGCAAGGGCCAGAAATCCGTTTTGCCGATGTCGACTTGCCGCAGGGCGGCGTTTTGATGGTGCAGGGCCGCTCTGGCACAGGCAAATCCACCTGGCTGTCTCTGATGGCCGGGCTGCGCGCGGCCTGCGGAGGGGACTTGTTTGTGGCGGGCATTCAGCTTGGCACCCAAAGGGGGGCAGAGCTGGATGCCTGGCGTGCCCGCTGCATTGGCTTCCTGCCCCAAAAGCTGCATTTGAGCCCGGCATTGACCGTGTCAGACAACCTGGCGCTGGCCTACTTTGCAGCGGGTCGCCCGCGCGATGATGCGGCCATTGCCGAGGCGCTGGCCCGGGTGGGCGTGGCGGATCTTGCCCAGCGGCGGCCCCACCAGCTCTCGGGCGGGCAGGCCCAGCGTGTGGCATTGGCCCGCGCCGTGCTGTTGCAGCCTGAATTGCTGCTGGCCGACGAGCCCACGGCCAGCCTGGATGACGACGCCTGTGCCGACGCGCTGGCCCTGCTGCAGGGCAGCGCGGCGGCGTGCGGTGCCAGCCTGGTGATTGCCACGCACGACCAGCGCGTCGTGCAAGCGCTGTCAGGCGTGCCGCGCCTGCAGCGGTTGGACTTGAATGCAGGTCATCCTCCCAAGCCAAATCAGGCTCTAGCGCCTAATGAATAAGCGCAAAAAGCTATGAAAAATATAGCAAAAATCGCTGCCTTGGCATGGCGCTACCTCTGGTCGCGGCCGCTGGCTGCTGCACTCAACCTGCTGCTGCTCACGCTGGGGCTGGCGGCCATGACGCTGGTGATGCTGGTGGCCGCGCAGGTGGACCGCGCCTTCGAGCGCGACCTGAACGGGATTGACCTGGTGGTGGGTGCCAAGGGCAGCCCGCTGCAGCTCATTCTGGCCGGGGTGTTCCACATTGATGCGCCTACCGGCAACATCCCGCTGCAAGAGGTGCAAGCGCTGCAGAAGAACCCGCTGGTGGCGCAGGTGATACCGCTGAGTCTGGGCGACAGCTACCAGGGCTTTCGCATCGTGGGCACCACGCCTGACTATGTGGCGCACTACGGCGCATCCATGGCCCAGGGCGCGCTGTGGAGCCAGCCCATGGACGCGGTGCTGGGCGCTTCGGTGGCCCGCGCCATTGTGCAGCCAGGGCACGAGCAGACAGCCCTTGTGGGGGCGACCTTTATCGGTACCCATGGCCTGGGCGCAGGCGGGCACGCGCATGGGGAGCATCCGTACCGCGTGAGCGGGGTGCTGCAGCCCTGCGGCTGCGTGCTGGACCGACTCATCCTGACCAGCAGCGAATCCGTCTGGCTGGTGCATGAAACCGCCACGGCTGACGATCCGGAAGACCTGGAAATCCTGAAGCAGGAGCGTGAGGTGACCGTAGCCCTGGTGCGCTACCGCACCCCGCTGGCCGCTGTGTCTTTGCCGCGCAGCGTCAACGCCAACACCTCCATGCAGGCAGCAGCGCCTGCGATGGAAATCTCTCGCCTGCTGCGGCTGCTGGGCGTGGGGGCCGATGTGCTGCGCGCCTTCGGTGGCGTGCTGCTGGCGGTGGCGGCGCTCAGCGTATTCATTGCCTTGTGGAATGCCGTGCGCGAGCGTCGCTTTGACCTGGCCATGCTGCGCATGCTGGGCGCTCCACCGGGGCGCGTGGCAGGGCTGGTGCTGTGCGAGGCGCTGTGGCTCGCCGTGTTGGCCAGCGGTTTGGGGCTGTTGCTGGGGCACGGCTTGGCGCATGCCATGGGCTGGGCCCTGCAGGCACAGGGGCTGCTGCCCGTGACGGGTGCCCTGTGGCTGCCCGAGGAAGCGGGCGTGCCTTTGCTGGCTGGGCTGGTGGCTGCGGCGGCTGCCTTGCTGCCAGCCATGCAGGCCTACCGCACCGATGTGGCTGATTTGCTGGTGCAGCCCTGAGCACCGGTCTCTTCTGAAATTTGTGTTTTGTTCAACCCGAAAGGAATCACCATGAAAAAGCTCTGGACGGCCCTGTGCCTTGCCCCTCTGTTACTGGCGGGGGCCCAGGCCTTGGCCCAGTCCCACTCGGACAAGGAAACCAAGGAAGACATCCAGCGCCACCGCGCCATGGCTGCTGCACATGAGGCTGCTGCCAAGTGCCTCGAATCGGGCAAGGGCGAAGACCAGTGCATGAAGGAGCTGCAGGCCGCCTGCAAAAATCTGGCCATCGGCAAGTACTGCGGCATGAAGCACGCGCACTGATTTTTGCCGGTGCGCGCCTTGCGTTGCGGTGAACCATTGCCCTCGAACCCGCTCCAAGCCGCTCCAAGCCCCCGTCGTTTTGCCTTTCGCCGCCAGGAGAAGCTCTCATGCACTTTGATGTGACAACCGCACCGTCGCATACCACCCTGTGGCTGCGCAGGCTGTGCCTTGCTGCCAGTGTGGGCGCTTTGGTGGCGTTGTCGGGTGTGGCAGGTGCGCAAGGGGCGGCCACTCCCGCGTTGAGTTCCCCCTTGCCGCAGGGCGCGGGCGGTGCCGCCTTGCCCTCGGGGTCGGGCCCGGGCTACCACAGCCCCAACAGCCCGATTGCCCCCTTGCCCCAGCGCAACGATGTGGTGCCTTGGTCGGTGCTGAGCGACCTGACCAAGAAGACTACCAAGACGGCGGTGGTGCCGGTGTTCAGCGCCCAGCAACAGGCCATGCACCAGACGGTGCAGCGCATTCAGGGCTTTATGGTGCCCATGGATGCCAAGCCCACCCAACGGCACTTTTTGCTGACATCCGTGCCTCTGACCTGCGCCTTCTGCATTCCGGGCGGGCCGGAGAGCATGGTCGAGGTCAAGACCAAGACCCCTGTGCGCTACTCGCTTGAGCCCGTGGTGGTCGAGGGTAAGTTCAGCGTGCTCACCAACGATCCCTATGGCCTGTTCTACCGCATGGTGGATGCCGAGGCGGTAAAGTGACGGCGTTTCGCACCTCGCTGCACTGATTTCAGATTGCTCCCCAACTTCATGTCCCGCGTCCCGCACAACGTGCCCTTTCTGGGGTTGCGCTTGCCCTCAGGCAGCGGGGCGGTGCGTCGGCCGCGTGCGGTTGCCAGGCCGGGCAGGGCCACGCTGGCCTGGTGGTTGCCCGCCCTGGTGTGGGCTTTGGTGTTGGTTCCCATGTTGGGCCGCATGCACCATTCGGTGCACTGGTCTGCACACGGGGCCGGGCATGTGGCGGCCTACCGTGCCGGTGGGAGCCCTTTGGCAACTCTACCGGGCAGGGCGGATTTCGGGGAGGTGGCGCAAAAGTCTGCGGGGCAGGGGGGCGCCGCGCCAGACGGCTTCATGCCTGCCCACGCTGCAGGCGTGGACTGCCTTCTGCTGGACCAGCTGGCGCTGGCAGATGTTCTTCTTCCACCCTCGTTGGGTTTGCCCCTGCAGCAGGCGGCTCACGCAACCCCCTCTCTCTGGGCTGAGCCGCGGCATGCGCTGCACGCGGCGGTGTTCCAAGCCCGTGCGCCCCCGCTGCAGCGGGCGTAACCCTCTCTACGCAAATTCCTGCCCTTCGTCCCGGTGCTGCTCTGGCTCGCCGGTGATGCGCGCATGTGCGCGCTGAGGGTTCGTGGCGGATGGCTGATGGCAGCGCCTGTACTGCGCCGCTCCCCATTACTTTTCTTTTTGCTACTTATTTAATAGCTGTCTGCGCTTGTTGGTAAAGCGCTGCAGGCAGTTTTGTTATGTACCGCTGCGGGCTGGTCGGGCTGCGCAGCGGTGTTGCTGATTTTTCAATTCAAGGCCCTTCATGATGACTTCCTCCCTCTCTCCTTTCCGCCCGGCCTTGCGACCTGTGGCGATGGCCGTGGCCATGCTGGCCGTTGCGGGTACCGGGCTGGCGCAAGCGCAGTCTGCAGCGTCTGCCGATGCCAGTGCTGCCGCAGCCGCCCCCAGCCTGCCTTCCGTCACGGTGTCTGCCAGCGGACTGCAACTGGGTGCCAGCGAAATGACCACCCCCGTGACCGTGCTGGAGGGCGATGAGCTGGTGCGCCGCCGCGAGGCCACCTTGGGCGAGACGCTGAACAGCGAGCCGGGCATCCACAGCAGCCATTTCGGCGCTGGTGCCAGCCGCCCCATCATCCGCGGCATGGATGGCCCCCGCGTGCGTGTGCTCAGCGATGGTGCCGAGCTGCACGATGCCTCCACCATCAGCCCCGACCACGCCGTGGTCTCTGAGCCCTTGCTCGCCACGCAGGTCGAAGTGCTGCGCGGGCCCTCGGCCTTGGTCTATGGCAGCGGTGCCGTGGGTGGTGTGGTCAATGTGCTGGACGGCAAGATTCCCACCGCCATCCCTGAAAAAGGATACGAAGGCAGCGCAGAGCTGCGCGCCAACACCGGCGCACGTGAGGGGGCGGGCGCGGTATCGCTGACCGGCGGCGCGGGCAACCTGGCTGTGCATGTGGAGGGCGTAACCCGCGATGCCAATGACTACCGCGTAGGCAAGGGCTGGTCGGGCGGCAGCAAGGTGCCCGGCAGCTTCAACCGCACCGACACGGGCAGCGTGGGCTTGTCGTGGGTGGGTGATCGGGGCTATCTGGGCGCGGCCTACACCCGCCAGACAGCCAAGTACGGCCTGCCAGGCCACAACCACGGCTTTGAAGGCTGCGGTGCGGTGGGTAACCGGTTGGGCTGCCCGCCCGCCGATGGCCCTGCCGAGGTGCATGACCCTGCGGATGTGCCTGTGGTGGACCTGCGCAGCGAACGCCTGGATGTGCGCGGCGAACTGCGCAACCCCTTTGTCGGCTTCTCAGCCCTGCGCCTGCGTGCCGGGGTGACTGACTACGTGCACGACGAGGTGGAAGACGGTGCCATCAGCACCACCTTCAAGAACAAGGCCTACGACACGCGCATCGAACTGCAGCATGAGCCCATCGCCGGGTTCAAGGGCCTGGTGGGCGTGCAGACCTCGCAGCGCAAGTTCAGCGCCGATGGGGAAGAGGCCTACGTGGAACCCACCATCACCCGCAAGACGGGCCTGTTCGTGCTGGAGGAATACCGCCTGGGTGACTGGCGCTTTGAAGGCGCGCTGCGCCATGACCGCCAGACGGCAGAGGCGCAGACCACGGGCATTGAGCGCAGCCACAACGGCACATCGGCGTCCATCGGGGCGGTGTGGCGCTTCATGCCCGGGTATTCTGCCGGGGCGTCGTTCACCCGCGCCAGCCGCGCCCCCACGGCAGAAGAGCTGTACGCCCGTGGCCTGCACATGGCCACCAGCACTTACGAGCGGGGCAATGCCGACCTGCGCTCGGAAACCTCGCAGAACGTGGACCTGAGCCTGAAAAAGACCAGCGGCGACACCACCTTTGGCGTGAGCGTGTTCCACAACAAGATCAACAACTACATCTACGGCCGCACGCTCGATGCGCTGGATGGCCTGCAACTGCTGCAGTACAGCCAGGCTGATGCCACCTTCACCGGCATCGAGGGGCAGGTGCGCCAGGCCATCACCCGCAACCTGGGCATCACACTGTTTGGCGACACGGTGCGCGCCAAGCTGGACGGCGGCGGCAACCTGCCGCGCATTCCAGCCACCCGCGCCGGTTTGCGCCTTGACGCCAACTGGGCTGCGTGGGAGGGGCAGGTGGAATGGGTGCAGGTGGCCCGCCAGAACCGCGTGGCCGAGTTTGAAACTGCAACCCCTGGCTACGGCATGCTGAACCTGGGCGCGGCTTACAACGGCAAGCTGGCCAACGGATCGCCCTGGCAGCTTTACATCAAGGGCTACAACCTGACGGATCGCCTTGCTTACGCGCACACCTCGTTCATCAAGTCGGCTGCGCCGCTGATGGGGCGCAACATCAGCGTGGGGGTGAAGGTGGCGTTCTGATGTTTTGGCGCCTGACGCTCTTTGGGGGGCGTCAGGCTCTGAAACGTTTGACAGGGCCAAAGTGCTCTAACGGGTCTCGGGCTCTCAAACTGAGTTTTGAAGCCCAATAGCCCTCCAGCGCTTATTCAATAAGCGCTGGCAGCTTCAAAAAATGTAGCAAAAGATTCCGTGTCGGGCAGTACATAGGCCACCCCATGCATCTGGCCCAGGTAAGGGGCTACGTGCTGGTTGTAAAACGCGTCTGGCGCGTTGATGCAGCCGTAGCTGATGCGCCGGTCGCGCACACGCGGGCTGGCCAGGCGCTGCAGGCGCCGCTCCACCGCCGTGGCGCTGCGCACCCGGTGCAGCGAGACGGCCGCGTCGTAGTCGATCCACACCACGTCTTCGCCTTGCAGGTTGTGTCCGGGCTCGGTCACAAAGCGGCCTGCGGGCGTGGTGCGCTCGTGGGGGCGTACCTGCGCCAGCGGGCGTTGGCCAATGCCGGGCACGGTGCGGTCGCCCAGTGCCAGCCCCAGCAGCACCGGGGCGCTGCCCAGCCATTGGGCCTGGGCAGAAAACACATGGGCCCGGGCTTCGGGCTTGTCGATCACCACGAAAGGCATGCGCTGGTTGTCGGCTGTCGCGGCCACCCAGCGCAGCAGTTGCCGTGCCTGGGGCGATGCGTCCCAGTCGCCGTTACCCCTGTCTTGCGCGTGCGCTGGCTGAATCCACGGTGCCAGTCCACCGCCCAAAGCCAGCGCGCTCGCCGCCCGGCTGGCCCATTGGCGGCGGGTCATGGTGGACGCGTTGGCGGAGTAGGGCAGATTAGTCACTTCAAGGCTGGGGCAAGGCGGGAATGCGCCATTGTGCCGCGCCCGGTTGCTGCCTTTTGTGGGCGGGGGAAAGCCCAGATGCAAAAAAGCCCGTGGCGTCCGGGGACGCCACGGGCTGTGCGTTGCGCGCACCCACCAGCGGGGTGCATCGGCGGCAATTGAATCAGGAGCCGCGTGTGATGGGCACGGATGCATCGCGCCCGTAGCTGCCGTACTTGCCCAGCTCCCACTTGGCAATGGCGTTGCGGTGCACTTCGTCCGGGCCGTCGGCAAATCGGAGTGTGCGTGCGTTGGCGTAGGCGTAGGCCAGCGGGAAGTCATCGCACATGCCGCCGCCCCCGTGGGCCTGCATGGCCCAGTCGATCACCTGGCAGGCCATGCTGGGGGCCACCACCTTGATCATGGCGATTTCGGTCTTGGCCACCTTGTTGCCTGCCACGTCCATCAGCCAGGCGGCCTTCAGGGTCAGCAGGCGGGCCATGTCGATCTTGCAGCGTGCCTCGGCAATGCGCTCCTGCGTCACGGTCTGCTGGGCCACCGTCTTGCCAAAGGCCACGCGGCTGCTGGCGCGCTTGCACATCAGCTCCAGCGCGCGCTCTGCCAGGCCAATGAGGCGCATGCAGTGGTGAATGCGCCCAGGCCCCAGGCGGCCTTGGGCAATTTCAAAGCCCCGGCCTTCGCCCAGCAGGATGTTGGATGCAGGCACGCGCACGTGGGTGAATGTCATCTCCACATGGCCGTGCGGCGCGTCGTCATAGCCCAGCACATTCAGCGGGCGGATGATATTGATACCGGGGGTATCCGCAGGCACCAGCACCATGCTTTGCTGCGAGTGCTTGGGGGCGTCCGGGTCGCTTTTGCCCATGGTGATGAACACGGCGCAGCGCGGGTCTGCCGCGCCCGAAATCCACCATTTGCGCCCGTTGATGACGTATTCGTCGCCCTGGCGTTCGATGCGGGTTTCGATGTTGGTCGCATCGCTGGAGGCCACATCGGGCTCGGTCATGGCAAAGGCCGAGCGGATCTTGCCTTCGAGCAGCGGCTTGAGCCAGCGGGCCTTGTTCTCTTCGCTGCCGTAGCGGGCAATGGTTTCCATGTTGCCGGTGTCTGGGGCCGAGCAGTTGAACACCTCGCTTGACCACTGCACGCGCCCCATGATTTCTGCCAGCGGCGCGTACTCCTGGTTGGTGAGGCCTGCGCCGTCGTAGCCTGAGGCGGCGGCACTGTCTACCGGCAGGAACAGGTTCCACAGCCCCGCAGCCTGGGCCTTGGGCTTGAGGTTTTCAATGGTGCTCAGGGGAGTCCACCGCTTTCCTGCTGCGGTGTTGGCCAGCAGTTCGGCTTTGTAGTCGGCTTCTGCTGGGTAGATGTAGTCGTCCATGAACTGGAGCAGTTTGGCCTGCAGTTCCTTGGTTTTGGGGGAGTATTCAAAGTCCATGGGGTCTTCTCCGTTGGTGATTCTTGGTGTGCGGTGGGGTGCTGCCCGGCAGGTGTTGTGCGGCTGTTGAGCTGGTGTGGAGCGTTATTTGCGCTGGGCAAATGACCAGGCGAGCTGGGCCATGGGCCGGGCGGTTTCGCCTGATGCCTTGGCCTGTGCGCTGGAGGCCGTGCCAGCCTCCACCCGTTTGGCAATGCCTTGCAGGATGGCTGCGATGCGGAACATGTTGTAGGCCATGTAGAAGTTCCAGTCGGCCCGCAGTGCGTCTGGCGTGGCAATGCCGGTGCGCTCGCAGTAGCTGCGGATGTAGCTGTCCTCGTCAGGAATGCCAAGCGCAGCCAGGTCCTGCCCCGCGATGCCACGGCCCAGCGATGCGGGGATGTGCCAGCTCATGCAGTGGTAGCTGAAATCGGCCAGGGGGTGGCCCAGCGTGGACAGTTCCCAGTCCAGCACGGCGATCACGCGGGCTTCGGTGGGGTGGAACATGAGGTTGTCCAGCCGGAAGTCTCCATGCACGATGGATACCTGGGTTTCATCCCGTGCGCTAGCGGGCATGTGGGCGGGCAGCCATTCCATCAGCCGGTCCATCTCCTCGATGGGTTGGGTGATGGAGGCCACATACTGCTTGCTCCAGCGGCCAATCTGGCGCTCGAAGTAATTGCCGGGCTTGCCGTAGCTTGCCAGGCCGCGCTCTGCAAACTTGACGGTGTGCAGCGCGGCAATCACGCGGTTCATCTCTGCATAAATCGCCGTGCGCTCGCTGGGCGTCATGCCCGGCAAGGTCTGGTCCCACAGCACGCGGCCTTGCATGCACTCCATGACATAAAACGCACGGCCGATGACGGATTCATCCTCGCACAGCACATGCATCCGGGGCACGGGGACATCGGTGCCATACAGCCCGCTCATCACGGCAAACTCGCGCTCGATGGCGTGCGCGGACGGCAGCAGCTTGGCCACCGGCCCGGGTTTGGCACGCATCACATAGCTGGCCGCCGGAGTGATGAGTTTGTATGTGGGGTTGGACTGGCCACCCTTGAACATCTCTACCGTGAGCGGGCCTGCAAACCCGGGCATGTGGCGGGTGAGCCATTCGGTCAGCGCGGCCACGTCAAACGCGTGCTGTTCGGAAACCGGGCGTGTGCCTACGAAGTGGTCAAAGTTGCTCATGGGGAGAAGGGGATGTGAACAAGCCTTCCCTGCGGACAGGCTTTGGCGTGCGGTGGGTGCAAGGATCGGAGGGGCGCCCGGTGTGCGCTACTGCATCCTGTGCTGTGAACGCGTGCGCGGGCAAGGCAACCTGTCCGCTGCTCGCTGCGGACTGGCCTGTGGGGAGGGAGACAAAAAAGGTGGAAGAGCCACCCGCCGACTGATCCAGACCGGCGGTCAGACGGGTGGCTGGGGCGATCAGGCGTCTGCTTCGGCAATGCGCATCAGCGCTTCGCGGTCCCGCACCACCAAGCCGCCCGGTTCGATGCGGATGGCTTCCTCGCGCTCCATGGCTTTGAGCTCCTGGTTGACGCGCTGGCGTGAGGCTCCCAGCAATTGGGCCAGTTCCTCCTGCGCCAGCTGCAGGCCGATGCGCATCTCGCTGCCATCCGACAGGCTGGGGATGCCATAGCTGCGCACCAAGTGCACCAGCTGCTTGGCCAGACGCGCGCGAAGGGGCAGGGTGTTGAGGTCTTCCACCAGACCGTAGAGCTGGCGAATGCGCCGTGCATGCAACCGCAGCATGGCTTCGTAGAACTCCACATGCGAGGCCAGAATCTTCTTGAAATCGGGCTTGGACACACACAGGATGGTGGTGTCGCCATGCGCATAGGCATCGTGCGTGCGCCGGTCCCCGTCGAAGATCGCTACGTCGCCAAACCAGATGCCCGGCTCCACGTAGGTGAGCGTGATCTGTTTGCCGGAAATGGATGTGGAGCTCACCCGCACGGCACCGCGGGCGCAGGCGATCCACTCCTCTGGCGGATCGCCGCGTGCGCAAATCAGGGCGCCGTCCTTGTAGCGTTTGACGTAGGCGCATCGGAGGATGTCGTGGCGTAGCGAAGGTGAAAGGGATGAAAACCAGCGACCGGAATTGATCGCTTCACGTTCTTCGATGGTAAGAATCGGGTCGTCCATGGTCTGTCTTTTGCGTGACTGGAAACAGCTTCATTGTCGCGTGAGGGACCCGGCCATTTGCCGAGGGTTGTCACCTGTGTGTCTCTCAAGAATGGGTTGCAAGCGTATGGCTGGTGCTCCAACAAAAATGCCCTGGCCGGAGGGCACAGGGCATCGTTTCAAAAGGCCAGGGGCTGCGTTGCCTCGGTGGCTTCATTCGTAGCGCGGGCTGCGTTTTTCCAGAAAGGCGGCGATGCCTTCTCCGGCGTTGGGGTGGTGTAGATTTCTGACGAAGTGGTCCCGCTCGCTGTTGAGGTGGGTGCTCAACGGCTGGTGGGGCGCTTCGCCCAGCAGTTCCTTGATGCTGGCAAGGGCATTGGGGGCCCGCTGGTTCAGTCGTTCTGCCAGCTGCAGCGCGGTGTTCAGTGCATCACCTGGGTTGCTCAGGCGGTTGACCAGGCCGAGGGCGTGAAGGCGCTCTGCAGGCATCTTTTCGCCCAGCATGAGCAGTTCTGTGGCCAGCGTGCGGGGCAGGGCGTGGGCCAGGCTCCAGCTGGCTCCTCCGTCGGGGGATAGCGCCACGTTGCTGTATGCCATCAGGAAGACAGCATTGCGTGCAGCCACTACCATGTCGCAGGCCAGGGCCAGCGAGAAGCCCGCACCTGCTGCGGCACCTTCTACCGCTGCAATGACGGGTTTGGGAAAGGTGCGGATAGTCTCAATCCACTGGTGCAGGCCTTCAATGCTCTGCGCCTGCACTTCCGCGGGCTGCTGGCGGTTGGCCTGCAGGCGCTGCAGGTTGCCGCCGGAGCAGAACATGCCCCCCGCGCCGGTAATGACGACGCTGCGCACGTCAGGGCTGCGCTCGGCCACATTGAGCGCTTCGATGCCCGCCCAGTACATGGTGGGTTCGATGGCATTGCGCAACTCGGGGTTGCTCAGGGTCAGGACCAGGGTCTGGCCTTCGCTCGTGCTCAGCAATTGGGCGGGCATGGTCAGTTCTCTTCCACGTGGGTGAGGCTCAGCCCGATGGCACCGCGGCGGCGCAACCAGGGGCTGGGGCGGTAGCGGGTGTCTCCGTAGACGGTCTGCATGTTGAAAAGCACCTCCAGGATGTTGGTGGGGCCCCAACGGTCGCCCATCGCCAGCGGCCCCAGCGGGTAGCCCAGGCCCAGTGTCACGGCGGTTTCCAGATCTTTTGGAGAGCAGATTCCCTGCTGGCAGATGTCGCTGGCGATATTGACGATGGTGGCTACCACGCGCTGTGTGACAAAGCCGCCGCTGTCACGGATCACGCTCACGGGTTTGCCGTCCCGCGCGAAAAGGGCGTGCGCAGCGTTGCGAATGTCTACCCGGGTGGCCGGGTTGGTGGCGAGCACTCGCCGTTTGGTGGCGCTTTCCTCCACCAGCATGTCGATACCGATGGTGCGGGCAGGGTCCAGCCGTTCCACCACCGCCACGGTTGTCACATCAAACCCCAGCGGGGCCACGAGGGTGATGGCTTGGACAGAGGGCGAGCTGCCTGTCTCAATGGTGGCGCCCAGGTCCTTCAGGAGTTGGTAAATCTCCATGCGGCGAGAAGCCCGGGGAGAGACCCACACTGGCGGAATGTCCTGTACGACGGGTGCAGGTGGTTCTGCCGGCACCTGGGCTATGCCATCGGCGTAGCGATAAAAACCATCGCCCACCTTCTTGCCAAGAACGCCACCCGCGAGACGCTGCGCAGTGATGACACTGGGCCTGAAGCGCGGTTCCTCGTAGTACTGGTGGTAGATGGACTCCATGACCGGATGGGAGACATCCAGTGCTGTCAGGTCCATCAGCTCAAACGGGCCCAGCTTGAAGCCGACCTGATCACGCAGGATGCGATCCACCGTGGCAAAGTCCGCCACACCTTCGCTCACGATGCGCAGGGCTTCGGTGCCAAAACCGCGGCCCGCGTGGTTGACGATGAAGCCTGGCGTGTCCTGCGCCTGCACGGGGGTGTGGCCCATCTGGCGTGCATAAGTGGTCAGGGCTTCGCACAGGGCAGGTGCTGTCTTCAGGCCTGCCACCACTTCCACCACTTTCATCAGGGGAACGGGGTTGAAGAAGTGAAAGCCTGCGAGCCGCTCGGGCTGCTTCAGCGCTGCGCCAATGGCCGTGACAGACAAGGAAGACGTATTGGTGGCCCACACGGCCGAGGCGGGCAGCGTGCGTTCCAACTCTGCGAAGAGGGCTTGCTTGATGTCCAGTCGCTCTACCACTGCCTCAATCACCAGCTGGCAGGGCTGCAGGTCGGCAACGGTGTTGGCTATTTGCAACTGTTCACCCCAAGCTTTGGCTTGCTCGGCAGTGATGCGTTCTTTGACTACAAGCTTGCTCCACTGCTCCTGAATTAAATGCCTGGACTTTTCTGCCGCCCCAGGTTGGGTGTCCAGCAACCAGACCTGGCTGCCAGCTTGTGCAGCGATTTGCGCGATGCCCCGGCCCATGGCCCCGGCTCCCACGATGGCGATGGTGGAAAATTGAATTTTCATAGCGCCATTATGGCTGTGGCCCTGGGCGCGCACTTATGTGCAAGAATGGGACGCACCTCAAACAGAATTTATTGTGAAAATCCGTAACGCCATTCTGGGAGCCGGTTTGTGGGTGGTTGCCGCCGGCGCTTCTGCGCTCTCGCTCGGGGCGAGCCGGGGCTCTGTGGTGCTTGGAAGTCCGCTGGATCTGACCTTTGAAGTCCAGCCTGATGCAGGGACGGATGTCGCATCCTCCTGCGTGACGGCCAGCGTGAAGGCCGGCGACATCCCGTTGAGCGATGCCCAGGTCCGCCTCACTCCTCTGGCCGCGGGCGTTCGGGTGCAGGTTCGCAATGTTGTGGACGAACCTGTCGTGCTTGTCACCTTGTCTGCAGGCTGCGCTGGTCGCACCACCCGCACCTACACCTTCCTGGCTGACCCGCCTCAGGCTTTGCAGCGTGGGGGGCGCGCACCTGCAGGGACTACGCCTCTGGCCTCAGTACCGCTGGTGGTGGAGGCGGCTCGTGATCGCACAGTGCCCCCGGTCGTCGAGGCTGACACTGGTGCGTCGTCGAAGGCTTCGTCACAACCCCGTCCTCCCTACCGCACCCCGTCGGTGCGCAAGGAGGCACGTCCCGCCCCTGCGGCGGGCGGTGTTGACAAGGCATCTTCCCGATCTGCGCGCGCGGTAGCTCCCAAGGATGCTGATCGATCGCGTCTGGTCATGGAGCCTTTGGACACATGGCTGGAGGTACCCCTCACCCTGCGCTCCACTCTGGAGCTGCCGCAGGCCCCTGCTTCCGAGACCAACCCGCAGCGTGAGCAGGCCGCAGCCCTGTGGCGGAACCTCAATAGAGATCCTCAGGCGCCAGTCGAGGATGTAGATGCTCGGCGCAAGCTGGAGAGCGAACTGACCCAGTTGCAGGCTCGCACGACACGCGACCAGGCAGCCGCCGTGGAGCTGCAGCGTCAGTTGGACGAGGCTGAGGGACGCTTTGACCCCTGGATTGTTTACGCCTTGGCTGCCGCATTGGCCGCAGCTTTGGGCGGTATGGCATGGATGTGGCGACGCAGCGGCCAAACTGCTGCCACAGCTGCCCGCTCATGGCGGGAGTCGGTGGCAGTCAGCAAACGCAAGGCCGAGCCCAAGGACATTGTCGAACTGGAGCGGCTGGAAGAAGTTCCTTCCCACCCCGCCGACCGCTGGGGGCGCCCTGTATCCTCGCCTGCGGCTGCCAAACCGTCCTCTGCTGCCAGCAGCGTGGACATCTTGCTGGAGCCAGAGCACGTTACCCCTGAGATGGCGGGTTTTGTTGAGACCCCTGTGGTGGCGGGTGGTAACCCAGAACCCGTGCTGCAGCACATCATCAACCCGGAGGAACTGTTTGACATCCAGCAGCAGGCCGAGTTCTTCGTTTCTGTGGGCGAGCACGATCAAGCCGTTGAGGTGTTGCGCCAGCACATAGACGCGCACGAGGAAACCTCGCCTGTTGCGTATCTGGAGTTGCTGCGTCTTTACCGGACACTCAGCCGCGCTGCTGATTTCAACGTGCTGCGCCAGCGTTTCATGCGGCATTTCAATGCCAATGTGCCTGAGTTTGCGTCGTTTGACCGCCGGGGCAAGTCGCTGGATCAATACCTGGACGCGCTAGCAGAGATCGAAGCCCAGTGGAGTTCGCCGGAAGTGCTGTATGTGCTGGAAAAGCACATGTTCTACAGATCTGGTGAAGGTCGCAAGACAGCATTTGATCTGGCGGCCTACGACGATTTGCTGCTGTTGCTGGCCATTGCACAGACTACGCCTGCCACCGCGCGGGGGGCTCCACCACCGCGCAAACGGACGACGCCCATGCCTCAGTCGTTCGAGGCCGCGGCGGCACATGCACTGAGCGCGCTGACGCCCTTGAGTCCCATGGACACCACACCGGACTTTCCGCTGGATTCTTTGGCGGCTGCGCTGGAGTTCGGGTTCGAGCCGCCCGCACCTCCGGCACCTCCTGTGTCTGCAGCCGTGGAGCCCGAGGCATCCTTGCAGGAAGTGGATGCAGCCAAGGGGCCTGAGACGATGCCCCAGGCGCCTTTGCTGGCAGATCTCGTGGTATCCGCTCCGGCGCCGCTGGCTGGTGCATCGCGTGCCTATCGCCCTGCAGCCACAGTGGCAGCGCCTGCCTCCACTTTCACGCTGGACATTGATCTGTCTGATCCCGTGCCCATCACGATCAGCGACTTGCCTCCCGTTCCAGTGACCCCTCCGCCGCCACCGGGGCAACCCATCGGTTTTGGTTCATCCAACGATCTGATGGAGTTGAGTCTGGAGTTGGAGCCTCTCAAGCCTGGCGAAAAGAAACTCTGAACTGGGGAGTCAATCCAAGGGAGTCACTCGGAGGCCAGCCACGCGCTGGCCTTTTCTTTTCCGGTTCAGCCTTGGAGTGATTTCATCAGTGCAGTTGCTGCTTGCTCCGGGTGGTCTGCGTTGACCAATGCGCGAACGACGGCAATGGACCCCACGCCGGTGGCCTGCACTTCCGCGAACTGCTCTTGCCCAATGCCTCCAATGGCTACCAGGGGGTAGTGGCGCATCAACCGGGCGTAGGCGTGGAGGCGGCCCAGGCCCTGAGGGGCGGTTGCCATTTTCTTGAGCGTGGTGGGGAACACTGCACCCATGGCAATGTAGCTGGGGCCTACCGCGTCCGCCCGCACCATTTCTGCATAGCCATGCGTGCTGACGCCAAGCCTCGCGCCTGATTGCCTCAGGGTCTGCAGCTCTTGGGGCGTCAAGGCGTCCAGGTCTTCCTGCCCCAGGTGTACGCCATATGCTCCTGCTGCGATGGCCTCGCGCCAGTGGTCGTTGATGAACAGGAGCGCACCTGTGCCTTGTACTGCAGACACCGCTGCGCGCACTTCTCTTGCCACGGCGTCGAGATCCGCGGACTTGAAGCGCAATTGAACGGTAGGTACCCCAGCACGCGCCATGCGTCCCACCCACTGTGCATCGGGCAGCACTCCATACAGCCCGAGGCGGGGTGGGCATTCTGCGAATCTTTGTGAGCGAGGCACGGGCTGGAGGCCGAAGTCTTCGGGCTCACAGGGCCAGAGTGCGGGGTCCAGCTTTCCCAATCGTTCGGTTTGGGCATGCCACGCTCTGGCCAGGCACTCTGCGTCGTGGGGTATGAAGCCCAGTCTGCTACAGGCTTCAAGCGCAGCAAGATAAGCTGCGGATGTCAGGGTTGGCGAGGGGCGGGGCAGCGGCTCGAAGCCGGCAAAAGTCTGCGCATGCAGCGTGTAGATGGCTTGCGCCAGAGCGGAAGCGTCAGGCGTGGTCATCATGGTGCCAGAAGGGGGTGCCGAGAACGGGGGTGCTGGGTTGTGCGGAGTTTTGCGCAGTCATCGCACCGGCTTGGTAGGCCGCGCGTCCGGCATGAACCGCGTCAGCAAACGCACCAGCCATGGCTACAGGGTCTTGCGCCAACGCCACTGCGGTGTTGAGCAGCACACCGTCGTAGCCCCATTCCATGACCTGGCAGGCATGTGATGGCAGGCCCAGGCCCGCATCCACCAGCAGCGGTACATCCAGACGCTCGCGCAGGGTTTGCAAAGCGTAGGGGTTGACGGGGCCTCGGCCCGTGCCAATGGGGGCAGCCCACGGCATGACGGCCTGGCAGCCTACATCGACAAGGCGCTGGCACAGCACCAGATCTTCAGTGCAGTACGGCAGCACCTGAAACCCCTCTTTGATGAGGTGCTCTGCGGTGCTCACCAGGTTCAGTGTGTCAGGTTGCAGTGTGTAGTCGTCCCCGATCAGCTCCAGCTTGATCCAGGGAGTGTTGAACACCTCGCGTGCCATCTGCGCCGTGGTGATGGCCTCCTGTGCGCTGTGACAACCCGCCGTGTTCGGCAGCACGGGAACGTTCAGTTTGTTCAGCAGTTCCCAAAAGCTGGCTCCGCTTTCTGCCGGGTTGCTGCCCTGGCGGCGGAGCGATGCAGTCACCATCGCGGGTCGGGAGCGGCGCACAGCAGCCTCCAGTACGGCGGGCGAGGGGTAGCGGGAGGTGCCCAGCAGAAGGCGGCTTGCAAAAGTTTGCCCGTAAAGGACCAGGGCGTCTTGGGGAGTGTGCGTTGTCATGGAATGTGCGGTATCAGCCGCCCGTCACAGGAGAAATGATTTCCACCCGGTCGCCCGCTTGCAGCACATGGTTTGCGTAACGCGTGTTGGGCACAAAGGTGGTGTTGACTGCCACAGCAAATGGTGGGCGCGCGGCAATGGCCGCCACAGCATCAGCCACCGAGGCACCATCGGGCAGTTCGTGAGGAGTCTGGTTGATGAAAATCTTCATGCAAGAGCAGGGGCCGTGCTGGCAGGGGCTTTGTGTGGCTCCTGCTGTAGTTCCAGCCGCAGATCGAAACGTTGTGAAAGCGCTGATTGTCCTGTGTTCAGGATTTCCATCGTCACATCCAGCATGGCGGGGGAAATCATGAAGCCGTGACGGTACAGGCCGTTGACCTCCAGCACCCTGGGGCTGGGCTGCCGGATGGCGGGTAGATTGTCGGGCAATGTGGGGCGGCATTGGGTCGCCATTTCAATGACGCGGGCTTCCGCAAAGCCGGGGTGCACCGCATAGGCTGCGCTGAGCAGCTCCAGTGTGGAGCGCACACTGGCTGCAGACATGTCGTCAGACTCGATCTCGGTGGCTCCGATCACGAAAACGTTGTTCTCTTTGGGGGCGATGTAGATCGGGTAGCGTGGGTGCACCAGACGGGTGGGGCGCTGAAGGGTGACGCCCGGGGCGTGTAGTCGCACCACTTCGCCACGCACGCCGCGCAGGTGCGTCCAATCCATGCGGGCACCCAGGCCGCGGCAGTCCAGCAGCCAGTCGGGTTGCCCTGGGGTTCCGGGTTGAAATTCCTGTGGCGTGCGCGAGGTACCCCAATGCACTTGCACGCCCAGTCGCTGCATTTCGGTCACCAGTGCGGCGAGCAACTGGCGGTTGTCCAGTTGTCCTTCTCCGGGCAGGTAAAGCCCTTGGGCAAAGCGCTGTGCCAGAGCGGGCTCTGCAGCCGCAAGTGCGGTGCTGTCGAGTTTTTGCAGCGCAGGCAACTCCGGGGTGGTGCGCTGGTTGGCTTCCAGCACTTTGGTGAAGCGCTGTGCCTCGGCGATATCTTGCCGGTGCCACACGATGAGCGTTCCCGCCTGCTGGAAGAAGACCGGTTCTGGCAGGCTCGCCAGAATCTGCTGCCAACGTGGCAGGGCGTAATGCCCCATCCGTACCACACCCGGTTCTGTAATGGCGGACTCGGCCAGAGGGGCCAGCATGGCCGCAGCCACGGTTGCCGCGGAGTGTTCGGCCGCAGGGCCACCGGCATCGTAGATGTCCACCCTGTGGCCCTGGCGGGCCAGTTCTACCGCAAGCAGCCGGCCCATGAGGCCGGCACCCAGGATGGTGAACGAGGAAGAAGGTAATGGCATAGGTCCGTGCAACGTCCGTCTGTAAAAGGGCAACAGTGGACAAAACGGAAGGCTCCGTGCCGTTGAAGGAAACTCCCCACGCCAGCATGATCTGGATCGGGTAGCGGGGCGCAGTGCTGGTGCCAGCGGGCCCCAGGGTATTTCTCAGCCACACACCGCATTGCTGCGGCAGGACACCCCTGTTTCGTCCGAGAAAAGAATTACAGCACATCCTTCTTTTGCTGCGCTTGACCTGGCGCATAGGCCATAATTTTTGCCATGATTTCTCACAGCCACAGGCCCGAAGCAGGCCGTCGATACGCACGTGTTCTCTCCATTGCTGGCTCTGACAGTGGCGGTGGAGCAGGCATTCAGGCCGATCTCAAGACCCTCAGTGCGCTGGGGTGCTATGGCATGACTGCCATTACGGCCATCACGGCACAAAACACCTGTGGTGTGACGGGCATTCATGGCGTGCCGCCTGAGATGCTCAAGGCCCAGATTGATGCCGTGGTGCAGGACATCGGCGTGGACGCTGTGAAGATCGGCATGCTGCATTCCCCCGAGGTGGTGGAGATCGTGGCGCAAGCCATCCGCTCCTATCGCCTGCCGCATGTGGTGCTTGATCCGGTGATGGTCGCTACCAGCGGTGACCGCCTCATTGCGGAGGAAACGGTGGGCGTTTTGGTGAGTGAGCTTTTCCCGTTGGCTGAGGTGATCACCCCCAACCTGGATGAGGCGGGCTGGTTGCTCAAGCGGCAGGTCAGTGGGGTGGAAATGCTGGAGACTGCGGCGCTGGATCTTGTGTCCTTGGGCGCGAACGCGGCTTTGCTCAAGGGGGGGCATTTGCCAGGCGATCTGGTGGTGGATGTGCTGGCCGTGCGTGGCAGCCAGGCCCTTCACCGTCTGCAATCTCCGCGGATTGCCACCCATAACGGTCACGGCACAGGCTGCACGCTGTCATCTGCCATTGCTGCACACCTTGCCTTGGGTTTGCCCTTGCAGCAAGCCGTGGAGCAAGCGCGCAGCTACATCCTGGGGGCTATCGCTGCAGGTGCTGATGTGGTGACCGGCCAGGGGCACGGCCCGCTGAACCACGGTTATGCACCCGTGGCGCAGCGGGTGCTGTAATGGCCTACGTTGTTAGTGCCTTGGGCGCGTAGCCCAAGCGACGGCAAAGCTCAAGAACAGCGCAGGCAAGGCAGAGCCTGCTTCGGGCACGAGGCGAGGTGCCAAGTGATAGACTGCGATGCCTAAAAGCCAGATGCCTACGGGCAGCCAGTTCACCCGTGGTGCGCGCTGCAGCAACGCCAGCGTGTTCGCACCGAAGGCCAAGCGACCGAGGATGACACCGAACAGCGGCACAAATACCGAGCTGAGCAGCAACAGGAACGGCTCGATGCTGTGCATAGGCAGCACCAGTGCCATGGCGGTGCAAGCGGCTGCCATGCCCAGGCCCCAGCGGCGTACGCTCCAGCGCGGCAGCAGGCTGTGGGCGGAGACTGCACCTGAGTAGGCGTCGCCGTAAGCGTTGTCCACCTCGTCAATCAGTATCAGAGAGAGGGCAATCAGGCCGCCCTGGGCTAGCAGCAGGGCCTGAACCAGGTCTTTGGATGGCAGCGTCAACGCCACCAGTACCCCCAAGGCGTAGCACCAGATGTTCGCGAGCGCGTATCCCAGCCACGTGCCCCGCTGAGCACCGGCACCGCTGGTGCCATGGCGCGCATAGTCTGCCACCAGCGGAAGCCAGGAAATGGGCATGGCGATGACGAGATCCAGCGCGGGCAACACGGCCATCCCTCCCTCGCCGCGCCTGTGCCACAGGTTTTCCAGGCCTTGGGCATGAGCCAGCATGAGAAATTGCCAGCTCAGCCACAGCAACGACAGCACCACCAGGGGCAAAGCCACGCGTGCCACGACCTTGCGCACCAGACGCACCATGGACCCGCTGATAAGCGCCATCACCACTGCTCCCCACAGCAGCGTTGCAAGAACGGGCCAATGCGATCCTGACAGCCCTGCAGCCTGCCCGCCGATGGCCACGGTGGCATCTCTCATGACCACCAGTTCAAACGTTCCCCAGCCCATCAACTGAACAATATTGAGCCCGATGGGCAGTCCCGCAAAGCTGCGCCCGTAGACGGCATGCATGAGGCCTGCGCTGGCCAGGCCGCTGTCACAGCCCAGGCGGGCAACCCAACCCAGCAGGCCTGCGCCGATGACCGATCCTGCAACGATGGCGGCAATGGCCTCTTGCGTTCCAAGCGCAGGCATCAGGTAGGCCCCGACTTGCATGACCAGCAGCCCAACCCCAAGGCTGAACCACAACGAAGCATGGTCATGCCAACGGAAGACGCGCTCGCCCGCCGGTACGGGGCGTAGAGCTTCGTTAGACGGGATACCGGGTTCGGACGATGGCATGTGGAAACTCCGTGGCAAATCGGGTGTGCGCCGGAAAACGCGCCCGAACTGGCCATGCCTTTTGGCGACGGGCCACACGGTATCGCTTCCCTGCGCGAGGATGATCTCGGACTGTGGGCAAAGCGGGCTTTGCCTTCAGTGCATTCAGGTTCAAAGGGACTCTCTCAGCCGCCCCTTGACGTTGTCCAGCACTCCGGGAAAGGAAGAGATGTTTGCGCATGGTTCCCAGCACTGGTAACGCCAAACAGGCGACACCCCTAGCAGGCCTGGAGACCGGGAAGTCCCCAGGCGGTTGCGGATTGTAGGGCGTTGCCTAGGGTGTGCTGGTGGGCGGTGGCCACTGCAACTGTCTTGCGCTTTCAAAGTGCCGCAGCTCGCCTGTCAGTGGGTCCTGAAAATGCAGGCTACGCGCCAGCAGCTGAAGCGGGCGCGAATAGTCGCCCTCTGGTGGGTCGTTGACTTCCGGGTAAAACGGATCATTGCGGAGAGGCAGACCGAGCGCCGCCATATGCACCCTGAGCTGGTGGCGTTTGCCGCTGATGGGTGACAGCTGGTACAGCGCCCAGTCTCCATGGATCGCCTTCAGCTCGATGTGGGTGAGGCTGTTGGGTTCACCTGCCACCTCCTGCATGCGGAAAAACTGAGGCGCTTCCTGCATGCGGCTTGCGTAATCCATCGGTAGCACCATGGCTGGGTTGTATGGAGCGACAGCCTCGTAGTGCTTGTGAATGGCTCTATCGCGGAACAGCGTCTGGTATGCGCCGCGCGTGCCCTGCTGAACAGAAAAGAGCACCAGGCCAGCGGTATCCCGGTCAATTCGGTGGATGGGGGAGAGCTCTGGCAGCCCCAGTTGGCGCTTTAACCGCACCAGAAGGGACTGCTGCACGTATTTGCCAGTAGGGGTGACCGGCATGAAGTGCGGTTTGTCCGCCACCAGCAAGTGCTCGTCCTGGTACAGCACCTGCTCGGTAAAGGGCAACTCCGCTTCGTGCTCCAGATGGCGGTAGTAGAAGAGCCGCGCGCCCGGCGCAAATGCCTGGCTGGGTGCGATAGGCACGCCAGCGTGGTCCACCACATCCCCGGCCAGCAAACGGCGATGCCACTCCTCCTGGGAAATAGCCCGCAAATGAGTTGCCAGAAATTCCAGCACGGTCGCAGGTCCCTTCTGGGGGAGCACCACAGAGCTGGGGCTCACACCATCGCGCATGGGTATGGGCAAAAAAGGAAGGCGAGGGCGGCTCATTGCAGAACGAAGTTAGGGGTAAACACGAATGGCAATTGTTGTAAAAAGTTCTCTTCTTTTTGATATTGATTTATATCAATATCAATTTTGTAAATATCATGTAAGCAAAGTTTGCATTTCGCTCTTTTAAGTGATTGAATTGATATAAAAATTAAATATGCAGAGGGTGCTATGAACTCCACTCCCCGGCGATCTGTCGCGTTCAAGTTGTCTGCAGCAGCGCTTCTTAGCCTGCTTTTGGTTTTGCTGGGCACGATGACCGTGGTCAGCGTGTTCATCTGGCAGGATTTTGGCGACATCTCCCGCACTGCCACGCGCCAGTATGCGGCCCAGGTGCGCACCCTGGTTCAGAGCTTTGATGAAACAGCGCAAGACCAGGCGCGCCGGGATTTTGGGCAGTTCAAAGCCAACTTTCCAGAGTCTTTCAGTGTTTCCGAGTCTGAAGGGGGGGATGGGAAAAAGGAGGCCGTGCTGAGCTACGGCGGTGCTGCGCTGAACGGCAATTTCGAGGTCGTGGATCGTTTCACCAAAAACAGCTCGGGATCCATTGCCACCATCTTTGCCCGCACGGGCGATGACTTCGTGCGTGTTACTACGTCGCTGAAGAAGCAGGACGGCGAGCGAGCCTACAAGACCCTGCTGGATCGCAATCACCCTGCCTATCCACTGATGAACGAGGGGAAGACCTACATCGGCAGAGCCAGCCTTTTTGGCAAGGAGTACATGACGGTGTATGAGCCCATCCGGGCGGGCAACCAGACGATTGGCATCCTGTTCATCGGCACAGACATCGGCGGCATTCTCGACAAGCTCGGGCAGGCCATGGCGGGGCAGAAGCTCTTTGACAGTGGTGCGGTGTATGCCGTCAACGTGTCCTCAGGTCCAGCGCGGGGCAAGCTGTCCGGGCTGTCTGCAGCTACTGCGCCTGTGGACGAGAAAACGGAAGAAGGCAACGCCTGGATGGGAATGGTCGCAGCCAAGGAGCAGGCCGCTGAATTTGAAACTTCCTGGACGCCGAGATCGGGGGGAAGCAAGAACGGGCGGCACTTTGTCGCAGTCGAACGTTACAAACCCTGGAACTGGGTCATCCTGGCTGAGGCACCCCTGGCTGAAATGATGGAAGATGCCCGCGTGGTGCTGATCTGGCTGTGGGTGGGCGTCTTTTCGGCGCTCGTTCTGCTGACCCTGGTGCTCATCTACGCCACCCGCAGGCTGGTGGGCAGACCGGTGCAGCGTCTCAGTGCAGCGCTGGTGCATCTCTCGCAAGGAGACTTGACCCAGCCGGTGGATATCCAGTCCAACGATGAAATCGGTGCGCTGGGTCAGGCCATGGAGGGTTTTCGCCAGCGTCTGGCGCAAAGCCTTGCCACGGTGCGTCGCAGTGCCGAAAGCGTCTCGTCTGCCAGCCACGAAATCGCGCAGGGCAATCACGACCTTTCGGCCCGGACGGAAACCCAGGCCAGTTCTCTGCAACAGACGGCGGCCAGCATGGAAGAGCTGGGCTCCACCATTCGTCACAACGCCGACAACGCTGTGCAGGCCAGCAAACTTGCCGTAGGTGCCAGTCAGGTGGCAGAGGAGGGTGGGCAGGTGGTGGCCCAAGTGGTCTCCACCATGCACAACATCAACAGCAGCAGCCAGAAGATTGCCGACATCATCGGTGTGATCGACGGCATCGCTTTTCAGACCAACATCCTGGCCTTGAATGCTGCCGTAGAGGCAGCCCGTGCAGGTGAGCAAGGCCGCGGCTTTGCCGTGGTGGCCAGTGAGGTGCGCAGCCTGGCGCAGCGCACCGCCGCAGAGGCCAAGGCCATCAAGGAACTGATCGGAGCCAGCAGCGCCATGGTGCAGGAGGGATCGGTGCTGGCCGACAAGGCAGGCACCACGATGGGCGAAGTGGTCAATGCCATCCGCCGGGTGTCGGACATCGTCTCCGAAATCAGCGCGGCCACCAACGAACAAAGCTCCGGCGTGGGACAGGTCGGCACTGCCGTCACCCAGCTGGATCAGACTACCCAGCAAAACGCGGCCTTGGTGGAAGAGATGGCCGCTGCCGCCAGCAGCTTGCGTACCCAGGCCGAGCAAATGGTGGATGCGGTAGCCCAGTTCCGTCTGTCACATCAGGCCACAGGCGGTGCTGACTTGCCGCAATTGGAGAATTGATTGCTATGCTTTTTATAGCTGCTTGCGCTTTTCCTATAAGCGCTAGGGGCTGAAAAACATACTGATCAAAAAGCTGGTTTGTCGCGGGATACGTGTTGTGCAAGCCTTTGCACTGTCAGTGGCGCGCATCCTTCGGCATGGTTGCTGATGGTCACATAGGCGTTGTGACCGGCTCCGGTCACGCCTTGGATCACCTTCGCCAGCGCCTCATGGGTGTCTGGGTCCAGATCTCGCAGCCTGTCGTATGGCGCGTATTTTTGCTCCGCCTCTTCGTAGCCGTAGGGCCCGTGGATGACGTTGAGGTTCCAGCGGCACACCAAAGGCGTGGGCCATAGAGCGCGCAGCACGGGTAACTGGTGCGCCAGGGGTGGCAGTTTGGGGTGCAGACCCAGGCAATAGGTGGCTCCGGTTTCGCGCAGCACGGCTGCGAATTCGGGGATCAGCCACTCGGGGTCACGAACCTCTACCGCGACGACTGCGTCTGGCGCTCTGGGCTGCAGTGCGGGTAGCGCCTGCAACATGGTCCTGAGCTGTTCCAGAACGGCGGGCAGGCGGTGCAGCAGGCCCTGCGGCAAGGGACTGAGCTGAAAGACCAGCGCTCCCAGTTTTGCCCCCAGCCCCTCCAGCGCTGGCTCTGCAAACTCACTGCAGGCGAGTTGCGGGCTCAGAAAGGCGGGGTTGGCCTGCTTGCCGCGACCATCTTCCGCACGGACCAGAGCATCGGTAACCAGCGAGGGTGCTTTGACCACAAACCGGAAGTCGTCTGGTACCTGCTCGGCATAGCGCAGGTACTGGCTCACCGTCAGTGGCCGATAAAAGTTGCGGTCCAGGCTTACGGTGCGCAGCAGCGGGTGCTTCGCATAGGCCTCCAAACCTTGCTTGGAGAGCTGGGTTTCCTCATATTCCGCGTCCCACACCAGCTCTTTCCAGGCGGGGTAAGTCCAGGACGAAGTGCCCAGCCGCAAGCTGGGGGGCAGGGCAGCCGCCAAGGCATGGACAGCATCTGGCTGCTCTGCTGCAGCCACGCGCAGCCCTGCTTTTCGTCGGGCAGGCTTTGCTGGGGCCTGGCTGTGGGGTTGCTCTTTGTCTGCAGGCGATGGCGGAGGTAGAGTCGGTTCGCCAAAAAGGTCTTCTTGCATCAAGGCGCGGTGTAACAGTCCGTAGCGTCAAAGGATCTAGGAGCGGGGCGGATTAGAGCCTGTTTGCGATCTCCCAGGGGTCGCGCAGCGGTCTTTTCGGGATGGGCTGCCAGGCGCGGTGCGCAGTGGATAGCCTGGCTATCCACAAGCGCCGCAACGCAGCAGACCGCCCGCAAAGACCGCTGCCCGGAGGGTTGGAGCGAAATCGGGCGATTGAATGCTCCGGCTGCTTGCATGGGCATGAACCCATGCGGCGCACCCGAAGCAACCACTCATCCCGATTGCGCTTCAACGCGATCCCCTGCGAGATCGTAAACAGACTCTGGTGCAGATCCTCTGTGGCAAACTCCCGCGCTTCGCCTTTTCCGTTTGTTTGAGTCTCAGAGAGTTCGCCACACATGCAGCAGATCATCCGGCAGCTGGCCGCAGAAATCAAAGTAGGAGAACAGCAGGTACGTGCAGCGGTGGAGCTGCTGGACGGAGGTGCTACCGTGCCCTTCATTGCCCGCTACCGCAAGGAAGTGACGGGCGGGCTGGACGATATTCAGCTGCGTGAGCTGGAGGCGCGCCTGTCCTATCTGCGCGAGCTGGAAGACCGCCGCGTGGCCGTGCTCAAGGCGATTGATGAGCAGGGCAAATTGACCGACGCGCTGCGTGCCGCCATTGCTGCTGCTCCGACCAAGCAGGAGCTGGAAGACATTTACCTGCCCTTCAAGCAAAAGCGCCGCACCAAGGGCCAGATTGCCCGCGAGTTCGGTATCGAGCCGCTGGCCGACAAGCTCTTTGCCGACCCCACGCTGGACCCTGCCGTGGAGGCCGCAGCCTTCACAAAGCCGCCTGAAGTGCTGGACGATGGCAAGCCAGGCGCCGATTTCTCGACCGTGCCCGCTGTGCTGGACGGCGTGCGTGACATTCTCAGTGAGCGCTGGGCTGAAGACCCTGCGCTGGTGCAAAACCTGCGTGAATGGCTTTGGGCCGAGGGCCTGCTGCGCAGCAAGAAGGTCGAATCCAAAAACGAGAACGACCCCGAGGTCTCCAAGTTCCGCGACTACTTTGACTACGACGAGCCCATCGGCCGCGTGCCCTCGCACCGCGCGCTGGCGGTGTTCCGTGGGCGCGGGCTGGAGATTCTGGAAGCCAAGCTGGTGCTGCCGGTGGAGCCCGAGCCGGGCAAGCCCAGCATCGCCGAAGGCAAGATCGCCCTGCACCTGGGCTGGAGCCACCAGGGCCGCAAGGCGGACGACCTGATCCGCAAATGCGTGGCCTGGACCTGGCGCGTGAAGCTGAGCCTATCGACCGAGCGCGACCTGTTTGCGCGCCTGCGCGACGAGGCCGAGAAGGTGGCCATCAAGGTGTTTGCCGACAACCTGCGCGACCTGCTGCTGGCCGCCCCTGCAGGCCCGCGCGTGGTGATGGGCCTGGACCCAGGCATCCGCACAGGCGTGAAGGTGGCAGTGGTGGACGCTACCGGCAAGCTGGTGGACACCGCCACGGTTTACCCGCACGAGCCCAAGCGCGATTGGGATGGATCGCTGTTCACGCTGGCCAAGCTGTGTGAAAAGCACGGCGTGAACCTGATCGCCATCGGCAACGGCACGGCCAGCCGCGAGACCGACAAGCTGGCTGCCGACCTGATCAAGATGGCCGCCAAGGCGGATCGCAAGATTGAAAAGGTGGTGGTGAGCGAGGCTGGGGCATCGGTGTACTCCGCCAGCGAATACGCCAGCCAGGAGATGCCCGATGTGGACGTGAGCCTGCGCGGCGCAGCCTCCATCGCCCGCCGCTTGCAAGACCCCCTTGCCGAGCTGGTCAAGATCGACCCCAAGAGCATCGGCGTGGGCCAGTACCAACACGACGTGAACCAGAGCGAGCTGGCACGCACCCTGGGCACGGTGGTGGAAGACTGCGTGAACTCGGTGGGCGTGGACCTGAACACGGCCAGCGTGCCGCTGCTCAGCCGTGTGTCGGGCCTGTCGGGCAGCGTGGCCAAGGCCGTGGTGCGTTGGCGCGAGGCCAATGGCGCATTCAAGAGCCGCAAGCAGCTGATGGAAGTGGCAGGACTGGGTGCCAAGACGTTTGAGCAGAGCGCGGGGTTCCTGCGCATCCGAGGCGGCGAGAACCCTTTGGACATGACGGGCGTCCACCCCGAGACCTATCCCGTGGTCGAGCAGATCATGGAAAAAACCGGCAAGCCAGTGGCCGAGCTGATGGGGCGCGCAGACATGCTCAAGACCCTGAAGCCAGAGTTGTTTGCCAATGAGAAGTTTGGCGTCATCACCGTCAAGGACATCCTCTCTGAACTGGAAAAGCCTGGCCGTGATCCCCGCCCTGATTTCAAGGTGGCGCGCTTCAATGACGGCGTGGAAGACATCAAGGACCTGAAGGAAGGCATGATTCTGGAAGGCACCGTGAGCAATGTGGCCCAGTTTGGCGCGTTTGTGGACCTGGGGGTCCATCAGGACGGCCTGGTGCACGTGAGCCAGCTGGCGCACAAGTTTGTGAACGATGCGCGCGAGGTGGTCAAGACGGGCGATATCGTCAAGGTCAAGGTCATGGAGGTGGATGTGGAGCGCAAGCGCATCGGCCTGTCGATGAAGCTGGGCGACGCACCACCGCGGCAGGGCGACCGTGGGGCCTCGCGTGACAACCGCTTTGAAGGTGCAGGGCGGGGCTATGCGCAACCCCAGCGCCGTGCACCGGAGCCTGTGCAGCAGTCGGCCATGGCCTCTGCGTTTGCCAAATTGCAACAGGCCAAGGGGCGTTGAACTCTGCCTGCGGCGGTTGGGGCTTGGGCCGTGGGTGCCAAGGCCATAATCGCCGCAACACCAACCGAGGCATCGCCTGATCCATGGAGCTGAACGCACTGCTGGCCCAACCCGTGGCATTGCCTAGCTTGCCGCGCACGGTGGCTTTGCTGATGAACGAGCTGGCCCACCCGGAGCCCAGCTTGCGTCGGCTCAATCTGCTGTTTGGTTCAGACCCCGCGCTGGCAGCCCGGTTGCTGGAAGCGGCCAATTCGCCAGCCCTGCAGATGTCCCGTCAAGTGGCGGGCATTGCAGAGTCGCTGGCTTTGATGGGGGTGGGGCAGTTGCGCGCCCTGGTCTCCACGGCCACGCTAGGTACGGCAACCCGGTCGATTCCGGGTGTCAACCTGCAGCAGTTCTGGCGCTACAGCCTGCATACGGCCAAACTGGCCCAATCGCTGGCGCGTGTGGTGTATCAGCATCCCACGGCAGCCTATACCGCAGGCCTTTTGCACGGCCTGGGCGAACTGGTCATCCACCTTGCCAGGCCCGACAAGGCCCAATCCATCAACACGCTGGTGTCGCCGCTGGACATGCGCCGTGGCAAGGTGGAGCACAAGATTTTTGGCTTTTGCTACAGCGATGTCTCGGCTGCATTGGCACGCCGGTGGCTGTTGCCCCAAGTGGTGGTAGACGCGTTGCAGTACCACGAAGCCCCTTTTGAAAATACTGCATACGAACCATTGGCGGGGGTAATACACCTCGCATCCTGGCGAGTGCGCGCACGCGAAGCCCAGTATTCAGACAAGGAACTGGCGGTTTCTTTTCCCGGAGAGGTGGGGCTGGTGCTGGGCCTGGATATCGATATGGTGCTCCAACAGGACCCGATCGATTGGACGGCGCGGCCTGATGCTGCTGACTACATGGTGTAGCGGCTCCGCAGGGTGAGCCGCGCGGCGACAATCCTTGCATGAGAGCATTGCGTATTCACGCCGGGCCGCACGCCCTGGCCCACCTCGCCGAACATGGTTTGCGGCCTCACGATGTGGGTGCCGTGCCCGCAGCTGCGGGTGGCCCCAAGGGGCTGATCCTGGGGCCCTTGGACCGATTTATTTTTGGGCAATGGTTGCCGCAGTCTCGTCAACCGGTGCACTTGGTGGGTGCTTCGATTGGTGCCTGGCGCATGGCTACGGCATGTCTCGATGACCCTGAAGCAGCCCTGCAAGCTCTGGAGGACGCGTATATCCGCCAGCATTACGAAGTGCCGCCGGGCAAGAAGCGCCCTCCAGCGGAGCTGGTGAGTGAGCTGTTTTCCCAAAACCTGCAGACGTTCTACGCGGGTCGGGTGGGTGAGGTTCTGCACCACCCTCGCTATCGATTGCACCTGATCGCGGCGCGTGGACGTCACATGCTGGGGCGGGAACACCCGCTGGCAACTCCTGTGGGATATCTGGGTGCATTTCTCAGCAACGCCCTGCACCGCAAGGCGCTGGGTGCCTGGCTGGAGCGGGTGGTCTTTTCTTCACCCATGCAGGGGCCAGGCGGGGTGGCTCCGCTTCCTTTTGGCACAGCAGACTTTCGCACCCGGCAGGTGGCGTTGACCGAAGGCAACTTCAGGGCGGCTTTGCAGGCAAGCTGCTCCATACCGTTTGTACTGCGGGCCGTACCCCACATTGACGGGGCTCCGCGTGGCGCGTACTGGGATGGCGGGCTGACGGACTACCACATGCATCTGCAGTTCAATCTGCATCAGGATGCTATGGATAATGTAGCTGCCCGCGCTGATAGAGCGGGCGCTGCAGCGAGTTCTCGTACGCAATCCGATGCTGCCGATGGCGATGCGCAAAAATGCGCAGGCTTGGTGCTGTACCCCCATTTCCAACGCCAGGTGGTTCCGGGCTGGCTGGACAAGGCACTGCGCTGGCGGCATAAAAGCACGCAGGCGTTGGAGTCCATGATTGTTCTCTGCCCCGACCCGGAGTGGGTAAAGACCTTGCCTCATGCCAAACTGCCAGACCGTCAGGACTTTGTGCATTACGGACATGACTTGCCGGGCCGGATGCGCGCCTGGCAGGCTGCTACGAGCGCAGCGCAACAGCTCGCGGACGAGTTTGCCCAGTGGCTTGAACGTCCGGACATGCGGCAGGTGAGTTCTCTCTGACCTGCCGCTTGCCAAACCGACGTCAGCGCGACAGCGACTCCTGAGAAAGGCTGCGCTGATAGCTCCGAGCCCAGTCGGCCAGCTCTCGCCCGGGCATGGGATGGGCGATGGCATAGCCTTGTGCCGTGTGGCAGCCCAGCTTGCGCAGTGTTTGGCAGTGGGGCACAGACTCCACGCCTTCCGCCACCAGAGTCCACTGCAGGGCCTCGGCCATGGTCACCATGGTGCTGACGATGGCCGCATCCTCCGCGCTGTGCAAAGCCGCCTTCACGATGGACTGATCGATCTTGAGAGTGTCCGCGGGCAGCTGTGCCACCCAGGCCAAGGTGGCCTGCCCAATGCCGACATCATCCACCGCCCAGCGAATACCCAGCCGGTCCCTGCAATCCTTCATCACGGAGTGCACAGCCTGGGGATCGTGCAAACCAGCGCTTTCTTTCACCTCCAGCTGTAGCAAGTGGGTGGGGAGCGGCTCAAACAGGGCCAGCAGGTCATGTAGGCGGGCTGCAAAGTTGCTGCGCAGCAGATGGGGGGTGGCGATATTGACCCCGACGGTCCAGTTCAAGCCCCGGGCGTGCCATTGCTGCAGTTGTGCCAGCGCTTCTTTCAGCACCCATTCACCCAGCTCGGCTGCCAGATCAGCATCTTCGATCAAGGGCAGCACCTGCTCTGGTCCCTGAATGCCCAGATCGGGGTGCTGCCAGCGCAGTAGCGCCTCCACACCACACACTTCACCTGTGTCCAGGCGCACTTGGGGCTGGTAGTGCAGGCGCATTTCGCCGGTGCGCAGTGCCTGGGCGATGCGGGTTTGCAGCGTGTGTGGGGTGGGCGTTGCCGCGTCCGTAACCGGATCAAAGATGTGGATCTGCTGTCGCCCTGAATGCTTGGCCAGGCACATGGCTTGGTCAGCGTGGCGAAGCAGGGCGGTTGGCGTCGCGTCTACCTGCGGATACAGGGCGATGCCAATGCTGGCGGTAATGGTCAGTTGAAGCTCATCTATGGCGTAGGGTTGGGCGAGCTGCGCCAACAGCTCCTGGGCCTGCGCCTGCACCGCGGCCCGGTCGGTCTGTTGCCCCAGCATGACGACAAACTCGTCACCGCCCATGCGAGCCACTGCGTCATGCGCGCCCGTCATCGCCCGCAGCCGCAGTGCTACCTCGCGCAGCACCCGGTCACCCGTTGCCATGCCGTGGAGCTTGTTGATCTCCTCAAAATGGTCCAGGTCGAGCATGCACACGGCCAGCAGCGTGTGATGCCTCTGTGCATTGAAGATGCCGTGCGTCAGGTGTTCAGCCAGCGCTGCACGGTTGTGCAGGCCGGTCAACGCATCATGGTGAGCCTGCCAGGAGATGGTGTGGCGGAAGTGACGGCTCTCGGATACGTCATGGAACACCAGCACACATCCCACAGCCACCCCATTGCTTTTACGGATAGGGGAGGCTGTGTAGGCGATGGCATAGCGCTCGCCCGACCGATGGATGAGCACCGGGTGAGATGCCAGGGCGTCCCCCGTGCCGCCGCTTTGCCCGTCAGCAGGTGCAGGCAACGATGGGGTTTGAGCGAGACGAAACACCTCTTCCAGCGGCCGTCCCATGGCTTGATGGGTTTTGAACCCCGTCAAAAACTGCGCTGCTTCGTTGATGGTTTCAATATGACCCTGAAGGTCGGTGGTGATGACGCCGTCCCCTCCCGGAACGAGGGGGGGCGGTGTGATGCCTGCCTGGTGTGCCCGGCGCAGGGCCTCTTGTGCACGGTGCCGATCACTGGCCGTGACCAGATGGGCGATGGCACCGGTCATGGGCTCAGGGGGGGCAGGGGGGTCAAGGCGGGAGCGGGATTGCCCCCCGGGTGCCAGCTTTGCAGGAGCAGGCGAATCCTGTTGCCCGGATTCCTCCGCCACGGCGTTGACCACGGGAAGACTTTCTCCAAAGCGCTGCATCCACTCTTCCTGCACGTCAATGCACGTACCGTCTTCCTTGCGCAGCGTGACTGGGTGAGGTGTTGCTGCAATCAGTAGCTTCGCCAGTTCCAGTTGTTCAGCCTGCTGCCGCAATGTGGTTTGCAGTTCTTCCCACTGGCTTTGGAGCTTGTCGGCCGCCATATTGAATTGTTCTGCCACCGCCCGCTCAGAAGGCATGCCCGTGACGCTCATGCGAACCTGCGGCTGTCCCCGCTGGAGCTGGCGCAGCGCGCGTAGGCTCCGGCCCACCAGCTGCACATGCCTGCTCACCAGCAGCCCCAGCAAGGTGATCACAAACAGAATGTTGAAAAGCGAAAACCGGGACTGCTGCCTGAGGTGTTGCCATATCTCGTCTGTGAAGACAGAGGCTTGCAAAGAGACTGTCAGAGTGCCCATCGAGGTGTCTGGCAACTCCTGTTTCAGTTCCAGCTCGGCGCTTCCCAGGTCAGCCAGCCGCACAAACCAACCCGGCGCTTCGGAAGACGCCGGAGGGCGTTGGGCAACCAGTGTTGTCTGGCCCGGTATTTGCCACTGCACAGATCTGAGCTGGGGGGCGAAGTAAACCGTGCTGTCTTGCAGCAATTGCTGGACTTGTTCCTTTTGCTCGGGCGGGATTCGCTGCAGCGCCTCCAAAAGCGCCTCTCCAATGCGTGTGGCCTCTGCCTTGGAGCGTTCGTTGGCCGCGGCAACCTCGGTGCGCATCAGGTGCTGATAGCGAAAAATGCCCACCACCACGATGACCAACAGCAGCGGTATGAACACGCGCAGGTACACGTGGCTGGCCTGCCAGCGGATCGAGGGGGTATCGGAAGGTTGCATGGGGCGGTCACAAACGGCCTGTCATGCCGAGAGGCTGACATTTTCCCCCGGCAAAACCTTGAGCAGGTTCCTGGAGGATGTAAATGCCCCTTTGGCAGCAGATCTGGGGGCCGAGTGTAAGGCGCTTGGGCCGTGTCCCAGGGGTGGCGCGGGGGTAGTGACGGTGGCGAGTCAGAGGCTTTGCGCCAGCAGCTCCCGATAGTCTTCCCGACTGGCGATGCGTGGGTTGGTCTTGTGGCAGTGGTCCGCCATGGCGCCATCAATCACCTGTTCAAAGATGTCTGGAGATACTCCCAGCGCGGCCAGTCCCGTAGGCAGGCCGAGTCGTTGGTTCATTTCTTCGACGGCGGCGGCTACATCGCCCGAAGAGGTAAGTCCCATCGCATGGGCCATGCGCTCCAGCCGTCGCTCGGATGCCACGCTCTCACAGGCAGCGTTGAAGCGGATGACCGCAGGCAGGAACATGGCGTTGAGGGTGCCGTGGTGCAGACGGGGGTTGATTCCGCCCAGGCTATGGCTGAGGCTGTGGACACAGCCCAGCCCCTTCTGGAAGGCCATGGCCCCCTGCATGCTGGCGCTCATCATCTGCAGCCGTGCCTGACGGTCGCAGCCATCACGGGTGGCTTGTTCGATGCTGGCCCAGCCACGTTGCAGTCCGTCCAGGGCAATGCCGTCTGCAGGTGGGTTGAACGCAGCGGACATGAAGGTTTCCATGCAGTGGGCAATGGCATCCATTCCGGTGGCGGCGGTCAGCATGGGCGGCAGCCCCAGGGTCAGCTCCGGATCGCAGATGGCGGCCTTGGGGACCAGGTTCCACGAATGAAAACCCAGCTTGCGATGGTCGTCCACGATGATGATGGCTCCACGCGCCACCTCGCTACCCGTTCCGCTGGTGGTGGGTACGGCAATCACGGGTGCGGTGCGTTCACTGATGCGGGGGGAGCCGCCTTCAATGGTGGCGTAGTGGGTCAATGGGCCTTCGTGTGTCGCCGCGATGGCAATCCCTTTGGCGCAATCAATGGCTGAGCCGCCACCCACGGCAATCAGGCCGTCGCAGCCTTGTGCCTTGTACATCTGCACGGCGGCACGCACCGCTGCTTCGGTGGGGTTGGAGGGGGTTTGGTCAAACACGGCCACGGGCAGGTCGGGCAGGGCATCCAGGGCTTTTTGCAGCACTCCGGCCGCTTTTACGCCCGGGTCGGTCACGATCAGCGGGCGCGTGATGCCGATGCGCTCGCATTCCTGCTGCAGTAGCTTGACTGCACCGAATTCAAACTGGATCTGGGTTACGTAGTTGATGAATGCCATGGCGCAAGAGCCTCCCAAATAGAGCCAGATGAATCGGACTGCCCGCTGCTGCTTCGTGTTGTCCGTCTGCGGCTACGATAGCGCGCCCGATTCCGTTGAAGTGAGCCACTTTATAAGGAGGAGACCCCCGTGAACACGAAGCAAACCCTGATGGCGGTGCTGTGCGCCGTCACCTGTGCGACAAGCGCACAGGCCGAGTGCCTGACCGATGCCCACGCGGCTGAATTGGTGAGCCACTACATGGCGCGCACGCCCGCTGCCAATCCGGAAGGCTTGTCCGACGCGGACGGAGCCTGCACCCGTGCGAAGGTCAATGCCCTGCTGGCCCAGCGCATGGGCAAGGTGGTGGGGTACAAGGCGGGGCTTACCAACCCTGCCGTGCAAAAACGGTTCAATACCGACAAGCCCGTGTGGGGCAAGCTCTATGAAGGCATGGTGTTGCCCAGCGGTGCCACTGTGGAAGCCAGCTTTGGTGCACGGCCCTTGTATGAAGCCGACATGCTGGTGCGCGTGAAAAGCGCCGACATCAACCGCGCCAAAACCCCTATGGACGTGCTGCAGTCCATCGACCAGGTCATTCCTTTCATCGAACTGCCGGATCTGATGGTGCAGGCTCCTCCCAAGCTCAATGGGGCAGGCGTCACGGCCATCAATGTGGGCGCAAGGCTGGGCATTGCGGGCGAGCCATTGCCCGTGCCCACCTACCGGGCCGAACGCTATGCCTTGCTGCAGGCGCTGGCCGACATGCAAGTGAGCCTGACCGATGGTGCCGGCGTGCGCCTGGGGGGCGGCAAGGGCAGCGACATTCTGGAGCACCCCTTGAATGCAGTGGTGTGGCTGGCCGGAGCGCTGACCCAAGAGGGGCTGGCCATGCAGCCGGGCGACCTCATCAGCCTGGGCTCTTTTTCGCCCTTGCTGCCGCCCAAGCCGGGCCTGTCTGTCACCGCAACTTTTGATGGCCTGCCGGGCGCGCAGCCTGTTCGGGTGACGTTCAAGTAGGCCTTATTGAGCACTGAATGGTTTGATGACCGGAGTTCTATTGTTGTGAGCGATCTGCATATTCACCACACCCGCCTGACTTCACAGATGCGCTCTGTGCTTCAGGGCATGGCTCGCGCAGGCCATCCCCCACTGCATACGCGCACACCTGCACAGGCGCGTGTGGCCTATGAAGCGGGTGCGGGCGTGCTGGAGTTACCCAAGGCACCTTTGCCACGTGTGGAGGATCTGCAGATTCCCGCCCGTGATGGCCACCCGCTACCAGCACGGCTTTATGCGCCCGTGGCGCGGGGCGAGGCAGTGCTGCCTGTGCTGCTCTATACCCACGGCGGGGGCTTCACCATTGGCAGCATTGCCACGCACGACGTTTTGTGCCGCGAGCTGGCAAGGCTTTCGGGGGCCATGGTGGTGTCGCTGGATTACCGCCTGGCACCGGAGTATCGGTTTCCGACCGCCACCAACGACGCCTGGGATGCGCTGGTGTGGCTGGCCCAGAACGCCCAGGCACTGGGGGCAGACCCCCAGCGGCTGGCGGTGGGGGGTGACAGTGCAGGCGGCACGCTGGCGGCAGTCAGTGCCATTCTGGCGCGTGATGCGGGCCTGCCGCTGGCGCTGCAGCTGCTGTTCTACCCCGGCTGCGCGGCTCACCAGGACACACCTTCGCACGCCACGTTTGCCCGCGGTTTGGTGCTGGAAGAACCCGCCATCAGCTGGTTTTTCGGCCACTACGTGCAAACCCGGCAGGAGCGCGAAGACTGGCGCTTTGCGCCGCTGCACGCTCCTGATGTGGATGGGGTGGCTCCCGCATGGATCGGCCTGGCCGAGTGCGACCCGCTGGTGGATGAAGGTGTGGACTACGCAGACAAGCTCCGGCTGGCAGGTGTGCCGGTGGACCTGGAGATCTACCGCGGCGTAACCCACGAGTTCATCAAGATGGGGCGCGTATTGCCTGAAGCCCGCAAAGCCCATGCCGATGCAGCGCGTGCGCTGCGGCAGGCTTTTGGAATGGAGTGATGTGATGCAACGGCAGGACTTCCGATGTGTGCACCGCATGAGGGTGCGCTGGGCCGAAGTGGACATGCAGAAGATCGTGTTCAACGCGCACTATCTGATGTATGTGGACTGCGCCATGTCCGAATATTGGCGGCAGCTGGCCTTGCCCTATGAATCCGGAATGCAGGCCCTGGGTGGCGAGATGTATGTGAAGAAGGCCACGCTGGAATACCACGCCTCAGCCCGGCTGGATGATGTGCTGGATGTGGGCCTGCGTTGCGCGCGCATCGGCAATTCGTCCTGCCTCTTTCAGGCGGGCATCTTCAGTGGCGACCAGCTTCTGGTCTCCGGCGAACTGGTCTATGTTTTTGCCGACCCTGTGACCCAGTCATCTACGCCTGTGCCTGGAGCCTTGCGCGCCATGCTGGAAGGGTTTGAGGCGGGTGCCGAGATGGTCGAGATCCGCACGGGTGACTGGAATGCCCTGGGGCGGGATGCGGGCCGGTTGAGAACCGCGGTGTTTGTGCGTGAACAGGGCATTGCCCCGGACATCGAGGCAGATGCCCTCGACGCCAGCGCGCGCCATGCCGTGCTTTACAACCGCATTGGTCAGGCAGTGGCGACAGGGCGCTTATTGCAGGAGGCTCCTGGAATTGGTCGCATCGGGCGCATGGCGGTAGACCGCTCGTTGCGTGGTGCGCACTGGGGGCGCACTTTGCTCCATGCGCTACTGGATGCGTCACGCACGCGGGGTGACCGCCACGTGCAACTGCACGCGCAGTGCAGTGCCCAACATTTTTATGAACGCGCGGGGTTCGTTGTGCAGGGTGCCCCGTACCAGGAAGCGGGTATCGCCCACGTTCTCATGGGCAAGAACTTGTGAGTCTTTGACCCGGCGACCGGTGGGCCAGGGGTTCTACGCTCGCTGGCCCATCGCTCGCTGTTTTGGATCTTTGGATCGCTGCTTCAGATGTCTTCCAGCAAGGGGTAGGGCAGGGGGCGCAGTTCCAGCGCAACACCGTCCGTCGCACCCACTTGCAGTGTTTGGTCGGTGGCCGCGATTTGCAGGGACACCAAAGCATCAAAACCACCCGTGGGGGCGGCTGCGACCTGCACTACGGTGCCGCAAGGTTGTTCCAGATCGGCGGTCGTAAACACCTCAGCCCCCACCTGCAGGCTGGCGCTGGCATGGGCCAGGTAGGTGCGCCGCTTCAGTGTGCCCCTGAACTGGCTGCGTGCCACCACTTCCTGGCCGGGGTAGCAGCCCTTCTTGAAGTTGACCCCGCCCACCGATTCGTAATTCAGCATCTGTGGCACAAAGGCATCCACCAAGGGGGCGGTCAGCGTAGCCACACCGCTTTGCACTTCGCTCCACAGCCAAACGCTTGGGTCCATGGTGGGGCAAGAAGCGAAAGAGGGGATGGGTTGCCCTTGGGGCGCAATCCACAGGGCACGGGGCTGTCCTGCTGCAGGGTACAGATGGACAAGGGTTTGATGGTCGAAATCGGCCTTGGACCAGGCAGGTTGTGCGCTGGCAGCTACGGTTTGTATAGCGTCTCCAGCCAGGCCATACAGCGCATAGTCGTTTGTGGCGTCGCTCAGCTTGGCCTTGGCGCGCAATACAAACATGGACAGGCGCTTGAGGGTAGGGGCCAGCAGGTCAGCACTGCACAGCAACAGAATTTCGGTAGCGCTGCGCTTGAAGCCGATGAAGCTGGCCTGCATGCGGCCTTTGGCAGAAAGGAAGGCTGCCAGCCGGGCGTGGTTCATGTCCAGCAGGGCGAAGTCCTGCGTGAGCTGACTGTGGAGGAATTTGGCGGCGTCTTCGCCTTCCACGCGAATCACGCCGAGGTGGGACAGGGGGGCAATACCGTTCAAAAGCTGCGTCATGGCTGAATTATGATGCCCGCTCCTTTTCATACAGGCAGCAGGGTTGTGCGACGTTTATTGGCTTGGGTATTGGTTTGCGTGATCGCTGCAGGCGCCGCTGCTGCCTGGTGGCTGAACGAGCCTTTGGCGCGCTCGGCAGAGCCGCTGGAGCTGGCGATTGAGCCCGGCACCACTCCCCGTGGCGTTGCCCGCGATGTGGTCCAGGCCGGGGCCGAGGTCAACGCCCAGTTGCTTTACGCATGGTTCCGTCTCTCGGGGGAGGATCGACTCATCAAGGCCGGCAACTACGAAATCCCCGCGGGCACCACGCCGCGCAGCCTGTTGCGCATGCTGGTGCGGGGGGAAGAGGCTCTGCGTGCCCTCACACTGGTAGAGGGGTGGAGCTTCCGGCAGATCCGTCAGGCGCTGGCCAAGGAAGACATGATTCGTCAGGACACCGCCTCGCTCTCGCCGGAGGAGATCATGACCCGGCTGGGACGCCCGGGGATACCGGCCGAGGGTCGCTTCTTTCCGGACACCTATTCGTACGCAAAGGGCTCCAGCGACCTGGCCTTGCTGCGCCGCGCCATGCACGCCATGGACCGGAAGCTGGAGGCTGCATGGGCTGCGCGTGCTCCTGATCTGCCGCTGAAATCACCGGAAGAAGCGCTCATCCTTGCCAGCATCGTCGAGAAGGAAACGGGGCGGGCCAATGATCGTGCCCAGATTGCGGGCGTGTTTGTCAATCGCCTGCGCACCGGAATGCTGCTGCAAACAGACCCCACGGTGATCTACGGTATGGGCGAGCGGTTTTACGGCAATCTCCGCCGCCGTGATCTGCAAACCGACACCCCCTGGAACACCTACACGCGCCCAGGTCTTCCTCCCACTCCCATCGCCATGCCGGGCAAGGCTGCCTTGCTGGCGGCGGTGCAGCCTGCACCCACGCGCGCGCTGTATTTCGTGGCCAAGGGGGATGGCAGCAGCCATTTCAGCGCCACGCTGGATGAACACAACCGGGCTGTCAATCGCTATCAGCGGGGCCAGTCGCAGTAAAGTGCCGTGACCGTGGTTGCGATCGTGCTGCAGCTTTTCGTGTGTGGCACGCAATCGGGTCCTCCTCTTCAGGTTCAAAGGTTTTCATGTCCCGTTCTGGCTTGTTTATTTCGTTTGAAGGCATTGACGGTGCAGGCAAGTCTTCGCACATCGATGCACTGGCGCAGGCGTTTCGTTCGCAGGGCCGCTCCGTCACGCTGAGCCGCGAGCCTGGGGGCACGCCTCTGGCGGAAAAGCTGCGCGAGATCGTGCTCAACGACGCCATGGACCCGCTGACCGAGTCGCTGCTGATCTTTGCCGCCCGCCGTGACCACCTGTGCCAGGTGATCGAGCCAGCCCTGGCGCGTGGCGACGTGGTGCTGTGTGACCGCTTCACCGACGCCACCTTTGCCTACCAGGGAGCAGGGCGCGGTTTTGATACCAGTGTGCTATCACTTTTGGAGCGGCTTGCGCAGACCCACGTTGCGCCAGAGCCCGATTTGATGCGTGAACCTGATTTGACCATCTGGTTTGATCTGCCTCCCGAAGTGGCAGCAGAACGCCTGGCCGGAGCGCGCGTACCGGATCGGTTTGAGGCGCAACCCATCGAATTCTTCCGGCGCGTTGCGCAAGGCTATGCCGACCGTGCCCAAGCAGCCCCCCAGCGGTTTGCGCGGGTGGATGCGGCGCAGGAGCGCCACCGGGTCTGGCAGCAACTGGTGCAGGTATTTGTGCGCAAGGGTTGGCTGTCGATCATGGTGCCCGCGCCTGGAGGTTTGGCATGAGCAACGCTGCTGCCGAAGCCGCAGTGCCTCTGGCACCCTGGATCGCCTCGCAGCGTGACGCCTTGCTGGCGCAGCGGGGGCACGCATGGCTGCTGCAGGGGCCATCGGGCTTGGGGCAGTACGCGCTGGCGCTGGAGATGGTGCGCGCCTGGCTGTGCGATACCCCGACCGCCCACGGAGCCTGCGGCCACTGTGCCAGTTGCCATGCCATCGATGTGCGGACCCACGCCGACGTGTGTGTGCTGATGCCTGAAGTGCAGATGATGGAGCTGGGCTGGCCTTTGTCTGAAAAGGCCCAGGCAGAAATCGACGACAAGAAGCGCAAGCCCAGCAAGGAAATCCGCGTGGAAGCCATGCGCGATGCGGTGGAGTTCTCGCAGCGCACCTCGGCGCGCGGACGCGGCAAGGCGGTTTTGGTCTACCCTGCCGAGCAGATGAACCATGTCACAGCAAACGCCTTGCTGAAAACGCTGGAAGAACCACCGGGAGATGTGCGCTTTGTGCTCGCCAGCGAGGCTGCACACCAGTTGCTGCCCACCATTCGCAGCCGCTGCCTGGGGCACACCATGGCGTGGCCCGCTCAGGCAGATATGTTGCAGTGGCTGCAGTCGCAGGGCATACCCTCTGACGCAGCCGGGGCATTTTTGCGTGCGGCAGGCGGTCGGCCAGACGATGCCCTTGCCGCGGCGCGATCCGGTCGCAGCCCGCAGGCGTGGGCCTCGCTTCCGCAGGCGGTTGCCCGAGGAGACGTTACCGCGCTGGGTGACTGGCCGCCCGCCCAGGCGATTGATGCATTGCAAAAGCTCTGCCATGACCTGCTGGCGGTGAAAGTTGGCGCTGCGCCGCGGTACTTTGCCTTGGCTGACCTGCCCAAACCACCTTCGCTGCAGGCTTTGACCCGCTGGTCCAAGGCCCTTGCCAAGGAAGCCCGCACCGCAGAGCACCCGTTCAATACCGGCCTGATGCTGGAGGCGCTTGTTGCACAGGCGCGAAACACCCTACACTCAAGGCAACCAACGCATTGATTCCCATGAGCACACCATCAACCGCACCACGCCCCAGCGTCATGCAGCTGGCCATCAAGGAAAAAGGTGCCTTGTACGCCGCTTACATCCCGTTTTTTGTAGAAGGGGGCATTTTTGTCCCTACCCAGCGTGACTACAAACTGGGCGATGACGTGTATGTGCTGCTGACGCTGCCTGATGACACGCAGCGCTACCCCGTGGCGGGGCGCGTGGCTTGGGTAACCCCCGCGCGCGCGGCGGGCAACCGCACCCAAGGGGTGGGAATCCAGTTCCCTAAAGACGATAAATCGCGTTTGCTGAAGCTCAAGATTGAGGAAATCCTCGGAACTGCTCTGGGCTCAGAGCGTCCTACGCAAACGATCTGACGATTGCTGATTTTCCTTTTGCACGCCTGAAAAGGCCTAGTTGCACACTTACGGAGCGCCACTTGGCGCTCTAGTTCTTTTTGACACAGATCTGCCACCAAAGAGGGGCAGCGTTTGCAGCCCCTGTCACCTGGCTTGTCAACATCGTTCTGAATTGACTCTGCATGTTTACCGATTCGCATTGCCATCTTTCCTTTCCTGATCTGGTCAACCAGTTGCCAGCCATTCGTGATGCAATGGCTGCAGCCCAGGTGGACCGGGCCCTGTGCATATGCACCACCATGGAAGAGTTCGCCGACGTGCATGCGCTGGCTGTGCAGTACAACAACTTCTGGAGCACGGTGGGCGTGCATCCCGACAATGAGGGTGTTCTGGAGCCTTCGGTGGATGATTTGCTGGCCAAGGCGGCATTGCCTCGTGTCGTGGCCATTGGTGAGACCGGGCTGGATTACTACGGGATGGAAGACCGCAAGGGCGGGCGCAGCGTGGCAGACCTGGAGTGGCAGCGCGACCGTTTTCGCACCCATATCCGTGCGGCACGGGCCTGTGGCAAGCCGCTGATCATCCACACCCGCAGTGCCTCGGATGACACCCTGGCGATCCTGCGGGAAGAGGGCGAGGATGGGGCTGGCAATCTGGCGGGGGGGGTGTTTCACTGCTTCACCGAGTCGATGCAGGTGGCCCGGGCTGCGCTGGATCTGGGCTACTACCTCTCGTTCTCCGGCATCATCACTTTCAAGAACGCCCAGGATCTGCGCGATGTGGTGGCGTTCGCCCCCCTGGACCGGATATTGATCGAGACCGACAGCCCTTATCTGGCGCCGGTACCGTACCGGGGTAAAACCAATAATCCTTCCTACGTGCCTTACGTTGCGCAGCAGGTTGCTCAATGTAAAGGGGTGGCGGTGGAAGAAGTGGCGCAGGCCACCAGCCGTAATTTCGAGCGCTTGTTCAAGGAGGTCTCAGCATGCTGAGGCGCCGTCACGCTCTGTGCGCAGTGCCCTTGTGGGCGCTGGGAATCTCTGCATTGGCAGGTTCGTACGATGACTTTTTCACCGCCATCCTGCGCGACGACCCGGACACGATTACCGCACTTTTACAGCGCGGCTTTGATCCCAACACCCGTGATGCGAAAGGGCAGGTGGGCTTGGTGATTGCTTTGAAGCAGGAGTCCTTCAAGGCATTTGCTGCTTTGATGTCTTCCCGGCAGACAAAGGTCGAGGTACGCAACGCCCAAGATGAGAGCCCGTTGATGCTGGCGGCCATCAAAGGCAACCTCGACGCCGTAAAGCAGCTGGTTGCAAGGGATGCAGACGTCAACAAGACCGGCTGGGCCCCCCTGCATTACGCCGCATCGGGTGGCACTGAGGAACATTTGCGCATTGCGTCGTACCTGTTGGAAAACCATGCCTACATTGACGCAGCCTCTCCCAATGGGACCACACCGCTTATGATGGCTGCGCAGTATGGTTCAACCGATATGGTCAAGCTGTTGCTGGAGGAGGGGGCAGATCCGACCCTGAAAAACCGGCTTGGTTTGACGGCAGTGAACTTTGCTCAACGGGTCGGGCGGACTGAAACCGCTGCCCAACTTGCAGCCGCCATCCGCAAGCGCCAGCCCAATGCGGGGAAATGGTGATGGGCGTGCGCAGCGCGCGTTAGTAGCGCTTAAGCTTCCGACCGTGTCTCGTGTCGAGCAGACACTCAGACCCGCCTGGCGGCGCGCGCGCTCAATCCGCAGCCGTTGGGTGCGAACGGCTTTGCAGGCGGGCATAGAGGCCGCCAGAGGCCATCAGCTGCGCGTGGGTGCCTTGCTCCACGATGGCACCTCGCTCCATGACCACCACGCGGTCCGCGTGCTCGATGGTGGAGAGGCGGTGGGCGATGACCAAAGTGGTGCGGCCTTGCATCAGTCTCTGCAGGGCGTCTTGCACCAGTCTTTCCGATTCGGTATCCAGCGCTGACGTGGCCTCATCAAGAATCAGGATAGGTGCGTTTTTGTACAGGGCGCGGGCAATCGCAAGCCGTTGGCGCTGGCCACCCGACAACTGGGTAGCGTTATGCCCCGCCACGGTGTGGATGCCCTGAGGCAGGCCCGCCACATGGGTGGACAAATTGGCAGCGGCCAAGCATTCGTGTACGCGCTGTTCATCCATGGGGCTGCCCAGGGCCACGTTGGCGGCTATGGTGTCGTTGAACATGACTACATCCTGGCTCACCATGGCAAACTGGCTGCGCAGCGAGGCCAGGTCCCATGATTCGGTGGCGTGCCCATCCAGTGCAATGGTGCCTTCGCTGTGCGTGATGAAGCGGGGCAGCAGGTTGATCAATGTGGTTTTACCGGCCCCCGACGGCCCTACCAGGGCGACGACTTCCCCGGGGGCAACTCGCAGGTTCACGTTGTTCAGTGCTGGCGCCTGATCGGAGCCAAAACGCACGGTGACGTTGGTCAGCACAATTTCTCCGCGAGCGCGATCCGCTTTGTGCTGGCCTTGCGTCTCTGCCCCCGTCTCGCCGAGCAGGGACAAGCCCCGCTCCAATGCAGCAACTCCGCGCGTGATGGGATTGGCCACATCGGCAAGCCTGCGTATGGGGGCAATCAGCATGAGCATGGCTGTGATAAACGACACGAAGCCGCCCACCGTGACATCTTTCACCGCGTCAGACTGCACCGCCCCACGGCTTTGCCAGAGCGCAATGCAGATCACCACGGACAGCGCTGCCGCTGCCAATAACTGGGTCAGGGGCGTCATTGCAGCAGAGGCGATCGTGGACTTGATGGCCAGTCGTCTGAGGCTCTGGCTCAATCCAGCAAAACGCTGTGCCTGGCTCTCCTGAGCCCCATGCAGCCTCACCATGCGGTGGGCCAATACGTTTTCTTCCACCACATAGGCCAGTTCATCGGTGGCTTGCTGGCTTACTTTGGTCAGTTGGTACAGCCTGCGTGACAGGGTCTTCATGATCCAGGCCACACCCGGCACCACCACGGCCACGATGAGGGTCAGTTGCCAGTTGAGATAGAGCAGGTAGCCCAGTAGCGCAATCAGTGTGAATCCGTCGCGCGAAAGGCCCAACAATGCCTGCACCAGCAGGTTGGAGCCGTTTTGAACCTCGTACACCACGGTGTTGGACAGTGCGCTCGCTGATTGCCTTGCGAACAGCCCCATTTCTGCTGCAAGCACCCGGTCAAACAGCGCTTTGCGCAACAGGAGCATGCCTTCATTGGCAATCTTTGCCAACGCATACTGGCCTACAAACTGTGCCAATCCGCGGATCACGAACACGCCCATGATGGCCAGGGGAACGGTCCAAAGCTGTAATGTTCCCTGCGTGAACCCCTTGTCCAGCAAAGGTTGCAGAAGTGCAGGAATCATGGGCTCTGTCACCGCACCCACCAGAGTGGCTGCAATGGCCAACCCCCAAGCCATGCGCTGCAGGCCAAAGTAGGCAGCCAAGCGTGCCAGCCGGGTCATCAAAGGAAGAGGGGGAGAAGGCTCGGTGGTGGGGGCTTGTGCTTGCATGTCCCTCGGATTCTACTTTTGGTGACAGTGCGCAACCGCATTCGCTTCTGCATCACAAGGCGCCAGAATCCTGGGGTGACGTGTGTGGGCCGCAGCGGAACTCATTGTTTCCAATTGACTCCACCTTGAATCAGCACAGTTTGTCACAGGGGTTGCCCGCCTGTGTGTAACATTCGGGCCTGTCCTACGCCATGCGGCGCTTGTTCGGCTAATGCTGGATGCCAATGACCATCGACCAAAAAACACCATCTTCCTTCTTTGCGGCCATGCCGTCTCTTCGCCGTCGTCATGCGGTGGCCACCATCTCAGCGGTTGCGGGCATGCCTGTATTTGCGCAGTTTCGTGTGGAAGTGACAGGGGTGGGGCTGACCCAGCTACCCATTGCAATCGCACCCTTCCGGGGTGATGCGCAGTCTCCCCAGAAAATTGCCTCCATCGTGCAAGCCGACTTGGAGCGTAGTGGTCAGTTCCGGTCCATTGACGCTTCGTCCGCATCTCTGGACGAGACCTCACGCCCCGATGTGGCGATGTGGCGTCAGAAAAGCGCGGATTCGTTGGCGACCGGCAGCATCACGCGGCTAGCGGATGGCCGCTATGACGTTCGCTTCCGCCTGTGGGATGTCGTGAAAGGGCAGGACCTGGGTGGACAAAGCTTTGTCGTGACCCAAGGTGACCTGCGTTTGGTCGCCCACCGGATTGCTGATTTCATCTACGAAAAACTCACGGGTGAGCGAGGCGTGTTCTCGACGCGCATCACCTATGTCACCAAGACTGGCTCGCGTTACAGCCTCTGGGTTGCCGATGCGGACGGCGAGAACGCCCAGTCCGCGCTGTCCAGTCCGGAGCCCATCATTTCTCCCGCGTGGTCTCCCAACGGCTCACAGATTGCGTATGTGTCGTTCGAGTCACGCAAGCCGGTGGTCTACGTGCATGAGGTAGCCACTGGTCGTCGCCGGTTGATTGCAAACTTCCGCGGCTCCAACAGTGCTCCTGCATGGGCTCCTGATGGCCGCACGCTTGCTGTCACCCTGAGCCGGGATGGCGGCTCGCAGCTCTACACCATCGATGCCAATGGCGGAGAGCCGCGTCGTCTCATGCAGAGTGCGGGCATCGACACGGAGCCGGCTTTCTCCAGCGATGGTCGCAGCATCTACTTCGTCAGCGATCGTGGCGGTGCTCCTCAGATTTATCGGGTCTCCACCTCAGGCGGTAACGCAGAGCGCGTCACTTTCACGGGCACTTACAACATTTCACCCGCCATCAGTCCCGACGGTAAATGGCTTGCCTACATCTCCCGCGTGAATGGTGCCTTCAAGCTGCATGTGATGGACATGGCATCAGGCACCGTCAGCGCCATCACGGACACAAGCGCGGATGAGAGTCCCAGTTTTGCACCCAACAGCAAACTGCTGGTGTACGCAACTCAGCAGCAAGGCAGAGAAGCGCTGATGACGACGACTTTGGATGGGAAAATCAAGGCACGCTTGGCTGGCCAGGCTGGAGACATTCGCGAACCCGATTGGGGATCGTTTCAAAAACAATGAGCTTTTGAAGTTTTTTAGCAATCCGTATTTTTTGGAGATTTTTGGATGATCAAACACGCCACCCTCGCTCTCTCTCTTGTTGCTCTTCTGGCTGCCGGTTGCAGTTCTGGTGTCAAGCTGGACGATGTTCCTGTCGAAGACAAAGCGGCCATGTCCACTACCGGCAATGGTCCTAACAGTGGCACCCCTTCTCAGAGCGGTGTCACTGGCGTGGACATCGGGCAATCCGCTCGTGATGGAGCTGGTCCGGTAGGTGTGAGCCGCATCGTCTACTTCGACTACGACAGCTATGTGATCAAGCCAGAATTCCAGGCCGTGATCGAAGCCCATGCACGTTTCATCAAGGCTGGCGGTAACCGCAAACTGATGGTTGAAGGCCACACCGATGAGCGTGGCGGCCGCGAATACAACTTGGCTTTGGGTCAAAAGCGTGCCGAAGCTGTGCGCCGCGCTCTGGCCTTGCTGGGCGTGCCTGATGCTCAGGTTGAAGCCGTGAGTTTCGGCAAGGAAAAGCTGGCAGCACAAGGGAACACCGAAGAAGTGCACGCCAAGAACCGTCGCGCTGAACTGTCCTACCGCTGATGCGTACGCCCTTCACTGCCAAGCCGATATCGTCCCTGCTGACTGCTTTGCTGGTGGGGTTGATTGCGTCCACCAGCCATGCTGCCATTTTTGAGGATGGCGAAGCGCGCAGAGCCATTCTGGAGCTGCGCCAGCGAGTTGATGCCCTGCAGGCCGGTCAGCAGCGCACGTCAGACGAACTGCGGCAAGAGAGCGATCAAGTACGCAGGAACCTGCTTGATCTTCAAAATCAAATTGAGCAGTTGCGCGCGGAGCAGGCCAAGCTGCGAGGACAAAACGAGCAGTTGCTTCGCGATGTCGCTGACTTGCAGCGTCGCCAGAAAGACATTGCCCAAGGTGTTGATGAGCGCCTGAGCAAGTTTGAGCCCGTCAAGGTCGCAGTGGATGGTCAGGAGTTTCAGGCAGATCCTGCGGAGAAGCGCGATTTTGAGGCTGCCCTCGCCGTGTTTCGCTCCGGCAAATTCGCTGAGTCCATCACTGCTTTCGTCGGCTTTGTTCGCCAGTATCCACGCAGTGGCTACCTGCCCTCGGCACGCTTCTGGTTGGGCAATTCTCAATATGCGCAGCGCGAGTACAAGGACGCGATTGGTAACTTCAAGCAGCTTTTGGCCGATGCTCCGGGGCACGCCCGCGCGCCTGAGGCCGCTTTGTCCATCGCGAATTGCCAGCTTGAGTTGAAGGATGCCAAGTCAGCCCGCAAGACGCTCGAAGATTTGGTGAAGGCCTATCCGCAATCTGAAGCCGCCATGGCGGCCAAAGAACGACTCGTTCGCCTCAAGTGACCGAGTCACAACTGCATTCATCGGAACCTCAGGCCATCCACACATCCGAGGGTGATATCACCCAGAGAAGGTTTGGAGGGCTTGAGCGGCTGTATGGGATAAGGGGCGCTCGTCGTATTCGTGGCAGTCATGTTGTGGTCGTTGGTATCGGTGGTGTAGGGTCTTGGGCTGCCGAGGCTTTGGCCCGCAGTGGTGTGGGGCGAATCACCCTTATCGACATGGACCATGTGGCCGAGTCAAACATCAATCGCCAGATCCACGCTACCACTTCCACCATAGGGCAAGCCAAGGTTCTTGCCATGCGTGACCGCATCGCGTTGATCAACCCCTCATGTGAGGTGCGCTGTATCGATGACTTTGTTGAGGTGGAGAATTGGCCCGGCCTGTTAGGGAAGGAGGGTGTCGATGCTGTTATCGACGCCTGTGATCAGGTCAAAGCCAAAGTGGCCATGGCTGCATGGGCTTTGCGGGGCAGGCATCTGTTCATCAGTGTGGGTGCTGCTGGTGGCAAGCGCCATGCGCACAGGGTAGATATCGATGATCTGTCCCAGACGACCCATGATCCTCTTCTGGCCCAGCTGCGCTATCGTCTGCGTAAGCAGCACGGTGCGGCTAAAGATGGAAAGAAGATCGGTGTCGCCTGCGTGTATAGCAAGGAAGCCGTCGCTGCGCCGGACGCCTCATGCGCTGTGTCGGGAGATGGCACGCTGAACTGCCACGGTTATGGCTCGGTTGTTGCGGTGACAGCGACTTTTGGCCAGTGCGCGGTGGGCTGGGTTCTCGACAAAATTTCGGCAGTTTCGTCGAAGGCTTGAAAATCACGCTATAATCTAAGTCTTCGCAGCAATGCAAAGACAGGTTGGGACGTTAGCTCAGTTGGTAGAGCAGCGGACTTTTAATCCGTTGGTCACAAGTTCGAATCTTGTACGTCCTACCACCGAATTCAGGCAAAAAAGCCAAAAACCCACTATTGAAAAATAGTGGGTTTTTTGTTTTGGACTCGCTGTTGGGCCACGAGTGATTGTTAGGTGATACGTACCAAAATAAAAGGTCTGTTATCGAAACAGACCTTTTGGATGCAATTACTTGCGTGCACCTGCCTTGTTGGTATGGGGCTTAGCTGTTCGCTTGTGGCTGTGGGGCTTGGCCTTGTTGCGGCTTGTTGAGTGGTGAGGCTTTGCGTGGCTGCTTTTTGCCGAGGGTCCATTCGCGCTGAAGCTGGGGCTCTTTGCCATGGCCAGAGGAGCCAAGGCGAGTGCAAACGCGAGGACGAGGACTTTCTTCATGTTGTGTGTACTCCTGATACCGAAATTGGCGCAGCGATGTTGCGCGAAGTTTGCCTCGTTGGCAACTGCTAACAAGAGGTTTGTGCTTATCTTCGGCATACCCATCTCACAATGTTGCGCCAACGCACACATTCATTGAGTCTGCCGCTTTCACTCTCGTCTTTATGATGTTTCTGGGCCGCAATGGCTGGCCCGTACGTGTATAAACCCGCCGGTCGTTCCGGAAGAAATAGCCAAAGTTCTGAGGCTATGTGAGACGGGCCGTTTGAATGCAGATATGCAGTGTGCGTCGAGACGCATGAACCGATCAACCAACCAAGAAAAGAGAAATTGCTATGGGCGCGCAATGGAAAGCCAAGGGCAAAGCACTGGTGGCCGATGCCAAAGGAAAGCTGTTTGGCAAGCTGGTCAAAGAAATCACGGTAGCGGCTCGTGGTGGTGCTGATCCTGCCAGCAATGCGCGTTTGCGCCTGGTGGTCGAGCAGGCCCGCAAGGCCTCCATGCCCAAAGATACGCTGGAGCGTGCCATCAAAAAAGGCTCGGGGACCGGTGCTGATGCTGTCAACTATGAGCGGGTGATCTACGAAGGCTTTGCACCGCACCAAGTCGCTGTCATGGTGGAGTGCCTCACTGACAACGTCAATCGAACCGCGCCAGAAATGCGGGTTCTTTTCCGCAAAGGGCAATTGGGTACGTCAGGTTCTGTGGCATGGGATTTCAATCATGTCGGCATGATTGAAGCTGAGCCCTCAAGGCCCGACGCTGATCCAGAGCTTGCTGCGATTGAAGCCGGTGCACAAGACTTTGAAGCTGGTGATGAAGAGGGCACCACCATGTTCTGGACTGACCCTACCGATCTGGATCTCGTCAGCCGGGCATTGCCTGCGCAAGGTTTCAATGTGCTGTCTGCGAAGCTGGGCTACAAGCCCAAGAATCCGGTCAATCCTGCCAACCTCACCGCAGAGCAGCTGGAGGAGGTGGAGGCCTTTCTCGCGGCCATTGATTCCAATGATGATGTGCAGAACGTGTTTGTGAGCTTGGCAGGCTGAATCAGCATTGCGGCAGCACAGGGCAAGGGATGTGTGTCTCTTGCCTTCCGTCTCTTTGCCCCCATTTCAGGAGCCAGTTGCGCTGTTGCGGGCTGTCTCGGGGCCTAGTGCTTGGGCTACGACTGGCCGCAGGCTTTCATGAGCTTCTTCTCAATGATTTGACTGATTCGATGAGCGACCATTACGCAGCACTGGGGCTTGCCCCCAACGCAAGCCTTGCAGATATCAAAAAGGCATACAGGCAAAAGGCGTCCTTCTATCACCCCGATAGAAATGACGCGCCTGACGCTGCGCGGCAGTTTGCTGCGGTTCAAAAAGCCTATGAGGTGCTGTCGGACGAGACGGCTCGCCAGGCTTATGACGACAATCGCCGACGCAACCTGCTGGATGACCCCCTGGAAACAGCTCAGGAAATCTGGCGTACCTATACCCACAACATTCTTGCCTCGTGAAAATTTCTCCGTTTTTCCATGATCTGCGTTCGGCCTACCAAGCCGAGATTGACGACCTGACCGAAGACTCTGAAGGAAAAGATGTGTTGCGCAAGCGTCTTGCGCAGAAGCGTTCCGAGATGGGTTTTCTGGTGAAGATGATGGATGCTGCGCCTGAAATGGTGGCAGTGGCTTTCCACCAGGGCTTCCGCTTCAATGACCTGAAATCTATGGAAGCCGTGATTTCGCAAGGCCATGCTGACTTGCCTGCGTGGTCCTCACTGACTCATGCGGTGGTTCTCGAGCCTTGGGCGCAGGCGCTTGTGAAATCCGTGCTGGCGGAACCTGGTGGAGATCGCTTCATGGTGGTGGCCGCCGGGCTGGAATACCTGCAGCAGCAGGCCCGATTCGCCCAAGCCAGCAGGTCTGCAGACGATTCGGATGCGCAAGACAGTGAAGACGACGACATGGATGCGGCGGAACACGACGATGACTACGACGCACTGAGTGCGGACGACGCGGTAGATCCACAGAACAGTCGCAGCCGTGAAGAGGCCAGTGCCAACTGGCTGGCCGACGTGGGCTTTGAGCGCAAGGATTGACGGCCCTGTACACGCAGGCATCACTGGCTCTTCATTCGCCCCGTGCCCGCCGGGCTGCAGCCCGGCAAGATATTTTCAGTTTTCCCAACAGGCTTCACGAGTGAGGTACACGTTCCCATGAGCAACCATCTGGCCCTGATCACCAAAACCACCAGCCTTATCGCCGCTGGCGACATCGTCGGCGCAGAGTCCGCATTGGCTGAGCTGGCTGATTCCGAGGGCGATCGTGCGCTGATGGTGGTGCTCGATCAGCTCGCCCCCAAGGATGTCTTGGCCGTGATGCGCGAGTACGACGATTCCAAGGCCTCTGTCGTCAACATGCTGGTGACTCCCGAGCAGTTCGCACGGGCCATGGTGCTGGAGAAGCAGTACAAGGACCTCACGCACACCCACCTGCGCAGCATGGTCAACTCAGTCGTCTTCCGTGACGACGCAGACCCTGTCGAGTTTCTCACCGCCATTGGTGATATCGAAGGCGGCGCGGAAGCGCTGGCCAACTACTTTGCAGAGAAGTGGAGCCGCCTGGAGGCCTTTGCGCGCACTGGCACTTTTGATGCGACAGAAGATTACGGCCCCACGCTGACGGACGATGAGTTGCTTGCCTCTGGCTACGTGCAGCCCAAGGTGGAACTGGATGAGGTGGCCGACCGCGACTGGATGCAGATGGCCTGGTTGCTGCGCTACGAGTGCCGGGATCTTTTCATTGAAACCTTGCTGGTCTTGCGTGCCAAAGCGCGAGCGTTTGATCTCGGTCTGGATGAGTCCGACGAACCTGCCGAGGAGGACGACGGCAAGTTTGAGACCAGTGAGACAGACCGCGGCAAGGCGACGCCCGCCGCCCGGGTTTCGGACGAAGAGTCGGCGATCTGATCGTTACCAGGAGCACCCATGTCTGACCAGACTCCTGCTGCGCCTCAGGCTATTGGTGCCGGCGCACTGCAGCTGCACGACGCACGCCCATTTTTTGACAAAGTCCTCGTCCACGGGGTTCGTCATGGCATTCTGGATGCAGAGAAGCTGGCGGCAATCCAGGCCGATGGCCCGAAAGGCATTGTGCAGATTGCCCGCTATTTCGGCAGTGAGTTTTTGAGACCCGAGCTGGAAAAAGCGCGGGATCGTATGGTCAATCTCATCAGCCTGCACCTGATGGATGCCAGCGGGGGGGATGTGCCCAAGGCGGCAGTTCTGCTGCGCGACAACTCGCTGCTATCGCGCTCCAAGGCGGGCTCCGACATGCTCAAGCGGCTGATTGCCATGCCCGAGAGCAGCAATTTCGGAATGGCTGGATATGACGACGCGCAGACCTCGCTGCTGGCGCTGTGGTCATTGCGATCTTACGAAGACTATCGTGCCGAGCTGGCTCGGCGCAGCGAGATTGCACAGACCATCGCCGCAGCACAGTGGTTTGCCGAGCAGTACGACCTGGATACCGATGAGCTGGAATCATCCGGCGCAGATGCAGAAGCCGTCATTCGCGCCGCCTTGCTGATGCAGGTGTTGGCACCGCAGGCGCAGGATTTGGGCGAATGGCCCCACACAGCCAGCTTGACCCGCTACGTCACTGCGTTGCGCAAAAGAAAGGCAATCCCCTCCCAGATGAGCCTGCCAGCAGGGCTGCCCCGTACGCTGCATGAAACCGTGCAAAAGCACACTGCTGCAGTGCTGGCCGACGTTCGCAAGCTCGCGGACCCGGCGCTGGTGCTGCGAACTTTGATGCGGCCTACGGGGGCTTTCCGTGCGCGCTATTTCCTTCTGGATGATCCTCTGGCAGAGGTGGATGAATATCACCGGGCGCTGGAGGTGGCTGATGACGACGCTGAAACTGCTACCCCTGGCTCCAAGTTGTGGGTCAGAACCGTTCAGGGGAATGAGGACGAGCATTCCCTGCTCACCCTGTTTTTGTGCCTGGCCGCGGGTGTACCCAAAAAGACTGTGTTGACAGAAAAGACCGCAGCGTCCCTGGTTCGCAAGGTTCGCAAAAGTGGTCTGCACCCCGAGTTGGCCGCCGAATTCATTCGCTTGAATGCCCCTGGCACATACCGGGATGACTATCTGGCCCTCTGGAACAGCTTTGTCCAGGAAGCCCACAAGACACTCACCAGTGACATGGACTATCAGATGCATGATGCCCTGGCGTTGCTGCGTCGGGAATGCAACGTCGCCGCCTGAACCTGTTGTTGGGTAAGTCAGCCGTTGGCCACCCCCCTTTGAATTCTCCTTTTTGCACACCGTTCGCAAATAAAACTTAGCAAAGTCCCAATTGTTGGGGACAATTTGTTAACTTTTATTGCAGAACGGTATCCATGCCGACTTTGACCGCCAGGATGGAATGGAGGGCGGGCAGAGCGACGGCATGGCAAACAGGCACTGAGCCGCAGGGGAAGCGAGCCGTGATCGACTGGTTGCTGAACAAGGTTTCTCCGTTTCGAAGCGTCCGCGCACGCTTTTCCACGGTGATGGGTGGCTCGGGCATTGTGCTGGGCTTGGCCTTGACGTTGTTCATGGAGTGGCATCTGGAGGCGGGCCTGCGTGCTGCAGCGCGCGATGCACTCAATGCATTCGCCAGCGAAATTGCCCACAAGCTCACCGAAGACCTCTCCAACCGCCAGCGCGAAGTGGTGTTGATGGCCGACTTGGTGGGGCGCAACACCATCGTCGATCCTGAGGCCATTCAAGAAGTGCTGGACGAGCTGAAGCACCGTCAGGCCGCCTATGCCTGGGTGGGTTTGACCGATGCTTCTGGAAGGGTCACCGCAGCCTCTGGCGGCTTTCTCAAAGGGCAGGATGTTTCTGCCCGTCCCTGGTTTGCCGGGGGCATGAGCGGCGATTTTGTCGCGGACCCGCATGACGCAGTGTTGCTGGCCAAGTACATGAAACCCCGGCCAGACGGGGAGCCGCCTCGGTTTCTGGACGTTGCGGCACCCGTCAAAAGCGGGCAGGGCGCTACGTTGGGAGTTCTGGCTGCCCACCTGCATTGGGACTGGGTGAACGAAGTGGTAACCGAAACCCTTCGCAAGCGCCGCAAAGACACTCCGCTGGAAGTGTTGATTGCCAACCGCAAAGGCGAGTGGCTTCTGGGTGGCGGCAAACCCGGTATTCCCGATTTGGAGTCCATCGGAGCCGATACCTCGCATCTGGTCGCTACGCAGAACGTCGTCACCCGCAGGCCGGCAGATGGATTGGGCTGGACAGTGGTGGTGCGCGAAGACTTGCGTTATGCGTTTGCTCCCGTGAACGAAGTGCGCAAGCTCATGCTGGCGTTCACCGCGCTGGTGGCGGCATTGTTTGCGTGGGCCTCTTGGATGATTGCAGGCCGTGTGGTGCGCCCCATTGTGGAGCTTGCAGACGCTGCCAAAACCCATGCTGGCGAACCATCTGCAGGAGTGGGCAAATCCCTCAAAGGTGCGGATGAAACGGGCGTGCTGGGGCGTGCCATGGATCGCTTGGCGCACAACGACCGGTTGACGGGGCTGATCAACCGCAGCGAGGCGCTGATGCGCGTCGAGCAGGCCCTTTTGCGCGCCTCAGGGCAGCACAGCCATGGCGCATTGCTGCTGGTCAACCTCGACAACGTCGGCGTGCTCAACAGCACCCTGGGGCACGAGGCGGGGGACCAGCTGCTGACCATGACGGCGCGGCGATTGCGCAAGCTGGAGGCTCAGGGGGCCATCGTGGCCCGGCTCGGTGGCGATGAATTTCTGGTGTTGCTGGAGGACCTGGCTCCACAGCGCGTACAAGCGCAGCACAATGCTCTGGAGTTCGCCAGCATGGTCATGCATTTGCTGGATGAACCTATGGAATTGGACAGTGGCCCCTACGCGGCACAAGCCTCCGTGGGAGTTGCGCTGCTGGGGGATGCCCCTCTTACGGCGGACGACGTTCTCCAGCGCACCGAACTTGCCATGCTGGAGGCCAAGCGCCGCGGCAAGCACCAAGCAGTGATGTTTGACCAGTGCATGCAGGATGCACTGCGCGCGCGTGTCCAGTTCGAAGAAGCGCTGCGCAAAGCCATTCCCTACCAGCTTACCGTGCTGTACCAGCCGCAGGTGGATCAGCAAAGCGGTTTGCTGGGTGCCGAGGTATTGGTGCGTTGGTGCCACCCGGAGCAGGGGCTTGTATCCCCGGCGCGCTTCATCCCTTTGGCCGAGGAGACGGGGCTGATCTTCCCCATGGGGCAATGGGTACTGGAAACCGCTTGTCGGCAGCTTCATGCCTGGCAAAAACTGCCCGATGCAGCGGCATGGGTGCTGGCCGTCAACGTGAGCGTCAAGGAGTTTTGCGACCCCCGCTATGTGGATGGGGTATGCAGAATCCTTGAGCAGACCGGCGCGGACCCCCATCGGCTCAAGCTGGAGCTTACTGAAAGTGTGCTGGCCCAAGATGTGGACGAGGTGGTTGCCAAAATGCAGGCGCTCAAGGCCATGGGGGTGCGTTTTGCGTTGGACGATTTTGGAACCGGTTTTTCGTCTCTGAGCTACCTGCAGCGCATGCCGCTGGACCAACTCAAGATCGACCAGTCGTTCGTGCATGACGTCGCGACCCAACCCCACGATGCCTCCATCGTGCGCACCGTGATTGCCCTGGGCCAGGGGCTCGGTCTGCACGTCATTGCGGAGGGGGTGGAAACGGCCGCGCAGCAGAGCCTGCTGGAGTCTTACGGCTGCACCAGCTACCAGGGCTACCTGTTTGGCCGCCCCATGGCGATTGCCGACTTTGAGAGGACATACGTGAGCCATTGAGGGGCGGACGCAGCGAATTCATCCCTTCGTCAAAGCGCTCGGTTAATATTTGATACAAATAATCTGTTTTTGACACACCCGCAACGGGAGGGTGGGCTCAGCGCCCGCCCGTTTTTTGCTTGCCCCACGCTTTTGCGAATTTTCTGTGCACGGTCCCACACTCGTCGTTTTTGCAGCCATTCTTGCCGCACTGGTCACCGCGGTGCTGCATGCTGTGTGGTTCTTCAACAAGAACATTCCCGGCCTTCGGCTGTGGACGTTTTCCTATCTCTTTGCCACCGTTTTCTGTGTGAACCTGCTGGTGCAGGAGCACCTGCCTGAGGCTGTGTCGGTGGTGCTCACGCAGACGAGTACAGCGCTCACGGCCTATTTCTGCTTTCTGGGCGGGCGGGCCTATGCAGGGCGCTCGCCGGTGCCCCATGGCTATGCCGCCGCAGCTATCGCCGTGATGGTGGCCGTGTCGCTTTACTTCACGCTGGTTGTTCCGCACATGGGCGCGCGGTTCGCTCTTGCGGGTGTCATCAGTGGGGTCTATTTCATTCTGACGGCCCGCACCCTGGCCACGGGCGGTTTCCAGCGGTGGCCCATCCGCTATCTGTTCGCGGGCATGGTGGGTTTTCACGGTGCTTTTGTGCTGTTGCGCCCACTCTTGTTTCGCCTGTCCGTGCCTGCCGGGGCGGACCTGGATGCGTCCATGATCGAGCTGGTCTCGCAGTATGTGGTGCTTGAGGCCACTATTGCCCTGGTCATGATCGCGTTTGGCTCTGTCATGCTGGCCAACGAGCACATCACTGCAGAGCTGCGGCACCTGGCTGAAGTGGACCCATTGACCTGTGTCTTCAACCGCCGTGCCTTCTTGACCCTGCTGGACAAGGCAATCAGCGCGGGAGAGCGCATGCGCCGCCCCTTGCCGGTGCTGGTGCTGGACCTCGATCACTTCAAAGTCATCAACGACACCTGGGGGCACAGCGGTGGGGACGATGTGCTGCGCCAGTTTGTGGTGTTGGCCCACCGCTGCCTGCGCAAGGAGGACGTGATGGGCCGCCTGGGAGGCGAGGAATTTGCCATCTTCCTGCCCAATGCAGATACAGACGGTGCCTTGCTGGTGGCAGAAAGGCTGCGCGCCCTGGTGGCATCTCAGCCCGTGGAGCACAGCCCGCAACCCATTGCTCTCACGGTCAGTGTAGGCGTAGCGGTTTACGCCAGGGGCGATTCTGCCCAGGCCGTGCTGCAGCGGGCCGACGCGGCCATGTACCGGGCCAAGCAGGCAGGGCGCAACCGGGTGGAGCTGGCCGATACGCTGATCTCGTTGTAGCGTTGGCTGTGTCGCTTGCCCGACGCTGCAGCGAGGGGCGTGCGGGAGAAATGCCGTGTGCGGCATGAGAATATTTTTTCTTTGTCTCTTGCCTTGCACCATGTCCACAGGGTCCTCATCAGCCCCCGCTGCCCGATTCACACGCCGCCGCGCACTGGCAGGCGGCGTTGGCCTGTTGGCCGCAGGTGGAGTCGGCTACCTGGCTTACCAGCCCGGCAATGACCGCCAGCTTGTTTTTGGCAGCCTACGGCAGGCCATGCAGGAGGTGGAACGCTTGAACGCTGCAGGTTCCCGCCCTCTGGGGCCTGCCACAGCCTGGAACTGGGCTCACACGCTGGAGCATTGCGCGCAGAGCATTGAGTTCTCGCTCCACGGCTTTCCCCAGCCCAAGTCCGCCCTGTTTCAGAAAACGGCAGGTGCAGCCGCTTTCAGCGTATTTGCGTGGCGTGGGCGCATGAGCCACAGTCTGGCCGAGCCCATCCCCGGCGCTGCAGCGCTCACTGCGGCAGACCCTGCCACAGCGCTCGCCCGGCTGCGCCAGGCCGTGGCAGATTTTGCGCAGCACCCAGGCCCCTTGCACCCCCATTTTGCATACGGAGCCCTGAGTCGCTCCCAGTACGAGCAGGCGCATGCCATGCATCTGGCCAACCATCTCTCTGCATTTGATGCGGTGGCTCAAGGCGGCTAACGTAACCCCCTTGGCACTGCCTGTGGCGGGACGCCTAGCATTTTGTTTATATTTTTGCTATTAAATTGGTAGCTGCTTGCGCTCATATTTAAAGCGCTACAAGCAGTTTTAGCTGTTGCTCTTCCTTTGGCTGCTCCGATCAGCGACTCAACACGCCAATGGAGTTGATGCAAGTCAAGAGACGCGCAGTTGCCCCCCAGCGGGGCACCCCATTGTTCTAGGATTCCTTTGCTGCCGGATTCGGCACGGCTTGCAGAGATATCGCAACGGTATCGCGCCAGAGGAAGAACCATGAACAAGAATCTGAAGACCATCGCCACAGCCGCTGTATTGCTGGGGTTGGTGGGAGGAGGGCTTTGGTACTGGGCCCCTTGGGCCCCCAAGGGGCCGGGTACCGGGTTTGTCAGCGGCAACGGGCGCATCGAGGCGACGGAAGTTGCGGTGGCTACCAAGCTGGCGGGCAAGGTGGTCGATATTGCGGTCAGCGAAGGCGACTTTGTCACGGCAGGCCAGACCGTGGCCCGCATGCAGATCGACAGCCTGCAGGCCCAGCGCGACGAGGCCGTGGCCCGCTTGCAGCAGGCGCGCCTGGCCGTGAGCAGCGCGCAGGTGCAAGTGGCCCAACGCGAGAGCGACTACCAGTCGGCCCTGGCCGTGGTGGCCCAGCGCGACAGCGACCTGGACACCGCCAAGCGGCGCCTGCCGCGCTCTGAGCAACTCGCGCGCGACGGCTTCTTCTCCACCCAACTGCTGGACGACGACCGCGCCAAGGTGCGCAGCCTGCAAGCTGCGCTGACGGCGGCCCAGTCGCAGGCCAAGGCCGCGCAGGCAGGCATTGGTGCCGCCCGCACCCAGGTGACGAGTGCCGAGGCCAATGTGCGAGCCCTGGAGGCCACGCTGGTCCGCATTGAGGTGGAACTGGCCGACAGCGAGCTGAAGGCCCCGCGCGATGGGCGCGTGCAATTCCGCGTGGTGCAGCCCGGTGAGGTGGTGGGCGCAGGTGCCCGCGTGCTGCAACTGGCCGACCTGACCGACGTGTACATGACCTTCTTTCTGCCCGAAACCGTGGCGGGTCGCGTGGCGCTGGGCAGCGAAGTACGCATCGTGCTCGACGCTGCGCCTGACTTTGTGATTCCCGCCAGCGTGTCGTTTGTGGCCAGCACCGCGCAGTTCACCCCCAAGACGGTGGAGACCGCCAGCGAGCGGCAAAAGCTGATGTTCCGCGTGCGCGCTCAAATTCCCAAGGAGCTGCTGGTGCGCCACCGCGAACAGGTCAAGACCGGCCTGCCCGGCGTGGCCTGGCTGCGCATTGACGCTAACGCCGCATGGCCCCAGCAACTGGCTGTGAAGGACAGCATGCAAACCGCAGCCCCCAAGGCCGCACAGTGACTGCACCTGTTGTCACTCTCACCGGCGTCAGCCAGCGCTACGGCACCACGGTGGCGCTGCACGGCATTGACTTGCAGGTGCCTGCGGCCTGCATGGTCGGCCTGATCGGGCCCGATGGCGTGGGCAAATCCAGCCTGATGGCGCTGGTGGCTGGGGCCCGCGCCGTGCAGCAAGGGCAGGTGCTGGTGCTGGGTGGCGACATGGCCGATGGCCGCCACCGCGACGCGGTGTGCCCGCGCATTGCCTACATGCCGCAGGGCCTGGGCAAAAACCTGTACCCCACGCTGTCGGTGGAAGAGAACCTGCAGTTTTTTGGCCGCCTGTTTGGCCACGACGCGGCCGAGCGCCGCCGCCGCATTGACGACCTGACCCGCAGCACCGGGCTGCACCCGTTTCTGGCGCGGCCTGCGGGCAAGCTCTCGGGCGGCATGAAGCAAAAGCTGGCCCTGTGCTGCGCGCTCATCCACGACCCCGACCTGCTCATCCTGGACGAGCCCACCACCGGCGTGGACCCGCTGGCCCGTGCCCAGTTCTGGGATCTGATTGCCCGCATCCGCGCCAGCCGCCCAGGCATGAGCGTGCTGGTGGCCACTGCTTACATGGAAGAAGCCCAGCGCTTTGACTGGCTGGTGGCCATGGACGAAGGCCGCATCCTGGCCACGGGCACGCCTGCCGAGCTGATGCAGCGCACCAGCCACACCAGCCTGGAGGCCGCCTTTGTCGCTCTGCTGCCCGAGGCCAAGCGGCGCGGGCACCAGCCGGTGGTCATCACGCCTTTGCAAGCCGATGCTGCAGCAGAGATCGCCATCGAGGCCCAGGGCCTGACCATGCAGTTTGGCGACTTTGTGGCGGTGGACCATGTGAGCTTTCGCATCCAGCGCGGCGAGATTTTTGGCTTTTTGGGCAGCAATGGGTGTGGCAAGTCCACCACCATGAAAATGCTCACCGGCCTGCTGCCCGCCACCGACGGCAAGGCTTGGCTGTTTGGCCAGCCGGTGGACCCGAAAGACATGGCCACGCGCCGCCGCGTGGGCTACATGTCGCAGGCGTTCTCGCTGTACAGCGAGCTGTCGGTAGAACAAAACCTGGTGCTCCACGCCCGGCTGTTCCATGTGCCCGAGGCCGAGGTGCCCCAGCGTGTGCAGACCATGCTGGAGCGTTTTGACCTGCAGGCCGCCCGCAGCACGCTACCCATGCAGTTGCCGCTGGGTATGCGCCAGCGCCTGTCGCTGGCCGTGGCCATGGTGCACGAGCCGGAGCTGTTGATCCTGGACGAGCCCACCTCGGGCGTGGACCCGATTGCGCGCGACAACTTCTGGCGGCTGATGGTGGAGCTGGCCCGGCGCGACAAGGTCACCATCTTCATCTCCACCCACTTCATGAACGAGGCGGAGCGGTGTGACCGCATCTCGCTCATGCACGCGGGCCGGGTGCTGACCAGTGCGGCCCCGGCAGACATCGTGGTCCAGCGCGGGGCGGCCACGCTGGAAGAAGCCTTTATCGGCTACCTGCAAGAGGCCGCGGGCAGCACGAGCCCGGCAGAGCAGGGGGGCGATGCGCCAGCAGATTCACCCGCTGTACCCACGCCCGCACAGCCCCAGCAGCACATCACGCCCGTTGCCCCCGGCTGGGCCACCCGCCTGCGCCAAAGCCTGGTCCGCATCCACAGCACGCAGTGGCGCGAGGCGCTTGAGCTGCGGCGCGACCCGGTGCGCAGCGCCCTGGCCCTGCTGGGCTCGCTGCTGCTGATGTTTGTGATGGGCTACGGCATCAGCATGGATGTGGAGAGCCTGCGCTTTGCCGTGCTGGACCGCGACCAGACGGCCACCAGCCGCGCCTATGCGCTCAACCTGTCGGGCTCGCGCTATTTTGTGGAGCGCCCACCGCTGGCCGAATATGCCGAGCTGGATCGGCGCATGCGCTCGGGTGAGCTGTCGCTGGCCATCGAGATCCCGCCCGGCTTTGGTCGCGATGTAGAGCGGGGCAAGGCCGTGCAGATTGCCGCCTGGGTGGACGGTGCCATGCCCCAGCGCGCACAGACGGTGCTGGGCTATGTGCAGGGCATGCACCAGCAGTGGCTGGTCGATGCGGTGCGCAGCCGCACCGGCGTGGCCCCCACGGCCTTGCTGGAGGTGGAAACCCGCTACCGCTACAACCCCGACGTGCGCAGCTTGCCCGCCATGGTGCCCGCCGTCATCCCGCTGCTGCTGCTCATGCTGCCCGCCATGCTCACCGCCTTGGCGGTGGTGCGTGAGAAAGAAATGGGTTCCATCATCAACCTCTACGTCACGCCCACCACGCGCACCGAATTCATGCTGGGCAAGCAACTGCCCTATGTGGCGCTGGCCATGCTCAACTTTGGGCTCATGGCGCTGGCGGCGGTCACGGTGTTTGGCACACCCATTACGGGCAGCTTTGCCACGCTGACTGGGGCGGCGCTGCTGTTCAGCCTGTGCTCCACGGGCATGGGGCTGCTCGCCTCCACCGTCACGCGCAGCCAGATTGCGGCCATGTTTTTTGCCATGGTGGGCACGTTGATTCCGGCGGTGCAGTTTGCGGGGCTCATCAACCCCGTGTCTTCGCTGGTGGGCGTGGCCCGGTGGATTGGCGAGGTTTACCCCGCCAGCCACATGTTCACCATCAGCCGGGGCGTGTTCAGCAAGGCGCTGTCGTTGCACGATCTGCAGCCTGAGTTCTGGGCTCTGGGCATCTCGGCCCCGGTCATCATCGGCACTGCGATTGCGCTGCTGCGCAAACAGGAGAGCTGACATGCAGGCGGCCCCATCACCACAACACGGCAGGCGCGGCTGGGCGGCGTTCGCGGCGCGCTGCGCCACCATCTTCCGCCTGGGCATCAAAGAGCTGTGGAGCCTGTGGCGCGACCCGATGATGCTGGTGCTGATCGTCTACACCACCACGCTGGCGGTCTACAGCGCAGGCAAGGCCCAGCCTGAGACGCTGAACCACGTGCCCATCGCCATCGTTGACGAGGATGTCTCCACCCTCTCGCAGCGCATTGCCACCGCCTTTTTTGCGCCGCAGTTTGTGGGGCCAGACCTGATCGCCCCGCAAGACGTGGACCCCGGCCTGGACGCGGGCCGCTACACGCTGGTGCTGCACATACCGCCCAACTTCCAGCGCGATGTGCTGGCAGGCAAGGTGCCGCGCGTGCAGCTCAATATGGATGCCACGCGCATGATGCAGGCCTTCACCTCCAACGGCGCGGTGCAGCAGATCGTGCAACTGGAGGTGGCCGAGTTTGTGCAGCGCTACCGGGCCGTGTCTGCGCCCGCCATCGATCTTGCCGTGCGCGCCCGGTTCAACCCGGCTTTGACGCCCGCATGGTTTGGCTCGGTGATGGAGCTGATCAACATCGTCACCATGCTCTCCATCATCCTCACCGGCGCGGCGCTGATCCGCGAGCGCGAGCACGGCACGGTAGAGCACTTGCTCGTCATGCCCGTCACCCCGGCCGAGATCATGCTGGCCAAGGTGTGGGCCATGGCGCTGGTGGTGCTGGTGGCCACCTGGGTGTCGCTCACGGTGGTGATCCAGTGGGCGATTGGTGTGCCGATTGAAGGCTCTATACCGCTGTTTTTGCTGGGCACGGTGCTGCACCTTTTTGCCACCACGTCCATGGGCATCTACATGGCCACCCTGGCGCGCAGCATGCCGCAGTTTGGCCTGCTGATGGTGCTGACCATGATGCCGCTGGAGATGCTCTCAGGCGGCGTCACCCCCCGCGAGAGCATGCCGCTGTGGGTGCAGTACGTGATGGCGCTGGCGCCCACCACGCATTTCACCGAGCTGTCCCAGGCCATCCTGTATCGGGGCGCAGGGCTGTCCGTGGTGTGGACATCGCTGGTGTGGTTGCTCGCGATTGGCTCGGTGCTGTTTGCCCTGGCGCTTGCGCGCTTTCGCAAGACCATTGCGCAGATGGCTTGATCTTGCGAGCCCATTGCTATGGGGTTGCTATTGATTTAGTAGCTGCTTGCGCTTGCCAAATAAGCGCTAGAGGCTCTTTTTACATAAAACCCACGGTGCCCGGCCTGCCAGGCAGATTCAGTGCCGCCGTGGGCGCAGGCTGGCTCGCCACGCGCTGTCCCCGCCGCCACACGCCCAGGCGCGCCGCCCGCAGGCGAATGGCTTCTACCGGGTTGCGCGCATGCAGCAGCACAAAGTCTGCATGGCAGCCGGGGGCCAGGCCGTAGCCCTCCAGCCCCAGCAGGCGGGCGGGGTTCACGGTCACCGCATCAAAGCACTGGCGCATGCCCGCCTGGCTGGTCATTTGCCCCACATGCAGGCCCATGTGCGCGGCCTCCAGCATGTCGCCGCTGCCGCCGCTGTACCAGGGGTCGAGCACGCAGTCGTGGCCAAAGGCCACCGTCAGGCCTGCGGCCATCAGCTCGGGCACACGGGTCATGCCCCGGCGCTTGGGGTAGGTGTCGTGGCGGCCTTGCAGGGTGATGTTGATGAGCGGGTTGGCCACCACGCCCAGATCGGCCTCGGCCATCAGGGGGATGAGCTTGCTCACGTAGTAGTTGTCCATGCTGTGCATGGAGGTCAGGTGTGAACCCGTGACGCGGCCCTGCAGGCCCAGGCGCTGGGTTTCATACGCCAATGTTTCGACATGGCGTGAATGCGGGTCGTCGCTCTCGTCACAGTGCATGTCCACCCGTTTGCCGCGCTCGGCGGCCAGCTCGCACAGCAGCCGCACGCTCTCTGTGCCGTCTGCATAAGTGCGTTCAAAGTGCGGAATGCCGCCCACCACGTCCACACCCAGGTCGAGGGCGCGCTTGATATTGTCCAGCCCGCCAGTGCGGCGCAGCACGCCGTCTTGCGGAAAGGCCACCAGCTGCAAGTCCAGGTAAGGCGCCACGCGCTGCTTCACATCCAGCAGCGCTTGCACCGGCAGCAGGCTGGGGTCGCTGGTGTCCACATGGCTGCGGATGGCCAGCAGCCCGCGTGCCACGGCCCAGTCGCAGTACTGCAGCGCGCGCTGCACGATGGCGTCGTGCGTGAGCTGGGGCTTCAGCTCGCCCCACAGCGCGATGCCTTCGAGCAGCGTGCCGCTCTCGTTCACGCGCGGCTGGCCGTAGCTCAGGGTCGAATCCATGTGGAAATGCGCATCCACAAACGGCGGGCTCACCAGCAGGCCGCCCGCGTCCACGGTCTCGTGCGCAGGGGCTTGCAGGCCTTCGGTCACTTCGGCAATGCGGCCGCCTTGCACGGCAATCGACATGTTCTGGCGACCATCGGGCAGGGTGGCGTGGGTAATGAGGAGATCAAGCATGGGTGGAGATTCCGTGGGATCAGCGCTCGCCTTTGCGATAAGGCTTCATCAGCGCCTGAGGATAAGCCGCCTTGCGCGCCACCAGCACCAGCGCCAGGATGGACAGCAGGTAGGGCAGCATCAAATACACCTGGTAGGGCAGCCATGCATCGCCCGCCTGCTGCAGCCGCAACTGCAGCGCATCAAAAAAAGCAAACAGCAGCGCACCCAGCAGTGCCTTGCCGGGCCGCCACGAGGCAAACACCACCAGGGCCACGCAGATCCAGCCGCGCCCGTTGATCATGTTGAAGAAAAACGCGTTGAAGGCCGACAGCGTGAGGAAGCTGCCAGCGATGCCCATCAGCGCCGAGCCCGCAACGATGGCGCCCGTGCGCATCGCCGCCACCGAGATGCCCTGGCCCTCGGCCGCCTGCGGGTTCTCGCCCACCATGCGTACCGCCAGGCCCAGCGGGGTGCGCATCAGTACCCAGGTGAGCAGCGGAACCAGCAGCAGCGCCAGCAGTGTGAGCGGCGTCTGCGCCGACAGGATGGGAATGCCCAGCCATTCCATGGGCGCAAACGGCTCAATGGTGGGCGGCGTGTTCACCTTGGGAAAACTCACCCGGTAGCCGTAGTAACTGAGCGCCGTGGCTAGCAGCGTGATGCCGAGGCCGGAGACATGCTGCGACAGCGCCAGCCCCACGGTGAGCCATGCGTGCAGCAGCCCAAACACCGCACCCGTGAGCGCCGCCACCAGCACCCCTGCCCACAACCCGTGGCCTGCATACACCGTGAGCCAGCCGGTGAAGGCCCCGGCCACCATGATCCCTTCAATGCCCAGGTTCAGCACCCCGGCGCGCTCGCACAGCAGCACGCCCAATGTGCCCAGGATGAGCGGTGTGGCCACGCGCAGGGTGGCAATCCAGAACGCGGGGTTGGCGAGGATGTCGAGCAGCTCGGTCATGCGCCCACCTCACTGCGATTCACTATATTTTTGATAGCTGCTTGCGCTTGCTGGATAAGCGGTAGAGGCTGATTTGGCTTAAAGCTCTGATGCATTGGCTTGTTCATGGCGTGCTCACTTCCAGCGCACCCGGTATTGGGTCAGCAGCCCCGCCACCAGCACCGCAATCAGCGACGTTGCCACGATCACATCCGCAATGTAGGTGGGCACACCCACCGCACGGCTCATGCTGTCGGCCCCCACCAGCACGCCCGCCACAAAGGTGCCTGCCGCAATCACGCCCAGCGGGTGCAGCCCGGCCAGCATCGCAATCACGATGCCGCTGTAGCCGTAGCCGGGCGACATGTCGAGCGTCACATAACTCGTGCGGCCCGCCACTTCAATGGCACCCGCCAGACCGGCCAGACCGCCTGAGAGCAGGGCCACCAGCACGACCGTGCGCGTGATCGGCACGCCCGCAAACGCCGCCGCCCGCGCATTGGCCCCTGCGGCGCGGATATCAAACCCCGGCACCGTGCGCGCCAGCAGCGCCCACAGCATCACGGCCAGCGACACGGCCCACAGCAGCCCCGTGTGCAGCCGTGTCTGTGGCACCAGCTTGGAGAGTTCCAGGTCGCCTTGCAGCGCCACGCTCTGCGGCCAGCCCATGGAGAGCGGGTCTTTCATTGGCCCATCCAGCAGCGCCGAGACGAGCAGCAGCATGATGAAGTTGAGCAGCAGCGTGGTGACGACTTCATCCACCCCTAGCCGCGCCTTCATCAGCGCCGGGCCCAGCAGCAGCGCGGCACCTGCCAGTGCGGCGGCCAGCATCATCAGCGGAAAGAGCACATACGGCGACCATTCCAGCCCTGTGCCTCCATGCATGCCGCCCACGGCCACGGCGGCCAGCGCCCCGGCATAGAGCTGCCCTTCGGCCCCGATGTTGAACAGCCGCGCGCGAAAGGCCACGGCGGCTGCCAGCCCGGTCAGGATCAGTGGCGTGGCGCGCGTGAGAGTTTCGGTCAGCGCAAACACCGAGCCGAAGGCGCCCTGCAGCAGCAGCGCATAGGTCTGCCCCACGGGCGCACCAGCCCACAGCACCAGCAGGGCGCTGACGATCAATGTGAACACCACGGCGCCCACGGGTGCCAGCACGTAGGCTGCGGGGGAGGTGTGGTTGCGTTTTTCAAGCCGCATTGGGAAGGGCCTCTAGATATTGATTGATTTCTTCGCCAGCAACTTTCAGTTGACCAATAACAAGATCGATCACGGATTCCAAAAACGTAAAAGCTTCGACGCGAGCGTATTGGGCGAGTGGATCAAAAACGATCTTGTACTCATCAGCGGAAAGAGAGAGCGGAGCGGGTATCACCGCTGAGTGCTTCGACTCGTTACTGAGTTCGCTCAAGTGTTTGAACGCTGGGTCTTGCGAAATACCCGTGATGGCTCGAGACAAAGGGATTCCTTTAGCAATCAGTTGATCTCGGATTTGCCATGAGTACTTCAGTGATCTCGAATCCAAATCCATCTTGGCAATCTTTGCCACTCCTTTGGCCAAACAATCGAGCGTGCAGTGAATGTCGTGGAGTGCACCAACCAACTCTCTTCGAATTTTGTACAGAGCGTCGTTGAAGTCGTCTTGCAGTTCAGATGCACCAAACAGGGCAAAACCTAGTTCATCCAAATCAGCTAAAGCAGCGATGTCGGCCGAGAGAAATGTTCTGGCAGAGGCAATTCGGTCCGATGCAAAGTTCAAGCGCTGTACAACCGCCCCAAAGTGCTTGATAACGACTAGCGTGTCGGAAATACCAAACTTAGCTTCAAGCAGCGCTCGCGTTCTTCTTGAGTCCCAATCAATAGTCTTGACCGCCATAGTCAATTCGCCCCAGCCATGGCGAGACCAACAGCCTCGCGCGTCCACTCCTCCGCAGGCTTCGCGTTGCTCAGGCGGCCGTCGTGCATCACCGCCACGCGGTCACCCAGCGCAAGCACCTCGTCCAGATCGTCAGAAATGAGCAGTACGGCGGCTCCAGCATCGCGCGCTGCAATGAGCTGTTGCTGCACAAACATCACCGCGCCAATGTCCAGCCCCCAGGTGGGCTGGTGCGCGACGATGAGTTGGGGAGCGGGGGCCGAGTTGCCCGCCGCGTCCTGTGGCGGCATCAGCGCCCGGCCCAGGATGAGCTTTTGCATGTTGCCGCCCGACAGCGACCGGGCGGGGGTATCCGGCCCGCCGCCACGCACGTCAAAGGTCTCGGCCACACGTTGCGCATGTTGGCGGGCCGCCCGGCGCTTGACCCAGAAGGCGCCGAACCACGGGTGTGCAAACCAGGGGCCGCGCAGGCGTTCGGCCACGGCGTTCTCCCACACGGGCAGGTCGCCCACCACGCCCACGGCGTGGCGGTCTTCGGGGATGCGGGCCACGCCCTGGTTCACCAGCCATGCGGGGCGGGCTTGCAGCGGCGCGCCGCGCAGCGTGACCTGGCCCGTAGAGGCGCTGCGCACGCCGCACAGCACATCGGCCAGTGCGACCTGCCCGTTGCCGCTGACGCCTGCAATCGCCACGATCTCGCCTGCGCGTAGGCTAAGGGATACATCGTTCAACCGGTCGCGCCCCGCGGGGGCAGTGCTGACGTTGGTCAGGGTGCAGATGGGCTCGCCCACCTTCTGGGCGGGGCGGCGCTCGGCCACCTCGATCGCATGGCCCACCATCCATTGCGCCAGCTGCCCCTGCGTGGTGCCTTGCGCGGGCGCCTCGGCCACCAGCTGGCCCTGGCGCAGCACGGCCACGCGGTGCGATACGCGCAGCACCTCGCCCAGCTTGTGGCTGATGAAGATGATGGACAGGCCCTGCGCCACCATCTGCGCCAGGGTGTCGAACAGTGCCTCGCTCTCCTGCGGGGTGAGCACGGCGGTAGGTTCGTCCAAGATCAGGATGCGGGCGCCCCGGTAGAGGGCTTTTAAAATTTCGACGCGCTGGCGTTCGCCCACCGAGAGGCTGCCGACCTTCGCATCGGGGCTGACGGGCAGGCCAAACTGCTGCGACACGGCCAGCAGCTTGGTGCGTGCCTCGCTGCGGCGCGAGAAGGGCTGCCACAGCGGCTCAGTGCCCAGCAGCACGTTGTCTAGCACCGTGAGGTTGTCGGCCAGCGTGAAGTGCTGGTGCACCATGCCAATGCCTGCTGCCAGCGCCGCCCGCGGCTGGCCGGGGGGCAGGGGCTGGCCGAAGACTTCGATGTGGCCCTCGTCGGCCACGTAGTGCCCGAACAGGATGGACATCAGCGTGGACTTGCCCGCGCCGTTCTCGCCCAGCAGGGCCAGCACTTCGCCGCGCGCCAAGGTCAGGCTGATAGCGTCGTTGGCGACGAGCTTGCCGAAGCGTTTGGTGATGCCCGACAGGCGCAGGACGGGCGCGGCGTCTGTCGCCATCACATGCCCGCCATCACTTGGCTGTGGATTTGGGTTGGCTGTCATCCACCTTCACGGTGAACTTGCCTGCCAGGATATCGGCTTCCTTGGCCTTGACCTTGGCCACGATGTCGGCAGGCACCTTCTTCTCGAACGTGCCCAGGGGAGCGAGTTCCGAGCCCTTGTGCTTCATCATCGAATACGGGCCGTAGTCCTCGGCGGTGAACTTACCGTCCTTGACCAGCTTGAGCGCGCGGTCAATGCTTGGCTCCATGTTCCACAGGGCAGAGGCCACGACGGTGTCGGGGTACTTGTCTTGGGTGTTGATCACGTTGCCGATGGCGAGCTTGCCTTTTTCCTTGGCGGCATCGCTCACGCCAAAGCGCTCGGCGTAGAGCACGTCGGCCCCCTTGTCGATCATGGCGAAGGTCGCTTCCTTTGCCTTTGGTGGGTCAAACCAGCTGTTGATGAAGGTGATGGTGAACTCGACCTTGGGGTTGGTTTCTTTGGCCCCGGCCATGAAGGCGTGCATCAGACGGTTGACCTCAGGGATGGGAAAACCACCCACCATGCCGATCTTGTTGGTCTTGGTCATGCCGCCCGCGATCATGCCGCTCAAGTACGCAGGCTCCTGGATGTAGTTGTCGAACACGCTGAAGTTGGGGGCCTGTGGCTTGCCCGACGAGCCCAGCAGAAAGGATGTCTTGGGGAAGTCCTTGGCCACCTTGCGGGCGGCGGCTTCCACGGCAAAGGCTTCGCCCACGATGAGCTGGTTGCCGCCGGTGGCGTACTCACGCATCACGCGTTCGTAGTCGGCGTTGCTCACGTTCTCGCTGGCTTTGTATTCGATCTCGCCACGCGCTTCCGCGGCCTTCAAGGCCTTGTGGATGCGGCTGACCCATTGCTGCTCAAACGGTACCGTGTAGACAGCCGCCACCTTGACTTTGGTCTGCGCACTGACGAGGGCAGGGGCCAGGCCCAGCGTGGCAGAAATAGCCATGGAAGTGCAGAGCAGTCGACCGGTGAAGATGCGGCGGTTGGTCATGGTGGGTGGTCCTTTGGTCAGGTGGAAAAAGGAAGGAAAGAGTGCAGATGCCCAAGCAATTTGCGAGCCAGAACTCCGCTGAAACATATGTTCTCGAAGGCTGCCCGGTTCGCGGCAACCTTGCTGCAATCTTGTCGCACAGTCTGCCAGAAACTGTTGCCCCGACCCCGCGCCTTTCCTGGTGCCTTCTTTGTGCGGTGCGCTTTCAGAACAAGGCTGTGGCGGAAATTGTGCATGTCATATGAATCATTTGATAGGTATCAAAGCGCCTGTGCCATCGCTGGCGAAGAATGGCCGAGAGCCTGTCGAAACCTGATCGTCGCAGCCCGCGGCGGGCTTGTTGGAGGGATGGAATGAGCCATCTTGGGCAGCGACCAACAAGGAGTCCCCATGACAACCCGAAAGCTGGCGCGCCTTGCGGCCCTGGCAATGTCCACCCTGGCCCTGACGGCAATGGCCGAAGACAAGAAGAGCGTGACACCCGCCGAGATGAACTACCAGGCGGGCGCATCTCCCTTGGCGGATCAGCCCATGTACCAGAGCACCAATCCGCGTGCTCCCAAGATGACGCAGGCAGAGTTTGACCGTGCCCGCCAGACCTACTTTGAGCGCTGTGCAGGATGTCACGGTGTGCTGCGCAAAGGCGCTACCGGCAAGCCGCTGACGCCTGATGTCACCCTGGCCAAGGGAACCGACTACCTCAAGGTGTTCATCGCCTACGGATCGCCTGCGGGCATGCCCAACTGGCAGACCTCGGGCGAGATGAGCGAGGCCGAGGTGGACATGATGGCGCGCTACATCCAGCAAGACCCTCCCATGCCGCCCGAGTGGAGCATGGCCGACATGAAAAAGACCTGGAAGGTGCTGGTGCAGCCCAAAGACCGGCCTACCAGGAAGATGAACGACTACAACATCGCCAACATCTTCTCCACCACGCTGCGCGATTCTGGAGAGGTGGCACTGATCGACGGCGATACCAAGCAGATCATCAATATCGTGAAGACGGGTTATGCGGTCCACATTTCCCGCACCTCGGCGTCAGGGCGCTATCTCTTCGTGATCGGACGGGATGGCCGCGTCAACATGATTGACCTGTGGATGGCCAAACCTGACAACGTGGCCGAGATTCGGATTGGCCTGGAAGCGCGGTCGGTGGACACCTCCAAGTACAAGGGCAAGGATGGCGACTTTACCGACAAGCTGGCCATTGCGGGTGCGTACTGGCCCCCGCAGTTCGTGATCATGAACGGCGATACGCTGGAGCCGATGAAGATCGTCTCTACCCGTGGCATGACGGTCGATACGCAGGAATACCATCCCGAGCCTCGTGTCGCCTCCATCGTGGCGTCGCACTTCAAGCCCGAATTCATCGTGAACGTGAAGGAAACCGGCAAGACGCTGATGGTGGACTACAGAGATGTGGACGCCCTGAAGATCACCGAGCTGGGCTCGGCCCGCTTTCTGCATGACGGCGGGTGGGATTCGACCAAGCGTTACTTCATGGTGGCTGCCAACAACAGCAACAAGATCGGCGTAGTCGATGCCAAGGAAGGCAAGCTGCAGACCGTGGTGGATGTGGGCAAGATTCCGCACCCCGGACGCGGTGCCAACTTTGTGCACCCCAAGTTCGGTCCTGTGTGGTCTACCGGTCACTTGGGTGATGAGACCATCTCGCTGATTGGCACTGACCCCAAGAAACATGCCCAGTACGCGTTCAAGGAAGTGGCCAAACTCAAGGGGCCGGGCGGCGGTGCTCTGTTTATCAAGAGCCATCCCAATTCGCAGCACCTGTACTCGGACGCTCCACTGAATCCCGATCCCAAGATCTCGCAGTCAGTGGTGGTGTACGACATCAAGAACCTGGACAAGGGCTACACCGTGCTGCCTGTGGCCGAGTGGGCGGGGTTGCCTGATGACGGTGGTGCCAAGCGGGTGGTGCAGCCAGAGTTCAACAAGAATGGCGACGAAGTGTGGTTCGCCGTCTGGTCTGCCAAAGACAAGCAGTCTGCCTTGGTGGTGGTAGACGACAAGACCCTGAAGCTCAAGGCCGTGATCAAGGACCCACGCCTGATCACGCCCACTGGGCACTTCAACATCCACAACACGCAGCATGACGTGTACTGACCTGCGCGGATGCATGGGCTGGCGGTGACACCGCAGCCTTCATCTGCAGCCAAAGAAAAACCGCCGCAGGGGAATGCCCCTGCGGCGGTTTTTTTTGATCCTTCGCGAAGCGGAGTCTGACGGCTTGGTTTATTTGGTGCCGAAGATCCGGTCACCGGCATCGCCCAGGCCAGGCAGGATGTAGCCGTGGTCGTTCAGTTCGCGGTCAATGGCGGCGGTGAAGATGGGCACATCAGGGTGTGCCTTTTGCAGCGTGGCCACCCCCTCGGGAGCCGCCAGCAGGCAGACGAACTTGATGGAGCGGGGCTTGAGCTGCTTGAGACGGTCTACGCAGGCTGCGGCAGAGTTGCCGGTAGCCAGCATCGGGTCTACCACGATGATGTCGCGCTCTTCCATCTCGGAAGGCATCTTGAAGTAGTACTCCACCGGCTGCAGCGTTTTGGGATCACGGTACAGGCCGATGTGGCCCACGCGCGCGCCAGGCACCACGTTGAGCATGCCGTCCAGGAAACCGTTGCCTGCGCGCAGGATGGAGGCAAGGACGAGCTTTTTGCCATCAATCATCTTGCCCGTCATGGTCTCCAGCGGGGTTTCGATTTCCACGTCCTGCAAGGGCATGTCCCGGGTCACCTCATACGCCATCAGCGTGCTCAGCTCGCCCAGCAGGCGGCGGAAGCTGTTGGTGCTGGCGTCTTTCTTGCGCATGAGCGTGAGCTTGTGCTGGACGAGGGGGTGGGTGATGACGGTGACGTTGCTCATGAAAAATCTTGAATTAGCGTAATGAAGGCACTGAAGTGCAACCCGTATTTTCTACCATGGGGTAAAACCCGCGGCTTTGACCTGCCAGAAGCTTTTCTAAGAAGTCATTCCGCAAGAAAGCGGGCGTAGCGGGGAAGATCCACATTGCCGCCGCTGATGAGCACGCCCACCCGCTTGCCGCGCAAGTCCACGCTGCCATTGCGCACACCTGCAAACGCCAGTGCGCCGGTGGGCTCCACCACGATCTTCATGCGTTCTGCAAAAAAGCGCAGGGCCTGTGCCAGTTGCTCATCTGAAGCGGTGACCATATCGAATGCACCGTTCTGGATGATGGGAAAGGTGATTTGCCCCAGCGCCTGCGTTTGCGCGCCATCGGCGATGGTGTGCGGCGTGGGAATCTGCACGATATGCCCGGCCTTGAAAGACTGCTGGCCGTCATTGCCAGCCTCTGGTTCCACCCCTACCACCTGGCATTGCGGGGCCAGCGCCTGCGCCGCCAGAATGCTGCCCGCCAGCAATCCGCCACCGCCCACGCACACAAAAAGAAAGTCCAGCTCCGGGACTTCCTGCAGCAACTCCAGCGCTGCGGTGCCTTGGCCAGCGATTACATGCGGGTGGTCAAAAGGGGGCACCAGGGTCATACCCCGCTCCTGCGCCAGCCTGCGGCTGATGGCCTCACGGTCTTCCGTGTAGCGGTTGTAGGTCACCACCTGAGCGCCGTATTCCCGCGTCGCCGCCATCTTGGTGGCCGGGGCATCTTCCGGCATGACGATGACGGCAGGCATGTCCAGCAGCCGTGCAGACAGGGCAATAGCCTGCGCGTGGTTACCGGCAGAAAACGCCAGCACGCCGTTTTCACGCTGCTCCGGGGTGAACTGCTTGAGCGTGTTGTAAGCGCCACGGAACTTGAAGGCACCGGTGCGCTGCAGGTTCTCGCATTTGAAAAAGAGATGCGCCCCGGTGCTCTCGTCTGCACTGGTGGACCGCAAGACCGGTGTGCGGTGCGCCACCCCTTGCAGGCGCTGGGCTGCAGCGGAGACATCGTCGAAGGTAGGGGCGGGCGGGCTGCTCAGGTTCATGAAGATTCCTCCTCGGGCGCGCGTGATGGGCACGTTGCATCATAGGCTTATTGCACCACTTGTGTGCCAAAAATGGTTCTGAGGCCCGAAAACAGTGCGCAAGCAGCTATGAAATTTGATGTCCTTCACAGAGGGGCTGGTTATACTGAACGCTCTCTTTTGCCCTTGAAAGTCGTCTCACATGCTCTTGTCTCGCCGCATTTTTGCCCTGGGTTTTGGCTTGGTCGCCTCGCTGAGTTTTTCTGCTGCAGCCTTGGCGCAAGGCAGTGCGAACGCGCAGGCGCGCGAACTGGTGGTGGCTTCCAGCGCTACCTACGCCCCCTTTGCCTTCGAAAACAAGGACAAGCAGATTGTGGGCTTTGACATTGACATCATCCAGGCCATTGCCAAGCAGCAAGGGTTCAAGATCAAAATCATCAACACCCCCTGGAGCGGCATTTTTGCCGCCCTCAACAATGGGGATGTGGATTTGGTCATCTCCGGTGTCACGATCAATGACAAGCGCCGCCAGAGCTACGATTTCACCGCCCCTTATTTCGCGGCTCACCAGCTCATTGCAGTGCCCAAGAGCAGCACAGTCGCCACGCTGAAGGATCTGAGCGGTAAAAAGATCGCAGTGGTCAATGCGTCCACGGCCGATGACGTCGCATCGCGCGAGTTTGGCAAGACCAGTCCCAACATCCGTCGCTTTGAAAGCACTCCTCTGATCATTTCGGAACTGGCTGGTGGTGGCGTGGATGCCGCAATTGGCGACAACGGCGTGATTGCCTACCGCGTGAGCCAAAACCCCGCCCTCAAGACCGTGGAAGATCCGAGCTTCCCTGAAGAAGGCTTTGGCATTGTGGTGCGCAAGGGCGAAAAGCCTCTTCTGGACAAACTCAATGCAGGCTTGGCCGCCATCCGTGCTGATGGCAGCTATGGCGACATCTACAAGAAGTGGTTCGCCAAGGAATACAAGGCGCGCTGATCGGCGCTGATCTCAGCCCATTGCCAACACCCCTTGCGGCCGCCCTAGCGGCCGTTTTTGCTGGGTTTGACTGGGCCCGGTGCGCTTTGCAAAGCGCAGTTTTACAGGAGAAATTTTGATGGAACCCGAACTGTGGTTTGGCTGGTTTCGGCCGGACATTCTGGTGGAATATCGCCAGCTTTTTCTTCAGGGCGCATGGATGACGTTGGGCATGACCGTGGTGTGCGTCGTGCTGGGTGGCTCATGGGGGCTGGTGCTGGCACTGGCGCGTCTTGCGCAGTCGCGCCATGCACCGTGGAGCTGGATATGCCGGTTTCTCCTGCGTTGGCCATCCACCGTGTACGTGAGTTTTTTCCGCGGTACACCGCTCTTCGTGCAAATTCTGTTGATGCACTTTGCCGTGATGCCTCTGTTCATTCACCCTGTCTCCGGACTGCTGATTGACGGAGATTTGGCCCGCACGCTGAAGCAGGAGCATGGCGCCTTGATATCCGGGATTGCCGCGCTCACGCTCAACTCGGCGGCCTACATCTCCGAGGTGTTTCGTGCGGGCATCCAGTCCATCTCCAAAGGGCAGTTTGATGCGGGGCGCTCCCTCGGCTTTACACCCATGCAGGTCATGCGGTACGTGGTGCTGCCCCAGGCCTTTCGCCGCATGCTGCCTCCACTGGGAAACAACATGATTGCGTTGCTGAAAGACACTTCGCTGGTATCTGCTATCGGTCTGGCGGAGATGGCATACGCGGCGCGCACGGTAGCGGGGGCTTATGCGCGGTATTGGGAACCTTACCTTGCGATTTCGCTGGCCTACTGGCTGATGACTCTGGCGCTGACGACCCTGTTGCGTCGGCTGGAGTGGCATTTGGCCCGCAGCGATCGCAGTTAGCAGGATGGACTGATGGGTTTGCGGGGCCGCGTTTGAAGGTCCTCTCGAGCGTGGGGGTGGGGCCGCCTACCGCAACGGTGTTTTGAACAGGTTCTCAAGGAGGGCATATGGACGCTGTAGATTGCGTGGTGGTTGGTGCGGGTGTCGTCGGTCTGGCCGTTGCACGGGCGCTTGCCTTGCAGGGCCGTGAGGTGTTGGTGCTGGAGGCCGCCGAGGCGATAGGTACTGGCACCAGCTCGCGCAACAGCGAAGTGATTCATGCCGGGCTGTATTACCCCACCGGTTCGCTCAAGGCGCGTCTGTGCGTGCGTGGTCGGCACATGCTGTACGACTACGCTCACGAACGTGGCGTTGCGCATCAACGTTGTGGAAAGCTGCTGGTGGCGACCTCGGAGGAACAGCGCCCTGGCCTGCAGGCCATTCAAGACAGGGCCTTCAGCAATGGCGTGAGTGATCTGCAATGGCTGACCGAGCAGCAGGCGAGGGCGCTGGAGCCAGAGCTGCGCTGTGTAGGGGCCTTGCTGTCGCCCAGCACCGGCATCATCGACAGCCACGGCTTCATGCTCGCATTGCAGGGAGATCTGGAGCACGCCGGGGGCATGGTGGTGCTCAATTCGCCGCTTGCGTCCGCAGGGATTGCGCAGGATGCTATTTATTTGGTAGCGGAAGATGGAACGGAACTGCGCGCTAATTGCGTGGTGAACTCGGCAGGGTTGATGGCTCCCCTGCTGGCTAGCAGCTTCAAGGGGCTTTCCTCAAGCGTTATTCCCCAGGCAAGGTTTGCCAAGGGAAACTACTTCACGCTTTCAGTCAAGGCGCCATTCAGGCACCTCATCTACCCGGTTCCCGAGTCTGCGGGGCTGGGCGTTCACCTGACGCTCGATCTGGGCGGGCAAGGCAAGTTTGGGCCCGATGTGCAGTGGGTCGATACGCCAGAGGATCTGGTGGTCGACCCCCGCCGCGGTGATGCGTTTTATGCGGAGGTTCGCAAGTACTGGCCTGGACTGCCGGATGGAGCCCTTCATGCAGGCTACGCAGGCATTCGCCCCAAGATCCATGGGCCGAATGAACCCGCTGCGGACTTCTGCATTCAGGGGCCTGAGGTGCATGGGGTTCCCGGCCTCGTCAATCTTTTCGGGATCGAATCGCCGGGGCTGACCAGCGCGTTGGCCATAGGTGAGTATGTGGCTGGGTTGCTGCAGTAGCGCACCTGCTGAATCCCTTCGCGTCGGTGTCCTACAGCAGATTTGCGCGCAGGACGGATAAGATATTTCTGGACGTTTCAGCACGCCGAAGAAAAGGCGGTACAGCGTTCCCCTTGCCGCTCCATGAGCCAGTGGCAGGGTTTGACAACACTCAATCGTGAAAGGGTATGTATGAGCACCTCGGACAACTCCACATCTTCCGGCGAACTCGAAAAACTGGTCTCTGACCTGCGGGGCCTGCTGGCGAGCAAGGACCTGGATGCGGTGCCAGACATCAAGATCCTGCGCCAGCGTCTGGACGATGGAATCCATTCCGCGCGTGAGGCAGCAGTGCGTGCAGCGCAAGATGCTGCCCGCCAAGCCAAAGATGCAGCTCTGGCGGCTGACCGCTACGCCCATGATGAACCCTGGCGGGTAGCGGGTGCAGCACTGGCTGTGGGTGCGCTGGTCGGTTTCTTGCTGGCACGCCGCTAATCCAGATCACGGCGAGCTCGCATGAACTGGCTTTCCCTGTTGGGCCTTGAGCAATGGGCTGCCCGAATGAGGGTGGCTGCGATCGAAGGAGCCATCGCGGCTGAAGACCGCATGGAGCTTGCCTTGCTGGAGTGGCAGGAACAAAAGCGCCGTCTCTTTCAGATGATGGTGCTTGCGGTCATTGCCATTGGGCTGACGGTGGTCAGTCTGGTGATGGTGTCCATGGCGGTGCTGGTGCACTTTTGGGACACCCCTCACCGTGCAACCACCGGATGGCTGATTGCCGCCGTGTGGGTGGTGGGCTGGATTGTGGCCTTGGCCACCCTCATGCGCACCGCCAAAGATGCTGGTCAGGGTTTTGCGCTGACCCGCCAGGAGCTGGCTCATGACTGGCGTGCCATCAAGGAGCGTTTATGACAGGTGCTGACCGTACCGTGCACTCTGCGGCAGAGGTATCGCTTGCCAAGCAGCGGGTGCTGTCGCGCATTACTGCACAGCGTGAGCGGATTCGTGCCAGACGGGAGGCAGCCTTGAATGCAGGCACCTCTCATGGGGCGGCACCCCTTCCACCTGAAACGCAGGAACCCTTGTTGGTGAGAGTGGTCCTGTTGGCAAAGCAGCATCCTGCATTGGTTGCTGCGGCGGTAGGCGTGGCCATGATGGCAGGGCCGAGCCGCTTGGTGCGCTGGGCCACGATTGCTTTGCCTTGGGTGATGAGATTGCGCCGGTGATGCGTGACTGAGTCAAGCAGTGATCTGGCTTTGATGTCTTGCTTGCAATAGATGAACCTGGCTGATATTCCAGCCAGGTTTTCTTTTTCAGCGAGGTGACGAAGAGCACGCCGCTTTGATGGCCTGTGCAGCTTGGCTGACCAATGCGGGCCCCTCATAGATCAGGCCCGTGTAGATCTGCACCACGTTGGCACCCGCTTCCATTTTGCTCACGGCATCGGCTGCGCTCATGATGCCTCCCACCCCAATGATGGGGAAGTCCTTCCCCAATGCGGCGCGGAGTTGGCGAATCACCCGGTTGCTGGCTTGCAGCACCGGTGCACCGCTCAAGCCCCCTGTTTCGGTGGCATGCGGCATGCCCTGGACAGCCTCTCTGGAAATGGTGGTGTTTGTGGCGATCACGCCATCCATGCCGTGGCGTTTCAGTGTTGCGGCAATCACCTCAATTTGTGTGTCATCCAGGTCGGGGGCAATCTTCACGAAGACGGGTACGCGTCGCTTGGTCCGTTGTGTAGAACCCGCGTGCGGCAGCTCTTGCGAAGCGAGCCATTCGCGGCGCTCGGCAATCGCGCCAAGCAACTGGTCCAGCGCTTCATCGCTTTGTAGGGCACGCAGGTTTTGGGTGTTGGGAGAGCTGATGTTGATCGTGACGTAGTCAGCGTGGGGGTACACGCCGTCCAGGCAGGTGAGATAGTCACTGGTTGCGTTCTCGATAGGCGTGGTGGCGTTCTTGCCAATGTTCAGACCCAGAAGCATGGGGCTGCCGCTGACGGGGGCAGAGCGAAAACGCGCGCGCTGCACGTTTTGGATGAAGGCATCCAGCCCTTCATTGTTGAAACCCAGACGATTGATGAGTGCCCGTGCCTCCGGAATCCGGAACATACGAGGCTTGGCGTTGCCCGGTTGCCCTTTGGGCGTCACGGTGCCCACTTCGACAAAGCCAAAGCCCATGGCACCCAGTGCATCAATGCAGCGGGCGTTCTTGTCCAAGCCTGCCGCCATGCCCACCCGGTTGGGAAAACGCAGCCCTGCCAGCTCGACCGGATCATTGACCCGGCTATTGCACCACGCCCATTGCATGGGGGTGTTCTGCCCTTTGGCCAGCAGGTTCATGGTCAGGTCATGGGCGGCCTCGGGGTCCATGCCAAAGAGGAAGGGGCGGGTGAAAGCGTAAGGAATGAGCGACATGGAACGATAATGGAGTAATTACCTTTGATTTTCCCTCATGACGACATCATCTCCCCTGTCGCAAGACGAACTCAAGGCCTTGGTGGGCAAGGCTGCGCTTCAATATGTGGTGCCCGGCGAAATCGTTGGCGTGGGCACTGGCTCCACGGTCAACAAGTTCATCGATGCCTTGGCTGGCATGAAGGCGGACATCAAAGGCGCTGTGTCCAGCTCTGTGGCCAGCACCGAGCGGCTGCGCGCACTGGGCATTCCTGTGTTTGATGCCAATGAGGTGGAGTCGCTGTCCGTCTACATCGACGGGGCGGACGAGATTGATGGCAAGGGCCACATGGTCAAAGGTGGCGGCGCTGCGCTGACGCGCGAGAAAATCGTGGCTGCCATGGCTCAGCGCTTCGTCTGCATCGCCGATGAGTCCAAGCGAGTGGATGTGCTTGGCAAGTTTCCGCTGCCCGTGGAGGTGATCCCCATGGCCAGTGCGCACATCGCCCGCCGCTTCGCTTCACTGGGGGGGCAGGCCCACATTCGCCAGAAGGATGGCAAGCCGCTTGTGACGGACAACGGTCAGCACATCCTCGACGTTACGGGCCTGGCCATTGCTGATCCGCTGGCTTTTGAGTCGGAAGTAAACCAATGGCCCGGCGTGGTGACCGTGGGCGTCTTTGCCCATCAAAAAGCATCCGTGTGCTTGCTGGGGACGGCTGAAGGTGTGAAAACGCTGACCTACTGAGCGAGGTCTCCTGCCAATGCAAAGGGCTCTCCGAGGAGAGCCCTTTTTATATCCAGATTGCCGCTTAGAACTTCAAGCCAGCAGGGTTGTTGGGGTTGACGGGGTTGTCTTCTTGCGCAGGCCGAGGCACGGGGCGGCGCGCTGGCTCTGTCTGTGTAGAGGCTGCAGGCTCAGGTGCTTTCACGGGTTGGGTGAGTGGTGCAGCCGCTGGGCGGCGATAAGTACGGGGAAGCTGCGATGTTTTGGGGTAGCCGGCGGCATCCAGGTACTGTGTCCACTCTGTATCAAGAAAGCCCGTCAGACGCTGGTTCCCAATGGTGACAAAGGGCAGTCCCCCTTCGTTGCCACGGCTCTTGAGTGCTTCCAGATCTTCGTTGGTGTTTACCGTGCGCTCAGAAAACGGAATACCGCGATTTTCCAGAAATCGCCTTGCAGTATCACATGGTGCGCAGTTCTGGCCCGTGTACAGCGTTACCGGATAACGCGCCGCAGTTTTGCCAAGCTCGTAGGGCAAATCTGCCGCAGGCGCAGCGCCTGAGCCTGTGCCAGGCGTGACAGCCTGAGCCGACTTGGCCGCAGTCTCTGGTGGGCGATCCGAAAAAGTCACTTTTCCATCTGGTCCCACAATGCGGTACACCGTCTGGGCCTGAGCGCCGATGCACAGCAGCGCCAGCATCAGTGGCAGGGAAACCCGGTTGAGCAGCATTTTTTCTCCTTGGCGTCTACAGGTCAGTCAACTGTTCAGGATTGTGGCGCATCGGCCATGCCTTGGTGGCGCAGCAATGCATCAAGCTGAGGCTCACGGCCACGGAAGGCTTTGAAGGATTCCATGGCTGGGCGGCTGCCACCGGCTTCAAGGATTGCCTGGCGATAGCGGCGACCTGTCTCCAGGCTGGGCTGTCCATCCGGACCCTTGGTTTCTTCAAAGGCGGCATAGGCGTCTGCACTCAGCACCTCTGCCCATTTGTAGCTGTAGTAACCCGCTGCATAACCGCCAGCGAAGATATGGCTAAAGGTGTGCGCAGTGCGGCTGAAGGCCGGGGGCTGCAGCACGGCCACTTCCTCGCGCACCCGGGTGAGCAGGGGCATGATGTCGTCAGCCGGGTTGTGCTCGGTGTGCAGCAGCATGTCGAACAGCGCAAACTCGATTTGCCGCAGGGTCTGCATCCCGCTCTGGAAGTTCTTGGCGGCAATCATCTTGTCAAACAAGGCTCGCGGCAGGGCTGCGCCTGTGTCCACATGGGCCGTCATGTGCTTGAGCACATCCCATTCCCAGCAGAAGTTCTCCATGAACTGGCTGGGCAGTTCTACCGCATCCCATTCCACACCGCCAATGCCGGACACATCGCGCTCGTTCACCTGGGTGAGCATGTGGTGCAGGCCATGACCAAACTCGTGGAAGAGGGTGATCACGTCATCATGTGTGAGCAGGGCGGGCTTGCCATCCACACCGTCTGCAAAGTTGCACACCAGATGTGCCACAGGGGTTTGCAGCGCGCCCGTGTCGGGGCGCAGCCAGCGGGTGCGCACGTCGTCCATCCACGCGCCGCCGCGCTTGCCTGTGCGGGCTGGCTGGTCCAGATAGAACTGGCCCACCAGCTGGCCGTTGCGTTCAATGCGGTAGAACTCTACCGAGGAGTGCCAGACGGGTGCGGAATCGCGCCGGATGGCGACCTCGAACAGGGTTTCGATGATCTTGAACAGGCCTGCGAGCACCTTGGGGGCCGTGAAATACTGTTTGACCTCCTGCTCGCTGAAAGCGTAGCGTGCTTCCTTCAGCTTCTCGGAGATGTAGGGCCAGTCCCAAGCCTGCGGATTGCTGAGGCCCAGCTCAGTGCGGGCAAACTCGCGCAGGTCGGCAACATCTTTTTCGGCGTAGGGCTTGGCGCGGCGGGCCAGGTCGCGCAGGAAATGGATCACCTGCTCGGGGGACTGGGCCATTTTGGGCACGACTGACACTTCGCCAAAGTTGGCGTAGCCCAGCAGTGCCGCTTCTTCCTTGCGCAGCGCCAGGATTTCGTTGATCAGTGCCGTGTTGTCAAACTTGCGTGCATCTCCCTCGGCCTGATCCGATGCGCGTGTGACGTAGGCACGGTACAGCTTCTCACGCAGATCGGCCCGTTGCGCAAACTGCATCACAGGCAGATAGCAAGGCATCTTGAGGGTGAGCTTGTAGCCGGTCTTGCCTTCGGCCTGTGCCGCTGCCAGTGCGGCTTGCTGCACATCGGCGGGCACGCCCGCCAACTCGTCTGCGGTGGCGTAGTAGGCGAAGGCGTCGGTGGCGTCCAGCGCGTTTTCGCTGAACTTTTGGCTCAGTTCTGCCTGGCGTTCCTGAATTTTGGCGAAGCGATCCTTGGCTTCTCCTTGCAGTTCAGCCCCGCTAAGAACAAAGTTACGCACCGCGTTTTGGTGCGCCTTGCGTTGTTCAGGGTTCAGTGTCGCGGGATCAATCGCCTTGTACTTGGCATACAGCCGCTCATCAGCACCCAGCCGTGTCCAGAACTCCGTCACCTGGGGCAGCGCTGCGTTGTAGGCGGCCCGCAGTTCTGGCGTATCTGCAACGCTGTTGAGATGGCTGACCGCCCCCCATGCAATGCCCAGCTGCTCGGTGGCCACATCCAGAATCTTGGCGATGGCGTCCCAGCGGGCCGGAAAGTCGGCTGCCGTCACGGTTTCCAGCGCGGCATTTGCCCGCTCCAAGAGCGTGTTAATGGCCGGGGCAACATCCGCGGGCTGAATGCGGTCAAACGCGGGCAGGGTCGAGAAGTCGAGGAGTGGATTGCTCATGCGTTGGTAGATGGCGATAGGGGACGCTGGTTCAAGTCGCTGAACCCGCCGGAGTGCAAAAAGTGACGAGGGGGATTTACCCCGCAGCGCGCTCTGCCGCTTCCAGCGTGTTGACCAGCAGCATGGTAATCGTCATGGGGCCAACCCCTCCAGGCACGGGGGTGATCCAGCCTGCCACTTCCTTCACGCCCGCAAAGTCCACATCGCCGCACAGCTTGCCATCGTCGGTGCGATTCATGCCCACATCCAGCACCACGGCACCGGGCTTGACCATGTCGGCCGTCAGCACGTTGCGTTTGCCCACGGCGGCCACGATCACGTCGGCTTGCAGAGTCTGCGCCTTGAGGTCTGCCGTGCGGGAGTGGCAGACCGTGACAGTGGCATCCTTTTGCAGCAGCATCAGTGCCATGGGTTTGCCCACGATGTTGCTGCGGCCAATCACCACGGCGTGTTTGCCCTTGAGGTCGTAGCCAATGCTCTCCAGCATCTTCATGCACCCGTAGGGAGTGCAGGGCCAAAAGCCGGGCATGCCGGTCATCAACGCGCCCGCGCTGGCGATGTGGAAACCGTCCACATCCTTGGCGGGCGAGATGGCCTCGATCACCTTCTGTGCATCGATGTGGGCGGGCAGCGGAAGCTGCACCAGGATGCCGTGGATGCTGGGGTCGTTGTTCAGTGCCTCGACGCGGGCCAGCAAGTCCGCTTCGGACATGGTGGCCTCGTACTTTTCCAGCACCGAGTGCAGGCCGCTGTCTTCACAGGCCTTGACCTTGTTGCGCACGTAGACCTGGCTGGCAGGGTTGTCCCCGACCAGGATCACGGCCAGGCCGGGTGTGGTGCCGCGGGCCTTGAGTGCAGCGGCGCGCTGGGCGACTTCAGTGCGCAGCTGGCGGGAGAGGGCGTTGCCGTCGATGAGTTGAGCAGTCATTTTGTGAGTACAAATAAAAACAGCTGCCAGCGCAGTCAGTACAAGCGCAAGCAGCTATCAAAAAAGGAGCAATCAGGCCTTGGGAGCGTTCTGGCCCAGTGCAATCTTCAGCAAATCGGCCACGGTGTTGGCGTTGAGCTTTTCCATGATGTTGGCGCGGTGCGCTTCCACGGTCTTGATGCTGATGCCCAGGTCGTCGGCAATCTGCTTGTTCAGGCGACCCGCCACGATGCGTTCGAGCACCTGGGCCTCGCGGCTGGTGAGTTTGGAGAGCAGTGCATCGCGGCTGGCAGCCTGCTGGTAGCCCGCGAAGGCCTCACGGGCATGGTCCAGCATGCGCTCCACCAGCCCCAGCAGTTCTTCCTCGTCAAATGGCTTCTGGATGAAGTCGAGTGCGCCCTTCTTCATGGTGTTCACCGCCATGGGCACGTCGCCGTGGCCGGTAATGAACACGATCGGCAGGGGGGACTTGCGTTCGATCAGTCGGTCTTGCAGTTCCAGACCCGTCATGCCGCCCATGCGGATATCCACGATCAGGCAGGCGACTTCGCGGGGGTCATAGCGTGAGAGGAATGTTTCAGCCGAATCAAAGCAGCGCACCCGGTAGTCCTTGCCTTCCAGCAACCACTGCAGTGAATCGCGGACGGCTTCATCATCATCTACAACGTAAACAGTGCCTTTTTTCGGAATCAAGCTCATGCAATGGTCCTCGGAGTTGGTTCGTTCGCTACAGAGTTTGTAGTGTCATCGGCAGGCTTTGCCAGGGGCAGCCAGAAGGAGAAACGGCAGCCCGCAACCTCTGGTCCATTGTAGATGTTCTCTGCCTGCATCCTTCCCTGGTGAGACTCGACAATGCTGCGGCACAGATTCAGCCCCATGCCCATGCCTTCCTGCTTGGTGGAGAAGAAGGCTTCGAACAGGCGCTCCAGCACCTCGGGGGCCAGCCCCTTTCCGGTGTCCTGCACCGAGAATTCGACGACTTCGCGCTCGTCGATGTATTTGGGAACCACCCGCAGTTCCACGCTGCGGCCCGAGGGTGGGCGCTGCGCGTGCTGGATGGACTCCGCCCCGTTTTTCATCAGGTTCACCAGCACCTGCTCGATCAGGATGGAGTCCGCCATCACGGGCGGCAGCCGCGCCGCCACGTAATGCGTCAGGCGCACGTTGTGGCGGCGCAGTTCGATGTCGGCCAGCTCCACGGCCTCAGACACCATGTGGTGCACGTCGGCCAGGGTACGGTTGGGCTCGCTTTTTTTCACAAACGCACGGATGCGCTGGATGATCTGCCCGGCCCGCTGGGCCTGGTGCGCCGTTTTTTGCAGGGCAGAGAGCAGGGCTTCTTCTGAAATCTGCCCGCTCTGGATGCGTGACACCATGCCGGAGCAGTAGTTGCTGATGGCGGTGAGCGGCTGGTTCAATTCATGCGCCACACTGGAGGCCATCTCGCCCATGGTGATGAGGCGGCTGACGGATTGGGCTCGTTCGGCCTGCCGTGCCGCCTGTTCCTCCGCCAGTCTGCGGGGGGTGATGTCGGTGGCAATCACCATCTGCGCCAGGCGGCCATCCACCCAGTTCAGGTAACGCGAGCGCACCTCCAGCCACTTGCCCAGGTCAGGCAGGTAAATCTCGGCGTTCTCCGAGCGGGCGCTGGTCAGCGGGTCGGTGGGCAGGCCCATCAATCCATCTTCGTCGTCCACGCCGCCGCTACTGCTGTTGCCAGAAGGCAAAACACCGGCTTGCGCTACCAGCTGCAGGTGTCCGGTGGTCTGCGATCCGAACCACTGGCGGTAGAGTTTGTTGGCAAACAGCAGCTCTTCACTGCCCAAAGGGGCTACCGAGACCGAGGCGTCCAGCGATTCCAGCACGATGGTGAAGCGCTCGTGCGCCGCCGTGAGCTGCTGCCGCACCCGGTTGGGCTCGGTAATGTCGGTCATCGAAGTCATCCAGCCCGTTTGCTGGCCATGCGCATCAATCAGGGGGGATACATACAGGCGCGCATCGAACAAGGTGCCGTTCTTGCGCTGCACCCGCACCTGAAAGCCGCCGCTCACGCTGCGGCCGCTGAGTTCATCGCGCAGCTTGGCGTGCAGGATTTCATGGTCTTCCTTGGGCCAGTAGGGGAAGGGGGGCAAAAGGCCCACCAGCTCCGCCTCGCTCCAGCCTGTCATCTGGCACAGGGCGGCGTTTACGTAGGTGATGCGGCCTTCCATGTCCAGCGCACGCATGCCCGTGAGGATGGAGTTCTCCATCGCACGGCGGAAGTTGGTCTCTGCCACCAGCGCCTGCTGGGCTTGCATCCGTCTGCGCGTGTGCCTCCAGGTGGCAATCAGCATCCACGCCGTCATGGCGCTGAGCGTGCCCACCAGCCAGAAAAGGCCGCTGCCCACCACCCCTAAGGATGTGCGGTAGGCCTGGGCCCGCAAGACCAGCCCGTTGCCTACAGGTGATACAGGCACCTCATATTCGTTGGCCTTGGGCGTCCAGGGCAGCAAGTGAGTGGCCGGGTTACGGGTGGCCAGCGGGGTGCCCGCCAGCACCTGGCTGCGGGCATCCAGCAGTGTCACGGCATAGCGTGCCAGCACCTCGGTGGGAATGCCGTAGCGCAGCAGGCTGTCTATGGAGTATTCCCCCAGCACCACGCCTGCAAACTTGCCCTGGTTGTTCAGGGGCACTTGCAGCTGCAGCAGGGGCGACGCGTCGCCCTTGGCGACAGAAGGCTGCATGTAGACCGGTTGCTGCAGGTCCCGAGCCAGGCCATAGGTATCAGCGGTGTCGCCTGGTTTGAGCACCTCTCCTGCCACGCGCAGCTGCTGGCTGGAAAGGGTGGGTGCTGCGTGGCTGGCCCGAATCTTCCGCCGCTCATCAATCCAGGTGATGGCCTGCAACTCGGGGTACTGGCTGATCAGCGCCTCGGCCCGGTTCACAAACTCGCCGCGTTCCAGCTCCTGGTTGGAGAGGTCGCGCGCGATGCGCATCAATTGCTCCTGCCGTTCCAGCAGACGCAGGCGCACGCGCTGTTGTGCGTATTCCACATCGCGCCGTAGGGCTTCCTGTTCCCTTTCGGCCTCTTCGGCCCGCAAATACCAGAAAGCCGCCACGATGGCGGCCAAAAACATCATCACCGCGGCCAGCGGGGCCAGGGCTGCGAAACGGTCTTGTCGGGTGGGCGAGAGGCTGCGCCACCACCTGCGCCACCAGCGGGCAGGCGCCGCGATGGCCGAGGGCGCTGCGGGCTCGGCTGTGCGTGTAGTTTGCATGGCCGAAGTGTAGGGGAGAGCGCCTGCACTTTTCAGTAGCTGAAATATTGTGCGGTTGCAGCAATTTTTCTTAATATGAAATGAATAAGCACTATTTGAAATGTGGGAGAAGTGTGCGAAACTAGCCGCGATTTTTTTGCCAGCTGCACTTCACAGGAGACAAAAGCATGTCAGCTCAGCCCGACCCACAGGCCGGCCTCGGTATCGGCACCGACGCAGACCAGCAGGAAACCCGCGAATGGTTGGACGCTTTGTCCGCCGTGATCGAAAAAGAGGGCCCTGAGCGCGCCCACTCCCTGCTTGAACAGCTCCTGGAACATGCACGCCAGAGCAGCATCGACATGCCTTTCTCGGCCAACACCGGGTATGTCAACACCATCGAGCCCGAGAAAGAGGCCCATTGCCCCGGCAACATCGCCATCGAAAAGCGCCTGCGCGCCTACATGCGCTGGAACGCCATGGCGATGGTGGTGCGTGCCAACCGCCTCAACCCCGCTGACGGCGGCGACCTGGGCGGCCACATTGGCTCCTTCGCCTCGGTAGCCAGCATGTTTGGTGCGGGCTTCAACCACTTCTGGCACGCCGAGAGCGAAAACCACGGCGGTGACCTGCTCTACATCCAGGGCCACAGCGCGCCCGGCATCTATGCCCGCGCTTACCTCGAAGGCCGACTGACTGAGCAGCAGCTCGACAGCTTCCGCCAGGAAGTGGACGGCAAGGGCCTGTCCAGCTATCCGCATCCCAAGTTGATGCCTGATTTCTGGCAGTTCCCCACCGTGTCCATGGGCCTTGGCCCGCTGATGGCGATCTACCAGGCTCGCTTCCTCAAGTACCTGCACGCCCGTGGCATCGCCAACACCGAAAACCGCAAGGTCTGGGTGTTCTGCGGCGACGGCGAAATGGACGAGCCCGAATCCCTGGGCGCGATCGGCCTGGCTGCGCGTGAAAACCTCGACAACCTCGTGTTTGTCATCAACTGCAACCTGCAGCGTCTGGATGGCCCCGTGCGCGGCAACGGCAAGATCGTGCAAGAGCTGGAAGGCGAGTTCCGTGGCGCTGGCTGGAATGTCATCAAGCTGCTGTGGGGCAATGGCTGGGACGAGCTGCTGCGCCGCGACAAGAGCGGCAAGCTCAAGCAGCTGATGATGGAAACGCTGGACGGCGACTACCAGGCCATGAAGGCCAACGACGGTGCCTTTGTGCGCAAGAACTTCTTTGGCAAGTACCCCGAGACTGCCAAGCTGGTCGAGCACATGACCGACGAAGAAATCTTCGAGCTGCGCCGTGGCGGCCACGAGCCCGCCAAGGTCTATGCCGCCTTCCACGCCGCCAACGAGCACAAGAACCAGCCCACCGTGCTGCTGGTCAAGACTGTCAAGGGCTACGGTATGGGCAAGGCCGGTGAAGGCAAGAACACCGTGCACCAGACCAAGAAGCTGTCGGACGAAGACATCAAGTACATCCGCGACCGCTTCAACATCCCGATCCCGGACAGCCAACTGGCCGACATTCCGTACTACAAGCCTGCGGACGACACGCCCGAAATGCAGTACCTGCACGAGCGCCGCAAGGCCCTCGGAGGTTATCTGCCCCACCGCCGCGCCAAGGCCGATGAGAGCTTCACGGTGCCGTCGCTGGAAACGTTCAAGTCCGTGCTGGAGCCCACTGCCGAAGGCCGTGAAATCTCCACAACGCAGGCTTATGTGCGCTTCCTGACCCAGTTGCTGCGCGATCAGGCCATTGGCCCCCGCGTGGTGCCCATCCTGGTGGACGAAGCCCGTACCTTCGGTATGGAAGGCCTGTTCCGCCAGATCGGTATTTACAACCCCAAGGGCCAGCTCTACACCCCGGTCGACCGCGACCAGGTGATGTACTACAAGGAAGACAAGGCTGGCCAGATCCTGCAAGAGGGCATCAACGAAGCGGGCGGTATGGCCAGCTGGATTGCTGCGGCCACCTCGTACAGCACGAACAACCGGATCATGATCCCGTTCTACGTGTACTACTCCATGTTCGGCTTCCAGCGCATTGGCGATCTGGCCTGGGCTGCGGGCGACATGCAGGCACGCGGCTTCCTGCTGGGCGGCACCTCCGGCCGTACCACCCTCAACGGTGAAGGCCTGCAGCACGAAGACGGTCACAGCCACATCCTGGCCAACACCATCCCCAACTGCATCAGCTACGACCCCACCTTCGCCCACGAAGTCGCGGTCATCATGCACCACGGCCTGAAGCGTATGGTGGAGCGCCAGGAAAACGTCTTCTACTACCTGACGCTGCTGAACGAGAACTACGCCATGCCTGGTCTGCAGCCTGGCACCGAAGAGCAGATCATCAAGGGCATGTACCTGTGCAAGCCCGGTGCCGACGGTGACAAGCGCGTGCAACTGCTGGGTTCGGGCACTATCCTGCGTGAATCGCTGGAAGCCCAGACCCTGCTGGCCGCTGACTGGGGCGTACAGGCCGACGTGTGGAGCTGCCCAAGCTTCAACGAACTGACCCGTGAAGGCCAGGACGTGGACCGCTGGAACCTGCTGCACCCGCTGGAAACGCCTCGCGTGCCTTTCGTCACCCAGCAACTGGTCAGCCGCAGCGGCCCCGTGGTGGCTTCCACCGACTACATGAAGGCCTACGCCGAGCAGATCCGCCCCTTCGTCCCCAAGGGCCGCACCTACCGCGTGCTGGGTACCGACGGCTTCGGCCGCTCGGACTTCCGCAGCAAGCTGCGCGAGCACTTCGAGGTGAACCGCCACTACATCGTGGTCGCTGCCCTGCGTGCGCTGGCCGACGACGGTGTGGTGCCTATGGCCAAGGTGGCCGAGGCGATTGCCAAGTACGGCATCAATGCCGACAAGATCAACCCCCTGTACGCTTAAAACGAACCGGAGACAACGATGGCATTGGTAGATATCAAAGTCCCGGACATCGGGGATTTCGACGAAGTCGGCGTGATCGAGCTGCTCGTCAAGGTGGGTGACACCGTCAAGGCCGAGCAGAGCCTGATCACTGTGGAGTCCGACAAGGCCTCCATGGAGATTCCCTCCAGCCACGCTGGCGTGATCAAGGAACTGAAAGTCGCCCTGGGCGACAAGGTCAAGGAAGGTTCCGTGATTGCCGTGATCGAAGCCGCCGACGCTGGCGCGGCAGCCGCCCCAGCGGCAGCGCCTGCCCCCGCAGCTGCCGCTGCACCAGTGGCAGCTCCAGCTTCTGCACCTGCTGCCCCCGCAGCTCCTGCGGCAGCCCCTGCTGCCTCCGGCCCCATTGAAGTGCGCGTGCCCGACATTGGCGACTTCAAGGACGTGGCCGTGATCGAGCTGCTGGTCAAGCCCGGCGACACGATCAAGGTGGAGCAGTCCCTGTTCACCGTGGAGTCCGACAAGGCCTCCATGGAAATCCCATCGCCCGCAGCGGGCGTGCTCAAGGAGCTGAAGGTCAAGCTGGGCGACACCGTCAACATCGGTGACCTGGTGGCCGTGCTGGAAGGCGCAGTGGCTTCTGCCGCGCCTGCAGCACCCGCAGCGGCTGCACCAGCCCCTGTGGCAGCACCCGTGGCCGCTCCTGTGGCTTCTGCAGCCCCTGCCGTGGCGGCTGCAGCCCCCGCAGCCGCTGTCGCCGTGGCTGCAGCGCCTGCCCACACCCCTGGCGGTGCCCCTGTGGGCCTGCCACACGCCAGCCCCTCGGTGCGCAAGTTTGCCCGCGAGTTGGGCGTGCCGCTGGAAGAAGTCAAGGGCTCCGGCCCCAAGGGTCGCATCACGGCCGAAGACGTGCAGGCCTTCACCAAGCAGGTGATGACCGGCGCGGTGCAGACCAAGGCCCAGGCGGCCAAGGCTCCTGCAGCGGCATCCGGTGGCTCCGGCGTGGGTCTGGACCTGCTGCCCTGGCCCAAGGTGGACTTTGCCAAGTTCGGCCCCGTCGAGCGCAAGGACCTCTCTCGCATCAAGAAGATCAGTGGCGCCAACCTGCACCGCAACTGGGTGGTCATCCCGCACGTCACCAACCACGACGACGCGGACATCACCGACTTGGAAGCCTTCCGCGTGCAGTTCAACAAAGAGAACGAGAAGAGCGGCGTCAAGGTCACCATGCTGGCCTTCATGATCAAGGCCGCCGTGGCCGCGCTCAAGAAGTTCCCCGAGTTCAACAGCTCGCTCGACGGCGACCAGCTGGTGCTGAAGAACTACTTCCACATCGGCTTTGCCGCCGACACGCCCAACGGTCTGGTGGTTCCCGTCATCAAGGATGCCGACAAGAAGGGCATCGTGCAGATCAGCCAGGAAATGGCCGACCTCGCCAAGAAGGCGCGCGACGGCAAGCTCGGCCCGGCCGACATGACCGGTGGCTGCTTCTCCATCAGCTCGCTGGGTGGTATTGGTGGCCGTTACTTCACGCCCATCATCAACGCGCCTGAAGTCGCCATCATGGGTGTGTGCAAGAGCAGCCTGGAGCCCAAGTGGGACGGCAAGCAGTTCGCGCCGCGCCTGATGCTGCCCCTGAGCCTGAGCTGGGACCACCGCGTGATCGACGGCGCTGCGGCTGCACGCTTCAACGTGTACTTTGCCTCGCTGCTGGCGGACTTCCGCCGCATCGTGATGTAACGCGAGGGCACCACACATGGCAATCATCGACATCAAAGTGCCCGACATTGGCGATTTCGCCGAAGTCGGCGTGATTGAAGTACTGGTCAAGCCCGGCGACGCCATCAAGGCTGAGCAGAGCCTGATCACCGTGGAGTCTGACAAGGCCTCCATGGAGATTCCCTCCAGCCACGCAGGCGTGGTCAAAGAGCTGAAAGTGAAGCTGGGCGACAAGGTCGCCGAAGGCTCCGTGGTGCTGACGCTGGAAGTGGAGGGCGCGGGTGCCGCAGCCCCTGCACCAGCAGCCGCCCCAGCGCCCGCAGCTTCTGAGTCAAAATCTGCTCCAGCGCCCGCGCCACAAGCGCAAGCAGCTATCAATCCAGTAGCATCCAGCTTCGCTGGCTCGGCCGATCTGGAGTGTGATGTGCTCGTGCTGGGCGGCGGCCCTGGCGGCTACAGCGCTGCCTTCCGCGCCGCCGACCTGGGCCTCAAGGTCGTCATCGTCGAGCGCTACGCCACCCTGGGCGGCGTGTGCCTCAACGTGGGCTGCATCCCCTCCAAGGCGCTGCTGCACGTGGCCGCGGTGATGGACGAGGTCTCGCACCTGTCCGCCGCAGGCATTGACTTTGGCGCGCCCAAGGTCAACGTCGATACGCTGCGTGGCCACAAAGAGAAAGTCATCGGCAAGCTCACCGGCGGCCTGGCCGCCATGGCCAAGATGCGCAAGGTGACCACCGTGCGCGGCTACGGTGCTTTCGTCGGCGCCAACCACCTCGAAGTGGAAGAAACCACCGGCACCGGCCAAGAGAAGACGGGCACCAAGAGAACAATAGCCTTCAAGCGCGCCATCATTGCCGCTGGCAGCCAGGCCGTGCGCCTGCCTTTCATGCCCGACGATCCACGCGTGGTCGATTCCACCGGCGCGCTGGCGCTCAAGGAAGTGCCTAAGCGCATGCTCATCCTGGGCGGCGGCATCATCGGCCTGGAAATGGGCACCGTCTACAGCACGCTGGGCGCACGCCTGGACGTGGTGGAGATGATGGACGGCTTGATGCAAGGCGCAGACCGCGACCTGGTGAAGGTGTGGCAAAAGATGAATGCCCACCGCTTCGACAACATCATGCTCAAGACCAAGACCGTGTCCGCACGCGCCTTGCCCGAGGGCATCGAAGTGACCTTTGCCGCAGCGGAAGAGGGCGGCACCGCCCCCGCGCCCCAGGTGTACGACCTGGTTCTGCAGGCCGTGGGCCGCACACCCAACGGCAAGAAGATTGCCGCTGAAAAGGCAGGCGTGGCCGTCACAGACCGTGGCTTCATCAACGTCGATATCCAGATGCGCACCAACGTGCCGCACATCTTCGCCATCGGCGACATCGTGGGCCAGCCCATGCTGGCGCACAAGGCGGTGCATGAAGCGCACGTGGCGGCAGAAGTCATCGCCGGTGAACTGCAGGGCAACAAGGAACTGGCCGCAGCAGCGTTCAACGCCCGCGTGATCCCCAGCGTCGCCTACACCGACCCCGAAGTGGCCTGGGTGGGTCTGACCGAAGACCAGGCCAAGGCCCAGGGCATCAAGGTCAAGAAGGGCCTGTTCCCCTGGACCGCCTCTGGCCGCGCCATCGCCAATGGCCGCGACGAGGGCTACACCAAGCTGCTGTTCGACGACTCGCCCGAGGCCCACGGCCACGGCAAGATCCTGGGCGGCGGCATCGTGGGCACCCATGCGGGCGACATGATTGGCGAGATCGCCCTGGCCATCGAGATGGGCGCAGACGCCGTGGACATCGGCAAGACCATCCACCCGCACCCCACGCTGGGCGAAAGCATCGGCATGGCAGCGGAGATTGCGCACGGCAGCTGCACGGATGTGCCGCCGCAGAAGAAGTGAGCCAAAGTGAGCTGAGAAACTGCTGAAAACGCTACGGATTCAGTAGCTGGCCGCGCAGATTCCGCAAGGGCTGCGCGGCTTTTTTGTTTCTACAATTCCAACTGTTGGGGCAAGGCCGCACAATCCAGCAATTGCTCTGTCAACGGCCCTGTCCCAAAGCTCGATCGGCGGTGAACGCTGCCATGGTAGAGGCCTATTGGCTGATTGGTCAGCGCATCGTGCAAGAGGAGCAGCAAGGGCAGCAAAAGGCGCAGTACGGCACGCGGTTGATGCAAGAGCTTTCTGCGGCGCTCACCGCAGACTTTGGCAAGGGCTTTTCCTATGCCAACTTGTACAACTTTCGTCAGTTCTACCGGGTGTTTCCGGATCAACAGATTCTCTACACGCTGTGTAGAGAATTGAGCTGGAGCCACCTGCGCCTGATCATTCGGGCCGATTCGCAGCGGGCCATGGAGTACTACTGCAACGAGGCGCGGGCACAGAACTGGACGGTACGCCAGCTAGAGCGGCACATCCAGACCAAGGATTACGAACGCTTGCTGTCTACCCAGACGCATGTTTCAGGGCCAGCGGAAAAGGCCGCACACCTGGATTTCATCAAAGACCCTTATGTGCTGGAGTTTTTGCAGTTACCAGAGTCCGGCCCAATCAGAGAGAGTGAGCTTGAGCAGGCCATCATTGATGAACTGCAAAAGTTTCTGCTGGAGTTGGGCAAGGGTTTTTCGTTTGTGGCGCGGCAAATGCGCATCAGCACCGAGACCAGCCACTTCTTCATTGACTTGGTTTTCTATAACTATCTGCTCAAGTGCTTTGTCATTATCGACTTGAAAACAGGCAAGCTCACCCACCAAGACATTGGCCAGATGGACATGTATGTGCGCATGTTTGATGACCTCAAGCGCGGCGAGGACGACAACCCAACCATTGGCATCATCTTGTGCGACAGCAAGGATGAAACGGTCGTCAAGTACTCCGTGATCAAAGAGAGCCAGCAGCTTTTTGCATCCAAATATCAGCGGGTGCTGCCCACAGAAGAAGAGTTGATTGCCGAGATTGAGCGTGAAAAGCGTTTGATTGGCGGCGTCAAAGAAAACGCGCCTGCCGACAGCGGGCAAGGCTAAACATCGATATGACCGAACAAAACCAAATACAACTGGGCAAGACCCTTTGGGCCATTGCCGACCAACTGCGCGGGGCGATGGATGCGGACGATTTCCGCGATTACATGCTGTCGTTTCTGTTTTTGCGCTATTTGTCAGACAACTACGAGACTGCGGCCAAAAAGGAGCTGGGTAGCGATTACCCTAAGCTGCCACTGGCGGGCGATGACAACCGCGTGCCTTTGGCCGTTTGGTATGCCGACAACGCAGCCGATGTGCCTGCGTTTGAAAAGCAGATGCGCCGCAAGGTGCACTATGTGATTAAGCCGGAATTTCTATGGAGCAGCATTGCGCACATGGCGCGCACGCAGCACACGGGTTTGCTCAATACGCTGCAAGAGGGTTTCAAGTACATCGAAACCGAGTCGTTCCAAAGCACGTTTGGCGGGCTGTTTTCTGAAATTGACCTGAGCTCGCCCAAGCTGGGCAAAGGCTACACCGAGCGCAATGCCAAGCTGTGCGTGGTGATTCAGAAGATTGCCGAGGGGCTGGCCGACTTTTCTACCAGCGTAGATGCGTTGGGCGATGCATATGAGTACCTGATTGGCCAGTTTGCGGCGGGCTCGGGCAAGAAGGCGGGCGAGTTTTATACGCCGCAGCAAATCTCAGACATCCTCTCGACCATCGTCACGCTGGACAGCCAGGAGCCACGCACGGGTGCGCGGCAACGGCTCGATAGCGTGATGGACTTTGCCTGTGGCTCGGGCTCGCTGCTTTTGAACGTGCGCAAGCGCATGGGGCCGCATGGCATTGGCAAGATTTACGGGCAAGAGAAGAACATCACCACCTACAACCTGGCGCGCATGAACATGCTGCTGCACGGGGTGAAGGACACAGAGTTTGAAATTTTCCACGGCGACACGCTGGCCAACGACTGGGACATGCTGCGCGAGATGAATCCGGCCAAAAAGCCCGCGTTTGACGCCATTGTGGCCAACCCGCCGTTCAGCTACCGCTGGGAGCCTAACGAGGCCATGGCGGACGATGTGCGCTTTAAAAGCCATGGCCTCGCGCCCAAGTCGGCGGCAGACTTTGCCTTTTTGCTGCATGGCTTTCACTTCCTCAAAGACGAGGGCGTGATGGCCATCATCCTGCCGCACGGGGTGCTGTTTAGGGGCGGGGCGGAGGAGCGCATTCGCAAGAAGCTGCTGCTGGATGGCAACATCGACACGGTGATCGGTTTGCCGTCAAACCTGTTCTATTCCACCGGCATTCCGGTGTGCATCTTGGTGCTGAAGAAGTGCAAGAAGCCGGACGACGTGCTCTTCATCAACGCTGCCGAACACTTTGCCAAGGGCAAGCGCCAGAACCAGCTTACGGATGAGCACATCGCCAAGATCATCCACACCTATCAGTACCGCGAGGAAGAGGCCCGCTATTCACGCCGAGTGGAGATGGCTGAGATTGAGAAGAACGACTTCAATCTGAACATCTCGCGCTACATCAGCACGGCGGTGGGCGAGGCAGAGATTGACCTGGAGGCGACGCACCGCGAGTTGGTTGAGATCGAAAAGACCGTTGCTGTAGCCAAAGTCAAGCACAACGCTTTCTTGAAAGAGCTGGGCTTGAAGCTGTTGCCGTGAGCTGCTGATGAGGGCCGCCTATGAACAAGCTGCCCTGCGACCGGAGAAAGTGGGTAGATGGGTAGGTGGATAAATAGGGGGCTACATAGAGTGAGGCAATGAATGGATGTTTCTTGGAAAGCGCTTCAGTACCTGCATGCTTGGGACCACCAGCATTCGATTGAAGGCGGCATCGCATGTGAGCAGGAGCTTCGACAGTACCGCTTGGATTATTCGGTAGAGAGCCTGGGTCGGATCGACGCCTTTCTTGACGGACTGCGCGCCTCCCATAGCGATCGCTTGGTGCCGGGGACTGTGTGGGCGCCTGAGTACCACAGGCTGCTACGGTTGCTGGCCTTTTATATGGGCGAGGTCATTGCCCGCAGCAGCCAGCGCAGCCCGGTGTGGCTGACGTTTGAGCAGTTCGTCGAGCAATACGGGGGCGACCCTGCCGAAGATTGCCTTGAGCACAGCTTGGTGTTGATCGACGGGACGATTGTGTTCATGCCGCTGGTGTCGATTGTGGCTCGGGTCACGGAGGATTCTGGTCGCAAAAGCGTGAGCACCAGTGCCCGCGCCCTGATCACCGCCGATTGGCAATTGCCGCCGCAAGCGGCGCAGCCGCTCCCGCCTTGGCCAGCGCCCGCCTGGGTCACGGAAACCTCTGAGCGAATCGCTGCGGCATCGGCAGACGTGCTTAAGGCGTATGAGATGGACGAGCCGTTTTGGGCATCTGACGATGATTTGCATCGGTTGTTCACTCATGCGCCCGAGCTGTTGCGCAGCGGGCGGGTGGTGTGGGGCGCATTGGTGCAAGCGAACAATGGGCTTTTCGACCCTTCCGGCTTTTTGGCTGATGGAGGTGCTCCAGCAGAAGTCCTTTATGACCCGCTCGGACGCGCTACGCGCGACGGTTTGTGTGAAGTGGCGAGGGCTGTGTTTGCATGCAAAGGCCAGCCGTCTGAAGACCCTCAGACGGCACAGGTAAGCGAACACCTGGCGGCAGAAACCTTGCGTGCGTTTGGGATGGCGGTTCCGCGCCAGTTGTCTTCTTACCCGCTGCAGCTCTCTACCACCTGGGTCAGCTCCCGTTATTTGCATCTGCGCCATCTGGTGCTGCCATGTGTTCCGCTGCTGGTCTCTCAGACCATGCCTGGCATGGTGCTGCCGGTGCCCAGCAGTTTTTGGCCTGAAGATTTGTTGCAGGAATGGGAGTCGGCAGCCCAGCGGCGGCCGCGCGGCCCGCACGACCGGCCCCTGTACGTGTCCCCCCGCGAACTGGAGCACATGCAGCCCAGCAGCCTGGTGGAAGAAGCCCACCTGTACTTTGCGGGAAAAGGCGTTCCGCAAGACATGGACAAGGCGCGCAGTGCGTGGGAAAAAGCCGCGCAGCAGGGCAGCTTCACCGCGTTGCGGCAGTTGGCTCAACTGTATGAGCAAGGCTTGGGGGTGGAGCGCGATGTGCGCAAGGCGATCATCCACTACGAGCTGGCCGCTGACAGCGGCTGCAGTGAATCGCGCCAGCATGCAGAGCGGCTGAAGGCGCAGATGCAGAGGGGGGCGGTGGCCTCTTCTGGTGTGCAGCCTGACAGCGATACCCCCGACGCGTGGTGTGACCGTGCGCTGAAGTTGTTGCAGGACCAACATGCTCACCGTTATCTGGACGAGATGCTGAAACTATTGAAGCGAGGCGCTCGGCGCAACCATCGGGACAGCCTGTTCAATCTGGGGGTGGTTTACCACAACGGCGATCTTTTGCCGCGCCAGGGCCGCATCTCCATAGGCTATCTGCAGCGTGCAGCAGAGCTAGGCCATCCAGTCGCCAGCGAATTCGTGGCTAAACGAAAGCGCACATTGATTGGCCTGTGGGAGTGGTACTTCCGTGTGCGGGATGCGGAGAACCACTAGCGGTGCTGCGATTCCGCAGCGGAAGGTTCGTGCAAATAATCTGCTGCAAGTGCTATATATTTGATAGCTGTTTGCGCAGTATCAGTGGGTGCTGCATGGCTTTTTGTGCTCTTTCGATATGGCAGCGCTGATTTCAAGGATTCAGTGGACTACCCCAGCAGCGCCTGCACCGCAGCCCGCGCCTTGCCCGTGAGGCGTTGCGCCGCCAGCACTTGGCGCACTTTATCGGGCAGGGGCAGGTGGTGGGCCAGTTGCAGCTCCAGCATCAGTTCCAGCAGCGGCGCGCAGTCTTTGCGGGGGGCTTCGGGTTGGGTTATGGCCAGGGCGCACAGCAGGGGGTACACCGCCAGTGGCAGGCTGGCGTGGCTTTGGGCCACGGCGGCCAGGCTTTTGGCCAGGCGCGGGCCTTTGGGCAGTGGCGTGGCCCATAGCGCAGCCAGCAATGCAGCCAGGGCCTGCACGCTGACCCGGCCTTGTCGCAAGCACTGGGCCGTGGCGTCTATGGCCAGGGCGGTTTGTCCTGGCTCTTTGCCAGCAAGGGCCGCGCAGATCATCAACTGGCCCATGGGCGTGAGTGGGTCGGTGGATTGCAGCAGCACGTCCAGGTAGGCGCGGTTTTGCCAGCAGGCTTCAGACCAATCCAGGTTGTTGCCTAGCGCGAGCGCTCCTTGGGCGTAGAAGGCATCCAGCGCGCAGGGGCGCAGCCATGCGAGGCAGTGAATGACGGCGGCATCGCGTTCCTCGTAGCACTGCTCGTACGTGAGGAGTCTGTCCGTCAGCGCTTTGGATACATCGCTCTCGGCCACAGATGTCGAGGGGTGCTCAGCCACTGCAGGGTTTGCGTGCACATGCAGATCGTGAAACACATATTCATCGCCTCTGCTGCTGACCGACCATCGCAAATCCAGCCCGGCTGCGGCTTGTGCTGTGCCCCGGGCTGGGGGGCAGCGCATCTGCGCCAGTGTCAGGTCGTCAGCTTGCGGCAGTGCCCCCGCTTGCGCGTAGAGCGCCAGCCGCTCTTGCAGAGTCTGTGGGCTGACCAGGCCACCCTGATGGCTGGGAGCAGACAAGGGCGGTAGGCCGCGCCCTTGCTGTGCCAGTGCCCGCAGGCTACGGGCGCGCCAGGCCACAAAGTCGGCATTGCTGGCCCAAAGGCTGGTGGAGGGGGCTTGGTCCAGCGGTGGCTGCACCGCTTGGCCGAGGGCACACGCCATCAGTTGGGCCAGGGCAAACGGCAGGGGCTTGTCTTCCCAGGTGAATCGTTTGGCGCGCTTGTGCAAGGCTGCAAACGCTGCATGCTCGCTGGCAGGCACAGGGGCCATGCGCACCAGGGCATCGGCGGCGCGCTCCCAGGCTTGCATGTCGGCAGGGTTTTCGAAGGAGTAGGCGAGGGTGTCTACCAGCTCTGGCAGCGTGGTGATGGGCGGGATGGATCGGCTGGGGTCCAGTGGATCAGCCGCTTGGTCGGGCGGTACAAAGGCTTTGGGCGCATCCGCCAAAACGGGTGGTGGCACGCTGGCGGGTGCTTTGTCTGCCGCTTGACCGCCGCCACTCAGCAGTGCTTTCAAGGCAGCCTGATTAGAGGCTGCGACCAATGGCACATAAGCACTGGCTGCGTCTTGGCCGTCGCTGTCCAGCCCCCAGCGCTTGAGGCAGGCCAGCACTTTCTTTTGCACATCGGCACCGCTGTGCGCCAGCGCAAGCACGGCCTGGGCGCTGGTGCTGTGGGCGGCTGCGGGGTCGGCCTTGGCGATCTGGTCCAGCAGATCCAGCGCGGCCAGCACATGGGCCTTGGTGGCAGAGTTGAGCACGGGTTGCAGGGCGTTAAGCAGAGACTGCTGGCTCACCGCTTCGGCCCGGTATAGCGCAGCCACGGCTTGCACCGCCAGGGTGACGGTGGGCGCAATGCGGCTGTGGCACAGGGCGAGGTAGCGGTCTGCATGCGGGGCCATTTCGGCCGTGCTGGGGGCCAGGCTGGCGTGAAAGCGCGAGAACCAGCCGGATTTGAACTGGGGCCAGTCGCAGGCAAGGGCCCCCAGGGTTTTGTCCAGCAATTGGTCGCGGGTGTATACGCCGCGTTCGCACAGCGTCAAAAACGCAGTGCTCCAGTGCAGGGCGGGGTCATGGCAATACTTTTCTACGGCGGCAAAGCTGGTGTCGGATGCGCCCTCGCGCTCAAACAGGCGTAGCAGCACGTTCGCCAAGCCGGGGTCCGCATCCACATGCTGCAGCACCAGGTTGCTTTCCTGGCGCAAGTCGCCAAAGAACAAGCTGTCCAGGTATTCGTCGGTATCGGGCCGGGGAATCAACCCTGCCACCACAGCGCGTTGCAAGCGCCTGCGGCGCTCCCATTCGTTATCCCCGCGAATCTGGCGTTGCAGGGCCTGCCCCTGGGGTGGATGGGGCTGGTAGCGCTGCTGGAAGGCGGTGATGTCCTGGACGCCGATGTGCATCCAGTAGTCGGCCAGGGGCAGCTCAGCGTTGCACATGAAGCGGGCCACATCCACCGCACGAAACAGGCGGTTGGCATGCTCGGGTTCGTATGCATCGACCCAGGTTTTCCCGTCGGGTCCACGTTTGCGTATCAGCTTCCAACGCTCGAACAGCATGGCTTGCACCCCGGCGAATGCAGTGGTTTTTTCTGCGGCAGACATGGCATCCACCAAGTCCATCACGCCAGTGATGTCCCCCGCCAGCAGGCAGCGGCCCAGCGGCGTGCGGTAAAAGTCCTTGTTCAGTGTGTCATCCATGGTGGTTTCCTGCTGTCTGCAATGCAGCGGCCTGGGCTGCCAGCACATGTTTGCATGGCCCGCGCTCGCCCTGGTGCTTGCCGAACCAGGGGCAGGTGCAGCGCAAGGTGCCGCCTTGCTCGCGCACGTGGTAGTGCACGTCGCCGCTGTGTACCAGGGCTTCTAACGGATGGGCGTTGCGCAGTTGCACAGCGCCTGCTTCCAGCAAGGCACGGGCGTCGGCCAGGCGCGGGTTCAGGTCTTCCAGCAAATCGGGTTCAAAAGGCAGCTCGCGGTGGAAGTAGGCGGCATGCGCCAAGTCATACCCCACCAGCCCCATGGCACCCAGCACCTGTAATGAGCGCTCGACCGCGGTGCCCGGCCAGCCCAGCAAATGTGCCAGCGTATCGCTGGGCAGCACGTCTTGCCAGTGCAATTGCGCACGCAGGGCTGATACCGCGTATTGCCCGCCTTGCTGCACCAGCGCATGCAGCGCCTGCCCCTCGCCCGAGAAGCCGCGCCACACTTCGGCGCTGAGCACCAGTGTGAGGCGCATGCTGCCAAAGTCCACGCACCAGGCGCTGGCCTGGCCTTGCGGGTCGGCGTACACGCTCAGCGTGCGCGCCTGGGGCAGCAAGGCTTCCAGAATGCGAAGGCGGCTGCTGTCGGTAAAGCGCACACCCCCTGCGCTGGGTTGTGCCGTGGTGCGCAACCCCTGCGGCCCGCCCACTACCCACAGCGGCGTCTTGCTGGTGGATGCCTTGGGCAGGCTGCGCAAAAAACGCAGGGCAGGCACAGCATCCACCTGCAGCACCCGTTGCATGGCGGCCTGGTACGCCTGCACGGCAACCATGCTGCGCAGCCAACGCAGAGGCAAATCCACCTTTTTCTCCAGCACCTGGGTGGCACCAGAGCGCATGGCAAATTCAGAACGCCCTACGGAAAGGGCCAGACCGTCAGCGTCACGCACACGGGCCAGCGCGGCACGCATGGGGGCATTGAAATCCACGTTGGTGGTGCCCTTGCCCACGATGTCGCCAGCGTACGAGGCTGGCTCCAGGTCCACCCGGATATAGGTGCTGCAGCAGCCCGAAAAGCCCTCCAGCCGCAACATGCCAGCCCCCGCGGTGACCACCGGATCGGCCAAGGCAATGGCTTTGGCCACCGTGTTGGGTGGGGTAAAAAACCGTGACCCGACCAGAAGGTGTACAGCGCTGAGCAGTTGGGCGGCAAGGTGCGGCTGGTGTAGGCGCCCTTCAAAAAAATGAGGATGCTCTACCGCGCCGGGCGAGGAGGTTGCCAGCCTAAGCTGGGGCGCGGCGTGCAGGTCTACCGCCGAGGGTTCGGCATAGCGGTAGGTGTGCGCAAAGTGGTTCATGCCGTGCATTGTCTACACATTGACTACAAACCGACGGCTGGTCCTGTGCGGCGTCCATCTGACCATCGGATGACCCAGATCATGCTTGTGGCTCAACGATGTTTCGATGTCCATCAACCTCGGCAAAATGGATTGCATTCGAAAAATGCAATCCATCGCCGGACGGTCGATTCCGCCCAACAGTGCGTGTGTCGTGACCTGAACGCCCGAACCTCACCATGGCCGTCAAGAAGTTTCCAAAAGCTCCCGCCCATCCCGAGCGGATATGTTGGGGCTGCAATCTCTACTGCCCGGCCAAGGACATGCGCTGCGGCAATGGATCTGACCGCACCCAGCACCCGGCGGAGCTGTTTGGCGACGATTGGGAAGAATGGGGCCTGGGGGCTGAATCTGAGCCTTCATCACCTCCCCAAGAGGGCGAGGCGACTCCATCTCGTATGCCTGACCGATAGGCTTTCATTCAGGCCTGTCAGCCCCCTGCCTCGGTGCCCATAGCCAAGGCGCCGCGTGCTCTGCAAAGACCCGTTCAAAAGTCGTGGAAAATAGAGGGCTTGCTCTCGCCGCCCGCGGAGCAGCGCCCCTACGGCCTTCTAACCCTTTTGCTCCCCTGAGCCTGTCCATGTCAGACGTCAACTCCTCCAAGATCTCTGTCGAGAAAATCGGCGGCACTTCCATGACTGCCTTTGGCGATGTGCTGCGCCATATCGTGCTGCACGACCCCAAACGCATTTATGGCCGCATTTACGTGGTGTCTGCCTACTCGGGCGTGACAAACCAGTTGCTGGAGCACAAGAAGACGGGTGAGCGCGGTATTTACGCCCTGTTCGCTGAAGGCAAGGGCTACCAGGATGCGCTGGCCCAGCTGGCCACCAGCCTCAAAAAGCTCAACGCCGGTTACGCTGATCTGGGCCTGCCACTGGATGTGGCCGATGCCTTCATCGACCAGCGCATTGCCCAGGCCCGTGAATACCTGGGTGCCATGCACCACGTGCTGGCCAGCGGCTACCTGAGCCGCAAGGATGTGCTGCTGGCAGCCCGCGAGGTGCTGGCCTCCATTGGCGAATCGCACAGCGCGTTCAACTCGGTCGAGATCCTCAAAGCCAATGGCGTCAACGCCATGCTGATGGATCTGGCTGGCTTTGACGACAACGAAGCCTGGACGATTGACGAGCGCATCGCCCACAGCTTCAAGGGCCTGGACCTCTCCGACAAGGTGGTGGTGGCCACGGGCTACACCAAGGGCACCGAAGGCATCATGCGCGAGTTTGACCGTGGCTACTCCGAAGTCACCTTCAGCAAGATTGCCGTGGAAGTGCGCCCCGCCGAGGCTGTGATCCACAAGGAATTCCACCTCTCGTCCGCAGACCCCAACCTCGTCGGCCTGGAAAACGCCATCGTCGTGGGCGCCACCAATTACGACGTGGCCGACCAACTGGCCGATGTGGGCATGGAAGCCATCCACCCCAAGGCCGCCAAGCCCATGGAACTGGCAGGCATCCCGATCCGCCTGAAAAACACCTTTGAGCCCGACCACCCCGGCACGCTCATCACCAAGGACTTTGTGGGCGAGCGCGCGCGCGTGGAGATCGTGACGGGCACCGACAAGGTGACCTTGATCGAGATTCATGACCCCAGCATGGTGGGCACCGTGGGCTTTGATGCAGGCCTGATGAACGTGTTCTGCAAGCACAACGTGAGCTACATCCTCAAGGCCACCAACGCCAACTCCATCGCCCACCTGGTGTGGGACAACCAGGTGACCCCCGCACTGGTGGAAGAGCTGCAAGAGGCCTACCAGGTCGTCACCATCAAGCCCAGCGCCATCGTCTGCACCATTGGCTCCAACATCGGCATCCCCGGCGTGCTGGCCAAGGCGGCCCAGGCGCTGGCCGACGCGCAGGTCAACGTCAACTGCGTATCGCAAACCCTGCGCCAGGTGAACATGCAGTTCGTGATTGAGCGCGAGGACTACAAGACCGCCATCAAGGCGCTGAACATGGCCCTGTGCGTCAACTCTGGCACGCCAGTGCCCCGCGTCTGATACACAGCCGCGCTCCTCATGGCCCGCACAGTGCGGGCTTTTTTATGCCCGAATGGACGAAGCAAGGTATTTATCTGTTTTTATCCAAAATGGATAATTAACCCTGTTCGGATAAGATGAGGTAACCATGACCCCAGATGTTTTCCACCGCACCGCCTACGCCGAGCAGATGGCCCAGCAGCTGCTGCAGCCGTCGCCGCTGCACATGAATGTGCGCTCGGGCGTGTTGCTGTCGGGCATACGCCGGGTGGGCAAAACCACGTTTTTGCGGCAAGACCTGGTGCCTGCGCTGGAGGCGCGGGGGGCGCTGGTGATCTACGTGGACCTGTGGGCCGACCGCAGCAAGAGCCCGGCCGCGCTGGTGCTGGAGGCCGTGCGCGCCACGCTGGCGCAAATGCAAACCCCGGGCTCAGGCCTGCTGCAGCGCTTCAAGGGGCTGAACCTGGGCGCGGCGGGCATCACGCTGGGCTTTCAGGTGGAGCATTTGGGCACGCCGGGGGGCACCACGCTGGCGCAGGCTTTTTCAGAGCTGGTGGCCAAAGCCAAGGTGGATGTGGTGCTGATCGTGGACGAAGTGCAGCAGGCCTTGGGCACCGAAGACGGCACCAGCCTGCTGCACGCCCTCAAGGCGGCGCGTGATGCCGTCAACGCCCAGCCGGGCACGCCAGGGTACTTTCTGTTTTTGGGCACGGGCTCGCACAAGTCGCTCATCACCGACATGGCCACGCGCCACTCGCAGCCCTTTACCGGCGCTCTGACTACGGCCTACGAACCCCTGGGACAAGACTTTGTGCAGTGGCAACTGCAGCGCATTGCCAGCAGCCCCGGCGTGGTGCTGCCCAGCGCCGATGTGGCTTGGGCCGGTTTTCAGTCGCTGGGCCACCGGCCCGAGGAAATGCTCAAGGCCCTGGTACAGCTGCAAAGCGCCCAGGCCCCGGCAGACCAGGCGTTTCCCATCATCTGCGCCACGCTGGCGTCGGCCGCCGCCGATGTGGAACTGCGCGCCATTGAAGAGTTTGGCGAGCTGGGCCAAGCAGTGTTCGACTTCATTGCCCAGGGCAGCGAAACCGGCGTATCGGGCCTGTTTGGCGAAGAAGCCATGGCCAGCTACATCGCCCGCACGGGGGGCAAGGTGCCCACATCGCAGGTGCAAAAGCTGGCCGAAAAAATGATCAGCGCCAACCTCATCGCCCGCCCAGGCCACGGCATCTACACCGTGGCCGACCCGTTTGTGCGCAAGGTGTGGCTGGAGCGGCGCAGGTTGCTGCGTCCATCGGCATAAGTGCTCCATTTTTGATAGCTGGTTGCGCTGATGTCGTGGGCGCTAGGGCGCATTCAGGCTTTCATCCTGCTGATGAGCAGGACCCCCGCCAGAACCAGACCTGCCCCCGAGAGTTGCCACAGCGACAAAGGCTCATCCAGCAGCCAGACGCCGAACAGGATGGTGAGCATGGGCCCCAGGGTGCCAATCAGCGCCGTCCGCGCAGAACCGATGCGCCGTATGGCCGCGGAGGTCATGAACACCGGAAGTACGGTCGAGAACACGGCCATGCCCAGTGCATACAGATACACCGCCGCAGGTTGGGCCAGGGTGTGCAGTGGCTGGCTTGCCGCAAAGTGGAGCAGGGTGGCCAGGGTGGACACCAGCATGGCCAGCGCCGTAAAGCGCGCTGCACCCAGCCTGCGTATGGCGGTCTCGCTACCCGCCTGGTAGAAGGCGTAAGACACCGACGAAGCCATCACAAATGCTGCGCCGATCAACACGGTTTGCGTGTCACCGGCGATCTGCAGGTCGTGCGCAAATGCCAGGCCAATACCGGCGTAGGTAAATACCAGCGCCCCCAGCTCCCGTCGCGACGCGGTTTTGCCCATGAAGGCCACGCCAATGAGCAGTGTCAGGGTAGGGTAGGTGAAGAGGATCAGGCGCTCCAGGCTGGCGGTGATGTAGCGCAGCCCGATGAAGTCCAGGATGCTGGCTCCGTAGTACCCCAGCAAGCCCAGCGCCCCCACCCAAATCCATTCACGCGATGAAAGGGGTGGCAAGTCACGGCTGGCTCGCAAGCCCACCCAGGCAAACACCGGCAAAGAAAACAGCATGCGCAGGGCCAGCAGGGTGACGGAGTCGACCGATGTGGCCTGAGGTACGGCATAGGCCAGCTTCACAAAAATAGCTTTGAACGAAAAACCAGCGGCTGCCTGCAGCGCAAGACACCAACCGATGCGCTCGGGTGGCCAGTGTTTCCAGGGCATAAAAAATAGAACCCGACTCGGGGTTGTTGTGTTTCTGAAAGGCGAATGCTTTGCATACCTGCCAAGTGCCATCTTCAAGGCTGCGGGCTTGCCGCACAATTGCCCATTGCCCAAGAGTGCGTTCGTGTAAAACGAACGATAGGGTGGTGTGGTGCCTGCCGCTGCACCACCTCTCCTGCCAAGTTCCCTGCCAGATCCTCCATTCCGTGAACTACGACCTGATTGACTTGCGCCTGTTCATCGCCATGGCAGAAGAGCGCAACCTGACCCGCGGGGCCGCGCGCGCCTGCCTGGCCCCTTCATCGGCCAGCCACCGCCTGCGCAGGCTGGAAGATGCGCTGAACACCCCCTTGTTTGACCGGCAGACGCGGGGCTTGGCGCTGACCCCTGCAGGAGAGACGCTGCTGCGCAACGCCCGCGAAGTCTTTGCGCGGATCGAGCAAATGCATGCCAACCTCCAGCCCTTCGCTTCAGGAATCCGGGGGCATGTGAGCGTATGGGCCAACACACATGCCACGCACACCTTTCTGCCCACGGATCTGGCGGATTTTCTGCGCCAGAACCCGCAAGTCAGCGTCAGCCTGGAAGAGCGCACCAGCGCCGAAATTGCCCTGGCGGTGGCCAGTGGTGAAGTGGATGTGGGGGTGATGGCCGATAGCAGCGCCGCCCCAGGTGCTGCAAGTGGTGCACCGGCAAGTGGGGGTGCCGGGGCAGGTGCTGGTGTGGAGACTGTGCCTTACCGCCAGGACAGGCTGGTGCTCATCGTTCCCCGCCACCATGCGCTGGCCGCGCGGGCCTCGGTGACGTTTGCCGAGGTGCTGTCCCATCCATTCGTAATGCTCCATGCGGGCTCGGCCATCCACACCTTCACCACCAACATGGCGGCGTCGTTGGGCAAGCATCTGGACGTGCGCATCCAGGTGCGCAGCTTCGATGCGGTATGCCGCATGGTGGGCGCTGGCGTCGGCATCGGCCTGGTACCGCGTGGTGCCGTGCCTGCGGCAGGCTTGAGCGATTCCCCCGCCATCATTGCCATGGATGAGCCCTGGGCCCAGCGCGACTTGCAGATCTGCACACGCAAAGGGGCCACGCTTTCAGGGTTTGCGGCTGCGCTGGTAAACAGCTTGCACACGGCGGGGCAAATGGGGCGAGCCAGCCCCTTGGGCCAGTCTTGATCGGCCCATGAAGCCGAAAGGCATCTGGTGCTATTCAAATCATAGCTACCTACGCTTGATGGGTAAGCTCTAGAGCCTGATTTGGCTTAAGGGGAAAGAGCGCTTGGGGGCAAGATGCAAGACCTGACCCCAGCGCTTTCCTGACCCCAGCGCTTTCCCGGCCAATCAGTTCATTTCTCCTTGGCTGTTCGCGCTCGCTCCCGAACTTCGATCAAGTGCAGCTCCACGTCCTTGGCTGCAAAGAGTGCAGCATTGACATCCCCTTGCGCCAGCAGTTCCAAGCACCGCCGGGTCAGCTCCTGCAGCTTCATCAGATCTCGCGGATCCAGCATCCACACCGCGCTCAAGGCATCCAGCGCCTTGGCGCAACGCTCTCGATCGTCTTCCGGACTGATCAGCTCATCTTCCTGGGGAAGCATTGCGCGACCTGTCACGCCAATCAGGCTTTCTTCAAACCTGCGCATCACTTCGTAGAATTTCGCTCGGCTCATTGCATTTACTCCGTCATTTGCCACGCCATTGGATTCGGGGCGTCATGCCGGCTGGATTGCTGATCCATTGGGTACCGTAACGCGTGACGCTGCCCCACTCGGTCACGCCGTATTTGAACGGAATAGATGGGGTCAGGTCTTGCTTTTTGCTCCCCCCAAAAAACTCACTTCATCCACCCGAGTAGTCTCCCTCAAAACCCTCCATGCTGACCCAACCCGACTGAAGCGGCCTGGCTGCTAGAGGGCGCGGCTGGGATTGCGTTGATACGGTAGCCCGCTGCGCCAAAGTCCTGGGCTAAGGCGACCTGATCAGGCAGCGACGCTCACTTTGACGCCGCCCGCCTGCAGCTTCTTGCGCAAAGGGGCTGGTGTAGAGGCAGGCACCACCAAGGCTGCTATGTCGCGCAAGGGGGCAATGGTGAACGGCGAAGCCGCACCCAGCTTGTCTGCGGATGCCAGCACCACAGTTTCTGCCGCACGCTGGTGCAGTGCCCGTTTGACTGCGGCCTCTTCAAAGTCGCCCGTGCTCAAGCCCACCTGGGCGTGCACGCCCGTCACCCCCATCAGGTACAGGTCTGCGTGCAGCCAGGCTGCGGCTTCTATCACGCTGGCCCCTACGTTCACCATGGAATGGCGAAACAGGCGGCCGCCCAGCATCAGCACCTCGATCTGCGTGTGGCCCGCCAGTGCCACGGCGATGGTGGGGCTGTGGGTGACCACCGTGGCATGCAAGGTGAGCGGCAGGTGTTGCACCACCTGCAGCGATGTGGTGCCGCCGTCCATGATGACCACCTGACCTGGCTGAATGAGGGCAGCGCCTGCGCGGCCCAGGGCCTTTTTTTCGTCAGGGGCCAAAGCTGCGCGCACCTGCAGGTCTGCGGTGGCGGCAGAGGCGGGCAACGCACCGCCGTGCACGCGCTGCAGCCGTCCTTCGGCGGCCAGTTCACGCAGGTCGCGGCGCACCGTGTCTTCAGAGATTCCAAGCTCTTCGCTCAGGGCCTTGGCCACGATCTGGCCGTCCTGCCGCAGGCGTTGAAGGATGAGCTGCTTGCGCTGGGTGGTGAGCATGGCGTTGGCTTTCTGAATTTTTGAGCATCAAAACAGATTGCACGAATATATTTGAAAGTGCATGATATTGCACGTTGAATGCCGTCGGAGTCGCAATGCTTGATACCCATGCCCAAGGCCGCCCACAGCCCGCTTCCATCCATGCCCAGGCAGACCATGTGCGCCTGCTGGATGTGCAGTTGCTGTCCAACAATTGGTATGTGCTGCGCAAAGTCACGTTGGAACTGCGTCGCCGTGATGGCCAGTGGCAGCGCATGAGCCGCGAGGCGTATGACCGGGGTAACGGGGCCACGCTATTGCTTTACAACCCGAGGCGCAGCACGGTGGTGCTCACACGGCAGTTTCGCCTGCCCGCATTCATCAATGGTTGCGCCGATGGCTTTTTGCTGGAGGCATGTGCGGGCTTGCTGGATGGGGAAGACCCGCAGACCTGCATACGGCGCGAGGTGGAGGAAGAGACGGGCTACCGCATCCGCGCTCCCCGCAAGGTGTTTGAGGCCTATATGAGCCCGGGCTCTGTCACCGAGAAACTGCACTTCTTTGTGGCCGACTACGAAGCGGCAGACCTTGTTCAAGCGGGCGGCGGGTTGGCGAGTGAAGGCGAAGACATTGAAGTCATCGAAATGCCACTGAGTGAAGCGCTGGCGGGCATTCGCGCAGGCACCATTGAGGACGGCAAAACCATCATGCTGCTGCAGCATGTGGCGCTGGAGGCATTGCAGGGCATGCGGTGAAAGTACGGTCGGGCAAGCAAGCCCTGAAGAGCAAGTAAGCTTCAGCCCCCTTGAATACTTGTGCTGCCAGCGATAAGCCGCGGCACGTTTTGAGGGCCCTACGCCCCCTTTGAACAGGCACTCACCGCCAAAGCTACTTCCCATGCAAGCCCTGCTCGACGCCATTGCCCAGATGCCCCTTCCCACCGACGCCCAGCGCATCTTCCATGGCCGGGGTGGGCGCTACCCCGGCTGCGAGCAGTGGACCTTGGATGCCTACCCCCCCGTCTTTGTGCTCACCAGCTTTTTGCCTGCAGGCGATGAAACCGAGGGGCAACTGGCGGCCATCGGTGCTGCGCTGGCTGAGCGTTGGAACGCCATCGCTCCCGGACAGCCGCTGAACTGGGTGTTTCAGTGCCGCAATGAAGCGCTGCGCACCCAGGGCCGCACTGAAACGCGGCTGATGCAAGGTGAGGTGCCCGACCCGCATACCGTGACGGAGGCCGGTGCGCGCTTCAAAGTCCACGTGCTACGCGGCCAGAACCATGGCCTGTTTCTGGACATGGCCGAAGGCCGCCGCTGGGTGCGCAACTACGCCGAGGCCCGCAGGAACGACCGTTATGGCCTGAAGGTGCTCAACCTGTTTGCATACACCTGTGCTTTTTCAGTGGTGGCGCTGCAGGGCGGGGCCAAGCAGGTGGTCAATGTGGACATGAGCCACGGGGCCATGGGCATTGGTCAGCAAAACCACCAGCTCAATGGCATCACGACCGGGGCCAGCTTTTTGGCGCACGACATTTTCAGCAGCTGGGGCAAGATCACCCGCAGCGGGCCGTATGGCCTGGTCATTGTGGACCCACCCAGCTACCAAAAGGGCAGCTTTGTGGCAACCAAGGATTACGCCCGCCTCATGCGCCGCCTGCCCGATTTGCTGGCGCCCGGCGGCCACGCCTTGCTATGCCTGAACGCGCCGGAGCTGGGCGTGGACTTTTTGCAAACCCAGATGCAAGAACTGGCGCCCGAGCTGAGGTTTGTGGAGCGCGTGGCCAACCCCTGCGTGTTTGCCGATGTGGATGAGGGCAGGGCGCTGAAGGTGCTGGTGTATGCAATGCCCGAGCTGCCACCGCCTGCCCAGGGCGCGGGCGGTTGATGGAGCCGCTCTGGCTGGTCTACATCACAGGGCTGCCAGCCGTTCCGTAATCTCTTGCCATTCGGCGGGCTCCACCGGCGTGATGGACAGGCGGCTGCCCTTTTGCAGCACGCGCATGTCCGCCAGCGCCGGGGTGCTGCGCAGCTCCGCCAGGCTGATGAGCCGGGTTTTGCGCAGGGCCTGCACGTCCAGCAGCAGCCAGCGCGGGTTGTCGGTGGGCGATTTGGGGTCGTAGTACGGTGACAAGGGATCGAACTGCGTCGGGTCTGCGCGGGTCGCGCTGGCTACCCGGGCGATGCCCGCAATGCCGGGCTCTGGGCAGCTGGAGTGATAGAACAGCACGCCATCGCCGATGCGCATGCCATCGCGCATGAAGTTGCGCGCCTGGTAGTTGCGCACGCCCGTCCAGGGCACGGTGGCGTTGGGCGCGGCCAGGGCGTCGTCAATGGAGCACTCGTCGGGCTCGGATTTCATGAGCCAGTAGCGTGGTGCTGAGGCCTGTGGGGTAGATGGCATGGGGTGCTTGCGTCAATCTGCTGGATGTTTTTGCTATTTATTTGATAGCTTGTTGCGCTTATTCCATAAGCGCCATGTGCCATTTTGGCTTGAAGTGTATGCGCACCGTTAGACTGGGCCGCCAAAAACATAGGCACCGATGTGCCACCGGGCGGTAGATCAACTACCCCCGCACCATAAAAAAACACACGAAGGAGGGGGTTGCGATGGGCTCATTCCGGGACAGGGCTGCCTCTCAGCCAAATCAGCCTTGGCTTTTGCGCAAAGAGTGGGCCAGCAACCGTATCCGCTCGCACAAGCGGTGGGAAGTCGTGATCCTGTGGGCCTTTGCCGTGGCCTGGAGCCTGATCTCCACACCCTTGGCCCATGTGCAGATTCCCAAGGCCCTGGCTCGGGGCGAGACGCTGGTGGCCTGGATCATCGGAGGCATGCTGCTGGCGGCGGTGGGCTTGATCGCCGCAGCCGTGCGTGCCACGTGGGATGTGCACCGCCACGGTGACGTACGCCTGGTGATGGACCCGTTTCCCGGCTCCATTGGCGGGCATGTGGGGGCTTTTATTGATCTCCCGGCAGTCGCCTATCGCCCGGACCTGCGGTTTGACGTGACCCTGCGCTGTGCGTACCCCGACCAAGCCCGCTCGGGAGGTGGCAACAACAGCACCCGGTCGCGTGAACACATGGTTTGGCAAACTGAAGGTGTGGCGCAAGTGCAGCCACATGGGGCGGGCACCTGCGTATCGTTTCGCTTCAATCTGCCCGATGGACTCCCTTCATCGGCAGACCCTGTGGGCGACAGCGAGCATTATTGGACGGTGCTGCTGAAGTGCACCGACCCGGCGCTGAAGTTCTCACGCCAGTTTGATGTGCCGGTATACGCCACGCGCACAGAATCTGTCTGGCTGGGGCAGGATGCGGCGACGCACCCGCTGCTGCAGGCGCAGCGGGAGGCCGAGTTGAACGCAGTCCGCAGCATCAAGCTGGTGGATGGCGGTGTGCACCTGTACCAGCCTTACGGACGCCTGTGGCGGCACAACCTGCTGTGGCTGGTGATGGGCGGTGCATTCTTTGGTTTTGGCCTGGCGGCCAAGGCCATGCTGGCACCCTGGGTGTTTGTGGTGCTGTTTGGCGGAGTAGGCGGTGCCATGCTGCTGTGGGGCTTTTTTGCGCTGTGCAACAGCCTGCGTGTGCAACTGGACGCCGAGGGCCTGCGTACCGAGCGACGCCTGCTGGGCCTGATGTTTGCCTGGCACCACGTGCCCCGCAATGGGCTGCGGGGGCTGCAGCGGGTGCTGAGCTACACATCGCAAAGCGGTGCCGAGCACACGGAGTGGTATCGGATTCGGGTGGTACTGCAGGACGGCAAAACCATCACCGTGGCCGATAGCCTTGAGGGTAAGGAGGTGGCTGACCAGATGTTGCAGACGCTGACAAAAGCCACCGGGCTGCCCGTTCAACCGGGTTGAACGGGCAGCCAAAAGACGCGCAACTTCACAGTTTTTCCATGTCTCGCACCCCTCTCAAATCTCCGCCCCCCGCCAGCAAGATCCCCGGCAGGCCCAAGTCTGACTCGCCGATCGTGTTGGGGCTGGCGGCGCTTTTCATCCTGCCCTTTGTCTTGATTGGGCTGAACTCCCTTTTGTTTGGCACGGGAGCTACGCTGGTGAACTGGGCACGCGCGCAGTCTTGGCACGCCACATCGGCAACGGTGGAGTCCGCTGCCGCGGTCTGGGAGCCAAGCTCTAGAGGCGTGGGAGGCTACCGTGCAGAGGTGACTTACCGCTACGAGGTGGATGGCACGGTGTACCAGGGCTATCGGCCTTCGCTTCATAGCGGGCCAGACAACACTTTCCAGAAGCAGCTGGGCGATAGGTTGGAAGAGGCCCAACGTTCGGGCACTCTGGTGCAGGTGTGGGTCAATCCCGACGAGCCCGCCGAGTCGGTCATAGACCGCAGCCTGCGCCCGGGACATGTCGCTATCAATTCGATCCTCGGTATTGGCTTCACGGTGATTGGCTTGGGCTTTTGGTGGCTGCTGCTGCTTGGCTGGCGCATTCAGCGTTGGGAGCGCAAATCAGCTCACCTCCAAGCTGACCATGCAGACAAGGATGTCGCCTGACGTCACTTGCCCAAAATCACAAGGTGACAACCGCCAGCCACTCAAGGGACGGCGGGCCGACTGGCCTGGTCCAGAGCGATGCTTTTGTACAAAGCCACCAGCAAATCTGACTGAGTGACCATACCGACCACTTTGCGCCGTGCGTCAATGATCGGTACGTGAGGAATGGCCCGTTGAGATATCTGGCGGATCAGTTCAGAAAGCGGTGTTTGGGGCGTGGCCGTGAACACCTCCGGTGTCATGATCTGCCCCACCACTTCAGGCTTGTCTGCATGGTGGCCTGGTGTGCGCCGCAGAAGCGCTTGGAGCAAAGTGGCCAAATCCTTCGGAGCAGGTTGGCCATCAATCTGGCGCAGAAAGTCTGCCACCGTCACGATGCCGATCAGACGGTCAAACCGGTCAATCACCGGTAGAGACTTGATTTTGTGCTTGCGCAGCAACTGCCACGCCATGGCCAGTTCGGTGTCGAAATGAGCAGTAACGACGTCGCGCGACATGATGTCCGCGCAGGTGAGCCCCACATGGCGTCCAAACGCGTGGTCTACAGCCAGGTTGTAAATCTCGACCAATTCGTCTTCCTGCACGTCTACAAAAGTATTGAGTCCTTTGACGGCGCTTTCCAGATCGATGTGAGTCAATCCCATTCGCTCAATGGGGGGCTGGTCTTTGGTGCGGTGACTTGGCCCTTGTGCTGCAGCACCAAACGGGAAGTTTCGGCGCAGGATCAGGCGATTGATGACCAGCGCCGCCACCAGCAAGGCACCGGCGTTGATGGCAATCAACTCGCTGACGCCCAGCATTTCCTTCGTGTTGTAAGGCCCGTTGAGCACCAGCAGCAGCGCCAGCGCGCCCCCTGGGGGATGCACGCAGTTGAGCCAAGCCATGAGCCATATGCTCAGAGCGACCGCCAGCGCTGCAGCCAGAGCTGGCTGGCTGACCCAGTGTGAGCATGCCAAACCTGCGAGCGTAGCCACCAAGTAGCTGCCCAGCACAGGCCATGGCTGGGCGAGCGGACTATGAAACTGCACGAAAAGGATCACCACGCTGGCTCCGACAGGTGCCAGAAGCCAATGGGCGTCCAGAGGCAGACTGCGCAGCAGCAGGCCACAGGCAGCAATACACAGCAGGGCACCCAGGCTGGCTTTCCACCGTTCGGCGGCGGAGAGGGACAGGGTGTTGCTCAGCACCCTGGAGTGGAGCCAGTTACGAAGGTAGGAAGGCACAGAGGGGATATCCGAAGCGGAAGCATGAGGCTTGCACCAAAGCAGTGCGTGGCCTGATCTTAACGACGACGCACGCTTCACGCTCAAGCGAGGTTATGTGCCTTCATTCAGCGGAATCAGCTGATATCTGAAACGGCTGAAACTGTTGGGGCGCGTTCTCCGATCGGCCTCCGCCCTTGCTACTTGGTCTGCCGTACGAACCCAGACTCCCTTTGAGGAATGTCGATAACAGCTCCAACTTCTTTGTCTCGGATCGCCGAGGCTCCTTCAGCCGCGGCATGGCGGGGGCGGCTGAGCACTCTTGGCTTTCCCTGGCAGACGAAGGATCTCAGTTCTTCGCAGGTGTGGCGACGGCCACTTCCGCATCTGGCCTTTGCCACCAGCCGCCGCCCAGTGCCTGGAACAGCATGGCCGTATCGCCCAGCCGCGCAGCGCGCGCCTGGAGCTGGTTGAGCGTGGCTGCGCGGTAGGCCTGCTCGGCTGAAATCAGAGCAAGTCTGTCCAGGTATCCCTTGGCGTGCTGACGCCGGGTGAGATCTAGCGTGGCTTGCGCGGCTTGGGATGCGTTGTCTGCTGTCTGCAAGACCTCTGCGCTGGAGTGAATGGACTGCAATCCATCCGCCACGTTCTGCCATGCCGAAAGTACGGCAGAGCGGTACAGGGCTGCTGCGCGGTTGAGCTGCTCTTGCGCAGCCCGTTCACGGTGCTTGAGGGTGCCTCCGTCAAACAGCGGTTGCGTGATGCCGAGTGCCAGGCTGAAGAAACGGCCACTTGGCCAGAACATCTGGCTGAAATTGCTTGCAGCGCCACCTGTGTTGGCGGTGATGGAAAACTGCGGAAGGCGCGCTGCCCTTGCCACTCCTACGTCTGCGAAGGCAGAGCGCAGTTGTTCTTCAGCCGCGCGCACGTCGGGGCGCTGCTCCACAAGTTGTGAGGGCAGGCTCAGTGGCAGCTCTTGCGGCAGTTTCAGTTCATCGAGAGCAAAGGAGGGCAGCTCTCTGTCAGGCGGGCTGCCAGCCAGCACACGCAGCAGATTCCGATTTTGTTCGAGCTGGCGCCGCAAAGGCGGCAGCAGTTGCTGGGCCTGGGCCAGCGCCTGCTCTTGCGCTGCCACGTCCAGCCGGGTCACGTAGCCTGCTGCAAGCTGCTTGCGGGTGATCTCTACCGCCGCACCGCTGGCCTCCACCATGGCCTGAGAGGTTGCAATCTGCTGGCGCAGCAGGGCATCCTGAATGGCCGCGGCAACGATATTGGTCGCCAGGGTGATGCGTGCGGCTTCCCACTCAAAGCGTTGTACCTGGGCTTGCGCCTGCAGCGATTCGACCTGACGGCGATTGCTGCCGAAAAGATCGGGGTCATAGCCCACACTGAGCTGGGCTGTGTGGAAGTTGTAGATGACTGGCTTGTTGAACGGTGCTGTTCCGCCCTCGCTGGCGGGTTTGCCCTGGAAGGTGCTGATCACCGATCCGTTGCCTTGCACCCCTGGAGAATTTCCTCCCAGGTTGCCCGCGATTTTTGTGCGTGCAGGTGAATAGTTCATCTGCACGGTCGGGAAGAAAAAGCCCTGCTGTGCTGCCACGTTCTCTTGGGCTGCACGCAGCGCCGCCTGCGCCGCTTCAAGGTCCGGATTGGCCTTGAATGCCTCCTCAATCAGGGCGTTCAGCGCGGGGGACTGGAACAGGGTCCACCAGTCGGCCTGGATATCTCGGCCGGGAATGATGCGTTGAGCCTCGCCACCCTTGCTTTGAGAAGAGGAAGCTGTGGCCTCCGCCATGGGTTCAGGCGAATATGCTTTTGTCTCAGGCAGGGTGGGGCGCTGGTAGTCGGGCCCCACGGCACACCCTGCAAGCAGGCTGGCAGCCAAGGCGACTGCGCTCAATTTCAGGTGTTTCATACGTTCTCGTCAGGCTCAGAGAAATTACCGAAGCGACGCAGGGCCACTGGCAAGACCAACAGGGTGAATATGGTTCCGGTCACGATGCCGCCCACGATCACGCAGGCAAACGGCCTTTGCGTTTCGCTGCCAATGCCTTGTGACAAGGCTGCCGGCAGCAAGCCCAGCCCAGCCATCAGCGCAGTCATGAGAATGGGACGAAGACGAATGGCCGCCCCCTCGACGGTTGCCACCGCAACCTGGGCCCCTTCACGAACGCGGAGAATGACCTCCTCCACCATGATGACCCCGTTCTGCACGGAAATACCCGCCACGGCAATGAAACCCACGGCTGCAGACACCGAGAGATGCAAACCTGCGATACCCAGCGCAGCGAGCCCGCCGATCAGCGTGAATGGAACCATGCCCAGCACCAGCCCCGCCAGGGTGACGGAACGGAATGCCCAGAAAAGCAGGGAGAAGATGAGCAGGACGGTAAGAGGAATGATCACCATCAGCCGCTTGGCAGCGCGCTGGGAGTTTTCAAACTGCCCGCCCCAGCTCAGGTCATAGCCGGGCGGCAGTTTGACTTGCTCGGCCACGGCGGCCTGGGCTTCTTCCACAAAACTGCCTTGATCGCGTCCCAGAAGGTTCATCTTCACGATGACGCTGCGTGAACCCGCCTCGCGCAGGATGCGCGAAGCACCCTGGCGTACATCAATGGTTGCCACGTCAGACAGCGAAATGGTGCCGGGGCCATTGCCTGCCTGGGTGCCAGGAACGGCAATCTGGAGGTGGCTGATGGCATCGACACTGTTGCGGTCTTTTTCAGCAATCCGCACCACTACGTCAAAGCGTTTGTCCTGCTCATAAAAGCTGGTGACAGCAGCGCCGGACAGGGCTTGCTTGACGAGGGTGTTAACGTCGTCAATGGACAGCCCGTAGCGTGCAAGCCGCATACGGTCGGGTGTCACCACCACTTCGGTCTGGCCGCCAATGCGTGTGGCTTCCACGTCAGTGGCTCCGCGTATGCCCTGAACTACCGTGACAATTTGCTGCGCTTTGTCTTCAAGAATGTCCAGATTGCTACCACTGACCTTGGCCACAATTTCACCGCGGAAACCCGACAGGGACTCTTCCACGTTGTCCTGAATCACCTGGGAGAAGTTCGTGGTGATGCCCGGAATTTCGGCCAGGCTTTCCGACATGCTGGCCACCAGGGCTTCCTTGTCGGGAAAGCGCCATTCTTTGCGTGGCTTCAGGTCCACCAGGTTTTCCAGGTTGTTGGGGCCTTTGGGGTCAGATCCGTCATCGGGCCGCCCTACTTGGGTAATGATGTGGGCGACTTCGGGATAGGCCAGCAGTTTGTTGCGCACCAGGCGTTCCACATCCTTGGTTGTCTCCAGAGATGAGGAGGTGGGCAGCGTAATGGTGAGCCAGATGTTGCCCTCATCGAGTTTGGGCATGAACTCTGTACCCAGCCTGGGTGCCAGCGAGAAAGCCACGACTAGCGGAATGGCTGACAGAGCCAGCGTGGCAGTGCTGCGCCGCATGGTCATCTCCAGCAGGCCGTGGTAGCGGGCTTGCAGCCAATCCAGCCAGGGTTTGTGCTTTTCGACCAAGGGGCGCTTTTGCACCAGATAGGACAGGAGCGTGGGCAGCAGTGTGAACGTGAGCAGCACGGCGCCTAGCAGCGCAAACGTCAGCGTGAGCGCGACCGGAGTGAAAATCTTGCCCTCCACGCGCTGGAAGGTGAAGATGGGCACAAACGCCAGAATGATGATGCCCTTGGAGAAAAGCACGGGCGTGGACATGTCCGTCATCGTGCGGTGCAGCACATGCAGACGGTGCTTGCTGGCCGCGAAAGGGTCATTGTCCATGGCGTATTTCACCGTCAGGCGCACCATCAGCGCCTCCACAATCACCACCGCGCTGTCAATGATGATCCCGAAGTCCACGGCACCCAGAGAGATCAGGTTGGCCGAAACACCCCGGGCATTCATCAGGATGAAGGCGAACAGCAAGGCCAGCGGAATCATGGTGGCAACCACCAGTGCAGCCGACCAGCTGGAGAGAAAGATCACCAGCACAGCAATCACCAGCAGCGCGCCCACCAGCAAGTTCTCTCCCACCGTGGCTACGGTGTGGCGTACCAGCTCCGTGCGGTCATAAATCGGAACAATCTTCACGCCCTCTGGCAGACGTGTTTGCAGTTGCGCGATGCGCTCCTTGAGGTCTGCATTGATGGTGGAAGGGTTACCGCCCTTGATCATCGACACAATGCCTTCAACGATGCTGTCGCGCTTGTCTGCCGCTACGTAGCCAAAGCGGGGCCGTTCACCCGCCCGCACGGTGGCCACATCTCCCACCGTGATCGCACGCCCTTGCCGGGCTGCAATCACCACTTTGCGTACATCTTCCAGCTCGTCAAAGAGTCCCGCTGCGCGCACCACGAGCGACGAGTCGCCCTGACGCATGAGGCCACCACCTGCGCTGCCGTTGCCTTTGCTGACGGCTTGGCTCAGCTGGTCCAGGGTCACCTGGTATTTGCGCAGCGCCTGTGGGTCCACCTCAATCTGGTATTCCTTGATCGCGCCACCAAAGCTCACCACGTCGGCCACACCGGGAGTCATGCGCAGCACGGGGCGAATGGTCCAGTCCTGCAGTGTGCGGATTTCGGCGTCTGTGAGGTTGGGGGCCTCGATGGTGTAGCGATACACCTCACCCACGGCGGTGGACAGTGGTGCGAGCTGGGGTTGAACCCCCTGCGGCAAATCCACCGTCGTGAGTTTTTCCATCACCTGCTGTCGGGCAAAGTAGTTGTCCGTGTCCTCTGCAAAGGTCAGAGTGACGATGGACAGGCCAGTCATCGTGACGGAGCGAATGTTGGTCAGCTTGGGCACGCCTGCCAGCTCGCGTTCAATCGGCAGCGTGACGGAGCGTTCCATGTCCTCAGGCGCCTGCCCCGGCAACTGAGAAATGACACGAACCTGCACGTCTTGCACGTCCGGAAACGCCTCGATTGGCAAGTTGGACAGGGCATAGCCACCAAAGCCGATGAGCGCAGCCACCAGCACCAGCACAAACACGCGCTGCGTCAGCGCGAAAACAACGAGCCGGTCAATCATGATTTGTTGGCAGCGCGGGCGCTGATTTCTGCATCGAGCAACATGGCACCAGTCACGACGACCCGTTCACCGCCCTTGAGGCCCTCGCCAACGTAGCTCGACTCGCTGCCCTGCGTGAGCAGTTTCACTTCGCGTCGAACAAACTCGCCTGGTGTGGTTTCCACGTAGACATAGGCGTAAACCCCCCTGCGAACAATCGCGCTGTTGGGTACCTGAACGCCGTTGCCGAGGTCTTGCAGGACTGCGGCTCGCACAAACATCTCTGGCAAGAGCTTGCCGCCATGGTTGAGCAGGCGCGCACGCACCGATGCACGGCGTGTATTGGGATCAATGGTCTGGCCAAGCTGCACTACCTTGGCGTCAAAGGTTTCGTGCGGATAAGCGTCGCTATTGACAATCACCTTGTTGCCCAGCTTTACCTGGCCGAGCAGGCGCTCAGGCAGGTCCACCATCAACCACAGGCGCGCAGGGTCGGTCACCACAAAAAGAGGGTTGGCCATGCCTGGGCTTACCTCCAGCGCTGGGGTCGCTGAGCGCTCAGTCACCACTCCGGTCATCGGGCTGACCAGCGCCACCCTCTGGCCGCGAATGGCCATGCCGGAGGGGTTGAGGTTCTTCAGCCGCAGTTCAGCCCGGGCGGTTTCCGCACGGGCCTGTTCATAGTCGGCTCGGGCCAATTCCAGATCCTTGGCCGCAATTCCTTCGCCGGGCGTCAGTTCCTTGGCGCGATCCAGCACAAGGCGTTTGCGCTCTTCGTCTGCACGCGCCTTGCTGAGATCGGCGTTAGCGCTACCAAAATCAGGCGAATCAATTTCCGCCAGAACCTGCCCAGCCTTGACGCTATCGCCAGGCGCCACTTTGATGGAGACGATGCGGCCGGAAAAACCAACACCGATGCGGGCGGTCACGTCCTCGTCGTACACCACCCGGGCACTGAGGGGGGCTGTAACTGGCACAGGTGTGGCAGGCAGGGCTCGTGACTGGATCATCGCCAGCTGCGCCGCACCCTCGGGGTACTTCACTCTGTCATAAGCTGCGGCGGGGGCTGGTGCCTGTGCTTTTGCAGTGGAATCCTTAGTGCCCTCGGCGGCGGCAGGAGAACTGCCCCAGAGCAGGCTGGTCGTTAGCCCGATACCCAAGGCAGTCATCACTGCCAATGCAATCTTGGTCGTTTTGCGTTTCATGTAAGTTCCTGGCACTGCTCACTTATCCCAGATCAACAGATAATAGGAAGCCAAGCTTGCAAAGACCTATCAGTCCTGCCCTGTTGGCACAATTCTTTATGTTTGATGAACCCCACGTGCCCACGCATGTGGATGAATGAGCCTCGACCATGCGCGTTTTACTGATCGAGGATGACGATGTGATTGCCAGAGAGCTGCGCCTGCGTTGGACGCGGCCGGGCTGGTCTGTTCAGGTGTGCGGAAGCTTGCGCGAGGCTCAGGAGGCCTTGGGCCAGGGGAGCTTTAATCTGATCGTGCTGGATCTGGGCTTGCCCGACGGGGACGGACTTGAATGGCTGTCCAAGTTCCGGCGCCATGACAAGCTCACGCCCGTGCTTGTCCTCACCGCCCGGGACCGTATCAGTGACCGAGTGCACGGCCTGCAGTCCGGAGCCGATGACTATCTGGTGAAACCTTTCTCCGTGGAAGAGCTGGATGCCCGGCTGGAAGTGCTGGCCAGACGTTCGCAACTCGCTCGCGGCGAACTGATGCACTATGGCTCATTGAGCTGGCTGGGTGACGAAGGCTGCGCCTATGCCGACGGCAAGCGGCTGGATCTGTTGCCCCGCGAGTTTGAAGTGCTGGGCATGTTGATACGCCGTGCACCGCGCCTGCTGCCCAAGCAGGCTCTCATTGAGGCTCTGGCCAGGCGGAACACCGAGGTGGGCGACAGCACCGCAGAGGTGTACATATCCCGTCTGCGCCGCAAACTTGCCGGCTCAGGCACCATGATCCGCACTCTGCGCGGCTTTGGCTATGTGCTGGAGCTGGAGCCCGTGGGGGCGCCCGATCCGGAAGGTCCTACCGAATGAAGGCAGCAGGCTCCCGCTGGTTGCTGCGCGAGTTGTTGCTGCGGCTGATGGTGCCGCTGCTGGTGATTGTTGCGGCTTCAGGGGCCTTGGGCACCTACACAAGCCATCGCCTGACGGAGAAGGTGTTCGACCGTTGGCTGCTCGACGCAGCGCGCTCCCTTGCGCATGAAGTGCGTTTCGTGGAGGGCAACGCGCTAATCGATCTGCCCTGGGTGGCGCAGACGATGCTCGGATACGACGAGATTGATCAGGTCTACTACAGCGTGCAGCAGGAGGGGCGGCAGTTGCTGGGCCGCACTGACTTGCCCCATCGGGGCACGCGCGAAACACGCTACCGCGCAGGCCGAGCTTTTGATGCCTGGCATGAGGGGCAGCCAGTGCGGGTTGCAGAGGTGGTTGTAGATGATGGCAATGGCGCGCAGGCGACTGTGTTGATGGCAGAGACCAAACTCAAACGCCTGCGTGCCCAGCGAGAAATCTTCACCATGCTGCTACCGCTGGGTTTGTTGCTGATCGCTGCAGCGGCGGCCATAGGTTGGGCGGTGTGGCGCACCATACGACCGTTGGAGGCTGTGGCGACCCACTGGAATGCGCAATCTCATACTTCCTTGCATCCCATCGGCGCAGACGATGTACCCAGGGAGTTGATGCCCTTTGCCACTGCCTTGAACGAGCTTTTGGCGCGAATCAGGGCCATGCTGGCACGAGAGCGCCAGTTTGTGGCCACTGTAGCGCACCAATTGCGTACGCCCCTGGCCGGAATTCGGCTGGGCCTGGCCCGTGCCGCCGAGGCCCCGGACTTGGTCAGTGCCCGGCGCGTGCTTGACGAACTGGATCACACGGCGCAGCGAACCTCCCGGCTTTTGCAGCAGTTGCTCGCCTTGGGTCGACTGGACCCTGAAGTTCGGGGAGACATTGATTTTGTTTCCGTAGATCTGGTTGCCTTGGCGCACGACGTAGGTAGCGCATATATGGAGCTCGCCCTGGATCGGCAAATTGATCTGGAACTCAAAGCACCTGAGCAGCCCGTTATGGCAGTGGGACAGAGCGACTTGCTGAGCGAAGCGCTTGGCAACTTGCTGGACAACGCGCTGCGTTACACGCCACGAGGGGGCAGGGTTGTGATGGAGTTTGAAACCAACCCACCATCCATCCGCGTGTCTGACTCCGGCCCAGGGGTGCCAGACGAGGAACGTGAGGCGGTGTTCGAGCGTTTGGTGAGGGGAAGCAAGACCACAGGGGAGGGGAGCGGTCTTGGTTTGGCAATCGTCAGAGACATTGCCATCATTCACGATGCAGATGTGCGCCTGGAAGCAAGCGCGTTGGGCGGAACAAGCGTTGTGCTGCGATTCAAACAATGAAAGTCGCCAAGGAAACCTGCCAAATCTGGTTCGTAACCCTCTGAGCTACACCGCGGGCGTCCGGCAAAGTTCGCTGCTGCAAACCCGCTAACCCATCGCCACAGCGAACAGTTCATTGCGAAAGTGAATGCCCAAGCGTCCAAAGGCTCTGTTGCGATAGGTCTTCACGGTCGGCAGGCTCAGACCAAGATCTGAAGCGATACCTTCCTGTGTCATACCCTGCAGCAACCGGGTGCACACATCCAGTTCGCGTTCTGTGAGGCTGGAATTGGCACGCAACAGCTTTTCGCGTAAATCGGGAAGCTTTGGAGTGTGTGAGCGCGGTAAGCCTGACTTTGCGTGCAGAAGCTGTACTGGCGGCTTCGAATGCTTCTCGCCCAAAGAGATGTGCTTGCGAGCCAGTGACAACAGCACGGGCGCGATGGTTTCAAAGTCACCGATCTGTCTGTCCAGAAACGGCTGCTGGTGCTGATGGCGGTAGAAGTTGACGGCGAATACCGCCCCATCATCCTGCTGCTCCACGATGGACACCCTTTCGGCCATGCCATGGGCTTCGTAGACCCGCGCTTGATGCTCCCCACCCACTTCGCTGGCGGTGAGGTGGCATAGCCTGAAACCCGAGGGCGCTACATCTTCACCCCAGGTGCGGTCGGTGCGGTAGGGGCCTGACAGATAGGCCCACCAGCAATCCTGTGTGGTGTCGGGAATGCCATGGCTTGCTGACATATAGAGCGTGGGGCGGCATTGCCGACCGGTGCGGTAAACAGACCAGGATGCTGCAGGTAGTACCGGTGCCAGCTCTTTCAGCATCTGAACCGCAAACGACGATTCCCCCAGCTGCTGGACCATGCCTCCGAGCGCAGTACTTAACGGATTGCATGCAGGGGTTGCGTATTCCGCAGCCTGCTGCGGTAGCCAGTGCCTCATGGGGTGTGGATCGCAAATGGATGGGTTGTCGTCATGTTGTCATCTTCAAGGATGACATCAGTCAAACATCTCGGGATTTACGCTTACCAACCTGCTGAGAGCTTTTGCAGCCCTTTTCGCAGTGCCCGTTGTTCCCGAATTTTCGCGCGGTCCAGCCATCAAACTTTATGAACGAAACCCTCTCATTCTCCGAACCTGCATTGCGCTTCTTTGCCGACTTGAGAGTCGAGGTCGGCACTCCACAGGAAGTGGGGCGAACCGTCCATGGCGTGCGGCGCCTGATTCCCATTGTTGGCGGGCAGGTGCAGGGTGCTAGCTGGACGGCGAAGGTATTGCCCGGAGGCGCCGATTTTCAGCTCATCGTCAATGACACCTTGGCGGAACTGGATGCGCGGTACACGCTGGAGCTGGACGGTGGCGACCTGGTGTATGTGCAAAACCGCGCAGTGCGTTCAGGCCCGGCAGAACTCATGACCAAGCTGGCTCGCGGCGAATCTGTGGATCCCCTGCTCATTTACTTTCGCTGTAGCCCCAGCTTTGAAACGGCATCACCTGCACTGCAGTGGATCACGCAACGCATGTTCACCGGCACGGGAGCGCGTTTTCCGGACGCTGTTGCCATGCGGTTCTGGGAACTCATGTAGTCGCTCGCTGGCTCCCGCTTTTCCCGCTCGCAAACCATCTCTTTCAAAAAACTAACAGGAGACACTCATCATGCAATTTTTTCCAGCGTCAAAGCGCCGTTTCGCTGTGCGTGGCATTTGCGGTGCCGCAGTGGTGGCTTTAGCTTGGGGTTCATTCCCAACCGTGCATGCACAAACGGCTGCCTACCCCAACAAGCCGGTGCGCATCATTGTGGGATTTGCAGCTGGTACCGGGCCAGACATTGTGGCCCGCCTGCTGGCGCAAAAGCTTTCTGAGGGCTGGGGCAATCTGGGCGTCATCGTTGACAACAAGCCTGGGGCAGGGGGGCTGATTGCCGCAGGTGAAGTGGCACGCGCCGCGCCTGATGGGTACACGTTGATGCTGGGTGAAACCGGGCAATTGAGCATTGCTCCCAGCAGCTACAACAAGCTGCCCTACGACCCTCAAAAAGACTTTGCTCCAGTCAGCCAGGTCGTCACTGCAGATTTCGCTTTGCTGGTGAACCCGCAAAAGGTGCCAGCGCGCAATGTGAAGGATTTTGTGACCTGGACACAGCAGCAAAAAGGGCTGTTCCTTGCCACCTTTGGGGCAGGAACCCCAGGGCATTTCGGGGCCTTCATGTTTGGCGATGCCGTCAAGCTCAAACCCGAGCCGGTGCATTACAAAAACACTGCAGACGCGCTTGGGGGCTTGTTCAGTGGCGATGTGCAAGGTGTCTTTGCCAGCGTGGGGCTGGCTGCGCCGAACGTCAAGTCTGGCAAGCTGGTGGCATTGGGCACTACAGGCGGAACTCGTACCAACGTCTTGCCCGATGTGCCGACCATCAAGGAGCAAGGCTATCCCTCGCTGGAGTTCAACTCGTGGTTTGGCATTGTGGCTCCGGGCAAGACCCCGCCCGAGGTTCTGAGCCGCTTGCAGGCAGACATCATCAAGGCTGTGCAGTCGCCCGAAGGCAAGGCCAAGCTGGAGGACGCAGGGTTTCGCGTCACAGGCACCACCCGGGAAGAGTTCGCACGGATCATTGCCGCCGACACGGTGACTTGGGGCAAAGCGGTTGCGGCGACGGGATTCAAGGCTGACTGATCAGCCCAGCGCATAAAAAGGAGGAGACAGCACCATGAGAACACGCCGATTGACGCACCCCCACAGCTTGAAAGCCACAGTCATCAAGACGCTGCCAGTCGCACTGCTCCCGGTAGCCATCGCTGCCTGTGGTGGTGGCACTGCCGTGTTGGTGAATGACGCCACGGCGCCCGCCACGGCCTGCGCCGAGCTGCCCGCAAAGGCACTGCTGACCAACACCACGCTGAGCACCAGTTACGTGCCGCCTGACACGAAGCGCCCAGGCGGGGCCACTTCGGGGAACTATCTGCCGGGTCATTGCGTGATCACAGGCAGCATCAATCCACGGGTAGGGGTGGATGGGAAGAACTACGCCATTGGTTTCCAGTTGAGTCTGCCTGACCAATGGAACGGCCGCTTTCTGTTCATTGGCGGTGGGGGTAACGATGGGATCTTGCGCGACACATCGCTCAGCTCCAGCATATCGGGAGGCACTCCGTCGCCTTTGGGGCAAGGCTTCGCCGTGGTCTCAACGGACGCAGGACACTCGGGCACCACGGCCAGCTTTGGTGCCGACCCACAGGCGCGTATCGACCATGCTTACAACTCTTATGACAAGACGGTCGTCGCCGCAAAATCACTGATCAGCACCCGCTACGGTCGCAAGCCTGATTACTCCTATTTTTCGGGCTGCTCTGGCGGTGGGCGCCAGGGGATGATGTTCTCGCAACGTTTCCCGGACTACTTTGACGGAATCACTGCAGGTGCGCCTGCCATGCGTGTCTCCAGTGGGGCCACCATTGCGGCCATGTGGAACACCATTCAATTCAATGCCATCGCGCCCCAGGATCCCGCCGGCAACCGCATCCTGTCCCAGGCTTTCAGCAATGCTGATCTGAAACTGGTAGCCAATGCCGTCAACGCCACGTGTGATGCAGCCGATGGCGTGGTGGATGGGCTTGCGCAGAACATTAACGCTTGCAAGGCGTTTGATCCCAAGGTTCTGCAGTGTGCAGGATCGAAGTCGGAAAGCTGCCTGTCCTCAGGCCAGGTCAATGCGCTGAAGCAGGTTTTTGCTGGGCCCAAAAACTCTGCAGGCAAGGCGCTGTACACAGGGCAACCGTGGGATGCCGGGCTTGCAGCCCCTGGCTGGCGCAGCTGGACGCTGGGCAGCTCCACCACGGCAACGCCGGATGCTCGCTACATCACCTTGATGGTCGATGCGCTGATCAACGAGTTTTTCACGCCGCCTGACCTGGGCTTCAATCCGCTGAATTTCAACTTTGACTCAGACCCTGCCCGGATGGCGGCCTATTCGGCGATTTATGACACCTACGCAGACGACAAGCTGACTGCCTACAAGCAGCGCGGCGGCAAGCTGCTCTTCATCCATGGCATGTCAGACCCGATCTTTTCAGCATTTGACACCATCGACTATTACGAACGCCTCGCCGCCAACCATGGGGGCATGGACGCCGTGCAGAGCTTTGCCAGAACCTTCCTCGTGCCGGGCATGAACCATTGCTCTGGTGGCCCAGCCACTGACAACTTTGACTCGATCCAGACCATGGTGGATTGGGTGGAGAGGGGCGTTGCCCCACAAACTATTCCAGCAAAGGCTCTGCCAAGCAGCACCGACTTTCCCAACCGCACCCGGCCGCTGTGTCCCTATCCGCTCTTCGCCAAATACAAGGGAACAGGCAGTGTAGAAGACGCCGCTAACTTTGCCTGTACCGCACAGTGATGGAACGGGGGCATGCATGGAGACGCACAGACACGTGCATGCCCCCAATCACGAACAAAGCGCTTGATCCCTTTCTGCTTGATGAAACTGCGAAGGCGGAGTAGGGCATTTCTGGCAGCGCTGTAGGGTGCTCTCCTGCATTGAATGGATGGCGTGTGTGCCACCATAGCTCTACAGCAAGGCTTTCCTCCTTTCTTGAGGAAAGCTTCAGCTCATCAAGCAGGAGTGTTCATGTCTATGCGAACCCGAACCATTTTTTCTCGAGCTATTTCTGGCTCTGTAGTTGTGCCATTGCTGGCAAGCTTGTGCGTAATGGCGGCGCCCGCCTGGGCCGACGACGAGGCTTCTCTGGCAAGAGGGGCGCAGGAAGACACAACGCCCCAGCAGCGTTACCAGACCGCCATTCGTGAAGCAGGAGGAGGTCTCAAATTGAACCTGGCCGCCTGTAAGGAAATGCCCTCGAACGAGCGCTCTGCATGCAATCAGCAAGCCAGGGCGCGATATCAAGAAGAAATGGCTGCAGCCAAAGAGTTGCTGAAGAACCCACAGGCTCGACCACTCAATGTGACCGGCAGCCCTATCCGTTCGACAGTAACGGCCATTGAAAGCAAGCCATAAATAAAAACAGGCCCGGGGTTCCGGGCCTGTTTTTATTTGACGTCTTCGTTCTGCGCTGCAACGAGTGCCGCAGAGGGTGTGACCCGTCTGGCGCCGTCAAACCTGCGTTGCCAGTAGCTCTGGCGCATGTCTTCCACGCGCACTTCAGAGCCGCTACGGGGTGAATGGATAAATTTGTTGTCACCCACATAGATACCTACGTGGCTGAATGTGCGACGCATGGTGTTGAAGAACACCAGATCTCCAGGTTGCAGCTCTTTTTTGTCGATCACTTCGGTGGAAGCCGCCTGCTGGTCAGCACGGCGCGGGAGCATCAGGCCGACCGTTTGCTGGTAGATGGCGCGTACAAAACCGCTGCAATCGAACCCGGTTTCGGCGCTGTTTCCACCGCGCTTGTATGGAACCCCCAGGAAGCCCATGGCATTCACCACCAAGTCAGATGCCCGGTCAGCCACGGTATGGGCCTTGTCAGCCATGCTCAGGCGGACATGTTCCAGTTGGGTGAAGAAACCTTTGTCAGACAAAAGGCGGTCGATTTCGTCGGAGTTTGCATCTACCGGCGCCGCATGGGCGGATGCTGCAAAAGCGATGAGAAGGGAACAGAGCCATTTGGACATGGGGGCGAAGGGTACCACGGTTGTGTGAAAAAATTCCTTGCTTGCAACACGTTACATGACGTGTATCAGGAGCCGCTCTGTAAGAGCGCTGTCCCGGCTGAGACAGTTGTGAGGTACAAGCAATATTCAGGCCTGATGTGCTTGCGAGGCGCTGGAGCTGCCTGTAATAGCTGCATTTGTGCTCACTGCTGCGACAATCCCTTTTTTGCTTTTGATGCCCTTCTTGGGGCTTATTGCCATGTTGCTTGATGCAGAAGAATCTCAGTTGGTGCTGGTGGATTACCAGGAGCGCCTGATGCCCGCCATTTTTGAAGGGCAAGCTGTCCTGACCAATGCACGGCTGCTTGCCAAGGCCGCCAAGCTGATGGAGTTGCCGCTCTGGGGCACGGAGCAGAATCCCTCACGGCTGGGGGCTAACGATGCCGAATTGCGGTCCTTGTGTCATCGCACTTTGGCCAAAATGCATTTCAGTGCCGCAGAGGAGGGCTTGGGCGAATGGCTTCGTCCGCCTGCCAAGCCGCAGCAGGGCGGTAATGCTCGCAGTCTGCCGAAGCATCTCCAAAAACCACCGCAGCAGGCGCCTGAGCGCGGCAGCATCGTGATTGCGGGTTGCGAGGCGCATATCTGCCTCTTGCAGACGGCTCTGGACCTGATTGAAGATGAATTTGACGTATGGGTGGTGACAGACGCCTGCAGCTCCCGTACCGAGCGCAACCGGGATGCCGCCTTCGACCGACTGGCCGGGGCGGGCGCGGAGTTGGTGACTACAGAAATGGTGGTCTATGAATGGTTGAGAACCTGTGAGCACCCTGATTTCAAGGAAGTGCTTGCGCTGGTGAAATAGCCTGCTATTTCCAAGTCTGCCAATTTGGAATCTGCCCGATGCAAGCGCAGGTGCTATAAAAAAATATAGCTGCCTGCGCTTGTTCCTGTTGCGTTGCAGGCCTATAGTCTGCATATCCAGATCAGCGCAGACCAGCACCTTCCGCGCCATAGGCGCGTTGAATGAGTTCAATCTTGTAGCCATCAGGATCGGTCACAAAGGCAATCACCGTCGTGCCGCCCTTGACGGGGCCGGGTTCGCGGGTCACGTTGCCGCCTGCGGCTTTGATCTTTTCGCAAGCAGCGTATGCGTCTGGCACGCCCAGCGCGATGTGGCCATAGGCTGTACCCAGCTCGTAGCTTTCCACGCCCCAGTTGTAGGTCAGCTCAATTTCCGCCTGACCAGGGTTGCCACCGTCAAAACCCAAAAACGCCAGGGAGTACTTGTACTCGGGGTTTTCGGACTGACGCAGCAGTTGCATGCCCAGCACGTTGGTGTAGAAGTCAATCGAGCGTTGAAGGTTGCCAACGCGAAGCATCGTGTGGAGGAATCTCATGGCCTCGATTGTGCCGGCAAGTCAAAAACCAGGCATGTGGTGGTGGCGTGGGCATACAGCGTGCCATCAGGGCCTGTCAGGCGTGCCTCTGCGGTGGCCAGTTGCCGCCCGCAGTGGATTACACGGCCTACCGCACGCACCCGCTGCACCTTGGGTGTGATGGCTTTGACCAGATTGATTCCTAACTCTGCAGTGGTGTAGCCCCGGCCTGGGAGCATGCAGGTGTGAACAGCGCAGCCCAGCGCGGAGTCGAGCAGGGTGGCGAACCAGCCTCCGTGGACTGTGCCCATGGGGTTCATGTGGTGCGCTCCAGGGGTCCCCTGAAACGTGGCTTCGCCTTCAGCCACTTCCACGATCAGGAAGTCCAGCGTTTTTGCCATGGGTGCATAGGGCAGTTCACCTCGGAGCATGGCTTGCATCTGTTGCAAACCTGTCATGGTGGCAATTTGCTCTCTGCTGGCGACGCCGGGTCCGGGTCCTTTTTCAAGGCGCGCCAAAACTTCTTGCTCCTGTGCAAGCCATTGCTCAAGTTGGTGATGTCGGGTCATGGTTTTCCTTGGGTGAGTGAGAGCGCGAGGTTGAAAATTTAATATTGCATATGCAATTATTGCAGATACAATAATTTGCATGCAAGAAGACGCTCCCGCTCCCCGTTCCGTCATGCCGCAAGGTTGCACCAACCTCAAATTGCGTCAGTTGATGCGCCGCGTGGCCAGCCACTACGACGCCCAAATGGCTTTGTGTGGATTGAAGACGACGCAGTACTCATTGCTGTCGCACGTGCTCAAGCTGGGGCCATTGCGTCCTGGCGAGTTGGCTCAGGCCATGAAGATGGACGCCTCGACATTGACCCGCAATTTGCGACCGCTCATCGATGCAGGTTGGGTGGAGCTGAGGGCGGGGGCAGACGCCCGCAGCCGACTGGTGCACATCACCGACGCTGGCCGCAGCAAGCGGACCGAGGCGCAGCGTCACTGGAAAGCGGCACAGCTCGCACTCAACGACGCCCTGGGTGCAGAAAGGGTGGTGGCGCTGCATGCGTTGATTGATGCGTCACTGGATTTGCTGGCGGAATTGCCCTCCCAAGATGACCACCGTGAGACCGCGTCATGAGTGCCGCGACTTTAGCACTGAACCCGAGAACCCGCCTGCTGCTGGAGGCACCGATCGCGCCCACATTGCTGGGACTCGCATTGCCGAATGTGCTGGTCATGCTGGCCCAGGCAGGCGTGGGGCTGATAGAAACCTACTTTGTCGGCCAGCTGGGTACGGATGCTCTGGCGGGCATGGCTCTGGTCTTCCCGGTGGTCATGCTGATGCAGATGACATCGGCTGGGGCCATGGGAGGAGGCATCGCTTCCGCCATTGCCCGTGCACTTGGCGGCCAGCGGCGTCAAGACGCCGATGCCCTGGTGCTGCATGCGCTGGTGATTGCCGCCGTGTTCTCGCTCATGTTTTCGATAGCTGTGGTGGGAGGAGGGCGCTGGCTCTACTCTCGCATGGGGGGAACCGGTGCAGCGCTGGAGTCTGCGCTGATCTATTCCAACTGGGTGTTTGCGGGTGCCTTTCTGGTCTGGCTGTTCAACACCTTGTCGGCCGTGATACGTGGCACCGGCAATATGGCGATACCCGCTTACGTGACTGTGGTAGGAGCCCTGCTGCTGTTGCCGCTATCACCCATGCTGATCTTCGGCTGGGGGCCGTTGCCTCGCCTTGGCATTGCGGGCGGTGCACTGGCGCTGATGACCTATTACCTGATCGGCAGCGTGGTGCTTGCGGCGTACCTCTGGTCGCCCCGCAGCCTGCTGCGCCCTTCGTTGGCCCACATCCGGTTTCGCTGGCTTTTGTTCTGGGACATTCTTCGGGTTGGATTGGTGGGCACGGTGTCCACGGTGGCGACCAATCTGGCCATTGGCGTCACTACAGGGTTGGTGGGTGGCTTCGGTACGGCTGCGATTGCGGGCTATGGAACCGCGTCCCGCCTGGAGTACCTGCTGGTGCCTCTTGTGTTTGGATTGGGTGCCCCCTTGCTTGCCATGGTGGGTACATGCATTGGTGCGGGTCAGCGTGAACGCGCTCTGCAGGCTACCTGGATCGGCGCCGCCATGGCGTTCACGCTGACGGAAGCCATCGGTCTTTGGGCTGCATTTTTCCCGCACACCTGGTTGTCCTTCTTCAATAACGATCCAGCCATGCTGGCAGCAGGAGCGACGTATCTGCGTGCCGTAGGCCCGGTATACGGCTTTTTCGGTCTTGGCCTGGTTTTGTACTTTGCCTCTCAGGGGGCGGGCCGCTTGCTCTGGCCTGTGCTGGGTAACCTGTTGCGGCTGCTGGTGGCCGTGGCTGGTGGATGGATTGCGTTGCACTGGGGCGGTACTCTGGTCGAGGTTTTCATCGCCCAGGGTGTGGCGCTGGTTTTGTATGGCGTCGTTAACGCATGGGCGATTGCTGGCGGCGCATGGTTTGGCCCGGTTGGCTGGCCCCGCAGCATTGCAACGCTGTCGCAGCGCATACAAGCCTCAGCAGGTAAGGCCTAATGTGCTGCCAGCGCTTTTGATGAAAGCGCTGGCAGCTATCGAATCTGTAGCGAAGGAATGCGAACGCAGGCTTCGCGAAGCGAGACATATCGCTACTCTGCAAAACTAGTATAACTAGATACGATGTATATTATGTTAAGTAAAAACTGAAGTTGCTCTCCACAAATCTGGCAATTGGTCTTCACAAGTGCTTCACCAAAAGCGCGTATTCTTTGCCAATTACCAATGGGTGGCGACATCCGCCTCACCTGCCCAGAGCTGTTGGCTTTCCGATGACCCAGACCCAGCGCCGCGAGTTTTTGCCTCGTCAGATTGTTGACGCATCGATGAACCGCTGGGACTGGGCGCTGCTGCCTTTGGTGCTCGCCGCGCTGGTTCTCGTCGCTTACGGTGCGGCGCAGATGGCAAAGCCGTTTCATGTGGGAGACGCGCTTGCGTTGTCTCTCGACCCCTGGCAACTCCCGTATTACCTGCTGCGAACCACTTTGCGCATGTTCGCAGCCATGGTGGCCGCCTTGTTGTTCAGCGCAGGGTTTGCCGTCTTGGCAGCCAAATACCGCTTGGCCGAGCGCATTCTCATTCCCTTGCTCGACATCCTCCAGTCCATTCCGATCCTGGGGTTCTTGTCGATCACGGTCACTGGCTTTATTGCTCTGTTTCCGGGGAGCCTGCTGGGCGTTGAGTGCGCTGCCATCTTTGCGATATTCACCTCTCAGGCCTGGAACATGGCCTTCAGCCTGTACCAGTCTCTGCGAACGGTGCCTGCCGAACTGCAAGAGGCCGCGCGCGTGTTTCAGCTGTCGGGCTGGCAGCGGTTTTGGCGGCTAGAGTTGCCTTTTGCCATGCCCGGGCTACTCTGGAACATGATGATGTCCATGTCCGGTGGCTGGTTCTTTGTGGTGGCATCTGAGGCGATTTCCGTCTCGCACCAAGACATCAAGCTGCCCGGTGTGGGGTCCTACATCGCAATGGCCATCGAAGCGCGCGACTTGGCCGCCATAGGCTGGGCCATTGCGTGCATGCTGATTGCCATATTGTTGTACGACCAGTTGCTGTTCCGGCCGTTGGTGGCGTGGGCGGACAAGTTCAGATTTGAGGAAAGCGGATCGGATGCAGCACCCCAGTCGTGGCTTCTGGATTGGCTGCGTCGCGCGCGTGGCGTTCAGGGGGCTGCAAGCTGGTGCCAACGGCAGCTGGCGCGTACCCTGACACTGTTTCGCCGCACATACGACGGCACCTCCGTACGGTCGCGGCCTGCTGCGCGTTCAGCCATCACCGAAAGGATCTGGGACGCGGTGCTGGCGGCTGCGGTCCTGTTTGCGGTGGCTCGTCTGGTGCAATTTGTGCACAGCGAAGTCGGCTGGGGCGAGGTGGCACATGTGTTTGTATTGGGCGGGTACACCCTGATCAGAGTGTTGGTGCTGATTGCTCTGGCAGCCCTGGTCTGGGTGCCTGTGGGGGTGTGGATTGGCATGAACCCGCGCTGGTCGGGGCGGCTGCAGGCCGTGGCCCAGTTTTTGGCGGCATTCCCGGCCAACCTGTTTTTCCCGGTGGCCGTGGTTTTGATCGTGCACTGGAAGCTCGATCCGAACGTGTGGCTTTCACCCCTCATGATTCTGGGCACCCAGTGGTACATCCTGTTCAACGTGATTGCTGGAGCCTCCAGCATTCCCAATGAACTGCGGCTTGCCTCGCAGAACCTCGGTCTTACGGGCTGGCTGCGCTGGAAGCGATACCTTTTGCCTGCTGTGTTTCCCAGCTTTGTGACCGGTGCCATCACTGCAAGCGGCGGCTCCTGGAATGCAAGCATCGTGGCCGAGTATGTGACCTGGGGCGACACCACGTTGCAGGCCCAAGGCCTGGGTAGCTACATCGCCCAGATGACGGCTGCAGGTGACTTTCCGCGCATTGCGCTGGGTATTGGAGCCATGGTGGTGTTTGTCATGGGGCTGAACCATTTTGTTTGGCGCCGCCTTTACCAGTTGGCTGAAGAGCGTATGCATTTCTGAATGCCAGGCTCTGAGAAAGATTCCGCATGACCCAGTCCATCATTGAGCTGCACGGCGTTGGCAAGACTTTCAAGTCTTCGGATGGCCGCGAGCGCCCTGTCCTTCAGCAGGTTGATTTCACTTTGCGTGAGGGGGAAATCGTTGCCCTTCTCGGTCAGTCGGGTTCTGGCAAGAGCACCTTGCTGCGCATCATGGCGGGCCTGGTGCAGGCCGACCATGGGGAGGTCCGCTACCGCGGACAGCCTTTGCATGGCCCTGCCCGAGCTATCAGCATGGTGTTCCAGTCCTTCGCCCTGTTTCCGTGGCTGACCGTACAGCAGAACGTTGAACTGGGGCTGGAGGCGCGGGGCGTCCCGCAGGCTGAGCGCGCGGCGCGCGCCAGTGCCGCCATCGACTTGATTGGCTTGGCGGGTTTTGAAGGTGCCCTGCCCCGCGAGCTTTCTGGGGGGATGCGTCAGCGCGTGGGTATTGCGCGTGCGCTGGTCACGCAACCGGATGTGCTGTTGATGGACGAGGCGTTTTCGGCATTGGATGTACTGACTGGAGAGAGGCTGCGCGAAGACATCCTCCAGCTCTGGCAGTCGGGTTCCATGCCGACGAAGGCCATGCTCGTGGTCTCCCACAATATTGAAGAGGCCGTGATGATGGCTGACAGGGTGCTTATTTTTGCCAGTGACCCAGGGCGCATCCGCAGCCAGTTGGCCATCCAGCTGCCCCGTCCCCGGGATGCCGATAGCGCACAGGTGCGCACCCTGATTGATGAGGTGTACGCCTTGATGACTGCCGGAGCGGGCCGCCATTCGAGCGCCGCAGGTGGGTTGTCTGCAGAGGAGTCCCCTGCCCCTGCAGCGCTGACGGATCGCTTGCCTGCTGCAGACGTCGCCCGCATGGATGGGCTGCTGGACTTGCTGGTGGAGGCGCCCTTCAATGGACGCGCCGATTTGCCTCAGTTGGCTGAAGAAACCAGCCTCACCGATGCGGAGTTGCTGCCTGCTGCCCATGCCGTGGCTCAACTGGGACTTGCCGCTTTGGCTGGTGGTGATTTGCAGATTACCCCCTTAGGGCGGAGCTATGTGGAAGGCGCCCATGCTTTGCGGCAGGACATCTTCGGACAGCAACTGCTTGCCCATGTACCGCTGGTTGCGCACATTCGGCACAGCCTGGAGCAGGAGCCCTCAGGGGCGTTGCCCGAAGAGCCGTTTCTTCAGCTGTTAAGTGAGCAGCTGGGTGACTATGAAGCCAAAAGTGTGCTGCGCACCGCCATCACATGGGCCCGTCATGGAGAGGTGTTTGAGTACGATTTCCGCACGGGTGTGATGCGCCTGCCGACTGGCGCGGAAAGCGCTGACTGAGCCACCGGTGAATTGCCTCGAATCTGGGCTGCATAGCTGCGTGCCCTTGAACAGGTTCTTAGCCAGTCCTGCGCTTGCGCCTTCTGCTCAGGCGTGCGTTAGGTGCCGCCAAAGCCTGGTCCTGCTCCAGCTTGTGTCTGAGCTCCTGCATCAGCGTGGTCAAGCTGGCGTTCAGTTGCAGAGCTTGGTTTTTTGACGCGACAGCTTCATCTTTCGCTGCACTCATTTCGACTCGCAGCACCTGATTTTCAGCCTGTACTCCGAGCAGTTGGTGTTCCAGTGATTGCGCCCTCTCCTGCTCTTTGGCCAATGCGGCGGCTGTTTTTGCAGCTTCTTCTGCATGCAGGGCTGTAATGCGCTTGAGGTCTTGACGAGCACGGTCTGCCTCTTCCAGCCAACGCCGTTCCTGGGCTACGGCGCGCTGCTCCATGCGTTCGCGCTCTTTGCGACTTTCTTCCTCGTGGGCATGCACGCGTTGTCTCTCCTGATCGATCGCTGCAGCCTGTCTGATGCATTGCTCGCGCAGGGACTCCATCTCAGAGGCTTGAGTGCTGATTCTTTGGTGCTGGGATTCCAGTTGTTGGCCCAGTGCTGCGATCTGCTCATCTTTTGCCCGCATGGCCGCGGTCAGCGCCTCTGCACGCTCATCAAGTCTTGCCCGCTCTGCTGCCAAGGCTTCTTGTGCCTTTGACAGCACCTGTGCCTGCATTTCAAGTTCATGGCGCTCAGACCGAAGCTCCTGCCCTGCCAGTTCGCGGGATTGCTGAAGCGCCCTGCCCCACAGCACCTGTGCAGCACGCGTCACGGGGGCGGGAACGGGTGATTCGCCCGTCTTGCCTGGCACTGGGGCGTCTGCTGCCGCATCTGCAGAGATCAGCCGCTTGGCGAGCGAGGCATACCAGCCGTCCAGCATCGGCCCCACGGTATTGGGTGATCCGCGCCCCAAAAACTGACGTACTCGCTCAATCGTCGGTCTTTCGCCTTTGGTCAGCACTGCATCAGCCGCCGCCCAAACCTCCTCTTGCTGCACTCCCCGATGACCTCGCACGATGCCGGATTCCGTAGCCCTCTCCCGTTTAAAATTACCCACGATAAGTGATTGTTATCGTAGCTAAAAATAAGAAAAATAAATAAACACTACATAGTATGTAATATTTAATACGATATGACATCTAATAGTCAAGTTGTGCTCTCTCAAATCGGCCCCTTGGATCCAATGGGCTTGTCCACGGTGACCGTCCGCGCCGTGGATGAGCTGCTGCGGGAAGGCGACTCGGCCAACACGCTCGCAAGCTACCGATCGGCCCTACGCTACTGGGCTGCATGGTTCAGGCTCAGATATGGGCAGGACTTGAGGCTGCCTGTAGCGCCGGGCGTTGTCCTGCAATTTGTGGTGGACCACGCGCAGCGCAGCTCGGCTTCTGGCTTGGCGCATGAATTGCCCCCGGCCATGGATGAGGCGCTGGTGAAAGCCCGATTCAAAGGGAAGCCGGGGCCCATGGCTCTGAACACGTTGGTTCACCGGATAGCTGTGCTGTCCAAGGCACACCGGCTCAAAGGTGTAGAAAACCCGTGCGAGTCTCCGCAAGTGCGTGAATTGCTCAGCAAGACCCGTCGGGCCTATGGAAAGCGTGGTGCTCTGACCCAAAAGAAAGATGCGCTGACCCGCGAGCCCCTGCTCGCCATGCTTCAGACCTGCGATGACAGCCTGAAAGGCTTGCGTGACCGGGCACTGCTCCTGTTTGCCTGGTCCACAGGGGGGCGTCGTCGCTCAGAAGTCGCTTCGGCGCAGATGCATCAACTGCGGCGCAATGGTCCCGGTTCATACACCTTTGTTCTGGCTTACTCCAAAACCAATCAGGCGGGCCTGGACAGGCCGGAAAACTACAAACCCGTGGAAGGCTCGGCGGGTGCGGCGCTTCAGGCTTGGCTGGCCGCAGCGGCTATTGAGGCGGGGCCCATCTTCCGCCAGGTCAAAAAAGGTGGCAGCGTGGGGGGAGGGCTGTCCCCTTCTGCCGTTCGCGATATCGTGCGCGCCAGGGCTCGCCTGGCTGGATTGCCAGATGTGTTCTCGGCCCACTCGCTGCGTTCAGGCTTTGTGACAGAGGCTGCACAGCAAAAAATTCCTTTGCCCGAAACCATGGCGATGACCGGGCATCGCAGCGTGGCCAGTGTGCTGGGCTATTTCCGGGCGTCAGGCTCCAGCAGGGCTGCGACCCTGCTCGATGGCGCGGAAGCGGAGCAGCCGCTGCAGCCTCCTAAGAGCGGCTAACACAGCCCCTGGCGTCGTTGTTCCGTCTTGTCGTACCACCTGTACTGCCTGCAACGGAACGCCTGGCCAGGGCCGCTTCGCTGGGTCGTGTTGGCCGCTCTAAAGCTCAGCCCCCTCATTCTTCTTGAGCGTTTTCGCGCGCCAGTCCAAAGAGCTGTGCTGAACGTGCACCTGATCGGCAGAAGGCCAGCACGGGGCTGGGCAGTTTGTTGAGCAACTCTCTCATTTCTGCCGCCTGTGCGGAAGTGATGGCACCGCCCACCACTGGCAGATGGGCGTATGCCAATCCGGCAGCTCGCGCGGCGTTTTCCATTTGCTGACTGGTCGGCTGGGTGTTGCCTCCCTCTCCGTCCGGGCGGTTATTGACGACAGCCTTGAAACCATGCGCAGCCACAGTCCCCATGTCCTCGGGGCGGAGCTGAGGCGAGACGGAGAAATAAGGTGTCACTGCAATCCATGGGTTGGAAGTGACCAAATTCGCGGGGGCATGTGCAGGCATTCAATGTGCTCCTGTCTTGGGTTGCAGCCCAGTGTTGTTGCGCATGCGCTCCAGCACTTCAAATACAGCCATCCCTGCAAGCATTGCCAGCACGAACAGCACTGCTTTGGGCTGCCCCGTAGCAGCAGACACCAGTGCGGGGCCTGGGCAGAAGCCCGCCATGCCCCAGCCCACTCCAAAGACCAGACTGCCCAGCACCAGGCGGCGATCCAGCGCGCGCGATGTGGGTAACTGCATGGCAGCACCCAACAAGCTGCGAGAACGCCTTTTGGCAACGGCAAAGGCCAGCAACCCCACGAGCACGGCACCGCCCATCACAAAGGCAAGCGACGGATCCCACACGCCTGCCACATCCAGAAACCCCAGCACCTTGGAGGGATCGGTCATGCCTGACAACAACAAGCCCATACCAAAAAGCAGGCCTGCCACAAATTCAAAAATGCGTTGTTTCATTTCGGATGGCTCCAATTTCTGCGTGCAGGTTTTCACAGGATGTGCCGCAACACCCATACGCTGACAAATCCAGCGCCCATGAATGCTGCTGTTGCGGTCAGTGATCGCGGAGACAGGCGCGACAAACCGCAAACACCGTGCCCACTGGTGCATCCCGAGCCATACCGTGTGCCGATGCCAACGAGCAGCCCGGCCAGCACCACCATGACGCCGCTCGCGTCCACCTGCGTGGTGATGTGCCCCCCCAGCAGTGAATAGGCCAGAGGTGCCGTCCACATGCCTGCAATGAAGGCGAGCCGCCAGCCAATATCGGATCGTTGGGGGCGCAAAAGTCCGCCCACGATTCCGCTGACACCCAGGATGCGCCCGTTGAACAGCACCAGCAAGGCCGCAGCCAAGCCAAGCACCAGCCCACCCGCCAGTGACATCCAGGGAGTGAAGTGCTCCCAATCAATGGTCATGCTGTCTCTCCTTGGTCATTCGTTTCCTGATGGCCGGCGCCGGTTGCGCCAGGAGCACAGAACTGCTCAAACAGCACACCCATCACAGCAAGGGCCTGTGGACTGGCGATCTGGTAGTAGATGTTCTTGCCTTCGCGACGGGTGTTGACCAAACCCTCTTCCCGCAGCACGCCCAGCTGCTGCGACAACGTGGGCTGGCCAATCCCTACCAGCTCCTCCAGCTCTCCCACCCTCTTCTCCCCTTCAGTCAGTTGGCACAGCAGCAAGAGGCGGTCGGGGTTGGAGAGGACTTTCATCAGCCTGCAGGCGGCATCTGCCGATTGGCGAAGGCGTTCAAGGTCCAGCAGTGCGTGGTTTTGTGAGTCCATGAAGTTGCGTCCATCACTTTAATTTCATTGACGATAGTCTATTGACAAACAATATATATGTCAACATACTATAAGTAACTTAATTGTTTGAGGCCTGCCATGACTGCCAGCATCCGCGCTTTTTTTGACGAAGCCACCTGGACGGTGAGCTACGTGGTTTATGACCAGCCAGGCGGTCATTGCGCGCTGGTTGACCCTGTGCTCAATTACGACGCCAAGTCGGGGCGCACCAGCACGCGGTCGGCCGATGAGATGCTTGCTTTCGTCGCCTCTGAACGGCTGACGGTGCAGTGGATTCTGGAAACCCATGCTCACGCTGACCATCTCTCTGCGGCGCACTATTTGCGCTCCAAAGTTGGTGGGCTCATTGCTGTTGGCGGGGCTATCACCCAAGTGCAGGGGGTTTTCAAAGCGCTGTTCCACCTGGAGGCCGAATTCGCTACCGATGGCAGCCAGTTTGATCACCTCTTCCGCGATGAGGAAACCTTTGCCATCGGCACCCTGCAGGCCAAGGCATTGGCTGTGCCTGGGCACACCCCGGCCTGCATGGCCTATCAGGTGGCCGATGCCGTGTTTGTGGGAGACACGCTTTTCATGCCCGATGTGGGAACCGCTCGCTGCGACTTTCCCGGCGGCAATGCCCACACCCTGTACCAATCCGTGCGCAAGCTGCTGTCACTGCCCGAGGAAACTCGCCTTTACATGTGCCATGACTATCCCCCTGCTGGGCGGCAACCCCAATGGCGGAGCACGGTGGCCGAGCAGCGTGCACACAACATCCACATCCATGACGGCGTGAGCGAGGCCGACTTTGTGGCGCTGCGCACGCGGCGGGATGCATCGCTGGAGATGCCTGCGCTCATCCTGCCTTCGGTGCAAGTCAACATCCGCGCCGGACAGCTTCCGCCACCCGATGCCAATGGGGTGAGCTATCTCAAGATTCCGCTCAACGCCTTGTAGGCCAAGGCTTTCATCACCGCTTTCGTTTCCCGCCCCTCGGGGCTGTTGCACTACAGGAGGACATCATGAAACTCAATATTGGTTCGGTAGATCGTGCTTTGCGCATCGTTGCGGGCCTTGTACTGATCGCTCTGGCGGCCACAGGCACGGTGGGCTTGTGGGGCTGGCTGGGGGTGGTGCCTTTGCTCACAGGGGTTTTCCGGTTCTGCCCGCTTTACACCCTGCTGGGTATCAACACCTGCCCGCGTTAATTGAATATCTTGTTCAGGAGAACCCCATGAGCACTTTTGACCATGCCGGTCTGATGCAAAGCATCAACGAAAACCTCTCTTCCTTCCGCAAGGCGCAGCCCGATGCGATGCGCGGCTTCTCCCAGCTTGCGCAGGCCTCGATGGCTGAGGGCGTGCTGTCCACCAAGCAAAAGGAACTGATCGCCCTGGCCATCGGGGTCACGCAGAGATGCTCCGGCTGCATCGGTTTTCACACAAAAGCCTTGCACAAGCTGGGTGCCACGCGGGCTGAGCTGGAAGAAATGCTGAGCGTGTGCGTGTACATGGGCGGTGGCCCAGCGCTCATGTATGCCTCTGAGGTGCTTGCGGCTTGGGACCAGTTGGCGCCCGCTACAGCCTAGGCAAAAAATGCATGCTTGCGCTCGTGGATAAAGCGCAGGCAGCTATCAATTTAGTAGCTGGATGATGCTGAATGGATGACGGAGGCTGGCTCAGCCTTTGGCCGCGACAAACCCCGTTTTCAATCAGCACAGGCCTTGCAATCCGCTGACGCTCCTTGTGCGCAAATTCCCCTTACATAGTTAACAATTGGCTGATATAACTTACATATCGCCAAGACCTCTGCGTTTCCACCGTTCTTGGCATGCGATTACAAGGGGGAAGCATGGCGGTTATCAGGGCATCGCGCGTCGTGGGGCAGAGAGCCAACCTGCAGGCAGTTCTTCTTGCCGCGTGCCTTCTTGCGCTCAGCCCTGCGGGCCATGCACTGGACAAACCCTCCGGCCCCGTGGTGCTCACCATCGAAGGCAACATCTCCCAGCCCAACCAGGGAGCCAAGGCCCAGTTCGACATGCGCATGCTGGAGCAGTTGCCCCAGCACACCTTCACCACCCGAACCCCCTGGTACCCCGATGCAGTAACGTTCACCGGCCCCCTGTTGCGTGATGTGGTGGCGGCTGCGGGCGGCAAGGGCAGCACCATGACGGCTGTTGCCCTGAACGACTACAAGACGGAAATCCCTCTGGACGACATCCACCGCCATGATGTGATCGTGGCGCGGCTCATGAACAACCGGCCCATGCCCGTGCGGGAGAAGGGGCCCCTGTTCATCGTCTACCCCTTTGATAGCAAGGCAGAGTTGCGCACCGAGCTGTACTACAACCGTGCAGCCTGGCAGCTGAACGCGTTGCGCATTCGCTGACTGCCAAGGAGGTGCCTTCATGCTGCGCAGCAAGCACTTCCTGAAACTCATCATTGCCGGGCTGGTGCTGGCCTACGTCGCGATTGCCGCGGTGCAGTACCAGCAATACCGCAGCGTAGAGGCCGTGATGAGGCGCGGCGATGTGAATTCGCTCTGGTCTTTTTTGCAGCTCAACGTCGAGTACGAGCGTTTTGACCACGCGCTCAACCAGTACCTGATGGCCCCGGACAGCACCACGCTGGACGCGGTAGCGCTGCGCTATGACCTGTTTCTGAGCCGCTTCAGCGCACTCGAAAGCGGCAGCGCCCGCACGTTGATGCAGTCCGAGCCCATCTACGCCCAGGCTCTGCGTGCCTTGCAGCAGTTTGTGGCCGCCGGGGACAGTTATTTTGGCCAGAGCGTGGACCGCCCCACCAGCCTGCAAAACATGCAGTTGCTGCGAACTCAATTGGCAGACCTGCGTGAAACGGTGCAGGACGTGGCGCTGAATGCGGCCCGTCTCTCGGCCTTGCTGGGCGACCAGCGCAACGAAGAAGTGCAGCACCAAACCCTGCTCACCACCGCTTTGACGGGCTTCCAGGCCCTGCTCACCTTTCTTTTGGCGGCTGCCATGGCGCGCCAGTTTGTGGCGCGGGAGCGCGCCAAGTCCCAGGCCATGCAGGCACAGGCAGAGCTGGTGGAAACCTTGCGACGCAATGAAGAGGTGCTGGAAGCCCGCGTGGCCCAGCGCACCGCAGAGTTGCAGCAAGCCAATGTGGCCCTGCGCGAGCACGAGGAAGAGCTGGTGGTGGCGCGGGCCAAGGCAGAAGACGCCTCGCAGATGAAGTCAGACTTTCTGGCCAACATGAGCCATGAAATCCGCACACCCATGAACGCAGTCATCGGCATGAGCCACCTGGTGCTTGGCACAGAGCTGACGCACCGCCAGCGTGACTATGTTCAGAAGATCCAGCGCTCGGGCCAGCACTTGCTGGGCTTGATCAACGACATCCTGGACTTCAGCAAGATCGAAGCGGGCAAGCTGGAGGTCGAGACGCTGGATTTTGACCTGCGCGGCGTGCTGGACAACGTGGCCAACCTCATCAGCGACAAGTGCACAGCCAAAGGGCTGGAGTTGATGTTTGATGTGGACCCTGACCTGCCCGATGACCTGCGGGGCGACCCCCTGCGCCTGGGGCAGATACTGGTCAACTACGCCAACAACGCCGTGAAGTTCACAGACCAGGGCGAGATTGTGGTGCGCGTGCGGCAAGACCGGCGTGACGGCAGCACCCTGCTGCTGCGCTTTGAAGTGCAGGACACGGGCATTGGCCTGAGCGAGGAGCAGCAATCCCGCCTGTTCCGTTCTTTTGAGCAGGCTGATTCCTCCACCACCCGCAAATATGGCGGCACGGGGTTGGGGCTGGCCATCTCCAAAAGCCTGGCACAGCTCATGGGGGGCGAGGTGGGCGTGATCAGCGCCCCCGGCCAGGGCAGCACCTTCTGGTTCACCGCCAAGCTGGGGCTGGGCGAGCCGCGCCAGCGGGCCCTGCTGCCGTCACCGGACCTGCGGGGCCGCCGCGTGCTGGTGGTGGACGACAGTGACCAGGCGCGGTACATCATTTCCGTGCTGCTGGGGCGCATGAGCTTTGTGGTGACCACAGCCCGCAGTGGCGAAGAGGCCATTGCCCTGGCCCGCAGCGCGGCGGCCGCGCAGACCCCGTTCGAAATCGCTTTTCTCGACTGGAAAATGCCGGGCCTGGACGGCTTTGCCACGCACGAGCAACTGGCGCAGCTCCCCTCCCCTCCCGTTCCGGTCATCGTGACGGCCCATGGCCGTGAAGAGGTGCGCCCCGAACTGCAGCGGCATGGCGTGGCCCTCATGCTGACCAAGCCAGTCAGCCCCTCGCAGTTGCTGGACATCGCCATGCAAGCCCTGTGCGGTGTGCAGGAAGAGGTGCGGCAGGCACCTGCTCCTTCCGGCACCACCATGGCCTTGCATGCCATTCGTGGTGCCCGGGTGCTGCTGGTGGACGACAACGACCTGAACCAGCAGGTGGGCGCAGACCTGCTGACCGAAGCCGGGCTGGTGGTGGATATTGCCGAGCACGGGCAAATGGCTTTGGACATGCTGGGCAAAGCGGCTTACGACGCCGTGCTTATGGACATGCAGATGCCCGTGATGGATGGACTCACCGCCACGCGCCTGCTGCGCCAGAACCCAGCCTGGGCCCAACTGCCGGTGCTGGCCATGACGGCCAACGCCATGAGCACCGACCGGGACAAATGCATGCAGGCAGGCATGAATGGGCACATTGCCAAACCCATCGACCCCGAGGAGCTGTTTGCTACGCTGCTGCGCTGGATTCCCCACCGCAGCGGCCCTGTCCCTGCGGGCGTGGTACCCGATGCGAGGCAGGCAGGCACCACGCCAGAGGGTGAGCCGCCCATCCCCATCGAAGAAGACCTGTTGCTTCACATCGATGGGCTGGACTGTGCCGCAGGCCTGCGCAGGGTATTGAACAAGCGCACCGCCTACGAGGGCTTGCTGCGCAAGTTTGCAGCGGGCCAGGCCACAGCCGTGGCCTCCGCCCGCATGCACCTGCAGGCAGAACACCGGCGCGATGCCCAAAGGGCGATGCACACCTTGAAAGGCACGGCCGCCACCATTGGTGCCGCGGCACTGGCTGAGGCTGCCGCCGCGGCAGAGCAGGCACTGGCCCAGGGACTGCCAGCAGATGCCGTGGAAGCCACGCTGCAAAAGGTCGATGCCTTGTGCCAGCCTCTCATCGCCAGTCTGCGCAAGGCCCTGCCGTCAGAAACGGGCGAGTCACAAGCCGGGCAAGGCACGGCCTCCGCAGCGTTGCCTGCAGACGCTGCCCGCGAGCTGCTGGAAAGACTGGATGCGCTGCTGGCGGATGACGATTCGGACGCTGTGGAGCTTTTCAGGGAATCTGCCCCGCAACTGCGCGCTGCGCTGGGCCCCGTGTATGCCGACATGCAGAGGGCACTGGAGGGCTACGACCTGGTGGGCGCGCTGGCGGCCCTGCGTTCGTCACAGACCGAAACCGCAGGCTGAGGGCGGGCAGTACAGGTGGTACGACCAGACGGGACAACGACGTCAGGGGGTGGTGTTAGCCGCTTTAAATCAACGATGAGGAGGAACCAGCCATGAGCAGCCCTTTGGACCTGAGCGGTAAATGCACCGTGCTGGTGGTGGATGACACCCCGGACAATCTTTCCCTGATGAGCGGGCTGCTGCGTGCGGACTACAAGGTCAAGCTTGCGCCCAGTGGCGAGCGGGCTTTGCAGATTGTGGCGGGCGAGAGCAAGCCGGACCTCATCCTGCTGGACATCATGATGCCCGACATGGATGGCTACGAGGTGCTGCGCCGCCTGCAGTTCAACCCTGAGACGGAGGACATTCCCGTCATCTTCCTCACGGCCATGAGCGCCTCTGAGGATGAAACCGTGGGCCTGGAGCTCGGGGCGGTGGACTACATCACCAAGCCCATCAACCCGGCCATTACCCTGGCGCGGGTGCGCAACCACCTGCTCCTCAAGCGGGCGCGGGATGTGCTGGCGCACCACAACCACTTTCTGGAGCAGGAAGTGGCACGCCGCACCCGCGAGGTGGCCGAGTTGCAGGATGTGACTATCCGCGCCATGGCCTCGCTGGCCGAAACGCGGGACAACGAAACGGGCAACCACATCCGCCGCACCCAGCACTATGTGGAAGCCCTCGCCCGCAAGCTGCAGACGCACCCCCGCTTTCGCGATGAGCTGACGGAAGCCGCCATCGAGATGATTTTCAAATCGGCCCCGCTGCATGACATCGGCAAGGTGGGCATTCCGGACCGCATCCTGCTCAAGCCCGGCAAGCTCACGCCGGAAGAGTTCGAGATCATGAAAACCCACACCAATCTGGGTCTGGAGGCCATTCTGGCGGCAGAGAAGGACACATCGCACAGCAACCCCTTCTTCCGCTACGCCAAGGAAATCACCTACAGCCACCAGGAGAAGTGGGATGGCTCGGGCTACCCCGAGGGGTTGGTGGGCAACACCATTCCCCTGTCGGCGCGGCTGATGGCGGTGGCCGATGTGTACGACGCACTCATTTCAGAGCGCGTGTACAAGCCCGCCTATTCGCACGAGGCAGCCGTACAGATCATTCTGGACGGCCGCGGCAGCCACTTTGACCCTGACATGGTGGACGCGTTCATGGCCCTGTCCGAGGACTTTCGGGCCATTGCCCTGCGCTTTGCCGACGGGCAGCCTGCGCTGAACCATGAAATGGACCGCATGTCGGCAGACCTGCCTGCCGAAAAGATCCAGCTTGGATAACCAGCGACTCAGCAGCAAGCGCTGGATGTCGCCATATCCGCCGCTGCCTCATGTGGGCTCGCAGTGGCCGTGGTGCGGTGGCCTTGCAGCCCCAGCTTGGCCAGCAGCTGCACATCGGCTTCCACATCGGGGTTACCCGTCACCAGCAGCTTGTCGCCGTAAAAGATGGAGTTGGCCCCGGCCATGAAGCACAGCGCCTGCACCGCATCGCCCAGTTGCTGGCGCCCCGCCGACAGGCGCACCCGGGCCTTGGGCATGGTGATGCGGGCCACGGCAATCACACGCACAAAGTCAAAGGGGTCGATGGGGTCGCTGTCTGCCAGCGGCGTGCCCGGTACCCGCACCAGGCTGTTGATGGGCACCGACTCCGGATAGGGGTTGAGGTTGGCCAGCTGCGCAATCAGCCCGGCGCGGTGCACCGGCGCTTCTCCCATGCCCACAATGCCACCGCAGCACACGCTGATGCCTGCAGCGCGCACGGCCTGCAAGGTGTCCAGCCGGTCCTGGTACTGCCGGGTGCTGACCACATCGGTGTAGTACTCGGGGGCGGTGTCCAGGTTGTGGTTGTAGTAGTCCAGTCCCGCTCCGCGCAGGGCCTGTGCCTGGTGCGGCTCCAGCATGCCCAGCGTGGCGCAGGTCTGCATGCCCAGGCCTTTCACGGCAGCAATCAGCTCGCTCACTTTCTCAATGTCGCGGTCCTTGGGGGCACGCCAGGCGGCACCCATGCAAAAGCGGGTCGCCCCTGCATCCTTGGCCGCCTGCGCGGCAGTCGTCACTTCCTCCACGGACATCAGCTTCTGGGCTTTGACGCCGGTGTCGAACTCCGCCGACTGGGGGCAGTAGCCACAGTTCTCCGGGCAACCCCCTGTTTTGACCGACAGCAGCGTCGCCAGTTCGATATCGCCCGCAGGCCAGTGCTGGCGGTGCACCGTCTGTGCTTCGTACAGCAAGTCCATCAAAGGCTTGTCGAGCAAGGCCTGGATGCCTTCTACCGACCATGGGCCTTGCGCCAGCGGCGCAGCAGCGGGACGGTGGAGCTGGATGGGTTGCTCGGCAGTGGAGGCACTGTTCGCCATGGGATGGGTCCTTTCAATGGATCGGTGTGGGTAACACCGTGTGGGGGCCGGGGGTACACAAAACGCCAGGCCATGGGTTTCAGCAAGACGCTGCGTTTCATCTATCGCCATGATTTTGAAGGACTTTTTGGTACGTTGGGCCTCCAAAGGGTCACAAAAACTGCCACTCAATAGGTGCCTTTAACTGCTTGGATTCAGCGCGGCAAGAAGGCGAAAGAAGCCTGCAGTTGGGTGCTTTAGCGTGCACGTTCATGCCGCGCAAAAATCGGTGGGCAGATTGAGCGGCAACACTCCTGCTTTTGCTGTCATCTCGCCGGGTTGGTGGCGGAAAGCAATCTGGAGTTCGTGCGAGTTAGCGAGTCGAAAGGACGCGTGTGGAGTCTTTTGCTGCGCAAAAAGGCCCGGTAGCCGCTTGTGCCACCGGCTTTCAACGCCCCAGCAGTTGCTCCAGTGCCTCGCGGATCGCTCGCGGCTTGTTGTCGGATTCATTCACGGCTGCGCAGCTAGGGGCCTGCTCTGCTTCGGGCGTGCTGGGCCCTACCCCTTGGCCTGGCCGCGCTGGGACCCGTGCCAGCAGCCGGGTGCAGTCGCAACGCAAGATGGCCAGGGTTTGGTGGGTGCGCTGGTTTTTCACTTCAGCCACCCAGCAGCTGTCTGCGCAGCCGCACGATCGGTACTGCAAGGTTTCGCCCTTGCGGTGCCAATCCAGCGCGTAGGTACCCGTGCCGCCAGCAGCCTGGGCGGGTGCCCCGGCCAGCGCCATGACCGACACCGCCCCAGCGCAGGCAATGCGGATGAACGTGCGCCAGCGCAGGCGCATGGCCGATGGGATGTGCAAGCGCTTCAGCCCAGCGCAGCGATCACATCCGCCGGGGCTTGCACCAGTTCAATCAGCACGCCCTCGCCTGCAATAGGAAACTCATCGTTGCTCTTGGGGTGCAAAAACGTGATGTCGTAGCCCGCAGCGCCTTTGCGGATACCGCCAGGGGCAAAGCGCACGCCTTGGGCCGTGAGCCACTCCACCGCCTTGGGCAGGTCGTCAATCCACAGGCCGATATGGTTGAGCGGCGTGGTGTGCACGGCGGGTTTTTTGTCGATGTCCAGCGGTTGCATGATGTCGACCTCCACCTTGAAGGCACCTTTGCCCATGGCCAGGATGTCCTCGTCCACGTTCTCGCGCTCGCTCTGGAAGGTGCCCGTCTGTTCCAGGCCCAGCATGTCCACCCACAGGGTTTTCATGCGCTGCTTGTCGGTGCCTCCGATGGCAACTTGCTGGATGCCGAGGACTTTGAAGGGACGGGGGCTGGTACTCATGGTTTGCTCCTGAATTAGTAGCTGCCTGCGCTTTATGAATAAGCGCTAGAGGCTAATTTGGCTCTCAAATTTTTTAACTGAAAATCACAACTCCCGCAGCAACCAGCTGCTCGCCATGGCGAAATACTCGCGCAGCCAGGCGTTGTAGCGGATGTAAAGCGGTGTGGGGGCTGCCACCGGCAGCGTGCGGGTGTAGCCCACCTTGCGGGCAATGCGTTGCGCGCGCACGGTGTGGAAGTCGCTGGTAACCACTGCCACGGCAGCTTCTGGCCCCAGCCCTTGGGCTTGCAGCAGGGGCAGGCTGTAGCGCAGGTTCAGCTCGGTGCTGGTGCTGCGCTCTTCCTGCAAGATACGACGCGCATCCAGGCCCTGTGCCCGCAGGTAGTTGCCCATCACCTGGCCTTCGCTCAAGGTCTCCCCAAAGTCCACCCCGCCAGACACCACCACCCACGTTTCGGGGTGCGCCTGGGCCAGCTCATGGGCCTTGTCCAGCCGGGCACGCAGTGCGGGTGAAGGCTGCCCTTGCGGCGTGCCGCTGCCCAGCACCAAGATGACCTGGGGCACCATGCCTATGGTGGCGTTGTCAGCTTGATCGATCTGGCGGGTCAGCACCCACCAGAAGGCCGCCACGCTGAGGGCCCAGAGCAACAACAACGCCCAGCCCATGCGCCACAACCCGCGCCGCAGCGCCGTGCGCCCGCGCCACGCTTGCACGCGGTGCCAGCGCCACGCCAGCCAGGTGCCCGCGGCACCCAGCGCAGCAGGCACCGTCACGCCCATGGAGAAGTAGCCCAGGGCCATCAAGACCAAGCCATCCGCCAGCAGCACCGCACCAGCGATGGCGCACACCCACCGCAGCGCAGGCCACTGCGCACCGGGCGTGGGCGAGCTGCCAGCCAGCGGCGCAGTGCCCAAACCAGAGGTCACTGGAATTCCAGAATCACCTGGTCTACCGCCAGCGATTCGCCCTTGCCAGCCACGATCTTGCCCACCACGCCGTCTTGCGCGGCAAAGAGGATGTTCTCCATCTTCATGGCTTCAATCACCGCCAGCTTCTCACCCGCCTGCACCTTCTGGCCGGGCTGTACGGCCACATCCACCAGCAGGCCGGGCATGGGCGAGAGCAGGAACTTGGACAGATCTGGCGGTGCCTTGTAAGGCATCAGCTGGTGCAGCCGTGCACCCAGCGGCGAGAGCACCATGGCTTCGATCTGCGTGCCGTTGTGCGCAATGCGCAGCGCCAGCGGGTTCTTGCCCGCGCCGCGCTCCACCTGGGCCGTGAAGCCCTGGCCGTTGCAAGCGCCCTGCACGCGGATCTGGCCCAGTGTGGCATTGCTACTGATTTGATAGCTTTTACCGCCCACCAATACTGCGCTGGAGCCCGATTTGTCTTCAAAGTCGGACACCGTCACCTCGTGGTGCTGGTTCTGCCCTTCGGCGCCCAGCGTGACCACCACAAACTGCTCGCCCACCTTCACCTCATGCCCGGCCAGTTGCCCGCTGATGCCCGAGGCGCGGGCGCGGTAACGGCGGTTCATGAATGCGGCCAGAGCCACCAGGAAGAGCGGGTCGTCGTGCGGCACGTCTTCGGCATGGAAACCCTTGCCGTAGTGCTCGGCAATGAAGCCGGTGTTGAACTGGCACGACACAAACTTGGGATGCGCCAGCAGTGCCGCCTGGAACGGGATGTTGCTGCTGATGCCGCGAATCACAAACCCGTTGAGCGCCGCACGCATTTTGGCAATCGCATCATTGCGGTCCGAGCCGTGCACGATGAGCTTGGCGATCATCGAGTCGTAGTACATGGGGATCTCGCCGCCCTCGTACACGCCCGTGTCCACCCGCACGCCCAGCTTCTTGCTGGTGTCGGACTGGAACATGGATTCCTCTGGTGGCTGAAAGCGCACCAGGCGGCCCGTGGACGGCAGGAAGTTGCGGAACGGGTCTTCGGCGTTGATGCGGCACTCGATCGCCCAGCCGTCGCGCTTCACATCGGCTTGCGTGAGCGGCAGCTTTTCGCCCGCCGCCACGCGGATCATCAACTCCACCAGGTCCAGGCCAGTGATGCATTCCGTCACCGGGTGCTCCACTTGCAGGCGGGTGTTCATCTCCAGGAAGTAGAAGTCCTGGTCCTTGCCCACGACAAACTCCACCGTGCCCGCGCTTTGGTACTTCACTGCCTTGGCCAGCGCCACGGCCTGCTCGCCCATGGCCTTGCGGGTGGCGTCGCTGATGAAGGGCGATGGTGCCTCTTCAATCACCTTCTGGTGGCGGCGCTGGATGGAGCATTCGCGCTCGTTCAGGTAGATCACGTTGCCGTGGCTGTCGCCCAGGATCTGGATCTCGATGTGGCGCGGCTCCTGCACAAACTTCTCGATGAAGATGCGGTCGTCGCCGAAGCTATTGCGGGCCTCGTTCTGGCAACTGGCAAAGCCTTCGAACGCTTCCTTGTCGTTGTAGGCCACGCGCAGGCCCTTGCCGCCGCCGCCCGCGCTGGCCTTGATCATCACGGGGTAGCCGATGCCCTTGGCAATTTCCACCGCCTGCTCGGGGCCTGCAATCGCGTCGTTGTAGCCAGGAATGGTGTTGACCTTGGCTTCGTTGGCCAGCTTCTTCGAGGCGATCTTGTCGCCCATGGCAGCAATCGAGTGCGCCTTGGGGCCGATGAAGGCAATGCCTTCGTCTTCGCAGCGCTGGGCAAAAGCTTCGTTTTCAGAGAGGAAGCCGTAGCCGGGGTGGATGGCCTGTGCGCCCGTCTGCTTGCAGGCGGCAATGATTTTCTCGGCCTGCAGGTAGCTTTCGCGGCTGGGTGCGGGGCCGATGTTGACGGCCTCGTCGGCCAGCTTGACGTGGCGGGCTTCCTTGTCGGCGTCGGAGTAGACGGCGACGGTGGCGATACCCATTTTCTTGGCCGTTGCAATCACTCGGCAGGCGATTTCGCCACGGTTGGCGATCAGGATTTTGGTGAACATGACAAGTTCCTCAAACGAAATTTCAAAAACCGGTAACCAGAACAGAGGGGCAGCGCTGGCGTAGGCAGTCCACAAACTGCTGCTTCTCACGCGGCGACACGAGCACACTGCGCGCGGCACCAAACTGCACCCGCACGCGGTCCAGCGACAGTGCGGGTGATGACAACCAGCTGCGGGAGGGCGATATCTGCCGCACCTCGCTCAGCTTGATTTGCCAGCGAAGCGGGCCGCTTCGAATCTGCAATTCATCAGCGGTGACCGTGTAACGGGTATCAAGCAGCAGCCAGACGGGCAGTCCGAGCGTCAACAGAACCACACTGCCCAGCACAGCAGCCTCTGCCGCAGATGCTGAGGACCAGGCCATAGGGCCTGCAGTGGCCAAGCAAGCACCGCCCGCACCCAAGGCAGTGGCTGCAATCCAGCCGTCCACCTTGGATGAAAAAGTGACGTCGGGCGAGCGTGCAGTGGCAGTCATGGCGCTTTGTGCTGTGCGATCAGAGCGGAATATTCCCGTGCTTGCGCCAGGGGTTCTCGATCTTCTTGTTTTGCAGCATCACCAGACTCCGGCAAATGCGCTTGCGCGTCTCGTGCGGCAGGATCACATCGTCGATAAAGCCGCGCGCGCCCGCCACAAACGGGTTGGCAAAGCGCTGCTTGTATTCGGCCTCGCGGGCAGCGAGCTTGGCGGGGTCGTTCTTGTCTTCGCGGAAGATGATTTCCACCGCGCCCTTGGCACCCATCACCGCAATCTCGGCGTTGGGCCAGGCCAGGTTCACGTCGCCGCGCAGGTGCTTGGAAGCCATCACGTCGTACGCGCCGCCGTAGGCCTTGCGGGTGATGACGGTGATCTTGGGCACGGTGCACTCGGCATAGGCGTACAGCAGCTTGGCGCCGTGCTTGATGATGCCGCCGTACTCCTGGCTGGTGCCGGGCATGAAACCGGGCACGTCCACAAACGTGACCACGGGGATGTTGAACGCATCGCAGAACCGCACAAAGCGCGCGGCCTTGATGCTCGACTTGATGTCCAGACAACCGGCCAGCACCAGCGGCTGGTTGGCCACGATGCCGACCACCTGCCCTTCCATGCGGGCAAAGCCGATCAGGATGTTCTTGGCGTATTCGGGCTGCAGCTCAAAGAAGTCCCCGTCGTCGACGGTCTTGAGGATCAGCTCCTTCATGTCGTACGGCTTGTTGGGGTTCTCGGGCACCAGCGTGTCCAGGCTCAGGTCCATGCGGTCGGCCGGGTCGTTGCTCTTGCGCACGGGGGCCTTCTCGCGGTTGTTGAGCGGCAGGTAGTTGTACAGCCGCCGCAGCATCATGATGGCTTCGACATCGTTCTCGAACGCCATGTCGGCCACGCCGCTCTTGGTGGTGTGGGTGATGGCGCCGCCCAGCTCTTCGGCCGTCACTTCTTCGTGCGTCACGGTCTTCACCACTTCGGGGCCGGTCACGAACATGTAGCTGCTGTCCTTGACCATGAAGATGAAGTCCGTCATGGCCGGGCTGTACACCGCGCCGCCCGCGCAGGGGCCCATGATCATGCTGATCTGCGGCACCACCCCGGATGCCAGCACGTTCTTCTGGAAGACGTCGGCATAGCCGCCGAGGGACGCCACGCCTTCCTGGATGCGGGCGCCGCCCGAGTCGTTGAGGCCAATGACAGGCGCGCCGACCTTCATGGCCTGGTCCATCACCTTGCAGATCTTCTCGGCATGGGTTTCGGAGAGCGCACCGCCGAACACGGTGAAGTCCTGGCTGAAGACGAACACCAGGCGGCCGTTGATCATGCCGTAGCCGGTGACCACGCCGTCGCCCGGCACCTTGTTGTCCTGCATGCCGAAGTCCGTGCAGCGGTGCTCCACGAACATGTCCCATTCTTCAAAAGTGCCGTCGTCCAGCAGCAGCTCGATACGCTCGCGTGCCGTGAGCTTGCCCTTCTTGTGCTGGGCGTCGATGCGCTTCTGGCCCCCGCCCAGGCGGGCAAGTTCGCGCTTTTTCTCCAGTTGGTCCAGGATGTCTTGCATGGTCGTCCTTCGGTGAAATGCTGTCTCGTTGGAATGGGGTTGCTATTTATTCAATAGCTGCTTGCGCTTGTCCTGATTGCGCTAGCAGCAGATTTCTTGCTGCAGTGGACGCTGCGATGCGCCCCGCCACCACGTCCTGCTGCAACTGCGGCAGCAGCGCGCGCACCTGCGGGTGCTGACGGAAGGCGAGCTTGAGGCCAGCCTCAATGCGTTCCCACATCCAGGCCAGGGCTTGTTTTTCGCGGCGCTGGGCGAGGCGGCCGTTGGCGGTTTGCAGTCGGCGGAATTCGCTGACGGCGGCCCAGAAGCCATCAACCCCCTGCCCCAGCAGCGCACTGATCTGCACCACCTTGGGGTGCCACAGCGCAGCGTCATGGTGGGCGGTTTCGGGGTTGCCATGCTGGCCGAGCAGGCGCAGGCTGGATGTGATCTGCGCCTCGGCTCGCGTGGCGGCGTTCTTGTCGATATCGGCCTTGTTGATCACCACCAGGTCGGCAATCTCCATCACCCCCTTCTTGATGGCCTGCAGGTCATCGCCCGCGTTGGGCAGCTGCATGAGCACGAACATGTCCGTCATGCCCGCCACGGCGGTCTCTGACTGGCCCACGCCCACGGTCTCGATGATGACCACGTCATAGCCCGCGGCTTCGCACACCAGCAATGCCTCGCGCGTTTTCTCGGCCACACCGCCCAGCGTGCCGCTGCTGGGGCTGGGGCGGATGTAGGCTTTCTCATGCACGGAGAGGTGCTCCATGCGTGTCTTGTCGCCCAGGATGGAGCCGCCCGAGACTGTGCTGGAAGGGTCCACCGCCAGCACCGCCACGCGATGACCTTGGCCGATCAGGTACAGGCCCAGCGCTTCAATGAAAGTGGACTTGCCCACGCCCGGCACGCCGCTGATGCCCAGGCGGAACGACTTGCCGGTGTGGGGCAGCAGCGCCGTGAGCAGCTCGTCCGCCTGCGCGCGGTGGTCGGCGCGGGTGGATTCGAGCAGGGTGATGGCTTTGGCCATGGCGCGGCGCTGCAGGGGGCCATCGCCCCCGACAATGCCGCGCTGAATCGCTTCAGGGGTCACGCTGCCACAGCCTTGCGAATCTGCTCCAGCACATCCTTGGCGCTGGCCGGGATGGGGGTGCCGGGGCCGTAGACGCCCTTCACGCCCGCTTCGTACAAGAAGTCGTAGTCCTGCGCCGGGATCACGCCGCCGACGAAAACGATGATGTCGTCCGCGCCCTGCTTCTTCAGCTCGGCAATGATCGCGGGCACCAGCGTCTTGTGGCCAGCGGCCAGGGTGCTCACGCCCACGGCGTGCACGTCGTTTTCAATCGCCTGGCGGGCGCATTCCTCGGGGGTCTGGAACAGCGGGCCCATGTCCACGTCAAAGCCCAGGTCGGCAAAGGCGGTGGCCACCACTTTGGCGCCGCGGTCGTGGCCGTCCTGGCCCAGCTTGGCGATCATGACGCGGGGACGGCGGCCCTGGTCTTCCGCAAAGGCGTTGATTTCGGTCTTGAGTTTTTCCCAGCCTTCGGCCGAGTCATAGGCAGCTGCGTACACACCGGTCACCTTTTGCGTGTCGGCGCGGTGGCGCCCAAAAACCTTTTCCAGCGCATCGCTGACCTCGCCTACTGTGGCGCGCAGGCGGATGGCCTGAATGGACAGATCCAGCAGGTTGCCCTCGCCCGACTCTGCTGCAGAAGTGAGAGCATCCAGCGCTTGCTGCACCTTGGCTGCGTCGCGTTTTGCCTTGATTTCCTGCAGGCGGGCAATCTGGCCGTCGCGCACCTTCATGTTGTCGATCTCAAGGATGTCGACTTTGTCTTCCTTAGGCAATCTGTACTTGTTGACGCCGACGATCACGTCACGGCCAGAGTCGATGCGCGCCTGCTTCTCGGCGGCGGCGGCTTCGATCTTGAGCTTGGCCCAGCCGCTGTCCACGGCCTGGGTCATGCCGCCCATGGCTTCGACCTCTTCGATGATCTTCCAGGCAGCGTCCATCATGTCCTGCGTCAGCTTTTCCATCATGTAGCTGCCAGCCCAGGGGTCGATCACGTTGGTGATGTGGGTTTCTTCCTGGATGATGAGCTGCGTGTTGCGCGCAATGCGGGCGCTGAACTCGGTTGGCAGGGCAATGGCTTCATCGAGCGCATTGGTGTGCAGCGATTGCGTGCCGCCAAACACGGCCGCCATGGCTTCGATGGTGGTGCGCACCACGTTGTTGTAGGGGTCTTGCTCGGTCAAGCTCCAGCCCGAGGTCTGGCAGTGCGTGCGCAGCATCAGGCTCTTGGGGTTCTTGGCGTTGAAGCCCTTCATGATGCGGCACCACAAGAGGCGTGCGGCGCGCATCTTGGCGACTTCCAGGTAGAAGTTCATGCCGATAGCCCAGAAGAAGCTGAGGCGGCCGGCAAAGTCGTCCACGTCCATGCCCTTGGCAATGGCGGTCTTCACATATTCCTTGCCGTCGGCCAGGGTAAAGGCCAGTTCCAGCGCCTGGTTGGCCCCGGCTTCCTGCATGTGGTAGCCCGAGATCGAGATCGAGTTGAACTTGGGCATGTTCTTGCTCGTGTACTCGATGATGTCGCCGATGATGCGCATGCTCGGCTTGGGCGGGTAGATGTAGGTGTTGCGCACCATGAACTCTTTCAGAATGTCGTTCTGAATGGTTCCGCTGAGCTTGTCTTGCGACACGCCCTGCTCTTCCGCCGCCACCACGTAGCCTGCCAGCACGGGCAGCACCGCGCCGTTCATGGTCATGGATACGCTCACCTTGTCGAGCGGGATCTCGTTGAAGAGGATCTTCATGTCCTCCACGCTGTCAATCGCCACACCGGCCTTGCCCACATCACCTGTCACGCGGGGGTGGTCGCTGTCGTAGCCGCGGTGCGTGGCCAGGTCAAACGCCACACTCACGCCCTGCCCGCCTGCGGCCAGGGCCTTACGGTAGAAGGCGTTGGATTCTTCGGCGGTGGAGAAGCCTGCATATTGGCGAATGGTCCAGGGGCGCACTGCATACATGGTGGCCTGGGGGCCACGCAGGAAGGGCTCGAAGCCGGGCAGCGTATCGGCGTAAGGCAGGTCTTGGGTGTCTGCTGCGGTGTAAAGCGGCTTGACGGTGATGCCATCGGGAGTGACCCAGTTCAGCGCATTGACATCGCCACCGGGGGCCGATTTGGCCGCTGCCTTGGCCCAGGCCTCTAGCGAGGCAGGTGCGAACTCGGGGGCGTTGTTCTGGGGGGTGTCACTCATGGCGAAAGCTTCTCCGAAGATGGCGTTGGGGGTCGTCGCACGCGACGCTCGGTGGGCACCGATGTGGCGGGCAGTTTACATCATTCATAATTATTCATTCAAAATATTCCGCCCAGCTTACAATCCGGCCCATGTCAGCCATCACCCTCACGCCCAAAGCCTTGTACGAAGAAGTTGCCGAGCAATTGCGCCAGCGCATCTTCCGGCGCGAGCTGGAGCCCGGCAGCTGGATTGACGAGCTGAAGATTGCAGAAGAATTTGGCATCAGTCGCACCCCGCTGCGCGAAGCGCTGAAGGTGCTGGCGGCAGAAGGCCTCGTCACGATGAAGGTGCGTCGTGGCGCCTATGTGACGGAGATGAGCGAAAAGGACCTGCGCGACGTGTACCACCTGCTCAGCCTGCTGGAGAGCGACGCCGCAGGCGTAGTGGCCGAGCGCGCTACCGACGCACAGATCGAGAGCCTGCAGGACCTGCATGCCGAGCTGGAGGCCGCGATGGCCGACCGTGAAAAGTTCTTTGCCGTGAACGAGCGGTTTCACATGCAGGTGCTGGAGATGGCCGACAACCGCTGGCGCAGCCAGATGGTGGCTGACCTGCGCAAGGTGATGAAGCTGAACCGGCACAACTCTCTGTTCAAGCAGGGCCGGATTGCGGATTCGCTTGCAGAGCACCGCGCCATCCTCGCAGCCCTGACAGCACGCGACCCAGAGGGCACACGCAAAGCCATGCAGGAGCACTTTGCGCAGGGTCTGCAAGCGGCCACCTGATCGGGCTGTTGCGCCGCAAGGCGAGGCCTGATGCATCGCAAGGCCTGGGGCAGTTGCTACAGCTTCTTACAAAACCCGAGCGGGTCAGTGGCTATGATCCAGCGGCTTTGATAAAGACTAGGGTTAGTACCTAGCCTGCCGCACATGACCACCCCACCACCCGACCTCGCCAGCGTACAAACGCTTCCCCAACTTCTTGCGTACCGGGTGGCCAGCACCCCGGAGGGCGAGGCTTACCGGGCTTTCGATCCCGCCACCCACGCCTGGCAAAGCCTGAGCTGGCGCGATGCAGCCCAGCGCATCGGCCGCTGGGCCCAGGCCCTGGCCGCCATGCAGTTGCCGCACGGCGCGCGCATTGCCATCTTGCTGCCCAACGGGCTCAATGCCCTGTGCGCCGACCAAGCCACCCTGGCCACGGGCTGCGTGCCCGTGCCGCTGCACGCCATCGACAACCCCGGCAGCATTGCCTACATCCTGGCGGACTGCGAGGCTTCGATGCTGATCCTGGGACAGCGCGAGCAGTGGGAGAAGGTGCGGGCCACGGGGGTGGAGTTTCCAGCGCTGCGCGCTGTGGTGTTTACAGACCCGGACGAGAGCGAATCCCTGGATGTGGGCGAGCTGCCCGCCGATGGCCCTGCACTGGGCTCGCTGCAACAGTGGCTGGAGGGGGCAGATCACGCAGGCACTACAACGCCTGCGCAGGCACCCCGCGGCCCGGCGGCAGATGATCTGGCCGCCATCGTCTACACCTCGGGCACCACCGGCAAGCCCAAGGGGGTGATGCTGACCCACCACAACGTGCTCAGCGATGTGAAGGCCGTGATGCAGCGCATCTCGCCCACCACGGCAGACGTTTTCCTCTCGTTCCTGCCCCTGTCGCACACGTTTGAGCGCACGGGGGGGTATTACCTGCCGATTGCTGCAGGCAGTTGCGTGGTGTATGCCCGCTCGGTGCCCCTGCTGGCCGAAGACCTCAAATCGGTTCGCCCCACGGTGCTGGTGTCGGTGCCACGCATTTACGAGCGTATCCATGCCAAGTTGCTGGAAAAGCTGGCCCGCTCGCCCTGGAAGATGCGGCTGCTGGAAGCGGCGCAGGCCAAAGGCTGGGCGCTGTTTTGCAGACACCAAAAGCTGCTGCCCGACACCGTGCAGACGGGCAATGACTGGCTGCACGCCCTGCCCTGGCCCTTGCTGCAGTGGCTGGTGGCCAAACCGCTGCTGGCGCAGTTTGGGGGGCGGGTGCGGGTGGCGGTGAGTGGCGGCGCACCGCTGTCGCCCACCATCGCCCGTTGCTTCCTGGGCCTGGGGTTACCGCTGATTCAGGGCTACGGCATGACGGAAACATCGCCCGTGGTGTCCGTCAACTCGCTGGAAGACAACGACCCCGCCTGCGTGGGCCGCGCCCTGCCCGGCGTGGAAGTGCGCATTGGCGACAACCGCGAGCTGCAGGTGCGTGGCCCCATTGTGATGAAAGGCTACTGGAAGCGGCCTGAGGACACGGCCCGCATCCTGTCTGCCGACGGGTGGCTGGGCACGGGGGACCAGGCAGACATCGTGAACGGGCGCATCTACATCCGGGGGCGCATCAAGGAGATCATCGTCACCTCCACTGGCGAGAAAGTGCCGCCCGGTGACCTGGAACTGGCCATGCTGGCAGACCCGCTGCTGGAGCAGGCGTTTGTCGTGGGCGAGAATCGTCCCTTCATCGCCTGCGTGGCTGTGCTGCGCCGCCAGGAGTGGTTGCGCCTGGCGGCAGACCTGGGGCTGAACCCGCAGGAGGCGGCCAGCCTGAACCAGCCTGCGGTGCACCGCGCTGTGCTGGCGCGCATTGAACGCTGTACTGCCAGCTTTGCACGCTACGCCGTGCCCCGTGCAGTGCATTTGACGCTGGAGCCGTGGACGATTGAAAACACCTTCATGACCCCGACGCTCAAGCTCAAGCGCACCAACCTGATGGCCCACTTTGAGCAGGCGATTGAGGACATGTACCAGCGGCCGCAGGGGCGTTGAGGCCCATCACACCATTGCTGCATTAAGCAACGGCACCTCATCCACTGCATACACCGCGCCAAAGCGGTTGCCCAGAAAGTCCGGCAGGCTCACCGCCTCTTGCCCGACAAAGCCCTGCGCAGGCAAACGTCCCTGGGCTACCAGATCAAGCGCGGTGCAAATCCCGGCCGCCGTGGTGCGCTGGATGGCGCTCAGGCGGTGTCCCCCTACTTCCGCCCCCAGGATGCGAGCGGAGTACGAGTGCTGCACCAGCTTGCCGCCCTGCAGGCCCGTGGCCGTGGCAAAGATGACGATCACGTCCTGATCGGTGGTGGGCACCGCGTTTTCCAGAATGTCCTTGAGCAGATCGCGCCGTTCGCGCAGGCGCAAGTCGTTGAGCAGCAGCTTGAGGATGGCGCAGTGGCCGGGATAGCGAATGGACTGGTAATCCACCTGCCGCGCGCGGCCCATGAGCGTGTGGGTGAGCATGCCCAGCCCGCCCGAGGTGTTGAACGCCTCGTACTCCACACCGTCGAGTGAAAAGGTCTCCAGCCCTTCCAGTGCAGGCACAGTGGTGCGCACGCCATCCACAATCGCTTCGCAAGGGTTGCAGTATTCGTTGATGAGGCCTTCGGTGCTCCAGGTCAGGTTGTAGCGCAGAGCTCCCTGGGGGTAGCGCGGCAGCGCCCCCACCCGCATGCGCAGCGTATGCAGCTGCTCAAACCGCCGGGCCAGATCGTGCCCCACGATGCCAATGAAGCCCGGGGCCAGCCCGCATTGCGGCATGAGCACGCTGGTGGCGGCCGCCCCACCCTGCCCCGTGGCGGCCAGCGCCTGAATCGCGTGGGTGCTCTGCACATCCTCCGTCAGGTCAAAGTAATGCACATCCTCCGCTGCACACAGCGTGGCCACCGTCACGGCCTGGTGGTAGGGCAAGGCATTGAGCACGGCGTACTGACCCGCCACGGCAGCTTTCAGGTCGTCGGCATGCTGAATATGCCGGGTTGCAATGCCCAGGGCCGTCACGGCGCGGAGCCTGTCGGCATCACGATCAGCCACGGTGAGCTGGTAGCCGCCGCCCTGCTGCAGCATCAAGGCCATGGCAAAGCCAATGTGGCCTGCGCCCAGAATGCAAACGCTGCGCAAGCCGGGGGCGGGATTCAGATTAGCCACAGAAACAGGCAGGGTGGGCATGGTGGTCATGGCTGTGCTCCTCGGTCAAAGGGATGGGCTGCAGGCCCTGCTGGGTAGCGCCTGCAGGCATGAGGAGATGCTAGGCTGGGTGGGTGTCAATGTGTAGCTTCAAAATCACCGCTATGCGCCATTACTTACGTCAGTCCGACGAAAATTGGAGGCAAAGCGTCAAAATGCGCTTCACCTTGGGTTTGAATACGTGTTTGTGTGGAGCGACTTGATGACCCCTTCTCTGGACGACACCGACCGGCAATTGCTGAGCCTGCTGCAGGCCAATGCCCGTGAGGGCACCGCGCAACTGGCCCGCCGCCTGGGGCTGGCGCGCACCACAGTGGTGGCGCGCATAGCCCGGCTGGAGCGTGCGGGCGTGGTGGCGGGTTACGGCGTACGCCTGGGCCCGGCGATGGATGCAGGCAGTGTGCGTGCCTGGTGCAGCATCAGCGTGCTGCCGCGCACTGCACCTGCCGTGCTGCAGGCGCTGGAGCGCATGCCCGAGGTGGAGGAAGTCTCGGCCGTGAGCGGGCCGTTTGATTACCTGGTGTTTCTGCGTTGCCCCAGCCATGAGCGGCTGGATGCCTTGCTGGACACGCTGGGCCAGCTCGACGGCGTGCGCCAGACCCAGACCAGCATTGTGCTGAGCCGCAAGCTGGACCGGCGCAGCGCGGGCGCATGACCGTCGCCCGGCTCAGAATGCTATCTAAAGCATAGCTGCCTGCGCTTGACTGACGTGCGCTAGCAGCGATTTTGATGCCTTTCAAGCTTCAAACTGAGTGGGGTTTTTGCCGCGAATGGGGGCATAGAACGCCTTGATGGCCGCCATGTCGCGGTCAATGTCTCCCGTGGGCTCGAACACGGGGCCCAGTCCCCCCACCTTGCGCCCATAGTCCACAAAGGCCAGAACAATCGGCACGCCCGCCTGCTGGGCAATGTAGTAGAAGCCGGTTTTCCAGTGCCGCGTCTTGCCCCGGGTGCCCTCGGGCGGCACGATGAGCTGCATGGGGCCCTTGGCGTCGCGCATGGCCTGGGCGGACGATGCCACGAGGTTATTGGCCTGCTGCCGGTTCACCGGCACCCCGCCAAGCCAGCGCATGACGGGGCCGAAGGGCCCTTTGAACAGGCTGTGCTTGCCCATCCAGTACACCCGCAGCCGCAGCGAAAAAGCCAGCATCAGCGTGTAGGGCAGATCCCAGTTGCTGGTGTGCGGGGCGGCAATCAGCACGCTTTTGTGGGCGTTGGCAGGCAGGCTGCCCTCGACCTTCCACCCCGTCAGGCGCAGTGTGGCCATGGAAAAGGCGCGCAGCAAAGTGTTGACCACCGGCGTGTCAAAAATGGTGTGATGCATGGGAAAAGGCAGACCAGACAGTGTGCAGACGCCGCAGGCGCGGCGACGCCGAGTATCGCCGAAACGTTTGGCAACACCTTGCGTTATTGCAAGTTCGCCGTCCTGGCTTGTGCAGCGGGGAGCCAGTTCAACGAAGGTGGAGAAGGTCTTATGACTATCAAAATGCTAGCTGCCTGCGCTCAATTCATGGGCGCAAAAGCCACTTTTTATCCATTGCTCAATAAACGCCGCCCAATGCACTTTCACAGCACGATGGGATAATCCCGCCCTTTCGCTGCGCGCCATGCCCATGTGCATGCCTTGTCGCCGCCCCACCTCCCCCTTCTGACCGTATCCCGTGCAAACCGCCTACAGCCCCTGGCGCATGTCCGTCGCCCCCATGATGGACTGGACTGACCGCCACTGCCGCTACTTTCATCGCCTGCTGACACGCCACACCCTGCTCTACACCGAGATGGTGAACGCGGGCGGCATCCTGTTTGGGGGGACCGAGCGGCACCTGCGCCACAACGCGGAAGAGCACCCCGTGGCCCTGCAGTTGGGGGGCAACGAGCCCGACAAGCTGGCGCAGGCCGCCAAGCTGGGTGAGCAATGGGGCTATGACGAAATCAACCTCAACTGCGGCTGCCCCAGCGACCGCGTGCAGCGTGGTGCCTTTGGTGCCAGTCTGATGAAAGCCCCGCAGGTGGTGGCCGACTGCGTGAAAGCCATGAAGGACGTGGTGCAGGTGCCTGTCACCGTCAAACACCGCATTGGTATCGACAAGGACGAGAGCTATAGCTTTGTGCGCGACTTCATCGGCACGGTGGCGGATGCTGGTTGCACGGTATTCATCGTGCATGCCCGCAATGCCTGGCTGCAGGGCCTGAGCCCGAAGGAAAACCGCGACATTCCGCCCCTGCGCTACGAGGTGGTGCACCAGCTCAAAGCGGACTTTCCGCAGTTCACCATCGCCATCAATGGCGGCATCACCACCGATGCGGTGGTGCAAGAGCAATTGCAGCACCTGGATGGCGTGATGATTGGGCGCGAGGCCTACCACAACCCCTGGTGGCTGGCGCAGTGGGATGCGCTGTACTACGGCGGGCAGCCCTGCGCCCTGAGCCGGGAGGACGTGGAACTGGCCATGGTGGAGTACATGGAGCGCGAGGCTGCCCAGCACGGCACGCCGTGGGCGCACATCGCCCGCCACATGCTGGGCCTGCGCCATGGTTTGCCGGGTGCCCGCATCTGGCGGCAGGTGTGGAGCAACCACCTGCTCAAGGATCGCCCCGCGCGGGAGGTGTACCAGCACGCCCAGCAGGCGGTGGCCGAATCGCTGGCGCACCACCGCGAACACTGACCACGGAAGGCCGTTAGCGCCTGTTTACCCGCCAGCCACCTGGCTTTCGATCCAGGTATCCAAGGGCTGCGGGCGGCCGAACAGGTAGCCTTGCAGGCACTCGCACTGGTTCTCGATCAGGAAGTCGGCCTGGGCCCGGGTTTCCACACCTTCTGCCACCACCCGCAGCTGCAGGTGTCCGGCCACCGCCAGAATTGACTGCACGATGGCTGTATCACTCGGATCATCGGGGGCGTCCTGCACAAAGCTCTTGTCGATCTTCAGCTCAAAGAGCGGCAGGCGTTTGAGGTAGGCAAGGCTGGAGTAGCCCGTGCCGAAGTCATCGATGGAAAAGCGCAGACCCAGCCGCACCAGCTCTGTCATGCGGGCAATCGTGTCGTCCAGGTTTTCGATCAGCAGGCTCTCGGTAACTTCCAGGATCAGCAGCTCTGGCCTGGCTCCCGTCGATGCCAGCACATTGCGGATGCGGTCCACAAAATCCTCTTGCCGGAACTGCCGCTCACTCACGTTGACCGAAATGGTGATGAACTGGCCTTTGGCTTGCAGTTTGGCCAGCGCTTCGCACGCCTTGCCAATCATCCAGTCGCCCATTCGGAGGATGAGGCCTGAGGATTCTGCTACCGGAATGAACCGGCTGGGCGGCACGTTGCCCCGCTCAGGGTGTTGCCAGCGCATCAGCAACTCCCCGCCCACGACCTTGCCTGCCGAATCCACCTGCGACTGCACGAACACCGCCAGCTGCCCTTCGGTGGTGGCTTTCTTGAGGTCTTGCTCCAGTGCCAATCGCTCCTGCACATCTGCCTGCATGGCCGCTTCGTAGAAGCGGATGCGATTGCGGCCCATGTCTTTGGCCCGGTACATGGCCGTATCCGCTTCGCGCAGTAGGTCTTCTGCCCCTTCCGCCTGTTTGGGGAACAGTGTGATGCCGATGCTGCTGGTGCTGCTGTAGAGATGGGTGTGGATGTTGTAGGGCACTTCCAGCGCTGCTCGCACGGTCTCTGCCACCAGCAATGCGGCACGCCCGGCGCTTTCAATATCCACCCCCAACTGCCCCACCAGCATCACAAATTCATCACCGCTGAGCCGGGCCACGGTGTCTCCGGGGCGTAGCAGGCCGTGCAGGCGCTGGGCCACCTGCTTGAGCAGGACATCCCCCACGGTGTGCCCGCGTGCATCATTGATCTGCTTGAAGTTGTCGAGGTCTACAAAGATCACCGCCCCGATGTGGCCAGACTTTTGTGCCGCCGCCAGGGCCTGCTCCATCCGGTCCAGCAGCATGCGGCGGTTGGGCAGCTCGGTCAGCGCATCAAAATAGGCCAGCTGGTGAGACCTTGCCTCCGCCTTCTTGCGCTCGGTGATGTCTCGCGACAGCGCAATGAAACTGGGTGGTTGACCTGGCTCATCGCCTGGCTTGCGCGCTATGGATAGTTCAAACCAGTAGGTGTGCCCCTGCACATCCAAATAGAACTGCTGCCCTGCCGAATACCCGTTGCTCGTTGCGGCCTGGATGGCTGCGCGGCAACCTGCAGCAGCCTCGGGCTGGACGATATCTTCCAGCCGCAAGCCCACGAAGCTGTGCGCTGCGCTGGCCAATGGCGCAAGGTGACCGCTGCGGCAGTAGGAAATGCGCCCATCAGGCCCAATTTCCATCAACAGGTCTGGAATGGCGTGCAGGGTGCTTGCCAGTTCATCCCGTGCAGTGCGCAACTCTGAGGTCATGGCATAAGCCAGCGCCTCAGCCCGCGCGCGCGCCGTGGCAAGCAGCCAGGCAAACCAGCCAAGCACGATGCTGAGTGCGGCGCCAATCAATGCGGAGAGGTGGTGCGTTTCGTATTCGTACCGCTCCTCAAAGGCAGGCAGGGGCACCATGCGGAGATTCCAGGTGCGACCACCCAACTGCAAAGGGCGCACCAACTGGCGTTTGGCCTGACCATGCTCCAGTCTGGCGTCGGTGTACAGGGGCTGCCCCCCTTCCATAGCATCCCCGTCAAACACATCCAGACCGATGTCGGCATCCCATTCGCGCGAGAGTCCGGCAATCACATCGGCCAGATGGAACGGAGCCGACACCCAGCCCCGCAAGGCTGCGCGGCGCTGTTGCACGGTTTCGAGCGGTGCTCCAGGGGCGTAGATGGGGAGGTACATCACCAGCCCCTTGGGACCGCCCGCAGGGCCATCCTGCGCCAGTGTGAGCACGCCCGTGAGTGCCAGTTGCCCGGAGTCCGTCGCGCGCTCCAGGGCCTCTTTCGCAGGCGTGAGGGTCAGGATGTCCAGACCCAACACCCGCTGGTTTTCAGCATCCAGCGGTTCGATATGGGTAACGGTGGCATAGGTGGCCCGATCCCCTGCTGGGCGCACCGTGTAGTCTGGAAATCCGCGTTGTCGCATGTCCTGAACATGCGCTGGCAAAGCGGCGGCCGACAGCTTCAGGATGAGTGAAATCCCTTTGAGGCCAGGCCTCGTCTCGCGCAGCTGAAGGGATTCGACATAAGCCCGAAACTCATCCCGGTCGATGCGCTCGGAGCCTTCAAAGTAACCCCGCGTGCCGCGCAATACCAGCTCGTAGGTGGCCATGCGATCGGCAAGGTTGTACGCCATGCGCTCGGCGGCTACCTGAAAGTTGAGATCACGCCTTTCCCGACTGTTGCGCTCTTCACTGCTCCAGTGTGCGTAGGTCAACCCCAGCATGACCAACGACAGGACCGGCGCCAGCACCCAACTCCAGCGTCGCTGGAAAACGGCTGGCGAACTGGCAGACGGATTTTTTTCCTGGGCAGGTGGCATCGGTGAGGAAGGGGCGCGCCATCTCCGGGTGGCATGGCGCGCGGCCCATTATCAACAACAGTGCGGTGGCGGGAAATGATTTTTTACAAACAATGGAGCAGAACACCACAGTGTCTTCAGAGGGGGCACTGTGTTTGTGTACCCTACTTGCCTCCCCCAGGCTCTTGGAACAGATTCTCAGAGTCACTTCTCAGTCCCCTTCACTGATCACATGGCCCAGATTCCTGTCGAGTTGGAAGAGAACCAGTTTCGCGTCTTCTATGCGCAAAGGCACGATCAGCTGAAGGCTGCGTGCGAGCAGGTCATGCGTGCGCTGGAGTTGTTGCTGAAGGCAGCGCCGGGGCTGGACATCTCCAAGGTGGAAGGCCGCGTCAAGGACGTAGACGAGTGCATTCGCAAGTTCCGCCGCAAGTACCGGGCGGCGCTGGAAGAGCGCAATACGCCGTACGAGATCCAGCACTGGATCACCGACCTGATTGGCGTGCGCGTGGTGTGTCTGTATGAAGATGAGCTGGAAAAAGTCGCCCAGCTGGTGCGTTCACACTTTGACGTGATTGAGGTGACAGACAAGGTGGCTGCCGTAGAAAGCACCGAAACGGAGTTTGGCTACAAGGGGCTGCACATGGACCTGCGCTTCAATGCGACGCAGGCTGCCCTTTCAGAGAATCAAGCAGCCGCCCTGTGGCCGTTTGAGTTGCAGATTCGCACCATCATCCAGGACTCATGGAGCGTTCTGGACCACAAGATCAAGTACAAAAAATCCATTCCCAGCCAGCTCAAGCGCCGTATCAATGTGCTGTCAGCCCTGTTTGAGCTGGCCGATCGTGAGTTTCTGCAGATCCGCGATGCCACAGCGGCCGAACTGCTGCAGGCGCCAGACGAAACCGCCACCTCTTCAGCAGACCCGGGCGAACCGGAGGTTCCGCGGCCCAGCAGACAACCCCAGGCTGGCAGCGAACTCAACGCGTTCACTTTCCTCAAGATCGCCAACCACTTCTTCAAGGATTTCGACTTTGAACCCGGCAAGGTAGACAGCTTTGTTGCCGATATTCAGACGTGGCAGCCTGGAATGACGCGATCGCAGTTCAACGAGCTGCTGCGTCACACGATCGGCACCGTCAAGCGCTACAAGCAGCACTTTGAGGAGCAGAACCCCCAGGGCTCCTTCAACCCGTTCACGGTGATCCGCCATTGCCTTTATCTAGGGCAGAAGACCCAGTTCCGCCCCGCTCTGCGCAATGCGGCTCGTGAGGCTTTTGAAGCGTGGCTACAGGAAAATCCGGTTTGAAGCTTGTGAAAAGTAGAAAAAAACCAAGGCTTGCGCCCTTCCATCAAGCGTAGGCAGCTATATATTTGATAGCAATCTCCGGCTTTGGGGTGGACGGGTGATGCTGGCACCTTGCACGCAAAAGCCGACCGCTCCATCCGTTGTCGCATAGGCGACTGGCGATTGGTGGTTTTACTCCATTGCGATGCCTCACTCTGCTGCTATATTGCACTGCAACATAACGGAGTTTGGCCCCATGCTCTACCAGATCTACGAAACCCAGCGCTCTTTGATGGAGCCTTTTGCTGACTTTGCGCAAGCAGCGTCCAAGTTGTTCAGCAATCCCCTGTCGCCCTTCAATCAGGTGCCCATGGCCCAGCGTCTGTCTGCGGGCTACGATCTGCTTTACCGCCTGGGCAAAGACTACGAAAAGCCCACTTTCGACATCCCCAGTGTGGATGTGGACGGCGTGGGTGTAGCCATCCACGAACGCGTGGAGGTGAACAAACCGTTTTGCGAATTGCGCCGGTTCAAGCGCTTCTCCGATGACCCAGCCACCCTGACCAAGATCAAGGGCCAGCCCGTAGTGCTGATCGTGGCGCCCTTGTCGGGCCACTACGCCACGCTGTTGCGGGACACGGTGCGCACCATGCTCAAGGACCACAAGGTCTACATCACCGACTGGAAAAATGCCCGCCTCGTCCCCCTGGAAGATGGTGAATTCCATCTGGACGACTATGTGAACTACGTGCAGGAATTCATTCGCTACCTGCAAGGCATCTATGGCAACTGCCATGTCATCAGCGTGTGTCAGCCCACCGTGCCGGTGCTGGCAGCCGTTTCGTTGATGGCCAGCCGTGGCGAGACGACGCCCCTGACCATGACCATGATGGGTGGACCTATCGATGCCCGCAAGTCCCCCACGGCCGTGAACAACCTGGCCATGAATCGCAGCTTTGAGTGGTTCGAGAACAACGTCATTTACCGTGTTCCGGACAACTTCCCCGGCGCTGGCCGACGTGTATACCCCGGCTTCTTGCAGCACACAGGCTTTGTGGCCATGAATCCCGACCGCCACGCCAACAGCCACTACGACTACTTCAAGAACCTCATCAAGGGTGATGACGCCAGCGCTGAGGCCCACCGCAAGTTCTACGACGAGTACAACGCGGTGCTGGACATGGATGCGGATTACTACCTGGAAACGATCAAGACCGTATTCCAGGATTTCCAACTGGTTCACGGCACCTGGGATGTTCGCTCGCCCGAGGGCAAGGTAGAACGTGTTCGCCCGCAGGACATCAAGACCACTGCCCTTTTCACGGTAGAGGGCGAACTGGATGACATCTCCGGCTCGGGGCAGACCGAGGCGGCTCATGACCTTTGCACAGGGATCGTGCGCAAGGAGCAACGCCATCTGGAAGCCAAGGGCGCCGGCCACTACGGCATTTTCAGCGGCCGTCGCTGGCGCGAGATTGTCTATCCCCAGGTCAAGGCATTCATCCTGGAGCACCAGCCTGCGCAGCCAGCGGCTCACAAACCCGCTGCCAGCAAGGCCGCAGCTACGCGTTCAGGGGCTGCGGCTCCTGCAGCTGTCGAGCCCTCTGCGGCAACGACGGTCACTGCTGCCCCCACCGCCCGCACCCGCCGTGCGGCGCGTAAGGCTTGATCGCTGAAAAGCCCGCCGTGGCGGGCTTCCTCAGTGACTTGGCTCGCCGCATTGATGCCGCATTGCCCCAGACCCAATGTACCCGCTGCGGCTACCCCGACTGCGCCAGCTACGCGCAAGCGGTGGCCATCTCAGAGGCTGAGATCAACCAGTGCCCTCCCGGCGGCGCGGAAGGTGTGCAGCGTTTGGCAGCCATCACCGGGCGCTCCGCCCTGCCGCTCAACGAAGCTGTTCATGGGCCTGAGTCATTTCGAACCGTGGCTTTCATTGATGAACAATGGTGCATAGGATGCACGCTTTGTTTGAAGGCCTGCCCCACGGATGCCATTGTGGGTGCCAACAAGCTCATGCATACGGTGATTGAAACCTATTGCACCGGCTGCGAACTGTGCGTCCCGGTCTGCCCGGTGGATTGCATTCAATTGGAAAACGCCAGCGGCCAACAGACGGGGTGGAATGTCTGGAGCGTTGAGCTTGCCCAGCAGGCGCGCGAAAGGTACCAGACACATAAGCTGCGCCAGCGAAACGGCTCTGAGGACGAAGAGGGAGCCCCGTCCACGGAAAGCACTGAACCCGCGGCTATTCACACCGAGGCAGCAAACCCTCTGCCAGCCGGTTCTGTGGATGATGGGGGAGCGGCAGCACGCAAAGCAGCGATTGCTGCGGCCTTGGCTAAGGCTCGTCAAAAGCTCTCTAGCTGATAGTGCCTCAAGTCCCTGCCGCGCTGCTGTGAGCTGAGAGCAGCAGACGCTTAAGGCAAGACTCGGTTATCGCATTTCCTGAATACGATGACCGAGAGCCTGCTGAACTTGCGCTTACCTTGCCACCAGCTCCCGAACCTGTTGCAGTGCAGCGGGATCGTCCATGGTGGTCAGATCCCCAGGGTCCCGCCCCTCTGCCACCGCCTGCAATGCGCGGCGCAACAGTTTGCCGCTGCGGGTTTTGGGTAGCACGTTCACGAAGTACACGCGCGATGGCCGCGCAACAGCGCCCAGTTGGTGATCGACCTGCTTCATCACCTCGCCTTCCAGCTTGAGTCGTGCGGCATCCGAATCGAGGGCGGAAGCATCCTTGGCGACCGCAAACGCCATGGCCACTTGGCCCTTCAGCGAATCTGCTACGCCCACGACTGCGACTTCGGCAATATTGGGATGGGACGCGATGCTTTCCTCAATCTCACGGGTGCCCAGTCGGTGGCCCGCCACGTTGATCACATCATCGGTACGCCCCAGGATGAAGTGGTAGCCGTCGGCATCGCGGATACCCCAGTCAAACGTGCTGTAGACCAGACGGCCAGGAATACTCTTCCAATAGGTATTCACAAACCGGGCGTCATCGCGCCACACGGTTTGCATGCAGCCGGGTGGCAAGGGCCCTTCAATGGCGACGACTCCCTTCTGGTTGGGCGCAGTGAGTTCTTCGCCTGTGCCTTCGTCGATGATTTTGACGTTGTAGCCATACATGGCTTTGCCTGGACTGCCAAAACGCGTGACCTGTGATTGCACACCATTGGCCAGCGTAAGGATGGGCCAGCCTGTCTCGGTTTGCCAGTAGTTGTCGATGATGGGAACAGCCAAGGCATCGCTGATCCACTGGGCTGTGGGTTCGTCCAGAGGCTCTCCCGCCAGCCACAGGGCTTTGAGACTGGAAACGTCGTATTTCTTGAGCCAGCTCGGGTCTTGTTTCTTGAGTACGCGCACTGCGGTAGGCGCAGAGAACATGTGCGTGACCTTGTATTTTTCGACGATGCTCCACCACACCCCCGCGTCGGGGCGGATGGGCAATCCCTCGTACATGATGGTGGTCATGCCTGCAATGAGAGGGCCGTAGATGATGTAGCTGTGGCCGACCACCCAGCCAATGTCGCTGGTCGCAAAGTAGGTCTGCCCTGCCTGCGCGTCAAAGATATGCTTCATGCTCGCAGCCAGTGCCACGGTATACCCGCCAGTGTCGCGTTGTACGCCTTTGGGTTTGCCGGTGGTGCCGCTGGTGTAAAGCGTGTAGCTGGGGTGGGTGGATTCCACCCATTCGCAGTCCACCCGAGCGTCAAGGTGCTTTTCGCGCAATGCAGACCAGTCGTGGTCCCGTCCGGGTTGCAGGGTCATGGCGGCGAGCCCGCGGTTCACCATCAACACCGCTGAAGGTTTGTGCTTGGACAAGGCAATGGCTTCATCCAGCAAGGGCTTGTAGGGCACTACCTTGCCACCGCGCGAACCACCATCTGCGCTGACCACAGCCACCGGCTCTGCATCTTCTATGCGCGAGGCCAGGGAGCCCGAGGCAAATCCCCCAAACACCACGGAATGCAGTGCCCCAATACGCACGCAGGCCAGCATGGCAAACGCAGCCTCCGCAATCATGGGCATGTAGATCAGAACGCGGTCACCCTTCTTCACCCCCAAACTTTGCAGGGTCGCCGCCATGCGTTGCACTTCCGCATGCAATTCAGCGTAGCTGTAGCTGCGTTCAGTGTCTGTTTCCGTAGAGATTGCGACCAAGGCAGCTTGGTCCGCGCGGGCACTCAAGTGGCGATCCACCGCGTTGTGGCAGAGATTGGTGGTGCCCCCCACAAACCACTTGGCAAAAGGCGGATTGCTGTAATCACATACCTGCCGAGGCGGAGCTTGCCAATCAATCAACGCCGCCTGTTCTGCCCAGAACGCGTCACGCTCCTCCAGGGAGCGGCGGTGGAAGTCGGCATAGCTCGTCATGGTTTGTCTCCTTGCATCTCTCTGTTGGGTGTCTTGCCTGTACCCACTGTGCGGCTGCCAGCGTCTTATTTCGACGGGTTGAACGTCGCACCAGTCTGCCTGAGCACCAGCAAGTTCTGAATTCATAATTATTCATAACGTGCTTTCTGCAAGCTGACTATTCCCAGAGTTGACCCAGCATTTAGGCAGCGGACTTTGTGGCGTAGAAAGCGCAGGCAGTCCAGCCCAGTTCAGCCGTTGTGGCTGCGGACCAAACTCTCAAAATCAGCCACGGGCACCGGCTTGCTGAGCAGATAGCCTTGCCAGCTGTAGCAATGGTTGCGAGCCAGAAAAGCTCGCTGCTCTTCGGTTTCCACGCCTTCCGCAATGACGCCCAAGCCAAGGCTGTTGGCCAGTGCCACAACCGTTCGGGCAATGGCAGCGTCGTTCGGGTCGGTGAGAACGTCACGCACAAAGCTCTGGTCAATCTTGAGCTGGTTCAAAGGCAGGCGCTTGAGATAGGCCAGGGATGAGTAGCCGGTACCAAAGTCATCCAGCGAGAAGCCAACGCCGTAGCTCTTGAGCTTGGCCATCTTGGCAATCGTGTCTTCCACGTCAGCCAGCAACAAGCCCTCGGTCATCTCCAGCTTCAGACGTGTGCCCTCTGCCCCCGAGCGCGCCAACGCCGCAAGAACCTGCGGAACAAAGCCGCCTTGGTGGAACTGGCGTGGACTGACGTTGACCGCCAAAGTCAGCCCAGACAATGCCGGCTGTTGCGCCCATTGCGCCAGGCGCTCACAGGCCTGCTGAAGCACCCATTCACCCAAGGGCAGGATCAGCCCGGATTCCTCGGCCAGGGGAATGAAGTGCGATGGCGATACAAAACCATCGCGGGGATGACGCCAGCGCAGCAGAGCCTCAGCCCCTGTGATACGACCGTGCTCCACCTGTGGCTGGTAATACAGTTCAAACTGCCCTTGAGCCAAGCCCGCTCGCATGTCCGCCTCCAGCACGGCACGGGCAGTCACGGCCGCCTGCATTTGAGGATCGTAGAACCGCAACGTGTCACGGCCAGCAGACTTGGCCTGGTACATCGCCAAATCCGCCCGTTTGAGGAGTTCATCGACCGTTTCTCGCATGCCGCTGAATACGGTAATTCCCATGCTCATGGAGCTGTGATGCGACTCACCTTCCAGGGTGTAGGGCTCACGCAGGGCCTCCAGAATTTTTTGGCCCGCGTCCTCGGCCCTGGCTGCAGCTTCCTCTGGGGTGTCGCCCAGATCTTCCAGCACCACGACGAATTCATCGCCCCCTTGGCGGGCCAAGGTGTCGTCTTCATGCAGGCATGAGCGAAGTCGGTGTGAGACCTGGAGTAGCAAGGTGTCGCCCTTGTCGTGTCCCTGGGTTTCGTTCAAGGTTTTGAAGTTGTCCAAGTCCAGCAAGAGCAGCGCACCGCTACGTCCATGACGCGTGCTGGTGGCCAAAGCTTGCTGGAGGCGATCCATTAACAGACGTCGATTGGGCAATCGGGTCAACGGGTCATAAAAGGCGAGATACCTGATCTCTTCCTCGGCAGCCTTGCGCTGGCTGAGGTCCACCATGGTGATCAGGTAGCCTGCGCCCACCATCACCCCAGCAATCTCTACAGTGCGTTGCTGGCCGTCTCTGCAATGGATGGCGTATTCCCCAGCCTCTATTGCCCCATCCGTTGCTCTGGCGTTATCTAGATTTTTTTGCCACGCAGCTCTGTACTTTGCACGTATTTCTGCATCGGGGTAGACCTGCTCCCACCAGATTTCTGCCGCTGGGATCTCTGCCTCGCTGTATCCGCAGATTTGTACAAACCGCTCATTGCGAAAGCTCATGCGCCCATCGCTTTCAACCAGGCAAACGCCCACAGGCAAGCGCTGGAGAATGCTTCTCAGGCGTTGTTCACTGGTGCGCAGACTCTCTTCCATGCGCTTGCGCGAAGTGATGTCCTGCACCATGGAGATATGGAAATCGGGCTCAGCCCCTACTGCCCACATGGGGGCAACTGTCAGGTCTACCCAGACTTCTTCTCCGTCTTTGCGGAAATAGCGCTTTTCAATACGGAATTCCGGAATTTCACCCTTTTTCAATCGTGCCATGGCGGCAAACACTGCAGGCTGATCTTCCGGATGGCTGATTTCGCGCAAGGTCCGCCCCTGCAGCTCCTCGGGTGTGTACCCAACAATGTCGCAGTAGCGCTGGTTGATGCGCATGACGATGCCCGTCTCAGAATTGACCTGGGCAACGCCTACTGCCGCTTGATTGAAAAGCGCCCTGAACCGCTCCTCACTTTGCCTTCGGGCTTCGTCCGACACCAGCGCGCGTGCCAAAGCATGGGTGCGCTGCCGCACCAGCAACGCGATCAAGGCACCCACCAAGAGTGCGACGAGCGCTCCGCCCCCTCCTACGACCCAGGGCAAACGCTGCTCATAAGGTGAGAGCAAAGACCGTGTGGGCTGAAAACTCAAACGCCACCGGCGGTCATGTACTGCTAGCTCTTTGACAAGAATGGGAGTGCCAGCCAACGGTTGTGCAGTCCGCTCCAGAAGCGGACTGAATGCTTCACCACCCAAAGGTTGGCGCATGGAGCCGGCATCTTCAATAGCAACAGACAAGCCGTTGAGGTAGCCCTGAGATTCAAGCGCACGCACAACGTCGTATACACGGATGGTCGCGGCCACGGCTCCCAAAAAGGGTTTGGATGGGGAGTGCGCTGTGTCCGGCTTTCCAAACACGGGAATGCGTATCACAAACGCATTTCGATGGTCGGCTTCCTGAATCAACTCGAAGGGAGCCGACGCTACCGGCTTGCCACTGTCCCTGCTGAAATGCATGGATGCCAAATTGGCCGGTTGGGCACTGATGTCCAACCCCAGCAACTCCGCATTGCCCTGCATAGGCCAGATGTAATGCACAACAAAGTACTCGCTGCGCTCACCCGCTGGGTAGATTGCGTAATCGGTGCGCCCGCTGGGTAATGTCGACATCTCTGCCCGAATGGATGCCTCGTAGGCGGCACGTTCGTTCCGGTCCACACGTTTGGTGAATGCGAGATTGCGCACTCCCGGATACCGGCGAACCGCATCCAGCTCGCTGACGACCCTTTCAAACTCGGCGCGCCCCAGATTAGGGTTGAGCGAAAAAAGATTGTGCAGGCCGTAAACAATTTCCGTGTTGGCTGCAATCCTCTGCTCCAGGGCATCGGTAAAGGCGCGGGCTTCTTGCGTGAAACGCGTTTGCTCAACCATGCCTACCGAACGCAATTGCTGCTCTACGAGGCCGTAAGTGGCAGCCCATCCCGTCAATGCCACAGCCAGGCCGACAAGCCAGTGGCGGTAACGTCCGTAGGGAATGAGAGACAGCATGGAATGGGGTTGGTCTGATGGCCGTTCACCGTCACTCAAGTCGAGGCATGAAGGACGGCTTTTCACGTCTTGAAGATCGATGAAAAAGCGCATTTTGCGCTACTTTTGGCAACATCCAGTTACCTGGAAGCATTTGAGAGAAAAGTGCTTTTTATGCAACACCAGACAGCGCAAGCAGCTATGAAATGAGGAGCATATGTAACAGCGTTGCAGGGCCACTAAGCAACTGCTTTTCTTACCGGCCCGCTTCTATATCTAGAGCACCCGGTCCGCCTGACGGAGGTGTGATGCGAAACAAAGATGGCAACACCCAAAGGGTCGGGGGATGGTTTTCACCAAGATACATCCCCACGCGAGGTTGCAATCGGTTCAAATAGCATGCATGCAAAGCATCTCTTCCTTGAACGTCGTAGATCTCTTGCTCGACGCGGTCTGCATCGTGGATGTAGACAGCCGGATTGTTTTTGTCAGCCCTGCGTTTGAGCGTATCTTCGGCTACGCACCTGAAGAGGCGGTGGGTTTGCGCATGTTGGATCTGGTGCATCCGGATGATCGGGAAGTCACTTCCGAGCAGGCGCACCGGATCATGCAGGGAACCCTGCAGTTGCAGTTTGAGAACCGGTATATCCGCAAAGACGGATCAGTGGCTCACATCTTGTGGACTGCGCGTTGGCTGCCCGAGCGGCAATTGCGCATCGCTGTTGCGCATGACATCACCGAACGCAAACGGACGGAGTCCATGCACTCGGCAACTTACGCAATCTCCGAGGCAGCCCACAACGCAATCGATCTCCCCAGTCTTCTTGGGCATGTGCACTGTATTCTTGAGCAGTTGATCAGTGTGCGCAGCTTCAGGGTCGCCTTGTATGAGCAGGATGGCCCCTCGGTGCGCTTTGCATATTCGTCTCCCCCGGCGGTTACCAGCTGCCAAAGAGCCAAAGCCGATGAAACCTGGCACGAAAGCCTTTGCCTCCGGGCCATTCAACAGGGAACCGCCCTCTTTGCCTCATCGCAGGACGGCGAGGTCGCAGAGGCCACTGGTGTGCATCAAGGCGGTCTGACTTGGCTGTGCATGCCTCTGCCCTCCTCGGGTGGCCCCAAAGGTGCTCTGCTGCTGGAAAGCGGGAGCAACCAAGTCGCCTACAGTCTGGCGGACAAGGATTTGCTGCAGTTTGTATCCACACAGATTTCCTTGGCCATTGAACGAACGCAAATGCATGAGCGACTGAAGCAAATGGCGCAGTTTGACCAGCTTACCCAGCTTCCCAACCGCGCCCTGTTCAACGACCGGCTCCAAATGGCTCTGTCTCGCGCGCGCCGGGATGGATTGCCGCTCTCCCTTCTGTTCATTGATCTCGACCGCTTCAAGGAAGTGAACGACACCCTGGGTCATGCAGCAGGTGACGTATTGCTGCAAAGCGTAGCCCGCCGATTGGCTGGCTGCGTACGCAGCTCCGACACGGTAGCCAGACTGGGAGGGGATGAGTTTGTTGTATTGCTGGAGGGCGCTCATGCGGGCGAACTTCCCCACCATACAGCTCACAAGATACTGTCTGCGTTCTCCCACCCTTTCTCTGTACACGACAAGTCCCTGTCCATACAGCCGAGCATTGGAGTTGCCGTCTTTCCCGACCATGGCGCAACGGAAAGCACGCTGCTCAGTCATGCCGATGAGGCCATGTACCACGCAAAACGCCAGGGAGGGAATCAGTTCATGTTCCATCCCAAACGCCAGCGACAGGCCTGAGTGATGCCTGCCATGTCGCTCCCATGGGGCAAAATGCCCCAGATGCGGCATCCTTTGGAGAGTGACTACCATGCAATTCGGCTACACCATTCTCTACGTGCCTGACGTGCCTGCGTCCCTGGCATTTTTTGAGAAAGCATTTGGTTTGCAACAACGCTTTCTGCATGAATCCGGCACCTACGGCGAGCTAGAAACAGGCAGCACAACCCTGGCCTTTGCAAGTCATGCCCTAGGAGACGAAAATTTTCCCGGCGGCCATATTCAGGCCCACGCATCTGCTCAACCCTTGGGGGTGGAAATTGCGTTGGTCACGCCGGACGTTCCTTCGGCCCACGCCCATGCTTTGGCCTGCGGAGCCCGTGAACTGGCGAGCCCCGCGCACAGACCTTGGGGTCAAACTGTGTCTTACCTGCGCTGTCCCGATGGCACATTGGTCGAGCTTTGTACGCCCATACTGGCGGGGTGACAGGCTGAGCGAACACTCAACGCTCAACGAACGCGCCGTGCTCCAGGTCTGGCTGTTGTGCAAAAGCGCCGGATGTGGGGCCCATGACCGAACTATGGTGAGCCCTCTGCGCAAACACCTTGTAACGTGGCATGCTTGCCGACATGGGAAAAGCCTTGGAATCCACCCACACCGTGCGCGCGAGTAACCAGTCACAGCCAATACCGCCAAGTCCAGGGCCAGGTCATCAGCCTGCACGGGTAAAGCATGCCAAGGGCCTGCAGGCCACGGTGATTGGATTCATTGTGGTGGCACTGATCATCACCGCTTCTCTGCTTTCTCTTGCTCTGTATACCAAGTGGCAGGATGCACTGGCTGCTCAGGAGACGCAAAGCGCGAACCTTGCCCGCGTACTGGAAGAGCAAACACTGCGCGCATTGGCTCCCATCGATCAAGCCACGATCAGAATGCGGGATGCCGTTGCAAAAGGAAGCTTCCAGCCTGCTGATTTCACCCGGTTGGCTAACGAAACCGGTTTGGTCCCCGACATACTCACCCAGTTGTCTTTGGTGGGGGCGGACGGCCGATTTGTCGCCAGCAATCTGGACCCTGAAGGACAAAAGACCGGTGCCATTGATCTCTCTGAGCGTGAGCATATCCAGGTACACCTGGAGCCGGAGCGCCAACGGGATGCACACCGGCAGTTGACACGCAATGGCCTGTTTGTAGGCAAGCCTGTTCTGGGTAAGGTGTCTGGCAAGTGGACGCTGCAACTGTCCCGCCCCATCGTTTCCCCCAGTGGGTATATGCACGGCGTAGTCGTCGCTTCCGTCAATCCGGATTATTTCGAAACGGTATACAGCGATGTTCAGCTTGGCGAAGGGGGAGCCGTCACGCTGCTCGGTGACGATCAAACCATTCGCGCGCGGGTGGAAGCAGGTAAGCCGGTTGGCATGGGTAAGACCGTCACGCTCCCCTCTGACCATCCCCTGTTAGACCTGACTAAAGCAGAGGGTGCCTACATCAGGGTGAGTGAAGTAGACAAAACGGAACGCATTGCAGCATTCAGGCGCATTCCTGGCTATCCGCTGAATGTCGTGGTTTCCAACACCACTGAAGCCGCTTTGGAAGAGTGGCGTGACATGCGCAATGTCACCGTCGCGGTGGCAATTCTTCTGGGTGCCGCAATCATTGCTAGCGGCGTGGGTTTTTTGCGTGGGGTACGCCGCCTGGAAGAGTCTCATGCCGCGCTTGCGATCAGTGAGGCGCAAGCGCAGTCTGCAAGCCAAGCCAAGAGCGAATTCATGGCCGCTGTGTCACACGAACTGCGCACGCCGCTCACCAGTATTCGCGGCTTTGCGGAATTGATGGAATTGCGTCTTCAGCAACCCTCCTTTAGAGAGGCGGCAACTCTGATCCGGCAAGCTGCCGACCACCTGAACACCCTTTTGACTGAGATCCTCGACTTGGCCAAGGTAGAAGCTGGGGCCATGCCCATAGTGCTGGCTCCCCACCCTGTGCGAGAGCTGTTGCAGAACACGGCTGATTTCTTTGCAATTTCTGCTGCACAAAAAGGGTTGTCGCTCGACATCGCTATTTCAGACGACACACCGGAGATATTGGTGTGCGACGGACTGCGGCTCAAACAGATATTGAACAACCTGCTGTCGAATGCTCTCAAGTTCACCGCTACGGGCGGTGTGAGGCTAGAGGTGCAAGCTGACGGGGACCGGTTGCTTTTTCATGTAGTGGACTCGGGTCCGGGCATCCCGGAGCATTTGCATGAAATCATTTTTGAGAAGTTCAGACAAGGGAGTGCCCAGGTGAGTAGTCAGCACGGAGGCACCGGCTTGGGCCTTGCGCTGTCGCGTGCGCTGGCAGAACTGATGCACGGGCAGCTCACCGTGATCTCATCACCCGGCCAAGGCTCGCGCTTCACGCTGTCTTTGCCGCGTGAAGTGGGCTCTGTCGCGTAAGTCATTGCACTGGACTGCGTTGAAGCGCAGGGGGTTGAAGGCGATGGCCGTGTGGTTTACCCACTCTCGTGTAATTGCCATCTTGCTTCTGACTGAGTGATATCCAGAAACAAAAAAAAGCCAGTGCAGTTGCACTGGCTTTCCCCACCGGAGAGTTCGCGCAGCTGAGGCTGCGCGGGGCACATCAGAAGCGCCAGCCCAGACCCACGCCCACCAGAACGGGGTCCACCTTGAAGGTTCCAACCTGAGCGCCACCGACGCTCACATCGGTTTTGATGAAAACCTTCTTCACGTCGAAGTTCAGGTACAGGTTCTTTTGCAGAGGAATGTCCACGCCAACTTGCAGAGCCGCACCGAAGCTGTTGCGGTCAATGTCTACGCCTGCCGGCAGCTTCACGCTGGAGAAGCGGGTGTAGTTCAGGCCAGCGCCCACGTATGGCTTGAAGCCGTTGGCGTTGAAGTGGTATTGAACCAGCAGCGAAGGAGGCAGGTGCTTGAGCGTACCAATCTTCCCGCCTAGCTTTGTAGAGCTCAGATCGTGCTTTTGTGGAACGGTCAGCACCAGTTCGGCAGCGATGTTGGGTGTGAAGAAGTACGACACGTCGACTTCAGGAATGACCTTGTCGTTGACCGACAGGCCCAGGCCCGTGCTGTCCTTGTTGGCGCTGTCCAGGTTGACGGCGCGTGCGCGCACCAGCCAGGGGCCTTCGGCTTGCTGCGCAAACGCAGCACCAGAAGTCAGGGCGCAAAGAAGGGCCACGGTCAGCAGATTTTTCTTCATACAGAACTCAGTGCAGTTGAACGGGGACGGCCCCCGTGAACGTATTGGGCCTCCAAGCGGTAGGGGCAACCTTGCCGCAGGTCAAACAACTCGGTGTTTACCCCTGCGGGTTGGGTTACGTCTCGCGCTGAATTTGCTTTTTTGCAACAAGGCTATTTTTTTACTCAAAGCTAGGCGGTTTTCTGGCTTGTGTGTGAAGCGTTTTCAGTCAATCGTCCCTGCTTCTGGGCCTCCATGCGGCAATGGCTCGCCGCAGTTGATCGGCTTCCTCATGAGAAAAATCTGCTGCAACCATGGCAATCTGCATCACCTGTTCCTGAAAAATCGGCACGCCCAGCGTACGCTCAAGCGCATCGGCCAACTCGGGCTTTTCCAACACCAGAGGTTGGTCCCGTCTGCGCCTCTCACGCGCCTGCAAATACGGATGCACCATGCCGCCCTGAATGGGGCCGGGCCGCACGATGGCGACTTCGACCACCAGGTCGTAAAACTCGCGCGGTTGAAGTCGGGGGAGCATGCTCATCTGGGCGCGGCTTTCAATCTGGAAGACGCCTACGGTGTCGGCCGCGCAGATCATGTCGTAGGTGTCGGGGTCTTCCGCAGGGATGTCTGTCAAGTCCCAGCGCTCGCCGCGCAGGACTGCGCGCAAGTCCATGCAGCGGCGCAGTGCGCTGAGCATGCCCAGCGCCAGTACATCCACCTTCATCAGCCCCATCTCGTCCAGGTCGTCTTTGTCCCACTGGATGATGGAGCGGTCTGCCATGGCTGCGTTTTCGATGGGCACCAGCCGTGTGAGAGGCCCTTGGGTGAGCACAAAGCCGCCCACATGCTGGCTCAGGTGCCGTGGAAAACCGTGCAGCTCGTCTGCAATCTCCAGCCACAGCGCAGCAGTATGCGCAGCCAAGGGCTGGCCCAGCGATGCGGCCAAGGCCTGGAGTTTGTGGCTGGCCAGTTCTTCATCAAACCAGTGGTGCTCCTTGGCAAAGGCATCGACCACCGCCGGGTGTACACCCAGTGCCTTGCCCACGTCGCGCAGCACGCTGCGGGTGCGATAGGTGGTGACTACGGCAGCAATGGCGGCGCGATCACGGCCATATTTGCTGTAGATGTACTGGATGACTTCCTCGCGCCGGTCGTGCTCAAAGTCCACATCAATGTCGGGCGGCTCCTTGCGTGCCCGGCTGATAAAGCGCTCAAACAGCAAGGTGGAACGGGTCGGGTCTACCGCCGTGATGCCCAGGCAAAAGCACACCGCCGAATTGGCAGCCGAGCCACGCCCCTGGCACAGGATGCCCACGCTGCGCGCATACCGCACGATGTCATGCACGGTCAGGAAATACATCTCGTACTTGCAGTCGGCAATCAGCGCTAGCTCGCGCTGCAGCTGGGTATGCACCGCAGGTGGCACGCCCTCCGGGTAACGGCTTGCAGCGCCTTCGTAGGTGAGCCATGCCAGCCCCTGGGTGGGAGTCATGCCTGCAGGCACTGTCTCTTGCGGATATTGGTATTTGATTTCGTCCAGGCTGAAGGTGCAGCGCTGGGCAATCTGCACCGTGGCGGCCAGCAGCTCGGGCGGGTAGATGCCCGCCAGCCGCACGCGCTGGCGCAGGTGGCGCTCGGCGTGGGGTTGCAAGGCAAAGCCGCATTGCGCCACGGGCAGCCCCAGGCGCACGGCGGTGATCACGTCCTGCAGCGGCTTGCGTGAGCGCACATGCATGTGCACATCGCCTGCGGCCACCAGGGGCACACCTGCGGCAGCGCCAGCCTGTTGCAGCGTGGCCAGCCACAGGTCGTCGTCGGGCTCCAACAGCAGTTCTGCCACCAGCCAGAAGTTTTGAAGAAATTGGGCTCTAGCGCCCATCAATAAAGCGGCAATAGCTGCAAAATCAGTAGCGTTTTGTAGCGTGCGCTCAGGCACCAGCAGCAACTCGCAGTCTTGCAGCTGCTGCGCATCGGACAGCGGCCCCATCTGATAGCTGCCTTTGACTGCATTGCGCCTTGCCGCTGTGATGAACTGGCACAGGTTGCCCCACCCCTGTGCGTTGCGCGCCAGAGCCACCAGCCGGAAGCCGGGGTAGGCAAACTCGCTGCCCAGAATCAGGTGCAGCCCCAGCGCCTTGGCCCGCCGGTGAGCCCGCACCACACCGGCGACCGAGCATTCGTCCGTCAGCGCCAGTGCGCGGTAGCCCAGTGCTGCGGCGCGCTCCACCAGCTCATGCGGGTGCGATGCGCCCCGCTGGAAGCTGAAGTTGGAGACGCAGTGCAGCTCGGCATAGTCCGGCAGCACCAGAGCTGGTGGGCGATGCGGGTGCATGGTTCAGCCGTAGATGCCGTGCAGAAACCAGCGGTCTTGCCGGGCTGCCGTTGTGGCAGATCTCCCCCATGTGCCCCGCCCTGCCTCACCATGGCTTGCTGCTGATGTGCCTGATGGGACTGAGTTTGATGGGGCTGAAAGAGCTGAGCGTGGCAAACGCTCGCGAAACACCCACACATGCCCGACCCGGTCGTTATGGGCCACAAAGTAGTCGCGCACCACAAGGCCAGAGGTCACGCCCCCGCTCTCGTCCTGCAGCGGCTGTGCATCAGCCGATGGCTCAGGGGCGGCCTCCCACCAGGCAGCCTCCAGCCGATGAGGGCCTGCCACCAGTCGCAAAGGCCCCAGATAGCACGGGCGGCTGCCCTGCACGGCAAGCCGTTGGGGTGGACGCAGCAGCCAGGTGGGCCACAGGCTGGCGTCAGGCAACGCGGTGCGCGACGTGGTTTGCCCAGCCGTGGGCGCAATCGCCCCACCCTGAAGCGCCTGTGTGGCAGGTTGCCAGTGCTGCATGCGTTCGGGGCGGTGATCAGCCGCCAAGGCCACGCCTTGCACCTGGTCTGCTCCCAGCCGGGCAGACAGGCGCTCGACCAGTTGATGCCAGCTTTCACTGTTGGCTTCACTTTCTGCACTGCGGCCCATACCGCCTGCAGCTCCCGCAGGCGGTAGCAGGCTGGCACTGGCTTGAGGCATGGGTACCGTTTCCAGGGCGCGCAGCGCAATCTGGTTGGCCGGTGCGGCCAGGGGCGTGCGGGCCAGGTTTTCTGCCAGCAGGAGGCGCAGATGCCCCAGCGCCTGGGTAGGCTGCGCCGTGCGCACTGGCAAGGCCTGCCAGGGGGGCACCGGCATGCCATCGACCTTGCGCAGGTCGTGGTGCCAGGCCAGCTCCAGCGCCAGCACGCCCTGCTGGCGGGCCTGCAGCCATGCCTGCAGCGCTTGCAGCAAGCCGTGGGCGGACCACAGCAAGGTGTCGGCAGATGTTGCCAGCATGGGCAGCTCTGCCGACAGCGCAAACACCTCTGGCAGTTCCAGCCAGGTGTGGGTGTGGGGCGCATCGCCAAAAGCGCAGTCCAGTGCCCGCAAGGCAGGCGCGCCCAGCCGCCGTGCCACCCCATCACGCGGCAAGGCACGCAGCTGGCCCCAGGTGTTGCACCCCATGCGCGCCAGGCTGGCTACATGGGGGCGCAGTGCTGTCAGGGTGTGTAGGGGTAAGTCATGTGGCACCCGCCTGGGCATGGGTTGCCCGGCCAGTTGCAGCCGCAGCAGAGCCAGTGCCTGGAATGAGGTGGGGCCTTGCCCCAGCAGCGGTGAGATCGAAATTTTTGTGCTTTTTGTACTGGCTGGGGCACTGGCCAGCAATTGATCCAGCAGCGCAGCGCGGCCACCCCACAGCCGCTCGGTGGTCGATACCTCCAGCAGCAAGGCCTCGTCCACCCGGGCTACGCGGGGGGTAAAACGCAAGGCCCACCAGGCATCGGCATCTGGTAGCGTGACGTTTGCGATGAGCGACGCACCCTCTGTACGCTTGCCCGCAGCATCGTTTGTATGGGCCGAGCACCCAGACGCTGAGACTGCAGAAGCCGACGATGGCTCACAAGGCGGCAGGCTCGGCCAGGCGATCCAGTGCATGTGTCATCCCTTTCTGCCCTGCCCTGACGATGGCTCCCGCTACCGCATTGGCCACCGTATCAGTCACCGCACCTGCGGCTGGCAAAGGCACCCCAGTGCTGATGCTGCGCCGTTGCTGCGCTCGTACAGCCGCCGCAGCCAGCACCTGCGCCAGCCGATCTGAGCACCCGGGCAGCACCACAGCTTGTGCCAATGGGGGGCCACGCCGCTTGATGACCTGCACCTGCATGGCCTGGGGCGTGACCGCATCTGGCCGCACCGCCAGGCGCAGCGGTGCGGGTGAGGCCTGTTGGCGTGTGCTGGCCGGGCGCAGCACCCACAACAGTTGCCCCATCTGCGCAGCTGCCAGGTGCAGTCGCCGCAGCTGCTCTGGCAAGGCCTGCGGCAACCACGCCACGACGGCCAGCACATCGCGGCAGCGCAGGGCTTGCTCGGCCGCCCACAGGGCAGCGGTAGCCGCAGCTTTGCCGCCAGCTGCGCCCAGCAGCGCGTTGCCAGCGTGCACCCGGAACAAGCGCTCAGGCGGAAGGCCTGCAGCCCGCAACGCTGGGGCAAAGGGTTCGCAAGGTGGGGCTACCAGCACCACGGTACCGGGCCGGGCAGCAGTGGCCTGTGCCAATGCGGGCAGCAACAGTTGCCAGGTGTGGCGTGCGGGGTCTGCATGCAGCAACTCAGTCAACGCGCCCACAGGCCAGCCGCCGCCGGGCAGTTCAGCATCCAGCGCGGCATAGCCCGTGGGCTGGGTGACGGTGGATACATGCGCATCACACAGCTGGTGCCCAAGCCACACGCCTGGCACATGCACAGACTGCGCCGCAGAGGATGCGCGGCGCTGAGAGCTGGACGACATTGCTGCAGACATGGTGAACAAGGGGCGGTAAGCCGGTTGAAGCGATAGTGCTCAATAACTGTATATTTATACAGTATATGAGGATTTCAGGCCATGCCAGCCCTTCACGGTACTGAGTTTTGTGGGGCACTCTCAATCCGCAGCCATGGCAGCGACCTTTTGGTTACCATGCCTGCGCAAGCGCGTTTTATGGCCTTTTCCCATTCAAGGAGCACTTCATGAATCTTCGTTTTTTTCTGGCATCAGCGGCTGTTGCTGCTGTGGCTGGCTGCGCCTCTTACAGCACAGGCCCCAGTGCCACAGCGCAACTGCAAGCCACCAAGGGCAACACCACCACAGGCACCGTGCAGTTTGTGCAGATGGGTGATGTGGTGAAGGTGTCGGGAACGATTACCGGCCTCAAGCCCGGTGCCGAGCACGGCTTTCACATCCATGAAAAAGGCGACTGCAGCAGCGGCGACGGCATGAGCGCTGGCGGCCATTTCAACCCCGGCGGCAAGCCCCACGGCCACCATGGCATGGGCGACCACCACACCGGCGACCTTCCCAGCCTGAAGGCCGATGCCAATGGTGTCGCTACCTTCAATTTTGAATCGCGCATCATCCGCGTGGGCAGCACGGATAACAACATCATTGGCCGCGGCCTCATCGTGCACCGCGACCCCGATGACTACACCACCCAGCCCACCGGTAACGCCGGGCCTCGTCTGGCCTGTGCTGTGATTGCCGCCAAGTAACACTCTCTGTCCCCTCAGAGCGGCTAACAAAACTCAGCGCAGCGGTTCTGGCCAGGCGCTGCGTCGCAGGCAGTACGCGTAGTACGACAAGACGCGGCAACGACGCCAAAAGAGTTTTGTTAGCCGCTCTAAGCCATCGCAGATGGCTGGGGGATAGCAACAAATCCTCTGGTGACCCGATCCGATTGGTGATTCAGCAGGCCGCATTTTTCAGGATAGGCAGGACCCATACTTGAGCCTTCATTTCCACTTTCCTGACGCAGGCGGACGGCTGGCCCCCTGGCTGCCGCAACTGCGCAGGCTGCTGGTCACCGCCGCCGACCGTGTAGCCACCCTGCTCCCAATCACCCCACTGGATGTAGTGACCTACGCGACCGAAGCCGTAATTCCTGAGCTGGGTGTCAATGGTTTTGCCGAGGGGCAGCATTTGCTACATATGAAGGTAGACCCCGGCAATCCTTATCTTGCACAACACATCCAGACCGCCGTCCCCGCCCTATTTGCCCATGAAGTGCACCACTGCATGCGAGAGCGTTCAGTAGGTTACGGACGCACGCTGCGCACAGCCCTGGTCTCAGAAGGGCTGGCCTGCCACTTTGAAGTGGAGGCCATGGGGCATACACCCTTCTACGCCCAAGCACTCTCCACCGAGCAGATCAGCTCCATGACGCAGCGGATGCAGCCTGAGCTGGATGCGCCTTGGTACAACCACCCCGCATGGTTCTTTGGTAGCCCTGCAGAGTCGATTCCTCGGCACTGCGGATATTCAGTGGGGTTTGCACTGGTGGGGCAATACCTTGCACGCCATCAGCTCAGCGCCAGCGCAGCAGTCAACGTACCTGCCGAGGCTTTCTTCGGCTGAGACACGTTCAAGACCCAGCGTCACTCTGTAACCACTGCCGCATTTACGGCCCCACGCCTTTGTCGATGTAACAGTTTGAGGACAATTTGCATATGCGGTCAGCGCACACATGAGCTCAAACGTTGCACTCTGTACAGGAGGAGCCATGAGAAAAAGCCAACTGATTGCAATCGTTATCGGCACTGTCGTGACCGCAACGGCACAAGCCCAAGTACATCGCTGCACCAACGCAGCAGGTCAGAGCGTCTACACCGATGCGCCTTGCCCCGAAGGGCAAACTAGCAAGCTGATCGAGCGCCAAAAAAGTGCGGCAGAAATTGCCCAGGAGCGTGCCAACGCAGAGGCAGCCACTGAAAGGAAATACCGCGCCCAATCGGCCGAACGTGCGCAGCATGACGCCTCAACTTCATCCCCAAGCCCAGCGCCAACCTCTACAAACACCCCTACCTCCCTGGTCAATTCACCAGCCTGCAAAAACGCGCAGAAAGAGATGGAGTTTGTCTCCAGCATTCGCACGCTGTCGCCGGATGAAAAGCGCATGCGCACCAATGCCGCCATCACCAATGTGAACGCTGCCTGCGGCACCAACACACCGCTCATGCAAGAGCCACCCAAGGTGATCGTGAGAAACCCGGTCATTACCCATTGCGACAGCGGCTTTTGTTACGACGATGCCAGAGGCGTCTATAAAAAGAACAACGCCGACTCCATCACCGCAGCCGATGGCCGCATTTGCACCAAGTCTGCTGGTAAGTCCACGGCAGACTGGCGCTGCTCCTGAGCCTGTTGTGCGGTTTGTGGAGGCTGCCTCATTGCCCTTTAAGGGGACTAAAGAACGCGCATCAAGCTAGGGCCACGTTGGTTGGCCTCCGTATTACCCCTGCCCCAGATCAGCGCCCGCCACTATCTCCTTGCAGCGTTTGGTTCTTCCGCCAGCAAAGCTTCGGCTCGCGCCAGCGCCTGCACGGTGTCAATGTCTGTCACCACGCCCTCATCCACCACCGGCACGGCCAGCCCGTGCCCCTGATCTGCCCATTTACGCACCACGGGCGCAGCGCCCTTTTCGCCCTGCAGGGCCAGCAAGTCGAGCAAACAGTCGCGCCCAAATGCCACCGGGTGCCCGCGCTCGCCCGCAAACTCCGGCCATGCCACCACGGCCCGTTTCTCCTGCAGCACCTTCGCCATGGCCTGCAGCGTGGCGGGCTGCACCAGAGGCAAATCGCCCGGCAGCACCAGCCAGCCTGCAGCGCTCACTGTTTGCCGCACAGCGGCTGCAATCGAATCACCCATGCCTGGGTGCCCGGCATCCTCCACATGCCATGGCAAGCCACTGGCGCGCACTGCGTCCAGCGTGTGCTGCAGCACCGGCTTGCCCGCTAGCAGGGCCTGCAATTTGTGCACTGTGCCGCCGGATGCCTTGAAGCGTTCGCCACGGCCTGAGGCGAGGATGAGGACGGTAGGTAGGTTGAGGGGCATGGAAGTGGATGAGGAAAAGCTTGGTTGGGGCAAGTCAGATCATGGCATCGCTGCGCGGCAGCGGCTGGGCCATGACCGGCAAACTGCGCTGCGACCAGCCGGACATCTTTGCGCCTGAGGCGGCTGACGATAGGGAGCAAAGTGCAATCAGCGCAGTGTGAAATGACGTGATTGCGGCGGATATACCCCGTTAGAGCACTTCAAAATTGATAGCTGCTTGCGCTTATCCAGAAAGCGCTAGACGCCATTTTTATGCAACAGGATGATTTGCAGAACAAGGGGAGCCTCAGGTTGATTTCAGACTTGTGCTCGGCCGCCATAGATAGACAGTTTCGGTCCGCAGCGATTTTGTTGCCGCGCCACAGGGATCGGTCACTGTCGGCCCTTCAGTTACAGTCCTCGCCCTTCGGGTGGTACATCGGCTGCTGTGGCCGTGCAAACTGCAACTCGCGGAGATGAAAAAAATATGCTGCTAACCGATATAGCCGTCGAGCACACTTTGGTGTCCAAAAAGGATGGCGTTCGCCAGACCTTCCTGCTGCATCCTTTTACCGATACCCAGCGCGATTCGCTGGGCAAATTCGAACTCGTTCGCGGCGTCAGCCAGCCTGGACTCAAAGACGTGAAAAAGTCCACCTTCGTATCGTTTCACCAATTGGCGGAGTTGTATGCGAAAGGCCTGCTCGACGAATTCGGGTTTTCCGTTCGCATGTGTCCGGGCAAAGGCACCTACCCTGCCAAGCTGCCCGCCAAAAAGATACTGCCCACCAGCATCAAGCCCGGCTCTTCGTTCGACCTGGCGGTGCAAAAGGTGGACATTGCCAAACCGGCGACTCGCGAATTGAGAACAGCCTTGCTCCGCGCCAACGTCAAAATTGAAGCGTGACGGCGCTGATGGATAAAGGAGCCACTGTGAACCCACACATTGCGCATGCTGAACTGATTGCTACATTCAAGCGGGCCGAGGCAGATGCCGCTCACAAGTTTGGGCTGATCAAAGCGGCTGCGAATAAAGGGCCCAAGGCCATCCAAGCCGCTACCGAAACAGCGGCAAAGGCCGCCAAGCGCAGGGACTCGTTTGCGAAAAAACTGGAAATTCTGGGGGTGATCCTCAAGGATTGAGGGCCGCCAAACCTACGGCGCATCTCCACTGCTTTGTGCACAAACCCAATACCCCCCAACCCCAACCCCAGACGCAGACGCAGACGCAGACGCAGACGCAGACGCAGACGCAGACGCAGACGCAGACGCAGACGCAGACGCAGCTATGCCACGGTCGCCACAGGCACCGTTGTCGGGCACCCAAGTTGCGTGAAGCGGTTGAGCAATGCCACCCGCACATGCAACTCTGTGACCTGGCGCTCAAACGTGCGCGCCCTCACCCGCCCCAGCCTTTGGCAGGCTCGCAGCGCTGCATTGCGCACTGCTGCTCCATCCCCGGTTTCCTTCCACGGCTTGCCGTTCTTGCGCGGGGGGGATTACCGCCTGCACGTCTCTTTGGGCTATCGCCGCATGGCAGCCTTTGGTGTCATAGGCACCGTCGGTGCTCACACTGGCTATCGGCTCATCCGGGAGTATCTGCGCTAGAAGTCCGGGCAGCATGGGCGAGTCGCCCACGCTGTTGTCTGTGACTTCAATGGCCTGTCGCTCCAGCGTGCTGGCATCCATGCCCAAATGCACCTTGCGCCATTGTTGCCGGTATTCAGCCCCATGCTTCGTTCGCTTCCACTCCCCTTCGCCCAAGAACCTGATGCCTGTGCTGTCCACTAGCAACACCAGCGCTGTGCTGCTGCGCTGGTAGGGCAGTTGTACTTGCAGAGTTTTTTGGCGGCGACTCACGGTGCTGAAGTCGGGAACCCGCCAGATGCAGCCGGCTTTGAATCAGCCCCAGGCTTTGGCGCAAGGCCAACCCAAACAGGCTCTTGATACTCAGGCAAAACTGGATGGCGGCATCTGTGAACGTGCGATGGCGACCCCGCTTGCCACTGGCAGGTGCGTACCACTGTATGTCTTTGTCCAGCCAGATTGTGAGCGACCCTCGGGCTTTGAGTACTGCGTTGTACTCCGTCCAGTTGGTGGTTTTGTAGCGGGTCTTTGGCTACCGGGGTTCACTCATGCACTGAGACTACCAGTGCAATGGGACCGATTTGTGCAACAAAGCCTATCAGTACCCCAAAGCTGCCGCTGATTCAAAACAGATGGATCAGCACATATGCATAACGCAAAGGCTTGCAGCAAGAATATAAAAAAATCAACAAAAAAATGCGCAGAAAATTTAATAAAAAATTCCCAAAAAAAACTTGCACACGAAAAAAAATTGTTAAAAAATTGTCTTGCAATCTAGAAATGGGTTGTGATTCTTCAGCCCTAAGTAGGGTGATTTTTATTTATTGGGAGTTTTGGAAATGCAAGCTACATCATTGACAACCATAACGCCAGATGAAGTTGTTGATTTGATTGATAAATCGATTGACGCCGCAGACAAGGCACTTGATTTGTTTAACAAAGCTGTCGATCAAATTATTCCATGGGGAACATTTGAAGAAACTTTGGCAGAACTCGATAAATACAGAGCCGACTACTCCAAGGAAGCCGCCGAGTTAGTTGGCGAAGTACAAACTCAGCTTCTGGATGCCCAGGATCATTACAAAAAAGCAGTCACCTCCGTATATGGCTGGTGCAGCATTGCGATAGATCTCATCGCCATTTATGAAGACTCGCTTTACAATCCAAAAACAGTCGATCTGCAGAAACATATTTTGCTGGCGATCTTAGAAAAGGGTGAATTGCTAATAGGAGAAGGCCTAGACAGTCTGAACAAGTGCTCTATGTCGTTTAATAGCGCCTGTGGCAAACTCACTGAACTTGACACAAGACTGGTTTTTGATTTCGATGAAAAAAGTGAATATTTTCAATTTCAAGTCTCAAAGATTCGCAAAGAAGCATATGCTGGCGCCGCTGCAGGAGCAGTAGCTGGGCCGTTCGGACTCATCATTGCCTACGCGGTGGCTGCTGGCGTTGTGGAGGGAAAACTCATCCCCGAATTGACGAAAAAGTTTTTATCTATCAAACAGTTCTTTATTACTATGAAGGGCCTGATAGTAGGCACTCAAGACAACATTGCAAGGACTAAGAATCAGCTTGAAGAAGAAATGTTTGTGCTGACTGGTCTTCGCGCTGAGGTTGCAAAAACAAAGATCATTCTTGAGATTGATCAGAACAATATGCTCAAGGATCAAATTCTTATCAGAACGCAGGCCTTGAGCGAAAAGTGCATGAATTATATTGAGCGGCACACCAAGAAACCGATAGCACCTTCCTCAATCAAGTGGGTGAATGCGCATGACTATCTCGCCGAACTTTCAAAACGCTCTTTGACTTTGATAGATTGACTGCGGCAAAAATTGATCTATAAGATAGAGAGGTGTGCAATGATTTTATTACACGACCTCTCTATATTTGAAATTTTCCTAAAATTATCAAATCAAAGAGCATCAAAATGAATAATTTTGCCAAATTCGCTATTGGTATTTTATTTGCAGCAGTGCTTTCAATTCAGGCAAATGCGGCATGCACGTGCATTCAGGGCATTTCCAAAGACGCTTGCGAAAAAATAAACGACCCCTGGATAAAACAAACAGAAAGTTCATCTCTGAAAAATCAGTATGATTTAGGGACCTGTTTGGTGAAAAAGGGCTTTCATCGAGGAGGACTCCCCCCCGCAAATTGTGTAATCAAAAGCGCCAAACACGCAACCGTTGAAAGTTATATAAACGGGGAGAAGCAAGGCACATTCCATGTATTTAATACAACTTATGAAGTTAATGGAATCAAGAAAACCTGCACCTCCTTTGAACCTCTAAAAAACGATTAATGCAATTTATACCTAAATTAATAATCATTGCATTCTGATAGGGAAGGTCAACCCTGCCTGAGGATCGAAATGGGCCGAAAGTTGCTCGCCTGAGCAAGGCCCGATGCACCAGAACCAGACGCATGCAACTGAACAAGCCATAAAAAAAGCGCCGGGCTTTTCCAAACCCGGCGCTTTCATTCCATCCAACCCGATCAAGCCAACTTGAACGGCAGCTCCCTCGGCGTCTTGCCCGTCAAACGCGCCACCGCATTCGCAAATGCAGGCGCCAGCGGTGGCAACCCAGGCTCGCCCATCCCGGTAGGCGGCTCGGCGCTTGGCACGATGTGCACGGCCACCTGGGGCATGTCGGTGATGCGGGGCACGGCGAAGTCGCCGAAGTTGCTTTGCTCCACCACACCATCCTTCAAGGTGATGGCTGCGCCGGGCAGGCACATCGACAGGCCCATCAGCGCCCCGCCCTGCACTTGGGCTTCCACGCTCTTGGGGTTGACGGCCAGGTTGCAGTGCACGCCAGCGGTCACGCTGTGCAGCTTGGGGGTGCCGTCTTTGCTGACGGAGGCTTCCACCACGTATGCCACCACCGAGCTGAACGACTCGTGCACCGCCACACCCCAGGCGCGGCCTGCGGCGAGCTTCTTTTTGCCGTAGCCGGACTGGTCCACCGCCAGTTGCAGAGCAGCCTTGTGGCGGGGGTGCTTGTCACCCATCAGACGCAAACGGTAGGCCACGGGGTCTTGCTTCGTCGCACGCGCCACTTCATCGAGCAGGGTTTCCATGGCGTAGGCAGTGTGGGTGGAACCCACGCTGCGCCACCACAGCACGGGCACGTTGACCTGCGGGTGGTGTACCGAGAGGCGCATGGGGATGTTGTAGGGCTCTTTCATGCCCTCCACCGCCGTGGTGTCCACGCCGTTCTTGACCATGAAGGCCTCGAATGGCGAGCCCTTGAGGATGGATTGGCCGACGATGACGTGGTCCCACGCCAGGATGTTGCCCTGGGCATCAAAACCGATCTCGGCACGGTGCACGTGCATGGGGCGGTAGTAGCCGCCTTTGATGTCATCCTCGCGGCTCCACAGGGTGCGCACCGGGGCGTTGATGCCTGCAGTGCGGGCGGCCTTGGCCACGCCACAGGCCTCCACCACGTAGTCGCTGGTGGGAATGGCGCGGCGGCCAAACCCGCCACCGGCCATCTGGGTGTGCACCTTCACGTTTTGCGGCTGCACGCCCAGCACCTTGGCGGCGGCCATGGCGTCCAGGCCGGGCATCTGGGTGCCCATCCACAGCTCGGCCTTATCGCCATCGAGCTTCACGGTGCAGTTCAGCGGCTCCATGGGCGCGTGGGCCAGGTAGGGAAAGGTGAACTCGGCACTGATCTTTTGCGGCGCGTTGGCCAGCGGGGCCACATCGGCGGGGATGGCGATGGTGCCCGTCTGCTTTGCTAGGGTGCGGTATTGGGTCAGCAGCTGGGCGGTATCGGGCTTTTCGACGCTGGCGGTGTTCCATTCCACCTTGAGGGCATCGCGCCCTTGCTTGGCGGGCCAGTAGCCATCGGCAATGATGGCCACGCCTTCGCCGCCCCGGTCGGTGGGCACGCGCAGCACGGCTTTTACGCCCTTGATGGCCTTGGCAGCGCTGTCGTCCAGCGACTTGAGCTTGGCACCAAACACGGGTGGGCGGGCCACCACGGCGGTGAGCATGCCGGGCAGGCGCACGTCAATGCCGTAGTCCTGCTGGCCGCTGGATTTGGCCTTGGCATCGAGTCGGCCCGTGGGCTTGCCGATGATGCGGAACTGCTGGGGGTCTTTGAGGGCGACTTTCGCTGGCACGGGCTGCTGCATGGCGGCCTCGGCCAACGCACCGTAGGCCAGCTTTTTGCCACCGGGGCCCACCACAAAGCCTGCGTTGGTGCGCAGGGTGGATGGGTCCACACCCCACTGCGCAGCGGCGGCAGACACCAGCATGGCGCGGGTGCGGGCACCCAGCTCGCGGTACTGCGCGTACGAGTTTTTCATGGAGTTGGAGCCGCCCGTCAGGTGCATGCCGAAAGCGGGGTCGGCATAAGCGGGATTGGCGTCGCCGTGCACGCTGCGCACCTTGGCCCAGTCGGCGTCCAGCTCTTCGGCCAGGATCATGGGCAGGCCGGTTTGCACGCCCTGGCCAAAGTCCAGGCGGTTGATGGTGACGGTGACGGTGCCGTCGGTGTCAATGCGCACAAAGGCCGAGGGTTGCTCAAAAGGCTTGAGCCCGGCGGGTGCCACGCCTGCACCTTGCGCAGCGGCCACCAGCGGATAGGCCCCCAGCGCAAAGCCGGATGCAGCAGCAGCCTTGAGGAAGGTGCGGCGCGCCACGCCGTCAGCGGTAGCAGCACTTGCTTCGGTATTGATAGCGCCTTGCGCTTGATCCATAAGCGCTACCAGGCCTTTTGGCATGTGGGCGCGGGCGGTTTGAGCGTCGAAATGCATGGTGTTCTCCTGCTCTGTGTGCTTAAGCCAAGGACTTGGCGGCGTCGTGGATGGCGGCGCGAATGCGCACATAGGTACCGCAGCGGCACACGTTACCCGCCATGGCGGCGTCGATGTCAGCGTCGGTGGGTTTCTTCTTGCCCTTGAGCAGCGCGGTGGCGCTCATGATCTGGCCGCTTTGGCAGTAGCCGCACTGGGCCACGTCGTGCTTGACCCAGGCGGCGTGCACAGCCTTGCCCACCTTGTCATCGGCGGCAATGGCTTCGATGGTGGTGATCTTCTGGCCCACTGCGGCCGAGATGGGCGTGATGCACGAGCGCACGGGCGAGCCGTTCAGGTGCACGGTGCAGGCCCCGCACAGCGCCTGGCCGCAGCCAAACTTGGTGCCGGTCATGCCCAGCGTGTCGCGCAGGGCCCAGAGGATGGGGGTGGAGTCGTCGGCGTTGACGGCGGTGTCTTTGCCGTTGATGTTCAGGGTAGGCATCGTGAGGGCTCCTGGTGGGGCGGTTGGGGGATGGGATGAATTTTTGGCTGAATTATTATTCGACTAAAAATTTTCTGCACAGCGTGCCCCATTTTTTTTGGTTCTTGGCACTGCCTCCACCACAGCCAGCCATGCTGCGGACACTGCAGACGAAAGCCTCAACAGAGGCGAAATCTACGCCTTGAGGGCGTCCCAGCACAAGCTGAATGCGACCTGGTGTACAGAGTCTTCGTCGGGCAGCACGCGGCTGCGGATGAGGTTGGCGGTTTCGCGCACCGAGCCCAGCAGGCTGGCAATGAGCAATGGGCCGTGCACGGGTTTGAGGATTTCGTTGCGCTGACCCTCTTCCATCACCGCGAAAAAGCCTGCCATGAGGCGGGTGGAAAACTCGCGGTCGCCTTGGGTGAACCAGGGGGAGTTGTAGTACTGCTCCTGGAAAACCACCTCGGCGTACTGGTCGAGCCGGTGGCGCAGCAGGTTGAACCACATGCGCCGCACGCGGGCCTTCAGGGGCATGCCGGGCTCCACGCCTTGCATGATGCGCTCGGCTGTCACGGTCTTGGCGTCCTGGTAGAGCTGGCTGATCAGCTCGTCTTTGGAGGGGTAGTAGACGTACAGCGTGCTGGTGGCAATGCCTGCAGCGCGCGCAATTTCGGCCATGGTCAGCCCGCTCAGGCCCGTCTGGGCCACGATGTCAAACGTGGCCTGGGCAATGGCGCGCTGTTTTTCGTCGTCCTTGAGCTTCATGGCGATTCCAGTATAGGCGAACATTCATTCGGGCAAGAAGCCCCTGCCTTGACGACCCGACGCCCTTGCGGGGGCGAGCAGCCTGGGGGCGGGTGCACAATGGCGGGCATGAGCATATCCATCGCAGACCTCCGCAAGAGTTACGAGCGTGCCGAACTCAACGAAGACGCTTCGCACGCAGACCCGCTGCAGCAGTTTGACCAGTGGCTCAAGGAAGCCATCAGCGCCGAAGTGCCCGAGCCAAACGCCATGACGCTGGCCACCGTGGGCGGCGATATGCGCCCCAGCTCGCGCATTGTGCTGATCAAGGGCTACGACGAGCGCGGCATTGTCTGGTTCACCAATTACGACAGCCGCAAGGGCCGCCAGTTGGCGGGCAATCCGTTTGCAGCGCTGCAGTTTCACTGGGTGGAGCTGGAGCGCGTGGTGCGCATTGAGGGCGTGGTGGAGAAGGTGAGCGACGAGGAAAGCGACGCGTACTTTCACAGTCGCCCGCTCGATTCGCGCATTGGCGCATGGGCCAGCCCCCAAAGCCAGGTGATTGCCGGGCGCAGCGTGCTGGTGACCAATGCGGCCAAGTATGGGGCGCAGTTCATGCTCAAGCCCCCGCGCCCGCCGCACTGGGGCGGCTACCGCTTGAAGCCCGACCAGTGGGAGTTCTGGCAGGGCCGCAAGAGCCGCCTGCACGACCGCCTGAGCTATCGGCTGGACGGCGGCCACTGGGTGCGCGAACGGCTGGCCCCGTGAACGTGCCCGCTTCAAACACATTGCCCGTGCTCACCCCAATCGGGCCCCGGCCAGCCTTGGCCGTGGCACGTGGGGCGCGGCCTTGGGGCGGCCTTGCCGCCCTGTTGGCCTGCACGTTGCTGGCCGCCTGCAACAAGACAGCGGCACCGCAGCAACCGGCGGCCGTCACGCAAAAAGCCAACGAAACCTTTGCTGCCATTGCGGCAGCATGCACTGAATTTTTGGCCGCCCGGCAGCCCGAGGTGGCACCCGTGACATCCGCAACCCCAGTTCCCCCCGCCTCTGCCAACATGGAAGACGGCGCGGCAAAAGATGGGATAAACGGTGGGATAAACGGCGCGAGCACCGCAACCTGGGCCAAGACCGGCTTTAGCGCTGCGCAGGTGGTGGCCGAGATCACGCCCACTGAATCTGCCGTTACGCCCTTTGTGGGCAAGCTGGTGGTGAAGGACAACGAGGCCCGGGCCACTGCGCCCACGCAGGCCGAGGTGCAAGCCATCATCCTTGCGCCTGCGCACCTGCTGGCCAACCGCACCCACACCTTCATCTACAGCTTTGATGGGCAACAGTGGCGCTGGCAAAACGGCCAGCGCCTGAACAAAACCCCTGGCCAGAACGACGCCATGGCGGCCCTGACACAGGCAGAGGTATCTGCCTCCGGGCCGAAGGGATTTGCAGGGTGTCTTCCTCGGTAGGTCAGTCTCGCCATTTGCTATGAAATAAATAGCTGCCAGCGCTCATTAGATAAGCGCTGGTGGCTTTTTTATTGAAGAAAATAGGCGTGATAAACGCAAAGCTGACCCCACCTGTCGCGCCCCGGCGCGGGCTCACGGGGCCGGGGGGTTACCATGGGGCGGAAACACCCTCTGCCCCCTATGCTCACGTTCCTCTACTACGCACTCATGCTTTTGGTTGGCTACGTCTTCTACCGGCATGGTCAAAAGCTGCTCAAACAAGGGTATCGCGACAGCAAAGGCGAGCCCACCCGTGGCTTGGTGGGGCCGGTAGGTTTCTTGGTGCTGGGCGCTGCAGGCTGCTATTTGTTATTTGCCCTGCTGCGCGCGCTGGTGCGGGGTGAGGTGCCTTGCGTGGGCAAGGGCTGCGCGGGGCAAATTTATACGTTGGCGGAGCAGGCGGGGCCGTACTGGGCCAACGTGTTTTTTCTGGCGTGGTTTGTGCTGGCGCTCGGGTATGCGCTGTACGTCACAGTCAAGATCTGGCTGCGGCCGTAGGCTTGTCTCCAGCTTTGATGGGCGACAACTGCGCAGGCAAACCGCCCGGCCGTAACCAAGATGGGCGAGCTGGGCTGCCCCTCCTGCTCACCAGGCACTGCCCTGCCCTTGCAATGCCCTCTGCGCCAAGAGGAAGGTGGCCGCGTTCCAGCTCTGGCCTGCCATGCCCATGGGGGCCAGATGGCCGCCGTGGAACCACTCGGTAAAGCGCCAGTTGTCTTGCGCGTTGGTGGCAGCAAGCTTGGCCAGTTCGGCCCAGGCTTCGTTGCGCAGGCCCAGGCGGCCCAGCACCATTACCCAGAAGCCACCCACAAAGGGCCAGATGCCGCCGTTGTGGTACTGGTGCATCAGGTTCTGCCGGTGCCGCCCCATGTAGCTGCGCCACAGGTCGTGCTCGGGCGACAGGGGGCGCAGCACCACACGCAGCGGATAGGGATCGCTGGCGCGCGATGCGAGGATGGCGTTGGCAATGCCGTGGGCCATGCCTTCATCGGCCAGCCCGCACTGAATGGCCAGCAGGTTGCCCAGCACATCGCCCTCATCCCCCACGAAGCCCAGGTTCACAAAGCTCAGGTACAGCGCCTGGTCGCTGCGGCCACGCCGGGCATAGTGCTGCAGCAGGCGTGCGCGGTGGTACTCGTGCAGGTCGCGCCGGAAGGGGTTGAACAGGTGGTTGAAGTGGTGGTGCGTTTCGTGCGCGTGGCACAGGTCGAAACGGCGCTTCACGTCAAACCACAAGGCGTTGGTGTAGAGCACGTAGCCCGAGCGGGGCATGATGTCGGCCCAGTCGCTGGCTTCGTTTTGCTGCAGCAGGCGAAAGTGCTGGTGCTCCTGCGCCAGCAGCCATTGCAGGGCGCGCTGCACGGGTTCGGCCCAGCGGTTTGCGCCCACGCGGCCATGCTTGCGCACATGGTCCACCGCAATCAGCCACCACAGGGTGGCGTCAATACAGCCCAGGTACCAGAAGTCGGCGTCCCGGCCTTCGGGGTCTACGTACTTAGGGATTTGCCCATTGCTGGCCTGCTGGGCGGCCAGGGCATCCAGGCTGGCCACGGCCCCCTCTTCCAGCGCAGGCGCGCCACTGCCGCACATGGCCATGACGCAAATGGCGGCGTCGCGCCCAAAGATGCGGGTGTAGCGCCGGGCCACGGCCTCTTTGGTGCGGCTGGCCGCCAGAATGCCATGGGGGGTGAGGTTGCTTTGCAGCAACGCAAGCGACGCCTGGGCACAGGCATCGATCAGCACGAGCGAGGAGCTTGGAAGTGAGGCAAGGTGGTTCATGGGGCAATCCACGCACAGGGCAGGCGAAAAGTGTGCGCGGAGCGTGCTGCGGGCCGAACGGCCTCAGCCACACGCCCGCGCCGCAAGCCTGCAGGCCAGACATTGCTTTTCAGGTTACTGCCCTGAGCGTTGCCTGACCACCCTGGCGGGTGAATACCCCTTTGGATTACCTCTTGTGACGGCTGGATACGTCACGCCGGGCGATGCTGGTGTAGCCGTCCACCGCTCGCCCGCATGCGTTTGCTATGACTTTGGTAGCTGCATGCGCTTGATATTCAAGCGCTGGAGCCACTTTTCATCAAGAAGGCCGTGTTACAGCTTGGCAATGGACACTTCGGTGGACTTGACCAGCGCCACCACGTCGGAGCCGACGACCAGGCCCAGGTCGTCCACCGAGCGGGTGGTGATGACGGAGGTGACGATGCCCCAAGGGGTTTCGACATCGACCTCAGAGACGACATCGCCGCGGATGATCTCGCGCACTTTGCCCTTGAACTGGTTGCGCACGTTGATGGCTTGAATGGACATGGGGTTCTCCTTGAAAAGTCCGTTGATAAAAAGAAAGTGGATGAAGAAAGCGGATCAGATGGCCCAGCGCAGGCCGTGGGCGGGCACACCGGGCCAGTGGGCGCCGTTTGCGGCAGATTCGGGGTCGGGCTTTTGCAGCACGCGGTCGAGAATGCGTTTTTCCAGCGCGGCAAAGGCAGCGTCGCCGTGGGATCGGGGGCGTGGCAGGTCAATGCGCTGGTCCAGTGCAATCTGGCCGTCCTCGATCAGGATCACGCGGTCGGCCAAGGCCACGGCCTCTTGCACGTCGTGGGTGACGAGCAGCGCGGTAAAGCCACTGCTGCGCCAGAGGCCCTCGATCAGGCGGTGCATCTCGATGCGGGTGAGCGCATCGAGCGCGCCCAGGGGTTCATCGAGCAGCAGCAGGCGCGGGTTGTGCACCAGGGCGCGGGCCAGGGCCACACGCTGGCGCTGGCCGCCGGACAGGCGCGCAGGCCACTCACCCAGCCGGTCGCCCAGGCCCACGCGGGCCAGCACATCGGCGGCAGCGCCCCGCTGCGCAGGTGGCAGGCCCAGGGCCACGTTGTCTTGCACCCGCTTCCAGGGCAGCAAGCGCGAGTCCTGGAACATGATGCGGGTGCTGTCGCTCAGTCCGCTCACACTCTCGCCGTCAATGCGGATGGCACCGCCCGAGACGGATTCCAGCCCCGCCACCAGGCGCAGCAGCGTGCTTTTGCCGCAGCCGCTGCGGCCCACAATCGCGACAAACTCGCCAGGCTCGATCACCAGGTCGGCCTTTTTGAGCACGGTGCGCGTGCCATAGCGCTTGTCCACGCCACGCACTTCCAGGCGCACGCCACTGCCTGCGGGCTTTGCGGTGGATAGGGTTTCGGTCATGGCTCAGGCTCCGGGTTTGAAAAGGGCCACGTCCAGCGCGTTCACGCGCCGTGGCAAGAGTTTTTCGGATAGAAAGGCGTCGGCAATGCGCTGCTGCTCGGCCAGCAGGCCGGGTTGCACGGCGCGCACGTCGTAGCTACGGCGGCTGTTGGCCTGCTCTACCGTGGCCACGTCCAGCCCCCACACGGGTGCCAGCAGGGCTGCGGCGTCTTGTGGGCTTTGCTTGACCCACTGGCCCGCCTTTTTCAGCTCGGCAAACAGCACCTGCAGCACATCGGGCCGGGCCTGGGCAAACGGGGTGGATGCGAGGTAGTAACGCTGGTACGAGGCGATGTCGCCCTGCCCCCGTACTTCTCCACGCCCCTCCCCTCGCCCATCCGCAATCACGCGCACGGCCGACTGGCGCTGCACGGCGGCCAGGAAAGGGTCCCACACCACCCAGGCGTCGATGGCACCGCGTTCAAACGCGGCCCGGCCATCGGCGGGGGTGAGGTAGGCGGGGTCAATGTCCTTGAACGCAAGGCCCGCTTTCTCCAGCGCCGCAATCAGCAGGTAGTGCGCGCCTGCGGCCTTGGCAAAGCCTACTTTTTTGCCCTTGAGGTCGGCCACCGTCTTGATGGGCGAATCCGCCCGCACCACGATGGCCTGGGCCGAGGGCGACGGGGCCTCTTGCGCCACAAACGTGAGCTGCGCGCCCGCTGCCTGGGCAAACACGGGCACGGTGTCGGCCACATCGGCGCTCACGTCCACATTGCCCAGGTTCAGTGCTTCGAGCAGTGGCAGGCCGCTGGTGAACTCGTGCCAGCTCACCTTGACTTGCAGGGGGGCCAGCAGTTGCTCCAGCGTGCCACGGGTCTTGAGCACCACGGCCAGGGTGGATGACTTCTGGTAGCCCAGGCGCAGCACCTGGGGCTTGGCGGCGGTGCCCTGGGCGTGTGCCAGCGCGGTCCAGCCGGTGGCGGCGCTCAGTGCAGCCAGCGTGCGCAGGGTCTGGCGGCGGGTGGTCATGGCAGCAATGGTGTGCAGTCGGGTCATTTCATGTCCTCCTGCATCAAGCGGCCTGGTAGCCGGGGTGCCAGCGCAGCCAGTAGCTTTCCAGCGCCTTGGCAAACACGTCCGCCAGCTTGCCCAGCAAGGCGTAGAGCAAGATGCCCACCAGCACGATGTCGGTCTGCAGAAACTCCCGCGCATTCATCGTCAGGTAGCCGATGCCCGCCTGGGCCGAGATGGTTTCGGCCACGATGAGGATCACCCACATTAGCCCCAGCGAGAAGCGCAGCCCCACCAGAATGCTGGACAGCGCCCCGGGCAGGATGATCTGCTTGTAGAGCTGCCAGCGGCTCAGGCCATAGGTGCGGCCCATTTCGATGAGGCCGGGGTCCACATTGCGGATGCCGTGAAAGGTGTTGAGGTAGATGGGAAAGAACACCGACACGCTGATGAGGAACAGCTTGGCAGACTCATCAATGCCAAACCACAGGATGACCAGCGGAATCAGCGCCAGCGCGGGGATGTTGCGCACCATCTGGATGGTGGAGTCGAGCAGCGTCTCAAACAGCTTGACCGAGCCGGTGAGCAGCCCCAGCAGCAGCCCCAGGCCGCCGCCAATGGCCAGCCCGGTCAAGGCCCTGCCTGCACTCACGCGCACATGGGTCCACAGCTCGCCCGATGCGGCCAGCGTCCATGCGGCCTTGATCACTTCCAGCGGCGCGGGCAGCACGCGGGTAGAGAGCCAGCCCAGCGACGAGGCAATCTGCCACGCCACGATCAGGCCCACGGGCACGGCCCAGGGCAGCAGGCGCTGGCCTACGTTGCGCGCCAGCAGGCTCCACTGGCTGGGCAGCAGGCTGCGGCCGGGCTCGTCGGGGGTGTCAGAGAGATGACCCACAGGCGTGGCCTGCAGTTCGCGGGTGGTTGTGCTCATGTGTGGTCCTTGTCGGGTTCCAGAAACTCCAGCTGGTTGCCCGCTGGGTCTTTGACGTAAAAGCGCAGGTAGCCAGGCAGCGCACGGTTCTCTACCAGCGGCAGCTGGGCCTGCAGCAGGCGCCCGCGCAGGGCGGGCAGGTCTTCGACCTCAAAGGCCAGGTGCGACACCGCAGGCGCGGGCTGCCACTGCTCGGTGGGTACCAGGTCAATGCGCTGGGTACCCGCCACAAAACGCAGCGCATTGCCCGCCTGCAAGCGCACTTCAGGCAAGCCCAGCAGGCTGCTGTAGAAGTTGCGGATCTGCCCCTCAGCCCCTGCGGGGAACGGCAGCTGCACGTGGTTGATGGAGTGGACGACCATGCAAGGTTCCTGCTCAGCTTTGCGATGCCTTGGGCACGTACTGGTTGCCCACGGTTTCGCCAAAGGGGCCCAGGGGGTTGCCGCCTGCGAGCTTTTCCTGCGTTTTGACGGGCAGCAGCGGGAACACCAGCTCGGCAAAGCGGTAGGCCTCTTCCAGGTGCGGGTAGCCGGAGAGCACAAAGGTGTCCAGCCCCAGCTCGGCGTATTCCTGGATGCGGGCGGCCACGGTTTCGGGGCTGCCCACCAGGGCGGTGCCCGCGCCGCCGCGCACCAGGCCCACGCCCGCCCACAGGTTGGGGCTGATCTCCAAGTCTTTGCGGGTGCGCTTCACACCCTGACTATGCAGTGCGGCCATGCGGCGCTGGCCTTCTGAATCCATGCGGGCAAATACGGCCTGGGCGCGCACCACGGTGTCGTCGTCTACGTGGCTGATCAGCTCTTCAGCGGCTGCCCAAGCTTGTTCTTCCGTCTCACGCACGATGACGTGCAGGCGGATGCCGAACTTCACGGTGCGGCCATGCTTGGCGGCGCGTTCGCGCACGTCGGCCACCTTCTTGGCCACTTCGGCCGGGGGTTCGCCCCAGGTGAGGTAGGTCTCGACCTGCTCGGCCGCCAAGTCGTGCGCAGCGGCCGACGAGCCGCCGAAATACACCGGTGGGTGCGGCTTTTGCAGCGGTGGGAACAGCAGCTTGGCGCCCTTCACCGTGAGGTGCTTGCCCTCGTAGTCATAGGTTTCGCCAGCGTGGCTGCGCGCCAGAATTTCACGCCAGATGCGGATGAACTCTGCCGATTGCTCGTAGCGCGCTGCGTGGTCGAGGAACACGCCATCGCCCTCCAGCTCGGTCTGGTCGCCGCCAGTGACCAGGTTGATGAGCAGCCGCCCGCCCGAGAGCCGGTCAAACGTGGCGGCCATACGGGCGGCCAGCGCGGGCTGGTGCAGGCCGGGGCGCACCGCCACCAAAAACTTGAGGTTGCGCGTGACGGGCAGCAGGGTCGATGCGATGACCCAGGGGTCTTCGCACGAACGCCCGGTGGGGATGAGCACGCCTTCATAGCCCAGGCTGTCGGCCGCCACGGCCACTTGCTTGAGGTAGTCGTGGCTGAGCTGGCGGCCGCCCTTGGCGGTGCCCAGGTAGCGGCTGTCGCCGTGGGTGGGGATGAACCAGAAAATTTGCATGGGGGTCACCTGTGTGCGGGATGCGTTTGGATAGGGCCCCGGCCTTGGGGCCGGAGTCTGTTGTTGGGGAGTGAGGTCAATACGAGATCGCGAAACCGAAGGTGGGCGCACGCCGCATGCCCCCGCACGGCCGCGCATTCAGCCCCCAGGCCTGGGCCGTGACGCACAGCATCTGCTGCAGGCGTTGGTGCAGTGCAAATGTCATGGGGGCGGGCGTACGGATGGGCATGGTGGGCTCCTGGGTCAGTGGGTTGATGGCCGTGGTGTCTGGGTTACTTGAGATCGACGGGCGCTGCGTGCAGCAGGTTCAGCTTTTTGGGAATGAGCTTCAGGTCGAAGAACGTGTCGGCAATGGCCTGCTGCTCGGCCAGAATTTCGCGGGTGACCACGGTGGTGCCGTAGCCCACTCGGCCAATGAACAGCTCGGTGATGGAGCGGTCCAGCCCCAGCACCTGGGCCAGTTCTGTCGCGGCCTCGGCCTTGTTTTTGGAGATCCAGGTCTCGATGGCGTTGATTTCGTCCACAGCAATGCGCAGCACCTCGGGATGGCGGGTGGCAAAGTCTCGCGAGGTGAAGTAGTACGCACGGTTGTTGACCACGCCCTGGGCGTTGGCCAGGATGCGGGTGCCCAGCGTTTTTTCGGCCGAAGCCAGGAACGGGTCCCAGATCACCCAGGCGTCTACTGCGCCTCTTTCAAAGGCGGCGCGTGCATCGGGCGGGGGCAGAAAGACGGACTGCACATCGCTGTACTTCAGGCCGTGCTTTTCCAGCAGCTTGACCAAAAAGTAATGCACGTTGGAGCCCTTGTTGTAGGCCACGCGCTTGCCCTTGAGGTCGGCCACGCTGCGAATGAGCGAATCTTTTGGTACCACCACGGCCTCCACCGCCGGGCGGGGCACGGAAGAGCCCGCATACACCAGCGGCGCGCCTGCGGCCTGCGCAAAGATGGGAGGCGCTTCGCCCACATCGCCAAAGTCGATGGAGCCGACGTTGAGCGCCTCCAGCTGCACGGGGCCCGCGTTGAACTCGGTCCAGGTCACTTTGACGCCCAGGGGGGCCAGGCGCTTTTCCAGCGTGCCACGGGCTTTGATGAGCGAGAGCCAGCCCTTTTGGTGGCCCACCCGAAGCACAGGCGCGGCAGGCGATTGCGCCCATGCGGGTTGGGTGAGGCCTGCAGCCGCCAGCCCAGCGGCCAAGCCGGATGCGAGCACGCGGCGGCGGGAGGTTTCAAAAAGATGATGTGTCATGCAATGTTCTCGAAAATGTCTTCAGGTCTGGTGCGCCGGGCGCGTTCAGGTGCTGAGGGAGCGGTGCCGTTTCTGCAGGCAAAGCCGCGCCCTGCCCTGCGCGCAAGGCATGTGTTCATGGGGGACGGGGAAGCGGGTTGGATCACCCGCGGGCGCTTTACACGCTACATCGCACCTGCGAGAAGGCCACGGGCTCAAAGCGCCCAGCGGGCACCGGTGTGGGGCGCAAGGTCTCGGTGATGATCAGGTTCACGGCATCGTCCAGCCGGGTGGCAATGTCGCTGTGCACGTCGTAGCTACCCTCGGGGGTCAGGGTCACCTGCGAATCGGTGGCGTAAATGCCGGGCAGGATGTGTTTGGCCCCCAGCGACTGCAGCACGGGGCGCAGGGCGTAGTCCAGCGCCAGCATGTGGTGCGGACTGCCGCCCGTGGCCAGGGGCAGCACGGTTTTGCCCTTGAGGGCGGTTTGCGGCAGCAAGTCCAGAAACACCTTGAGCACGCCGCTGTAGGCCGCCTTGTACACAGGGGTAGCGACCACCAGCACGCGGGCCTTGGCCACCTGGTCGGTAGCGGCCACCACGGTGGGGTGGCCAAAATCGGCCAGCAGCAGCGCCTGGGGAGACAGGTCGCGGATGTGGATGCGGTCTACCAGCGCGCCACGGGCATGCAGGCGCTGCGATACAGCGTCCAGCAAGGCGGCGGAGCGGGAGCGCTCTGAGGGGCTGCCAGCAATCAACAAGGCGGACATGTCTTTTCCTTACTACTGTTTTGATAGCTGCTTGCGCTTTATGGATGGGCGCTAGCGGCTGATTTCATTCAAAGGCTGCGTTCAGGCAGTGCTCCGCCCTGCCCGCGCTGCACGGTCTGGCAGGCGGGACCCGAATGACCCCGACAGAGCCGGGGTGCTGGGGTGTGGAGGGCGGCGGCGGGAGAGCCGTTTACTTCTTGGTGTAGATCTGGTCGAAGCTGGCCCCGTCGGCAAAGTGTTCCTTGGCCGCCTTGGTCCAGCCGCCAAAGGCGTCGTCAATGGTGAACAGGTTCAGCTTGGGGAACTGCTTGGCGTACTTGGCCTTGGCCTTGTCAGACACCGCGGGGCGGTAGAAGTGCTTGCCCGCAATGTCCTGGCCCTCTTCGGTGTAGAGGTACTTGAGGTATTCCTCGGCCACGGCGCGGGTGCCCTTCTTGTCCACGTTCTTGTCCACGACCGACACAGCGGGCTCAGCCACGATGGAGAGAGAAGGCGCAATCACGTCAAACTTGGTGCCAAATTCCTTTTCCAGCAGGTAGGCCTCGTTTTCCCAGGCGATCAGCACATCGCCCTGGTTGCGCTGGGCAAAGGTGATGGTGGAGCCGCGCGCACCGGTGTCCAGCACAGGCACGTTGCCGTACAGCTTGGCCACAAAGTCCTTGGCCTTGGCATCACCGCCGTACTTGCGCTTGGCAAATTCCCAGGCAGCCAGATAGTTCCAGCGGGCACCGCCCGAGGTCTTGGGGTTGGGCGTGATCACGCTGATGCCAGGCTTGACGAGGTCATCCCAGTCCTTGATGCCCTTGGGGTTGCCCTGGCGCACCACCAGCACGATGGTGGAGGTGTAGGGCGAACTGTTGTGCGGCAGGCGCTTTTGCCAGTCTTTGGGAATCCAGCCGCCGTTGGTGTGCAGCGCGTCGGTGTCACCTGCCAGCGCCAGGGTGGCCACGTCAGCCTCCAGCCCGTCGATGATGGAGCGGGCCTGCTTGCCCGAGCCGCCATGGCTTTGCTTGATGGTCACGTCCTGCCCGGTCTTGGCCTTCCAGTATTTGGCAAACGCCTGGTTGAACTCGACGTACAGCTCACGCGTCGGGTCGTAGGACACATTGAGCAGCGTCACAGACTGCGCAAAGGACGGCAGCGCCGTCAGCGCCAATGCGCCTGCAAAGGCTGCGGCCAATGGAAACTTGATAAAGTCGCGGCGAAAGTTCATGGAGGGCCTCGTTTATTGGAATGCGGGACGGTGCAAATCACCGATGAAACGCATTCTGAAAGGCCCTCTTAAAAACTGGAACTACTGAGATTTCAGTTCTTTATATCCAAATCATCTGAGGCGCACTCGGCGTCTGCCCGCTGCAGGCACCCGAGGCCCGCCTTGCTTTGACATAAACCACGACAAGGAATCACCATGGCACGCACCGTCCAATGCATCAAACTCGGCCAGGAAGCAGAAGGTCTGGACTTTCCGCCCTACCCTGGCGAACTGGGCAAACGCATCTGGGAAAACGTGAGCAAGCAGGCCTGGGCCGACTGGCTCAAGCACCAGACCATGCTGGTCAACGAAAACCGCCTGAACCTGGCCGACGCCCGCGCCCGCCAGTATCTGGCGAGACAGATGGAAAACCACTTCTTCGGTGGCGGCGCAGACGCCGCAGCGGGCTACGTCCCGCCCAGCGCTTGAGTGATCTAACGCAACAGCGGTAAAGCCCGCTTCGGGTACAAACCCACCCCTGCACGGCGCCCTTGTGGCGCCCTTTGTTTTTCCAGGTTGTAGACATTCATCGTCTTTCCATGTCCGAGCCCATTGACTGGTTGCCCGACGGCACCCCTTACAGCCCGCGCTTTGGCGACCGCTACCACAGCGAAAACGGTGGCCTGGCGCAGGCGCAGAACACGTTTTTGCACGGCTGCGGCCTGCCTGAGGCGTGGGCGGGGCAGAGTCAGTGGCGGGTGCTGGAGACAGGATTTGGCTTTGGGCTGAACTTTCTGGTCACTTGGGCGGCTTGGCGGGCTGATCCTGCGCGGCCACGCATGCTGCATTTCATCTCGGTCGAAGCCTGGCCTGTGGCTGCGGCAGACCTGTTGCGCGCCACCGCGCACCACACCGAGCTGGCCCCGCTGGCGCAGCAACTGCATGACCAATGGTGGGGCCTGCTGCCCGGTGTGCACCGCCTGAGCTTTGAAGAAGGCCGCGTGCTGCTCACGCTGTATGTGGGCGATGCGCAGGAGATGCTGCGCCAGCAGGCTCCCACGGCCGATTCGGTGTACCTGGACGGTTTCAGCCCCAAGGTCAATCCAGACATCTGGAGCGTGCACACCCTCAAAGCCGTGGCCCGCTGCTGCCACCGCGGCACACGGCTTGCCACCTGGTCGGTAGCGCACAGCGTGCGCGATGCCCTCACGCAGTGCGGCTTTGTGGTGAACAAGGTGCCCGGTGTGCCCCCCAAGCGGCACAACCTGCAGGCCCGCTACGACCCGCACTGGGAGCCACGCCCGCGCAGCGCAGCGTTAGAGCAATCCGCCGCTGTACCCGTGGGCAACACCGGCAAGCACTGCATCGTGCTGGGCGCAGGGCTGGCGGGCGCCGCCACCGCCGCCAGCCTGGCACGGCGCGGCTGGCGGGTGCAGGTGCTGGACCAGGGGGCAGAGCCCGCCGCTGGCGCATCGGGCCTGCCCGCGGGTGTTTTTGCGCCCCATGTTTCGCCGGACGACAGCGTGCTCTCGCGCCTGTCGCGCAGCGGCGTGCGCACAACCCTGCTGCAGGCCAGGCAGCGGTTGCAGCAAGGGCTGGACTGGGCCCCCGAAGGGGTGCTGGAGCACCGGGTAGACGGCACCCCAGGCCTGCCCAAGAACTGGGCCCAAAGCCCCGGTGCCGACTGGAGCGTGCCCGCACCTGCCGAACGGCTGGCACAAGCGGGCTTGCCCGCCGATGCTGCCGCCTGCTGGCACCTGCAGGGTGGGTGGATTCGGCCCGGCCAGCTGGTGCGCGCCCTGCTGCGGGAGCCGGGCATTGAATGGCTGGGCCAGCGCCGCGCCGCATCCCTGCGCAAGGCGGCCCCCGAAGGGGGGGCACAACCCTGCTGGCAAGTGCTGGACGCGCAAGACCAGGTGCTGGCAGAAGCGCCTTTGGTGGTGGTGGCCGCTGGCTTTGCCAGCCATGCCTTGCTGGAGCAGCGCTACGACCTGCGGGCGGTGCGCGGGCAGGTATCGCTGGGGCTGAACGACCACCTGCACCCAGCCCCGGCTCCCTTCCCGGTGAACGGCCATGGCAACCTGGTGCCTGCGTTTGCCTGGGCTGCACCTACCTTGGGGGCAACCGACGCGCCCCAGCGCGGCTGGGTGATGGGATCGACCTTTGAGCGCGGCATGACCGCCCTGCCCCCCGCTTACCGCGAGCAGACCGCCGCGCACCATACCCACTGGGACAAGCTGCAAACCCTGCTGCCCACAGCCGCAAAACAGCTGGCCCCGCTGTTTGAAGCCCGGCTGCAGAAAAAAACCAAAGCCGCAGAAGCCTGTGCCGACATGGCAGAGCCTGAGCCGGGCGAGGCGCTGTGCGAATCTGCCGAGGACATTCGCCAGGCTGGTGGGCTGGGCACCTGGGGGGCCGTGCGCTGCACCACCACCGACCGGCTGCCCCTGGTGGGCCCGGTGAACGCCAAGGTGCTGCCCGGCCTGTGGGTGTGTACCGCCATGGGAGCCCGGGGCCTCACCCTGGCACTGCTGTGTGGCGAACTGGCCGCTGCACGCCTGAACGATGAGCCCTTGCCGCTGGACACCAAACTGGCCCGTGCCCTGGACAGTGAGCGCATGTAAGTCGCGCAGCAGTAACCCGCCCCAAGAACGTGTTCAAAGCCCTGCCAATACTTGCTTATATGAATATTTGCATATTGGCAGGACAAAACAATAGTTTGCATCCATAAGAAGCCCCTCTACATTCGCGGCCATGCAAGAAATGGCGTTTGTCTTTGCGGGGTTTGCAGTGGGGCTGATTGTTGGCCTCACCGGCGTGGGCGGTGGCTCGCTGATGACGCCTATCCTGATCTTCTTCTTCGGTATCAAGCCCCATATGGCTGTGGGTACCGACCTGCTGTTTGCAGCCTTCACCAAAATGGGGGGCACCGTCAGCATGGCCCGCCAGCGGCTGGTGCCCTGGAAGGTGGTGGGGCAACTGTGCGCAGGCAGCATTCCTGCCGCGCTGCTGTCTTTGTGGGCCTTGCATGTGCTGGGGCCTGCCAGCGGCATCGTTCACAGCATCATGACGACCACGCTGGGGTTTGCCTTGCTGCTCACCTCTGCCGCCACGCTCTACAAGGCGATTGTTTTCTCGGCCCAGCGCCAGGCGGCCGAAGCCAATGCACGCAAGAACCACACGGGCGATCCGACCCGGCCACGCCATTGGAGCCTGCCCATCCTGCTGGGTGCTGTGATTGGCACGCTGGTCACATTCACCTCCGTCGGCGCTGGGGCGATTGGCGTCACAGTCCTGCTGCTGGTCTACCCCATGCTCCCGCTGCCCCGCATCATTGGCGCAGACATCGCCTACGCCGTGCCGCTCACCCTGGTGGCCGGGCTGGGGCATGCCTCTCTCGGCACGGTGGATTGGCCTTTGCTTGCACAATTGCTGGCTGGCTCGCTGCCCGGCATCTGGCTGGGCTCCCGGCTGGTGTCGCGCACACCTGAGCGTTTCATCCGCTCCGTCCTGTCTCTGCTGCTCGCCTGGGCGGGCTTCAAACTGATTTTGATCTGAGTTGCACCACGATGTACCAATACACAGAATTCGACCAACAATTTGTGCAACAGCGGGCGCGGCAGTTCCGCGACCAGCTGAGCCGCTGGCAAAGCGGCAAGCTGTCTGAAGACGCTTTCCGCCCCCTGCGCCTGCAAAACGGCTGGTACGTGCAGCGCTACGCTCCCATGCTGCGCGTGGCTGTGCCTTATGGCGAGATCGCCAGCCGCCAAATCCGCGTGCTGGCCCAGATTGCCCGCGAGTACGACGAGCCCGAAGCCGCTGTCTTCAAAGCCGCCATGGAAGGCCAGGGCAAGCTTGGCACCACCTTCCTGCCCAAGAACTGTGCCCACTTCACCACCCGCACCAATGTGCAGTTCAACTGGATTCCGCTGTCCAAAAGCGCGGACGTGATGGACCTGCTGGCCAGCGTGGGCATGCACGGCATCCAGACCAGCGGCAACTGCATTCGCAACACCACCACCGATGCGCTGGCAGGCATTGCCGTGGACGAGATCGTGGACCCCCGCCCCTATGCAGAAATCCTGCGCCAGTGGACCACGCTGCACCCCGAGTTCGCCTTCCTGCCCCGCAAGTTCAAGATCGCCATCAGCGGTGCCAAGGACGACCGCGCTGCCACCGGCTGGCACGACGTGGGCCTGCATCTGGTCAAGAACGCCCAGGGCGAGATCGGCTTCAAGGTGTTTGTGGGCGGCGGCATGGGCCGCACCCCGGTGGTGGGCACGGTGATCCGCGAGTTCCTGCCCTGGAACCAGATCATGAACTACATCGAGGCCATCGTGCGCGTGTACAACGAGCACGGCCGCCGCGACAACAAGTACAAGGCCCGCATCAAGATTCTGGTCAAGTCCGAAGGCCAGAAATACATCGACGATGTGGAAGAGGAATACCGCCAGATTCTGGAAGTGGACGGTGGCCCGCACACCATTCCGCAAGCCGAGTTTGACCGCGTGGCTGCCTGCTTTGTAGACCCCCAGCTTGCCGATATTCCGGATGTGGACCCTGCAGCGCTGGAAGCATCGCTCAAGGCCCAGGCGGCGGAGCATGTGGCGTTTGGCCGCTGGCTGCAGCGCAATGTGCACCCCCACCGCAACCCGCAACTGCGCGCCGTAACCCTGTCGTTCAAGCGCCCCGGCCAATCGCCCGGTGACGCCACCAGCGACCAGCTCATCGCCCTGGCAGACCTGGTGGACAAATATTCCGCCGGTGAAGCCCGCGTGACCCATGACCAGAACGTGCTGCTGCCCTGGGTGCATGGCAGCCAGCTGTTTGCCCTGTGGCAGGAAGCCAAGTCCCTGGGCCTGGCCAGCGCCAACGTGCAGCTGCTTACCGACATGATCGCCTGCCCCGGCGGCGACTTCTGCGCGCTGGCCAATGCCCGCTCGCTGCCCATCGCTGAAGCTATCACCCAGCGTTATCAAGACCTGGACGAGCTGGACGACCTGGGCCCGATTGACCTGCACATCAGCGGTTGCATCAACAGCTGCGGCCACCACCACAGCGGCCACATCGGCATTCTGGGCGTTGATAAGGACGGCAAGGAGTGGTACCAGGTCACGCTGGGTGGCGCAGATGGCTCCGACCTGTCTGGCCCCGCAGTGGCAGGCAAGGTGATTGGCCCCTCGTTCTCAGCGGCCGAAGTGCCCGACGTGATCGAAGCGGTGCTCGGCACCTACCGTGACCTGCGCGAAAGCGGTGAGTCCTTCCAGGCCGCTGTACGCCGTGTGGGCCTGGACCCCTTCAAGGAAGCCGCCAAGCAGGCCCGCCACAAAGACGAAACCCTGGCCGCCGCCTGAAGCCGCCCGCCAGAAGACGCACCGCTACGAGTCCCCGACGATGATGAACCTGACACTGATCGCAGCCCACGAACACCAGCCCCCCGCAGAGGGCGACGCCCGCGTGGTGGCGCTGGCCAACGACGCAGACGCGCTGGCCCTGCCGCTTGATGGCGTGGAACGTGTGGACCTGCACTTTCCCAACTTCACCGATGGCCGCGCTTTCAGCCAGGCCTTTTTGCTGCGCCGCCGCCGTGGCTTTGCGGGTGACATCCGCGCCACCGGCGATGTGCTGATTGACCAGCTGGTGCAAATGCAGCGCACGGGCTTCAGCAGCGCGGTGCTCGCCGAGGGCGTGGACGCTGCCGATGCGCAGCGCCAGTTTGAGCTGTTCCCTGGCTTCTACCAGGGCGATGCCATCAACCCCCTGCCCCAGTTTGCAGGCTCTGCTGCAGCCTGAGCTGCGCGCCCGCCCCGTTTGATCCAGGCCACCCACCCGCCCCACACCATGAGCCACATTGATCTTGCTTCCATCAACGCCGAACTCGGCCGCAACGCCCAAGGCCTGGTGGCCTGGGCATTGGGGCTGAACCAGCCAGCCATCGTCACCACCAATTTCCGCCCGTTCGAAGCCGTGATCCTGCACCTGGTTACCCAGGTAAAGCGCGATGTGCCCGTGGTGTGGATGGACAACGGCTACAACACCGAGGCCACCTACCGCTTTGCCGACGAGGTGACCAAGCAACTGGGCCTGAACCTGCAGATCTACCTGCCCCGCCGCTCCCGCGCCCATCGCGAGGCGGTGGAAGGCGCGACGCCTGCGCTGGATAACCCGCGCCACGCCGCGTTCACCGAAGAAGTGAAGCTCGAACCCTTTGCCCGCGCCCTGCGCGAGACGGCTCCCAAGGTCTGGTTCACGGCCCTGCGCGCTACAGACACTGCTGTGCGCGCCCAGATGGACCCCGTCAGCATCAACCCCGATGGCCTCATCAAGGTGGCCCCGCTGCTGCACTGGTCGTCCAAAGACCTGCACGAGTACTGCGTGAAACACGGCCTGCCCAACAACTTTGACTATGTGGACCCCACCAAGGGCGAGGACAACCGCGAGTGCGGCTTGCACCTTGCGCACTGAGACCTGAGTCAACACAAAAAATCACCATGAACGCACGCACCGACTCCGCGACGCTGCAGAACCCGCCTATGAGCTACCACCTCAACAACTCGCACCTCGACGCCCTGGAAGAAGAAACCATCTTCATCCTGCGCGAGGTGGCCGCCGCCTTTGAACGCCCTGCGCTGCTGTTTTCGGGCGGCAAGGATTCGCTGGTCATGCTCAAGTGTGCGGAAAAAGCCTTTGGCACCAAGGCCAGCGGCGGTGGCATTCCGTACCCGCTGCTCATGATCGACACTGGCCACAACTTTCCAGAAGTGACGGATTTCCGCGACTTCCGGGCCAAGGAACTGGGGGCTGAGCTGATCGTGCGCAGCGTGGAGGATTCGATGGCCCGCGGTACCGTGCGCCTGGCCCACCCTGGCGAGTCGCGCAACGTGCACCAGTCCGTCACGCTGCTCGAAGCCATCGAAGAGTTCCGCTTTGACGCGCTGATCGGCGGTGCCCGCCGCGATGAAGAAAAAGCCCGCGCAAAAGAGCGCATCTTCAGCCACCGCGACAGCTTTGGCCAATGGCAGCCCAAGGCCCAGCGCCCCGAGCTTTGGACGCTGTTCAACACCCGCCTTCAGCCCGGCGAGCACTTCCGCGTGTTCCCCATCAGCAACTGGACCGAGCTGGACGTGTGGCAATACATCGACCGCGAGCAGATCGGCCTGCCCAGCATTTACTACACCCACAAGCGCCAGGTGGTGGACCGCAAGGGCCTGCTGATGCCCGTGACCGAGCTGACGCCCCCCCGCGAGGGCGAAGTGGTGGAAACCCGCGATGTGCGCTTCCGCACCGTGGGCGACATCACCTGCACGGCCCCCGTGGAGAGCACCGCAGCCACCCCGGCCGAGATCGTCATCGAGACACTGGCCGCCGATGTAAGCGAGCGCGGTGCCACGCGCATGGACGACAAGACCAGCGATGCTTCGATGGAGAAGCGCAAAAAAGACGGCTATTTCTGAAGCAGGTATTCCCAATGAGCACTACTAATTCGATAGCTGCCAGCGCACAACCAGCAAGCGCTGGGGGCACTAATAACCACATCTCTGCCCTCAAGTTCATCACCTGCGGCAGCGTGGACGATGGCAAAAGCACGCTGATTGGCCGCCTGCTGGTGGACAGCAAAGCCGTGCTGCAAGACCACCTGGCAGGCGTGCAGCGCGGTGGCGAAACCGACCTGGCCCTGCTGACCGACGGCCTCAGCGCCGAGCGCGAGCAAGGCATCACCATTGACGTGGCCTACCGCTACTTCGCTACCGAGGCGCGCAAGTTCATCATTGGCGATGCCCCCGGCCATGAGCAGTACACCCGCAACATGGTCACCGCCGCCAGCAGCGCCGACGCCGCCGTGGTGCTGGTCGATGCCACCAAGCTCGACTGGAAAAACCCCGAGCTGGCCCTGCTGCCCCAAACCCGCCGCCACAGCCTGCTGGTGCACCTGCTGCGCGTGCATTCGCTGGTGTTCGCAGTGAACAAGCTCGACGCGGTGGAAGACCCGCAACTGGCCTGGAAGCACATCAGCGCCGCGCTGCAGCGCTTTGCTCAGGCCGCAGGCATTGCCGTGCATGCCACGGTGCCTGTGTCTGCTTTGAAGGGCTGGAACGTGGTGGATGCCAACGCAGGCTGGTGCGGCTACCAGGGCCCCACCCTGCTGCAGGTGCTGGAAAAGCTGCCCAACACTCCGGCAGACACGGGGCTGGCGCTGGCCTTCCCGGTGCAGTGGGTGGAAAAGTTCTCGTCCTCGTCAGACACCTCCCAGGGTCGCCGCGTGTTCTGGGGCCGTGTGGCTGCGGGCAATGTGGCACCCGGCACGCCCGTGCAAATTTTCCCTAGCGGCCAGCTTGCCACCGTGGCCCAGGTGCTGGACCATGCCCGCCGCCCCAAGGACGTGCCCGCAGGCACCAGCGCGGGCATCATCCTCGACCGCGAGGTGGACGTATCGCGTGGCGACTGGATCGTAGCCGCCCCCACGCCTGCTGCCGTGGCGGCTGACGACGACTTTGGCGACACCCCAGCGGCCACACCCGCCTGGCCCGCCAGCCGCGAACTGCGCACCACCATCGCCTGGATGGACGACGAGCCGCTGGTGGCTGGCCGCGTGTACTGGGCGCTGCACGGCCACCGCTGGATCAAGGCCAAGGTCAAGGCTGTAGTGCACAAGCTCAACATCAACACCCTGGCCGAAGAACCCGCCACGCAGCTCGACCCCAACGCCATCGGCCATGTGGAGCTGCTGCTGCAGGAGGCCATTCCGGCCGCGCCGTTCAAGCATGCCCGCGTGCTGGGCTCGCTGATCCTGGTGGATACGGCCAGCCACAAAACCGCGGGTGCGGTGCTGGTGAACTGATCCAGCGCAAGAGAACCCCTTTGAAAATTCCCTGAGTCCCCCTTGCGGGCTCAGGGGCCCTGTCCCTTCGTCGCGGTGAAAGCCTTAAAATCACGGGTTTTCACCGACCGACCCCACACAATTTTCCTGCCATGACCCACGTCGTTTCCGAAAACTGCATCAAGTGCAAGTACACCGATTGTGTGGACGTGTGCCCCGTGGACTGCTTCCGCGAAGGCCCGAACATGCTCGTCATCGACCCCGACGAGTGCATTGACTGCGCCGTGTGCATCCCCGAGTGCCCCGCCAACGCCATCTTTGCCGAAGAAGACGTGCCCTCCGATCAGGTCGCCTTCATCAAGCTCAACGCCGAACTGGCCTTTGCCGACGGCTGGAAGAGCATCACCAAGCGCAAGCCTGCCCTGCCCGACGCCGACGAGTGGAACGGCAAGCCCGGCAAGATCGCTGACCTGATCAAGTGATCCCTCCCCAACCGTTCACGTTGAGCCGGTTGAAGCGCTGCACAGGGCTTCGACACACTCAGCCTGAACGGTACTTGTGCACTGAACGCAGCTTGTGGCTACACGCCGTGCGCAGGGCATGACAGCCATGATTCAAGAAACCGATGCCGTCGTCATCGGTGCAGGCCCCGTGGGCCTGTTCCAGGTGTTTCAGCTGGGCCTGCAAGGCCTGTCCGCCCACATCATCGACGCCCTGCCCTACGCGGGCGGCCAGTGCGTTGAGCTGTACGGCGACAAACCCATCTACGACATCCCCGGCGTGCCCGTGTGCACCGGCCATGAGCTGGCCGCACGGCTCACCCAGCAAATCGCGCCGTTCAAGCCCCAATGGCACCTGGGCACCCAGGTGGCATCCATCCAGCCGCAGGCCGATGGGCGCTTTGCCGTCACAACCAGCCAAGGCGTAGAGCTGATCGCCCGTGCGGTCTTTATCGCCGCAGGCGTGGGGGCCTTTGTGCCCAAGGCGCTCAAGGTAGAAGGTATCGAGGCCTTTGCGGGCACACAGCTTTATTACCAGCACCTGCCCCCCGCTGCCCGCCTGCAAGGCCAGCGCGTGGTGGTGCATGGTGGGGACGACGCGGCGGTGGCCTGCGCCATCCAGGCCGCCACGGCTGCCGATGCCCCACCCGCCAGCGTGGTGCTGCTGCACCGCCGCGATGTATTCAACGCCCCGCCCGAGCAACTAGCCCAGCTACAAGCCCTGCGCGATGCCGGGCGCGTTGAAGTGATGGTGGGCCAAATCACGGGCATCGCCCGCGAAGGCGAGCGGCTGGCCGCCCTGCAAACCCTGACGCCCGAAGGCACCGAACGGGCCGTGTCTGTGGATGTGCTGGTCGTCGCCCTGGGCGTCTCCCCCCGCCTCGGCCCCATAGCCGACTGGGGCCTGGCCATGGAACGCAAGCAACTGGTGGTAGACACCGCCACCTTCCGCACCAGCGTTCCCGGTATCTACGCCGTGGGCGACATCATCACCTACCCCGGCAAGCGCAAGCTCATCCTGTGCGGCTTTCACGAAGCGACCCTGGCCGCGTTTGCCGCCGCCGAAGCCCTGAGCGGCAAGCCTGTGGTGCTGCAGTACACGACGAGTAGTACGCATCTGCATCAGTTGTTGGGGGTGAATTCAGCCGAGACCGTCAACGGCTGAACGCGGCCTCTGATAGGCTGATCGCCGCAAGCGCAAACGGGCGCGCAACGTTTGACATGAGAGAACTTGGCCCGACTTGCCTGGACAAATCCGCTCGATGAACTGGTCAGGCAGATGGCCACTCGTTTTAGAGATTCTTGCCCTCATCGATTCTCCCGCCATCCATTACGTATTTTGCCCATGCAATGATGTGTGCCATGGCGCTCCGTCCGGACGTATTTTGATCACAGACTTCATCGAGTCGAGCTGCGCAGACTTCCAGATGCTCGCGGAAGCCATTGCGCCCTCCGAAGTACTTATAGAACTCTGCTGTGTCGATACCTAGGCCAGATATTCCATACCTCCCTGCGATTCCTGGAGCGATGTCGTAAACCTCGGAAATATCATTACCCTCAAGTCTCGCTACATCAACAACGACTTCACAAAATAGGTCTTTCGCTCCATTGGAAACCCAAAGGTCAAAGCTGTCGTCGATGATTATTGGGGCGCCCATTTCTTGCTGCCGAACGTTTGATATGAGAGGCATGACCCGGCTTGCCGGGGCATGTCCTCTCGATGGAAGGGTTAGAGCTCATTTTGCAGACTTCGCCTCGCAGCCGGTAGGCACCAGGGCTCGGTGCCGCCGTGACGTACTTTCTTGCCATGCTTGCGAACCCATTTGGCTATGGACGTAAACCAAGCATCAAAGGCAGCAAGGTCGTATGCGGCCTCACTTGGCTGTGAGACGAATAGCTTGGCCCAGTACAGCCTTCCACCTACCTGTGGTTCCGGTGCATGGATGGGATGGCGCGAATACTCTAGGAGCGGTGCGCCGCGGGTTTGCAGGCGAAAGTAGGATCCTGGCACGCCAGTAGCCTTTTCATAGTAGTCAACGCGCTCAAACGACGCTTGCCATGGGAACGCTAGGTTATGGACCCAGAAGGGCGAGGCCAAATCTTCTTGAATGAAGCTCGTCACAGGCTCTGGCCTTGGCGACCAAGAGCGGTACAAGACGACATCTGCCGTACCAGAAAGGAAGCTGAGGAATGCAGCTTCATCTTCCTGCTGCATTGAAACTGCGATTTGGCGACCCATGAGCTCTAACTCAATGTAGACGGCAAAACCCGGTTGATACATCCGGGGCGTGACGATACATCTTTTGAAAAAAGATCCTGCAACCCGCATGCCTGTTGGCTTGCAAACGACGGAACTGTGCAAATAAACAGGTATAGTTTTTTCATGAAACCCGGCAAGCATTACGTCGCCAAACTATAGCGGGACAGTAAGCCCACAGAACTTGCCTACTGCGTGCTCTGAGCGGAGCCATCCATCAGTTTGGAATCCACAGCAGCTTCGGAGTCCTGCTATCCAAGTTGGCTCAAGACAAACGCTCAATTCGCGCTGCCCCCATGCACACCGACAAGCAGCGCCCGCCCCTCACACCACAAACCGCGTAGTCAACAAAATCACCACCGGCATCGTCACCAGCGCCAGCACGGTCGATACCGCCACGCTGGCCGTGACTTCATCCTGCGCCACCTCATAGCGCTGCGCAAACAAAAACACATTGGCCCCCACGGGCAGTGAGGCCGCGACAATCATCACGGCCAGGGGCAGGCCTGACAGGCCCAGTGCCCAGCCCATGGCTGCTAGCAGCAGGGGGTGAACGATGCACTTGGCCACGGCAATGCGCAGCGCGGCCTTGAAGTGGTGCCCCACGGGGGTGAAGACCAGGGTGACGCCCACCAGCAGCAAGGCCAGCGGGCCCAGGGCCTGGCCCAGCAGTTGCAGGGGTTTGTCTACCACGCTGGGCAGCACCAGCCCGGTCTGGGCAAACAACAGCCCGGCGATGATGGGCAGCGGCACCGGGTGCAATACGCCGTTGCGCACCGCCTGCAGCACGGTGCGCCACATGGGTGGGGGCGTGGCGTCGGACTGGCCTGCGTGTTCTTTGGCGGCAGCCAGCTCAAACACTACGGTGGCGGCGGTGAGCAGGATGAGGGAGTGGACGGAGATCAGCGTGAACAGCGTGACCAGCCCCGCATCGCCAAACACCAGGCCCACCAGCGGCACACCAATCATCAGCGTGTTGCTGAAGGTGTTGGCCAGGGCGCGTGCAGCCCCCAGGCGGGTGAAGCCTTGCCACACCATCGTTGCGCAATACAGGGCGATGAAGGCGGCAAAGTAGATGGCTACCGGGCCAAAGTTGAGGTCTTCGAGGTGCACGGTGCTCATGGTGCGAAACAGCAGCGCGGGCGACAGCACCATGAACACGAGGTTGGACAAATCTTTGACCGAAGCAGCCCGAATCCAGCCCTGTCGGCCCGTGACAAACCCGATGGCGATGAACAGCACCACGGGCACCAGAGAGGAAATGACGGGAGAGTTCAAGGCGGGGTCAATGAGGTGGGATAGGGATTTGCAACGGCTGCATGAGGGGAGTTGAGATAAAGAAAGAGATAGAGGCGCGATAAATGGGAAGAAACGGGAAAAGGCGGGACGAAGTGGGATTGCTTCCTTGAAAGACTCTTTCGCGAGAGGAAAAAGGCGACTTCGGAGGCTCTTCTCCGTTTGGCGCGATCAATCTGTTTGATTTCCTTGAGGCCAGTTCATCGTTGCGAACAACAGGCCGGTTACCAGCAAGTAAACCGTTCGTCCATCCTTTTCAGTAAACACCGGTTTACCGTCTGGATCAGGAGGTAGCGCCTCAGCGAGACACCGCACCCAGTCCTTAACAGGGCTTTTAGAAAAGCTCGCTTCTTTGGGATGATGTGCAAAGTGGTTTCTGATGGCGCGCACACAATCCAAATGATCACAGGCATGCGAATTCAGTATGCCAAACGCTCGCGCAAAGTCGATGCGTTGCGAAAACGTCGAGAGCGCTCCGTTGCTGCCAAAAATCTTATCTTTGAGCTTTTTGTCTTTGACCACCATCTTGGACTCTAGGAAAGTGCCCAAGTAGTTTTCTACATAGCTTCCGGCCAAGACTGCCGCGCCGCGATCGCTCTCATCGTGGAAAATTCGAACCATTTCCTGATAGTCGTCGACAGTTAGAACTTCTGGTTTCATGGGTGATACGCAATAGCGAAAGGTGAGGACAACGCATTTTGGCAGCGGCAGGTAACACCACCCCCAGGAGATATCACTCCCCCATCAAGTAGCTACGCACCTGGCGCACGATGTTCGCCGTGTCATCGGCGGATGCACCCAAGAATGGGCGTGCCGGGATATCGCCCCATGGCAGCGGAAAGCTCCCCTGTCTTGTCCTGTAGAGGCCAAAGCCATATTCACCCGACTTTGCGCCGTATTGAAAGGTACCGGCGTTAACCATCGGGCTGCCTATAGAAACGGCATCCTCACCCTGGAGCTGGTAATTGATCGTGGTACTCAGCGCCCTGGTTTCGCCCGTTCCGGGCTTCTTGCTCGCCAGTTTGGCTGCGCTTCGTTTTGTCAGATCCCCGTCTTTCTTGCGCGCAAAGCGGGCGCTGTAGCGCGCCAATGTCACAGCGCTGTTCGGTGCCCATGCAGTACCGTCTGGCGCTGTAGCAGAGGCAAAACGCTGTTTCGTTGACTCTGCCAGGTCCTCGCCAATCTCTCTGCGAAGAGCACGCAGGTCTGCCGCGCGCTCGACTAAACCGTGAAGGTAGTCCAAGCCGCTGCGGCTGGTCAGTTCGATAATTTGCGGCATACAGCGACTCCTCGTAAAATTGAGTCCTGCCTTGTGCATTGACCCCCGGTAGTTTTCGCCGGTCTCGTTTTGAACGTTTTGGTCAGAGCACGAGGCTTTTGTATTTCTAGGTGCTGGTTTTGATGACCAGGCTGGTGAGCTGCAGGGATCGGTTTCGCTTCCCTGACAGGATTTCCCACACTGAGCGGAACGTTTCGCCCTCAATCTTCTTGGTAGCAACCACCGTAGGGTTGCCTTTTCTGGACTTTTCCCCTGCACGCAGGGCGTCGGGGTCGTTCAAGACCTCCTCCAGCTTTGAGAAATCATCAGGTGTTGCCGATCTCTGCCCCTTGCCATCGAACCCATGCGAAGCATGTACGTGTCGAGGTGCCTCGGCAGGCAGAAGAGCGGTGTAGCCACGCGTATCGACCCCTGTAGCGTCCATGATCCAGTCAGGGCGCTCAATGAAGCCCAGGAAAAGCGGGTCTTTGCGTTGGCGATCCTCAAGTACCGAGCGCACGAAGTCGGGCACCAGTTCATCAGCTTTGATGGTGCGATTGACGTCTGCAGACAGCGCTTTGCTGATGGCGGGGGGGTATTCGATCAACTTGTCCTGCACGAACGTGCGCAGCTCGTCATTTGAGCGCGTCCCAGGCGCATAGTCCCAGCCCTCGTCTATCCCCACAGGTGCACCGGTGGCTGGATCTATGTCAGCCCATCCTGCAGGAGGCTCGGTCGCATCCTCATCGCCGGGCTCGGCCACAGCAACAACTCTGCATTTGCAGCCCCACCCATTCGGAGGAAAGTGAGTCTCCCAAAAGGGGTGGTCGTGGCGTAGGGTGAGCTTCATATCGCCCCATTGCTTATGCTGGGGCCGGGGATGCGTCACGCTGTCGTTGTGAACGTACCGCCAAAAGGGCCGCTTTTGCAGCAGTTCAGGCTCCAGCAGCTGGGCTCTACGCCCTGCCGCGTAGGACGTCATGATGTTGGTCTGGTAGATCACTCGGGTGCGCCAAGCTTCGCCAGCCTGAGTGCCCTGACCAGTCCAGCCTGACCAACCATGCTTTGCAACGATCGCATCGAAGTCCTTTCGGAAATCGGCGATGCTTCCACCTTGGACCGCCTTGTCGACCGCCTGACGAAGGTCGTGCAGCAAGTCCGCCTTTGCTGCTCCAGCAACAACGAAGGCCCGGTCATGGGCTGCTTTCTGAACGTCCCTCCAGCTCTCTGTCGGAAGATTGAGCTTTCGGCGCATGAAGTCAATCTGCGCCTGGAACTGCTGGCGTGCTCCATCGACAACTGAGCGCGCGGCATTGCCCATCTCAGCCACGGCTACCCCCTTGAGCAGCCTGGTCTCGCCCTTGCAGATCTGCCAACTCAAAGGCCAAAGCCATAACTTCGGTCAGCTCGTCTGTCGGGAGATCGCCGTAAGCCTCTAGCAGGGCGTCCTGCAAAGATTGTGGATCTTCATGGCGCTGCACGAGCGCTTTGATATCCCGCAGCCAGGATGAAAAGATGGGAGCGGCAGCAGCCCCCAGCTCATTTGCGGTTCTCTGAACCAAGTCCTGAACAGCAGCAGTCTCGGCGAACTCAGCAGGAGCCGCATCAGCACCGATCGCTGCAGTAGCGACTGGCGCTGCCTCAATATCGCTGTCTTCCAGCTTGTACACACGCTTCCAATAACTTGGAGTGAAACGCAAACCTGCCTTTGTAAGGGTCGCGTCGCGTTCGGCCTGGCTGACATTGACGTCGTCTTCCTCAAACAGCACGAACGTGGGGGCCGGGGCCTGCTCCCCGTCATGCAGATCCGTGATCCAGCGCAGAAGCTGATTCATGGTGGCCATCGTCAAGGAGGCGTCCCCGTCCCGAATGGTTTTTGCGACCTCAAGCCCAGCAGCTGCGCTGGCCCGGTTGCTGTTGGACTCAGTGCTCTGGTTCTGGCCGAGCAGAGCGATGTTGATCTCCGAGCGGCAGTACATCAGCAGCCGCTCGTATAGCTCGGCACTGGCCCCCTTATCGCCGGACTCAATGATGTCGATGCTGCTGTCGTCTGGAATAGCGGCAACTGCGTCCTGGATCATGGACTCTAGCTTGTCTAGGAGCGCGCTCACCTCATTGCCTGGTGTACCGCGCGGCTGTTTGCCGACGAGCCAAGGGGTGCCGTACTTCTCGGTAAAGGTCACCCAGAATTTCAGCCCTCCACGCATGAACGTATCAGCCCAGAAGCACATCGACAGGTCGGGAAAACCGTAGGGGTTCACATAGCTGGCATCCTGACGTGCGAGAAGGAACTTGCGGGGCTCCAGCTCTTCGCCCACCAGAGGCTGATGACGGCTGCGAAAGCGCAGCTGCGCGTTGTTATCGAAAAAGAACCACTCCTGCGGCTTGCCGATGACCTTCAACGGGGCAACTGCACCATTGAAAGGCCCCCAGGTCAACTCCAGCGGTTGATATCCGAAGAGCACAGCATCGGTGATTTCATTGATCAGGCTATCCATGTCGTAGGTGGACAGCACGTCGTTGATTAGGCGCGTCACTCTGGCGCTGGCCTTGCCTCTCTCAATGCGCCACTCCAGGGCTTTAACCGCTGCTTTCCTTCGGCGAATGGGACCGCCGACCGAAGCGCGGCTGCGCATATCTCGGTAGATCGAAATGTCCTTGCCCTGGCGCTTGAGGATAGGGTCCGGGTTCGGCAGCACATAGCCGAACGACAGATCCATGCTGCGATCGCGACTGGCAATGTCTTGCGACAAGCTTTGTCCCGCCCTCGGCTCTGCGAAGGCGACGAATTCAGTGGGGGTAACGTAAATGCCTCGGGACATGCTCAATAGCCTTCAAGTGATACTTCACTGCGGCGGGGGCGACTCTCAACGTGCACCGGGCCGTAGTCCATTCGGGATGCCGCATGGGCGTAGACGCAAGCCATCGCGTTGTCTCCGTGGCCCCCGTCCGCCGTCTTGCCCTCTGGCATGCGCGGCACGCCACGGATCAGCCGAATCGCTCGGTGCGACTGGAGTAGCCCATCGTGCTGGGGAATCTCGATCGTGTCGTCTTCAAACGCCGCCTTGTAGGGCGGCATGTTGTCGCGGTACCAGCCCTCGGTAGGCATGAGGCGCTGCACCATGGCCCCGTACTTATCAAAGGCCGCCTCACCGATATAGCTGCCATTGCCTCGGCTATCAATCACGATGCCGCTCAATCTGGGCAAAGCTTCCGTAATCGTGAAGAGCACCAGCAGCTGCTCGTTATAGGGGACGTTCTTCAGTTCGACCAGGAACGGAATACGCACCCGCAGATTGCTCGCAATTGCAGCCGGTGCGATACAGGACAGGTCGCCACTGCGCCCAAAGTCCATGCCGAGCGCGTGGCGCTCGTCTGGCTTGAAAAGGGAAAGCAACGGCTTCAAGTGCTCATCAATCCAGTCCTGCATTTCCCGCTGACGCAGGTCAGGCCGTGCATTGTTGAAGTCGATGCTGCCTGTGAAGCGGATCACAGGCGCTTTTCGCATACGGGCCTCGATCAACGTCCTGGAGAGCCATGCTCCCCCACCCTTGGATGGAATGCAGAAAAGCTCCTCATCTTCGTTGGGTTTGTAGCGGTTGATCATGGTCTGCCGCCACTCAATCTCACGCTCTCTCGACCACTCCTGCCCGGTTACCGTGCAAATCTTCTTGTACAGCCCGTCGCGCAGAGCATCGTCCAGATCGACCCGGTGCACGCTGTATGGATACTTCCCGGCCCGAACGTCGGTGATCAGCTCGTTGAACGGGTTTTCCTCCCCGTCGTGGGTGCTGATGATGCGAATCTGCCCGCCCCACATGGTCATGGCCATGGCAGCCTTCAGGACTTCCTTGATGTCATCCAGGAAGGCTCCTTCGTCAACCACCAACCGCTCACCTGGTCGTCCCTTAGACCGCAGGTTCCGTGGGCTGCTGGTGAACGCCTGGATGACGTTGCCGCTGTCAAACCTGATCGTGTAAGTGAGGATCTGTTTGTCCTCCTCTTCAAGCACGGACTCTTCGATCTGGCTGGCTGCAGCATTGAAGGCACGAGCCCAGGTCGCACAGTCTTGGATGAACCCAGACGTCATCTCCTTGTTGTAGGAGATGTAGTAGACGTTCGCGCCCTCCGCGCTGGCCGCGTACAGCACATCGTCGGCAGCCTCCGCGTAGCTGATACCGATACGGCGGGACTTCTCCATGATCTTGACCTGCGCAGGATCGGCGATCCAGTCCACCTGGTACTGCATCAGGATGCGCGCAGCCTGGGCCACCTGTGTTTGCTGCATCACAACTGCCCCATGATCGCCAGCCGCAACGCGTCAACACCAGCTGCAGAAAGGCCATGTTGCCTGCCAGTCTCGCTGGCCTGCTGTGCCGCGTCTTCCAGGGCCTTCTTGCGGGCGGCCTCTTCGATCTCCTTGCGCACGGCCAAACTGAATTTCTTCTGTGTGACCGAGGCCTTGCCGATCTCGGCGGCATTTTTGAACAGCTTGTTGACGTCGACGTCTTTGGCGTCGATATCCATGTCCATCAGAAGCGTGAAAATTTTCTCCTGGGTCATCCGCACCACGGCAGAGCCCAGTTTGTCCTCGTCGTCAGGCGCTGCGTCCACCAGGGCACGGGCTTGCTCGCTTGCCATCTTGAGTTGCGCCATTCGCTGCTCAAAGGGCGAGCCGTAACGCTGCAGCGCCGACTTGGAAACCTCGGCACCACGGGCTTTCAGATCGGCGGCGAGCTGCACATAGTCGCCAAAGCCGCGTTTGACCAGCTCGGCATCAAGCCACTCTTTAAGCTCAGGCGGCAGCGAGTGCACTTTGCTACGTGGTGCCATGGTTCAGCCCTGCGTAATCCGGGGACGTGCAATGCCTGGCTGCGCGTCGATGGTGTATTCGACAAACTCAATCCCTGTGCGGGTCAAATTTACAAACCAGCGGTCCATGGGGTCGCGGTCAATTCGGACGGTTTCGCGCTCTTCCAGATAGTCCAGCTCGCGCCGGATTTCCTGATGAGTGGCGTCGGGATATACAGAGTTGATGATTGGCAGCAAGGCCTCTGTGTAGATGCCCACAGGACGAGACAGATCGATGGCTGACAGTAAATGCCAGCGGATGGCCTCACGGCGAGCTTTCAGAGCCGTGGCGCTGTAGTTCAGCATATTCATTGCACATTCCCCAGTCTGTTATCAATCACGCGCTCCACACGCAGTGCAAAGTTGTCGAGTCGGGTGTTGATAGTCCCGAGCACATGGACGAAGTCATCGCGCCGAACGTAGTCACGCGGCAATTCGGCTTGAAACTTGAGAAAGGACGTCTCCAATTGCCGAGCTGCGTCAGCTTCACGCCGCATGTCCACACTCAGGTTTGTGAGCGATGCCTGCAACGCCGCAAACTGCTCATTCGCCCTTCGTTCTGCCTGGCCTCCAATCACTTTGAGAAGCGCCCAGAGAGCACCAAAAAACAGACCCGCCAGTGAGATCAGGTTGGTCATCGTCAATTCGAAAATCATTGGGCTCTCTCAAGAGTTGGAAAGGGGGCGCGGCAGACCGAGCGTGCAAAGTCCTGTAGGCCGATTACCTGGTCTCGGAGCTGGTCAGCCTCTGATGCCAGCTCTTGATACGCGCTGCTGCTTTCTCCGAAAAGCTCACGGGCGACGGTTGCTTCGCGAGTGCAGGCGGCAATGCCGGTGTCTCCTGCTGGGTAGGGATGGGAGCGCTGGTTGAGGCGGGCGATCTCGTCGCGCAGCCCGCGAACAACACTGGCAGCAGCAGCATCCCGAGCAAGGCGCGCAGCCTCGCGTTTCGCGTCTTCATAAGCGGTCCTTTCTGCGTTGCGGAATTTGGTGGCGTTGTCACGCGCAGTGGCTGCGCTGCGGGCGTTCTCCTGCGCGTTCCAATCGGCTTGGACGCGGGCAGCGCCTCGTGCGTCACCTTTGGAAATCAGGTGCGCTTCCCAGGCCTTCACGCCCACGATGGCGGCGCATACAGCCAAGGCGATGGCGATGAGACGGGTGCTCATGGTGTCACCGCCTCTCCCAGGCACATCTTCTGAAGCGCCTGGCGGTCCTTCCAGATGCCAGGGCAGGTGCGGTTGTCGGGGTGGCTGCAGCGGTCTTGGGGCTTATTCACAGGCCCCGCACGGTCATACAGCAGGATGGCGTTGCATGCGCCTTTGTAGTTGCCCGCAGCCAGCTCACGGGCGATGGTGCTGGGGCCTGTGCGGTCGTTGTTCTTGCAGACCGACGTGACACCCACGTTGTAGCCCAGCCCGACGAAGGCATCCCACTCGTGCTGATACATCGGGTACGGAAGGCAGCGCTTCAGGCCGAGTTCGTATTCAGCTGCATCGGCACGCAGGCGAATCAATGCGCGCACGGGCGGCAAAGTGTCGCCCATCTTCACGCCTTGGGTCGTGCCGAAGCCTACGGTGGGCACCTTGGTGCCATGAACGGGGTCAGGGTATGCCGTTTCCTGATAGCCCTCGCGCTGGGCTATGTACACCAGCCCAGATGCAGAAAGCGCCAGGGCGGCAATGGCAATGCGGGATTTATCTTCCATGCACGGCAGGATGCCGCGCGCGCGCGAAAGCGGAAATTAAAGCGTTTGAAAAACGGTGCCGCGCGTCTCTTATCGCAAGCTAAATCAGAAAAAATTAGCAAACATGCGAGCAAGTAGACCAGGTTGGTTGAGGGCTGGTTCACTTCCTTGGGAAATCGACTGCTCTTGTTCGCAAATGATCGTCAAGGTCTTCAATGCGGGCGGGCACTTCGCGACGACCTTTGCATATTCTGACGCCCATTTCGCAACATCTTGGGGAGACTCTGTGCCTTCGGGCGTTTGTTCAATCGCCGCGATGACCCCAGCGAATTGTTCCGCTAGTTCTTTATGTGTTTGCTTTCTGTCTGAGTAAACGTACACGAGGGAAAGCAGACTGAGCAAAGCAATGGCGGGACCAACAAGCGGTTCGATTTCTTTCAAACGCGCACCGATGATAGATGCGCCACCAAGCATCGCTGTCAGTGCTTTGGATGATTTGTCAACCGTGTCAAAGAAGCGTTGTCGCCTGCGGTGATAGCGCACTTGTACCCAAGCGCGATACAAGGTGGCTGAGCGCTTCTCCCAGTCTGGATCAGGCACTTCATGCGCTTTTGCAGTGATGGTGGTCTCGTCCACTATCGCGCTCTTTGGATCAGTCATCGCTTTGGTTTTGGCGGTGCTGCGGGTGGTGGGGAGAACGATACTGTTCCCCCGTTTACTGCGCGGTCGTTGTATTTCTCATTGGCGACAGATGTTCGGCCCCCAGATGGAGCTGGGCTTGGCCTTGGCGAAGGTTGGGGCGAGGGTGTCGGTTTTGATGCTGGCGGTTTAGATGCCATTTTGGGACTCAGGCAGTTGAAAAAATGGGACGGCTTATCGCTGAATGGCGCTAACAACACCATTGCGTGTATAGACAAATCTGATGCCGGCGTTGAGATCGGCGGAGTACACGTATTGCTTCAAGACTCCGGCGGCTGTCTCTGTGGTGTTGACGCTTGTTGGTGGAAATAACACACCAAACTGTGTACAGCCTCTGAAATCAGCTTCGGACATGCCGACCACAGGGTTCTCAGGGACACCATTTTTGCAGCGCTTTTTTGCCAGTTCCAAACCGGCATCGCTATTCATAGCGGTTTGTTCAGCACGACGGCGCGCTTGCTCTTGCGCTTGCTCTTGCGCTTGATCTTCTTCCTTGTTCCGTGTCCCAGAAGAGACATTATTTGCAGGTTGCTGAGACTTTCTTCTCTCCAAATCCTCAGCAACTGTAATCCCACTACCAGGGCAAGGAGCGTCCTGGTACACAGTCTTTCCGTCTGGTGCAGTGCATTTGTTTACGGCCCAACTCTGCGTTGAAAAAAGCAACGCTGAGGCGAGTAACACGGGCTTTATTGAAATCATTGACTGGGCCTCCTTCACATTGTGTTTATTTGACTTCCCTATTCGTGATTGTTTTTTCTAGGTACAGCTGAATCCGGTGCAATTCTCCGTGGGGAATTACCTTCACATACCTGGTTTTAAACTGTTCCTCCATCCAGCGGTCAAACCCCGCTCGCTCCCTTGGAAGTAATTGATCTCGCTTCTTGAGAATCTTGGAAATAGCCTGCTTGTGCTCATCGGGCGAAAGCACAACTGGGGGCCGTTCTTTTGGCCGAGATATCTCGCTTGGATCAAAACGCGGCTGCTCTGGGGTACTGAGTGCGCCTGGATAGAAATGCTGGTGCACAACCTGTGTGACGGCTTTTACATCCCCCGAAACCCTGCCAAGCTGAATTGCGCCGTCACCCTGAATTTTTTGTTTTGGTAGCAGTCTGGCAAGCAATGCCATGAACTGCTTCGGAAGCTCGCCCAAGATTCACCTCACCTGTTTTTGATACGCGCCTTGCCTGTCACGCTGCCGATCTGGATAGCGTTGTCGCCAACCACATGCTGACCGCCGCCCTTGTGCACGAGATCAGCCACTCCAATGCCCGCAGACAACAGCGCTGCGTTTTGGATGAGGTTTACCTTTGCCTCAGGCGTACAGCGCCGATAGCTGTCGAGAAGCGCTAGCTCAGCTGGATCTGGTGCCGAAGAAGTCGCAGCGCCATCCCCCGTCAGTAGGTAAAGCACGTCGACACCCAGGCCGACGAGCGCTGCCAAATATTCAGCGTCTGGACTGCGATCGCCGGACTCGTAGTTGCGCTGAGAACGCACAGCCACGCCTACCCGATCAGCCAATGCCTGCTGGCTCAGGCCGAGTGCTTTTCGGCATTCGACTAAGCGTTCGGAAATGCTAGGCACAAATATTCCTAAAAACTATTGCAAAGAGGCACGTTTGTGCCTCATAATTTGCACAACAACTAACAAACAAGCGCAACAACTCCAACTGTTGCACAGCAAATAGGACGCACACCGCCATGCCAAAAAGTCGCGCACAGGTCCGCGAAGAGTTCGCCAAGAACGGCTGGTCAATCTCCGGTTGGGCGAAGCAAAGACGCTATAGCCCGAACATGGTGATTGCCATTCTTGCAGATGACGAAACCAACCCACGCATCAAGTGCTTGAGAGGCGAAGCCCACAACATCGCTGTCGAACTGAAGCTGAAGGACGGTGTTCTTTCGCCTCAATCTGGACGGTCGCTCGCTGCAGCCTAAGGCCGACATCATGCGTCCTGCCATCAATGTATCAAATTGTCGTTCTCAGTTTGCAGTCTGGCATCAATGTGTGTGTGCTTGCCTGTGCATACGTGCGTCATCCAAAGCCCAGGCGAGCTGCTCCAGTGTTTGTCCTGCGACGAATAAGCGCTGCACTGGTGGTACTGCCGAGCGCCATGCAGCCGATAAGGCCACACCATCAATCAAGCCCTTGTCCTCAAGTGCGGCGGCAATGTGCAGTACAGCGCGGCTCATTCCTTCGATGCGACCTGCCAGCTTTTCGATTGCAGCGGTGTCCATTTCGACTTCCTTTCGTGTTCGTTTGTTGGCTCAACTTTGCCTGCAGAAGGTCCTGTTGAGCGCATTCCAGCGGACCATTTGTTTGGAAGCGTCTCTGGTTGGGGGCTTCCAATGATCCGGTCGAATTCGAAACGACAGCGCGCGATCAGCTTCGTGCATGCCCTCAGGCTGTGCAAGGAAGAAGCCCAGAGCAAACGGCACCTCAGTGTCGAGCGCATCGCAGACCGCATGGGCGTGACACACGACAGCCTCTACAAGTGGTTGGCCACGGGTCGCATGCCTGGGATTTTGCTGCCCGCTTACGAGTTGGCATGCGGATGCCATTACGCCAGCGAATGGCTGGCTGCGAGTAGCGGTCGGCTTGTGGTGCCCATGCCCACGGGCCGCAAAGCCGAGGGCTCAGAGCTACTCGACATGAATAGCAGCTGTGCAGCAGCACTGCAACTGCTCACCACTTTCTACGCGACACCTCAGAAAGCTGACGCGGAGGCCACTCTCGCCGCTCTTCGTCAGCACCTTGAGCAAGTCGCCTTTCACCACCACAACGTGGCGCAGTACGCCACACCAGAGTTGGAGTTCTAAAGATGAGCCAAAAAAACTATTCGCTCGCATCACCCATTGGTCGAGTTTGCGCGCTGTTCCGGCTGCTGGCTGGGCACGAAATTCTCGGCCTTTCGCCCACCGAAATTGCAAAGGGTATTGACGTCTCGCCGAGCTGGGTAAGCCAGAACTTGCCCGCACTCGCAACCACTGGCTATGTCGAGATGGTTGCCGGTACCAACCGCTGGCGATTGGGTGTTCAGTTCGTTCGCATTGCCACAACGGTCGCCACCAACATGAGTAAAGCCAAGCAGCAGCTGGAAGACGTCAGCGCCCGTTACGCCGTATCTCTTTAATCCTGGACCCAAGAGTCGCAAATGCCTCGTAAACCCACACCTGCACCCATTTCCAAAGAGCCAATGATCCTGGAAAGCGCCATCACTGAAGACGTGAGTGCTGCGAACCAGCTTGCCTTAGTTCAGCGTGAGACCGAGACCCGAGTTCGTGCTGTTGCTCAACAACTGGGCTATCAATTACCTGCAGACGTCACTGACCCCGACCTGATCCAACGTGATATCGCAGCCAACATGCGTCGTAGCGTTGAAGCCTGCCTTGAAGTCGGTAGAGGGTTGGCGGTTTTGAAGGCGGCTTGCCCTCACGGCCAGTTCACGGCCCGCCTGGAAGTGCTAGGCATTGAGGTGCGGGTAGCTCAGAAGTTCATGGCATCAGCCGCCAAGTTTGCAAACGCGGCGTCAACGCCGCTTTTGAAAGCGGTGGGGAACCAAACAAAGCTCTTCGAAATGCTCGTCCTGGACGACGAACAGATCGAGGAACTGGAACTCACTGGGCAGACCGGTGAGCTTTCTCTGGACGACGTAGCCACCATGTCCGTGAAGGAGTTGAGATCAGCCTTGCGCGAGGTGCGGGCTGAGAAGACAGCCGTAGACAAGGTGCTGGCGGACAAGAACGCTGCGATGGACAAGCTGCGAGCGCAGGTCAAACGCATCGCCACAGTGACTCCCGATGAGGCTCTTGCGGATCTGCAGAAGGAAGCCACGGAAAAGATGAATGACGCCCTGGGGTCAGTCACGGGTGGGCTGCGCGCCGCGCTGGTAGCACTCAACGATGTCCCTGAGGGTGCGCCCAATCAATCAGTTTTCATGGCGGGCCTCGTCGGCCAGGTCACTGCCGCGTTGGCAGCACTGCGCGAAGAGTTCAACCTGCCGGACGTCGCGACTGCTGCAGATAACGCACTGGCGGCTGAAGTGAGCCAGTGGTCCAAATAAGCCAGACGACTGCGTAACCCATGCCACTCAACCCCGTCATCGTCAGCCGCCTGGTCCAGGTGCACCAGGCAGCACAGGCGGCACCTCATGGAGCCAAGCAGGCAGTTTATGACGCCGCTTGCGCCGAGCTGGGAATGAGTCATGCCACTTTGCACCGCCACCTAGGAACGATCACAGTGAAGCAAGAGAGAAAGAAGCGCAGCGATTCAGGCAGTGTCTCGTTGACTCGCGCTGAAGCGGTCGCTATCTCGGCGGTGCTCATGACGAGTCACCGCAAGACCAATAAGCGTCTCATGTCCATCGGCCAAGCTGTCGAGGTACTGCGTGCCAATGGCGAGGTGCGTGCCGAGCGTGTCGATACCGCGACCGGTGAGGTCGTGCCTCTGAGCGATAGCGCCATTGCACGCGCCCTGCGCCATTACAACCTCCACCCTGACCAACTCAACCGACCTGCGCCTGCGGTAGAGCTTCGAAGCCTGCACCCTAACCACGTCTGGCAGGTAGATGCTTCCCTCTGCGTTCTTTATTACCTGAACGCTCGCACTGAGTCGGAAAGCGGATTGCAGGTCATGGAGTACGACAAGTTCTACAAGAACAAGCCCGCCAATCTCAAGCGCATCGAATCTGACCGGGTTTGGTCTTACGAGATCTCTGATCACTTTTCCGCTTCGGTCTACTTGCAGTACGTGCTGGGCGCAGAAAGCGGTGCGAATCTTTCCGACGTCTTCATCAACGCCATCCAAAAGCGTGAGGACGATCCGTTTCACGGCGTGCCGTTCATTCTGATGATGGACATGGGCAGCGCCAACACCAGCGGTCTGTTTGCCAACCTCGCGCGCCGTCTGCAAGTAAAGACCATCCCGCACGCGCCAGGCAATGCCCGCGCAACGGGCCAGATTGAAAAAACTCGTGACCTGATCGAGCGCAGCTTTGAAGCTGGCCTGCGCCTGCGCCCAGTGAGAAACCTGGGCGAACTGAACGGCCAGGCTCGTCGCTGGTCGCGTTGGTTCAACGCCAACAAGATCCACAGCCGCCATGGCAAGGCTCGGGTCGATGCATGGCTCAGCATCAATGCAGAGCAACTCCGCGTGGCCCCGCCCGAGGAAGTCTGTCGTGCGTTGCTCACAGAGACACCCGTCAGCCGCAAGGTCACCGACTTTCTCACGGTGTCTTTCAATGGACGTGAGTTCGATGTCCGCGATGTACCCAACGTCATGGTCGGGGAGAAACTCAACATTGCGACCAACCCATGGGTGCTGGATGCAGCCATGGTGGTGGATACCGATGCTGACGGCAATGAAGTACTCCACAGCGTTCCAGTTGTTGCCCGCGACGATGCAGGCTTCCGCCTGGATGGCAACGTGATCGGAGAAGACTGGAAGCGTCCTTCAGACACCCGACTTGAGGCCAACCGCAAGGAAGTCGACCGCTTCGCATACGACGCCACTACTGACGCAGAAGTCGAGGCAAAGCGCAAGGCAAAGGCGGTGCCGTTTGGTGGCCGAATCGACCCCGGAAAGGTCATCGAGCAGGCTCCGGAGCGCACTTTCCTGCCGCGCCGTGGCACGGATCTCAATCCATCCGTCACTACGCCAGTTACCACCCCACCAGAGCGCGTCCTTACGGGCTTTGAGGCTGCTTCGGCCCTACGCCAGAAGGGGCTGGAGATGACCCGCGAGGTCACCGCCAACCTCCGTGCTTGGTATCCAGATGGTGTCCCTGAGGGCGAGCTCGATGCCCTGTATGCCCGTCTGACTGTCCGTAGCGGTCTGCGTGTAGTGGCCGGGGGGGCGTCATGACTTTGGCAGCAGTACTCGAAGAACTGCGCTTGAGCCAGTCGCAGCTTCGTCGCGAAAGCGGGCTGAGCCGCTCGGCCCTGAGTCGTCTGGTCACCCATGGCGTGTGGCCTGCCCGTGGCGAGACAACTGTCCGTAAATCCCTGGAGAAGTGCCTGCGCAAGCACGGGGCGACACCAGCCCAGCTACTGGCACTTTTCACGACGCCCAAGAAGTTGGCCCCGGCGAGTTCGCACCTCGACGGGGCCGCCCCTGAAGTTCAGAAACCAACCGAAACCTCAAAGGAAGAAACCATGCTACTGCAAAACGAATCTCTGAGCCCTCTGGCTCGCAAGCACTTCAATCTGCCACGCAATCCCTTCCTGGACGATGTGCAGAGCCCTGATGACGTACATCAGACCAACAGCGTGCGCTACGTGCGCGCCACACTGATGGACTGCGCCCAACACCATGGCTTTGTCGCGGTCGTGGGCGAAAGCGGTGCAGGCAAGACAACCCTTGCCGAGGATCTGGAGGAGCGCATCAAGGCAGACAAGCGCGACATCGTCATTATTCGCCCATACGTCCTGGCCATGGAAGCCAACGACCAGAAGGGTAAGACGCTCAAGTCCAGCCATATTGCAGAGGCCATTGCTTCAGCCCTCGACCCTCAACTCAAGGTCAAAAGCAGCCCAGAGGCTCGCTTCCGCCAGGTACATGACCTCCTCAAGGCAAGCCGCCGCGCCGGTCGCCGCCACCTGCTGGTGATTGAGGAGGCTCACTGCCTGCCCAGCGCCACGCTCAAGCACCTCAAGCGCTTTATCGAACTCAAAGACGGGATGCAGCGCCTGGTAGGCGTAGCCCTGATCGGCCAACCCGAGTTGCGTGATCGCCTCTCAAGCCAAAACGCAGACGTGCGCGAGGTGGCCCAGCGCTGCGAGATCGTCGAGCTGGAGCCGCTGGACGCCGAGCTGGAGAGCTATCTGCGGCACAAGTTTGCTCGGTTCGAACTGAAATACGAGCAGGTTTTCGCCCCAGATGCCGCAGACGCAATCCGTGCGCGCTTGGTGCACATCCCACGCGGGGGGAAACCAAGCGATGCCCGCAGCGAGTGCTATCCCTTGGTTGTGAACAACCTGGTCTGCCGCGCCATGAATGCCGCCGCCAAAGCTGGCTGGCCACAGGTTGACGCGCAGGTAATCGAAGGCTGCTGAGCTATGGCGCTGTACCGAATCACCGTCATTACAGCCACAGGTCGCCTCAGCTTCCCCGGCCTGTTTGCCACGAGCTGCGAGGCCGTGGAGCAAACCATGGCCGACTGGCCTGAGGCCAAGAGCATCAAAGCAAAACTCATCAAGAAGGCTTCCCAATGAAGACACGTACCTGCCAAGAACTGGGCGTCTGCCAAGGCCGCGCTGGATGCTCTTGCACCCGGCATGACACAGAGCGCCTGCCCCCAGGGGGCTACTACTTCGCACCGGGCGCAATTGAGCACGGCAAACGCCGGGTCAGTCGTCGCCTCACGCGCCAAATGATTGACTGGATCTCGCTGCTGGCCGTAGCGGTTGTGATCGGCAGCGCTGCTGGTTATGTGCAGGTGCGGGGGTGGCCTCTGTGAAGGAAGCTTCCGTAAAGCTTGCCTGCCCGGTGTGCAGTGCCGAACTCACGTTCGAGCAGATCCTGGGACACCAGGAAGCGAACAGGACGTTTGACCGGCTGGTTCAGTTGAGCGTGCCCCTGGCTAACCTGGTGCTCCAGTATCTGACGTTGTTCACGCCGCCCACTCAGCGGCTGACCAATGCCAAAAAGCTGAAGCTGATTTCTCAGCTGCTGCCAGGCCTGGAAGCCCGATCCATCAGCTTCAAGGGGCGCGACTGGGATGCGCCTTTGACCAACTGGGCTGCAGCCATCGAGCAAATGCTGAGCATGCGTGCCAACGAACGGATCACCCTGCCGCTCAGTGGCCATGGCTATCTGTTCTCCATTCTCAGCGGCATGACCAACAAGCAGGAGGCTGCTGCTGAGGCTCAGCGTGAGCAGGAGCTGCGCACCGGCCCGCGTGCCGCCACCGTGAATGGTCCCGCCAGCGTGGCCGACCTGGTGCAGGCCCCGACGCCCGTACCCCGGCCTGCAGCGCCCGCCCCCGCCCGTGGTGGCATGAGTCCCACAGTGCGCGCTATGCGTGAACAGATCGCCCAGAGAAAAGGAGGTGAAAACAAATGAGCAAGCACCTAGACACAAACCAACGCGGAGGCCGTCCTGTTGGCTCGCCCAACAAGCCGAAGAAGGCATCCGCGCCACTGCCAAACCTGGCTCTGCCTCCGCAGATCAACGTGATGCATGGCCCTGTGTACCGGCCTGAGCCTTCGCCGGTCCTTCGGCCTGGTGCGCTGGACTATCAGCGTATCGCCAGCCGTGGCTACCGCTGCTGAGGAGGCCCTATGGATAAAGGTCTCGTCACCATGACCCAAGAGGAGATGCTCGATCGCACTGAACAACTGTCCCTTCGTATCCAGGAGTTTGTCAGTCAGCAGTCGGAGCTTGTCGATATCGCCCTCAATTCGATGCTGAGTGCCTACCTTACTGCTGCCCTCAAAACAGGTCGCCTGCATGAAGTACCGCCTGTATTGCTCAAGGCAGTTGAAGCCATCGCCCTGGGCCAGATCGGCCCCATGGCAGTCACCAAACACTGATAGGTTATCCATGACAACCGCACTTGAAACCATTACCAAAGCTGCAGAGGTGCATTCGCAGGCCCGTTCGTTGTTGAGCGAGCGAGTGACGGCCCTGCGAGATGCCCAAGCGGCCTTGAATCGCGAGCATTTGCCCTCTATCAAACGAGCGCTCGCCAAGGCTGCAGAGACCGAGGCCAGGCTCCGAGCCCTTGTTGAGCAGCACCCCGAGTGCTTCTCAAGGCCAAAGACACAAGTCCTGTCGGGCATCAAGGTCGGTTATGCGAAGGCCAAAGGTTCTCTCAGCTTTGACGACGCCGACTCGGTTGTCGCGCGAATCAAGAAGCACTTTCCCGACCAGGTGGATGTGCTGATTCGCACCAGGGAGGAGCCTGTCAAGGACGCACTGTCCAACATGAGCGCTACCGACCTGAAAAAGATCGGTGTCAAGGTATTGGATTCGGGCGACAAATGCGTCGTCAAACCCGTGGACTCCGAAGTTGACAAGATGGTGGATGCCCTCCTGAAGGCGGCTACCAGCGAGGCCGAGGAGGCTTGAGCATGGGCAGCATCCAGTCCCGCCAGGCTGCGATTGGCTACAAAACCGCCAACCAGCGCCCGAGCTGCCGTAACTGCAAGCATGGCGCGGAGGTGTTTGCCGACCATGCTGCCCCTACTGAGGGGCCGCGCTGGGAGTGTGGTCGGTATGACTTCCGGGTGACGGCCACAGCCATCTGCGACCGGCATGAGCCACAGGCAGCAGTTCGGCACTCTGACTGAATTTTCACGCACAACCGACCACCTTGGGGTGCGATAGGTCGGTGTGGCAAGCGGTGTGTGCCACGGCCTTCCACGGGTCTCAACTGCCGCAGGAATCGAGTGCCACCGTGCTGATGTGCCACTGCATCACCACGAGACCTCCTCCCCGAAAGGGGCTGGCGCGGCGACTCCCGGTTTCCGGTGTCCGAGAACACCGGGTCTTTGCATCACTCCGAAAGCAGCGGGAACGGGCATAGACCCGTCCCAATTCGTCCCAAAAGAATCAGCCGGGGCATTGGTGCCTATCAGGCGCACAGGGCCTTAAACGCCGCAGGATAAAAAACCATGAATTTCGTCACTCTGTTCATTTCTTCCCTTGCATCGTTGTTCGGTATGGTCGGGGCATTGCTGCTGGCTCTGCCCTCGTTTCCAGGCTTGGGATTCGGTGCCTTCGTTGTCAGCAATGTGGGCTGGCTCACCGTAAGTGCTTGGCAGCGTCAGTGGGCGCTGCACGTCCAGCAATGGGTATTTCTCTTCTGCAGCCTGCTGGGGCTGTGGAACTGGTGGCTCGGTCCTGCTCTGCTGGGGTGAACCATGGCAAACCACATCGCCGCCATCCATGTGCTGAAGTCGAAGCTCCAACTGTCGGACAGCGACTATCGCGTGTTGATCAAGGGCATCACGAAGAAGGAAAGCACAAAGGATATGAGCGACAGCGAGCGTCAGCGGGTGCGCGGCCACATGCAGGCCCTGGCCGAGCGCATGGGAGTCGTCAAGGCCGGTCAGCGACGCCCTGCAGCTCGCAGCTTTGCAGCCGCTAAATCAGAAGCCAGCCCAAAGGAGCGCAAGGTCTGGGCTCTATGGAACCAGCTTGGCCGCGACGGTGTGCTGCGCAACACCAGCGCTACTGCCCTGAACGCATGGGTGGAGCGCACTGTGCACGTCAGTGCCCTGCGCTTTGCCAACAGCGCCCAGCTCGACACGTTGATTGAAGCCTTGAAGGTCTGGCAACAGCGGGGGGCTGCAGATGCTTGAATGGCAGCAGCTGGCCCCGCTGCACCAGCAGCTGGACGAGAACTACCCAGAGAACCTGCGCACCATCGCAGAGTGGTTGTTCGTCCAGCTCGTGGAAGATGAAGAGACAGCTCCGACGCCAGAGCGCCTCTACAAACTGGCCACGCTGGCGTTACGCCAGACCGAGCGACTGAGCGCCGAAGAAGGGGGGCGCAACTTCTACCTCGGCAAGGGTTTGCGTTATCGTGCAAGCCTGCGCGACCGCGAGATGTACGAGCGGTTCTCAGGCCGCAACTACAACGAGCTGGCGCGCGAATACCACCTCACTCCTACACGCGTCCGCCAGATCATGGACGCTATGACCCAGGACGATCTCAGCCGCCGCCAGGGTCGGCTGAACCTCGAATAAACCTGCCTCACGCGCGCGAGGCAGCGTCATAAAAACGTTCAAACGCTTGATTTAGGCAAGAGACCCACGCCGCGCGACAGTGCGGTCCATGCCACAAGTTTCCTCTTCCCCAAAGCCTCTGCACATCTTCAAGCCTGGTCAGTGGACCACGGCTGCTGGCGAGGTAATCGAGTTCAGCCAGGCCGACCTGGAAGCCACGGCAAAGGCATACGACCCCAAAAAGGGCAAGGCCCCGCTGGTCATCGGTCATCCCAAGATTGATGACCCCGCCATGGGTTGGGCCGCTCAGCTCACCGTCAATGAGCGCGGCTTGTTCGCTACCCCCATCAAAGTGGACCCCGCCTTTGCTGAAAGCGTGCGAGATGGGCGCTACGAAAAAATTTCAGCCAAGTTCTACCGCCCCACCGACGCCAACAACCCCGTGCCTGGTGTCTGGTATCTGCGCCACATAGGCTTCCTCGGCGCGCATCCCCCAGGCGTCAAGGGCCTGGACGACCCAGAGTTCTCTGAAGCCGACGACGGCTGTGTGTGCTTTCGCGAGGGGGTCGAGTTTGGCGAATGGGACGCCATGACGACGGCAAACATTCTGCGCTCCATCCGCGAATGGATCGTGAGCAAGTTCGGTCTGGAGGAAGCAGACCGGGTGATTCCCAACTACGACGTGCGCGCTCTTGAGCTGGGCGCGGCTGAAGACATCAACGCTGCTCGCGAGGCGGCATCTCTTCCTGCTGCCTTTGCAGAGGACAACACCCAAGTTTCACCACCACAGGAGTCCAACGTGACCGAAGAAGAAGCCGCGCGTTTACGCGCTGAAAACGAAGCTAACAAGCGGCAGCTCCAGGAGCTGCGGGACGCTGAAGCCAGGCGTATTGCTCAGGCCGTCCATGCTGAAAACGTCGCCTTTGCCGAATCCATGGCAACGGACGCGCGCATTCCTGCCGCTGCCACTGCGCAGGTGGCAGCGATTGGTACGCAGCTGCAGACCGTAGCGGATGTCGAGTTTGGTGAGGGCGATCAGAAAAAGCCTTTGCACCAGGTCTTCCGCGAATTCATCCAGGCGCTACCCCGCCAGGTGGAGTTTGGCGAGCAGGCCACCCGCGATCGCGCTGCCTCTGGCATCCATGGCGACAGCGGCACCGAGACGCCCGTGGAGTTTGCCGAAGGCGCTGACCCTGATCGCGTGGCCCAGGACAAGCGCATCCGCGCCTACGCAGCGACCAACAAGGTCGACTACGCCACCGCAGCTCACGCAGTGATGCGCAGCAAGTAATTCCAACCCATACCCACCAGGAGAAGTACCCATGGGACGTTTGAGCAAACTGCGTGTTGTGGACCCGGTCCTCAGTGCGCTCGCACTGGGCTACAGCAACGCCGAATTCATCGGCGACCAGCTGCTGCCCTTCGTAACGCTGGACAAAGAAGGCGGCAAGATTCCACGCTTCGGCAAGGACGTGTTCCGGCTGTATGCGACCGAGCGCGCACTGCGTGCCAAGTCCAACCGGATCAACCCGGATGACGTCGACGGCATCGACATCAGCCTGGACGAGCACGATCTGGAATACCCGATCGACTACCGCGAAGACGCTGAAGCAGCCTTCCCGTTGCAAGCCCACGCTACCAACCGTGTGGTGGAAGGCATCCGCTTGCGACACGAAGCGATGGTGGCCTCCATTACGCAGAACCCGGCCAACTACCCCGCAGGCAACAAGATCGCCCTATCCGGCAGTTCAGTCTTCACCGACCCCAGCAGCGACCCTGAAGGCGTGGTGGACGAAGCGAAAGCAGCTGTGCGCAACAAGATCGTCAAAGAGCCCAACACTATGGCGATCGGCTACAAGGCCTGGCGTGCACTCAAACGCCACCCCAAGCTCAAGGCGATCCTGAGCGACACCCGTTCCCGCCTGGTGCAGATCGCTGATCTGCGCGAGATTTTCGAGATCGAAAACATCGTGGTGGGCAAAGGCATCTATTCGACAGACAACGGTGTCGTCACCGACCTGTGGGGCGGAAACCTGGTGCTGGCTTACGTGCCAAAGGCTGCGCCCGCTGCAGCTGGTGACGCCCCGGTGCGTTCGCCCTATGAGCCCAGCTTTGGCTACACCTTGCGCAAGAAGGGCAACCCGGTTGTGGACACCCGCACCGAGGACGGCAAGCTGGAAATCATCCGCAACACAGACATCTTCCGGCCCTACATGCTGGGTGCTGAAGCTGGCTATTTGGTACAGGGAGCCGCTTGATCATGGCAAAGAACCAACCCAAGGACAAAGGCAATGACAAGCCCGGCACCACAGCGGGCCAGCTCGACGCCAGCAATACGCCTGGCGCTGATGGTGCCGCCACCACAGCTCCTCAGTCGGTGGCCTCGGAGACCAGCCAGACGGACGTGGAAGCGCAGAAGGCCTCTGCTCAAACGCCGAAAGATGGCTCTGAAGCTGGCTCGGCATTAACAGCCGCCGAAAGCAGCAACCCTGCCGCCAACGCTGTCAGTGAGGCAGAGATCACTGCCATCGCTCAGGTGCAGCAGGCTGCGCCTGACGACGCAGGGCACTACACGGTGCGCACAGTACCCATTCGCCATGACGGCAAGTTCTACGACGTAGGCCAGTCCATTGTGCTCACGCCCGAGCAGGCTGAGCGCCTGGGTCACCTCGTCGCAACGGCTCCCCAAACTACCCAGGAGTAAGCAGACATGCTGACTGAAAAAATCCTGATGGCGACGACCATCCTGGCCACAGGCCCCTTGTCCCGCTTCCGGTTTGCAAACTTCGCAGGTGCTACTGCAGGGGCAACTGATGCTGCTCTCGGTGTGCCCGTGACCTCGTTTGATGCCGGTGAGCAGGCTTCCGTTGCGACCCATGGCGAGATCCTGGTCGAGGCCGGTGGGGCAGTAGCAGCCGGTGCACAAGTGCAGAGCGATGCCAATGGCCGTGCGATCACTTTGGCCGCTGGTGTGGCTGCAGGCCGCGCTCGCGATGCAGCTGGCGCAGCTGGCGAAATCATCCGCGTGTTGCGCTGAGTAGGTCGCCGTGTCTGCATACGCCACATTGACCGACCTGGTGAACGCTGCCACGGATGGCTGGCGGGAGCTGGCACAGCGGGGTGCGCCTGACGCCGCGCTCGATGCCCAGCTCCTGGCCACCATTTCGGCAGCGGGCGATACCAGCGCCTGGTCAGCGGAGGATGTTGCAGTCGCGACGGCTGCTCTGGCGCGGCTGCAGGACGCTCTCAGCCGTGCCAGCAAGCACGCTGACACGTACCTGTTTCCCCGTTACCGCGCACAGATGCCGCTGGCAGCCGACCTGGTGCAGGGCAGCAGTCTTCCTGCAGCGGTGGCCGCGATCGCGCTCAAGCGGCTGTATGGCGCATATGTGCCTGAAGAGTTGCGCCGTGGTGCGGCCTGGGCGGACCAGTATCTGGTTGACTTGAACAAGGGGGTCGTCAGCCTGGGTGGTGCCGATACCGAGGTCTCGCAGCCAGCGGGGCACATGGTGACGCGTGCGCCTAGCTCGGCCTTCGATTGGGGGGGCTATTGATGACCGCCGCACACCGCAACAACTTTCTCGCGCCCGAGCCATTCATCGTGGCCCGGCTTCAGGAATGCCTCGCCGACATGCGTCCTCAAGTCCATGTGCTCACGGCGGCTGATCTTGCCCTTGTGAAAGAAGAGAACCAGCCGACTCCTGCGGTGCATGTGATCTGGAACGGCTTTCGGGTGCTGAACTCCCGAGCGGACGGTCAAGTGTCCAACCTGGAGCACACCTGGCTGATCGTCTCCACGGTGCGGAACGTCCGCACCCTCAAGACAGGTGAGGCTGCCAGAGCTGAGGCCGGGGAACTTGCCGCCAGAGCTGGTGCTGCACTGATGGGCTTTCGCCCGCCCAACGTCGCGGGGCCTATGCGCCTGGGACCTGGTCCGGGGGCCGGTCATGTATCGGGCTTCGTTTATGTACCGCTCGCCTTCCAGGTGGAAACGGTCTTTACCTCTGCAAATCTTTTATAGGAACCAGCTATGCCAGTCGATGTGATCAAGCAAATTTACAAGCCCACCATGACGGTGGGACAGGTGTACGCCCGTGCCTACGGGACACTGGCTCAGCCAATGCCTGTCGGCAACGTGCTGGAGCTTTCCGTGGAGCACTCTGAAGACGTTCAGACGCAGGAGGATATGACGACGCTGGGCGGTGGCACCCATGCCGAAGTGCGGCGCGTCAAGGAAGTCAAGATGAAAGCCAAGCTGGCCGATCTGAATGTGGTCAACCTGGCTCGGTCTGTCCTCGGCACGGTGGAAGCCATTGGGGCTGGTGCCGCCACGGATGAGCCCTTTGTGGCTACGCTGGGTGGTCTGCTGCCACTCACCCACATCAGCCCCACTGCTGTGGCTGTCAAGAAAGGGGCTACAGCCGGAGCAGCCACACCTGTGCCCATGGCTGGCAACTACGAGGTGCGCCCCGAAGGTGTGTTCGTGCTGGCTGATGCAAAAGACATCACCGAAAGCGACAAGCTGTGGATCAGCTACAGCTATGGGGCATACGCCGCGATCGAGGCGCTCACGACCAAGGCGGTGGAGCTGCAGCTCATCTTCGGCGGCCTGAACGAAGCCGACAACGGCAAGCCAGTGGTGGTGGACATCTTCCGCGCTTCGCAGGGCGTAACGAAGGCGCTGACATTGGTGGGCAAGGGCTTTAACTCGCTCGATGTCGAGGGAACGGTCCTTATGGACCCCACCAAGACGGGCGCAGGGATCAGCAAGTACTACCGCACCCGCATGAGCTAAGCAGCCGCAACGGCTGAGGGCCGCCTGCCGCTCCACCAGGCGGTGCGCGGCCCTTTTCTTTACCCATACCCACCTCGTGCATCATGGCCAATGACAACCAGATCGACTTCACGGTTCGCCTGAAAAGAGAAGGCATCGACCAGCTCGCAGGCGACCTGAAGAACATTGAAGGCAATACCCAGGAACTCGCCCAGGCTGCTACTGCTGCTGGCTCTGGTGTCGACCGCCTGGACTCTGCCAGCAAAGATGCCGGAAAGGCTGTGTCTGGCTTAGGTGACAGTGCCGAGCAAGCCAAAGGCGACGTCAACCAGCTGACGGAAGCTGAGAAGAACGCTGCCAGCAGCCTCAAAAGCACCGCGCAGGCCGCAACCACTGCAGGGGCCGAGCTGGGCGACCTGGCGAAGGCGGTCGACGAAAAGACCAGGGCCATCAAGGCTGGCTTGCAAGCCGAGCAGTCGGAAATCGAGCTACAGCGCCAGCACCTGGCTGCGACACAGGCTGAGCAACAGGCACGCCTCAAAGCAGCGCAGGCTCAGGGCGATGAAGCTGCGGCATCCCGTGCGCTGACTGCGCTGCGCCAGTCTGAGGCCGACCAGCTGGCCCTTATTGCCCGTGCCAAACGTGCTGAAGCGACCGCTGTGGATGCAGCGACTGCCGCCAAACGTGAAGAACTGTCCGCGCTCGGCCCATTGACTGCAGCAACGGCAAAGGAGCTGCAGGCGTCCGAGAACTACGCCAAGTCCCTGCGCGTACAGGCTGCTGCAGCCGACCAGGCAGCACAACGCACCCGCGACATGGGCTCAGCTCAGAAGAACGCGGCAAATACCACTGACCAGCTCAGCAACCGGGTGAGCAACCTGTCCCAATTGCTGGGCCAGATGGCTGGCGCATTGGGCGCTGCCTTCACCTTCCGCGAACTGGTGACCGCTGCAGCCCAGATGGAGCAGCTGCAAAGCGGCCTGACTGCAGTCACGGGAGACGCGGCGAAAGCTGCAAAAGAGCTTGAATTTGTGCGAACTGTGGCCGTTCGCATTGGTGCCGATGTCACCGAGGTAGGCAAGGCGTTTCTCAGCCTGGCTGCATCTACCAAGGGCACAGCCGTAGAGGGTGAACCAACGCGCCAGGTGTTCGAAGCTGTGGCCACGGCCATGGGCAAGGCAGGCAAGAGTAGCGCGGAGACCACCAATGCGCTCCAGGCCTTGTCGCAAATGGCTAGCAAGGGGGTCGTGCAGGCGGAAGAGCTGCGCGGCCAGCTCGGCGAGGCTCTGCCTGGCGCTTTGAACGCTGCAGCCAAGGGCATGGGCATCACAACCGCTGAGCTGATGAAGCTAGTGGAAGAAGGGAAGATCGCGGCCAGTGATCTGTTCCCTGCGCTTACCAAGGGGCTGAAGGAAATCTATGGCAGTGCGCCCGAGGCTCAGACCCTGAGCCAAGAGTTCACCAACGTCAAGAACACCTTCACTGAGATGGCCGACAACATCGGCAAGTCGGGTGGGCTGTCAGCCGTGAAGACAGCCGCCGAGCTTGCTCAGGGGGCAATCGTTCTGCTGGACATGTCCCTCGTCGGCATGGGTAAGACGATCGGCACCATCGCTGCAGCCGTTGCCAACTGGGATTTCTCAGGCGTAAAGACCGCATTCGATGAGATCGAGAAGGAAGCTCAGGACAAGCTGCTTCGGGCGGCATCTCACAACGAGGTGCTGCGCTCGGCAATCAAGGCCAGTGGCGATCAGGCGCTTATTACAGCCCTTGCTACTCAGGATCTGGCGGCCAAAACTGAGCAAGCCGGAACTGCGGCTGCGAACGGCTCCAACAACTTCATCAAGCTGCAAAACGGCTACAGGTTGGTTCTTGAATCCATTCGTGAGCAGATTGCGGAGCAAGAAAAGAGCCTTGTAGCTCGCGAAGCTGAAGGCAAGGCTGCAGTCGCGTTGGCCTCAGCATTCGGCACTGAGACCGAACAGCGTGCAGCCGTGGCTGCTGCTGCTGCAAAGGTCGCTGCAGAGCAGCAGAAGCTTGCAGCCCTCAAGCTGGCCGAACTGCAGACCATGAAGGAGGAACTCAAGTCATTGCAGGCCGAAGTTGCCCAGATGGCTGTGGTGGACGACGCGAGAAAGAAGCAGATCACCGACCTAGAGAAACAAATTGGCCTTCGTCAGCAGGATGCGGATAAGGCTGTGGCTCAGGCCCGCTCAGGCCGCCTTGCCGCTGAACAAGCCAAGGCCGAGGCAGAGGCATACAAGGACAACAGCGCGCGCCTGGGTGAGTTGCGTGACGCATACGAGCGCACCAAGGCCAAGCTGGAGGAAGTACGCGCTGCCAGAGCTGCAGGCAAGGCTACTGCTGAAGATGTGACAAAGGCAGAGCTGGAGGCCGGTAAGGCTGCACTGGTGTACCGCGATGCATTGCAGGACCAGATGCGGGCGATCGAGGCTAAGCGGAACCTGCAGCTCACCGACCTGGACGTCCAGGCCGCAACCATTCGGCTTGCGATGGAGCAGCAACAGCGCATCTATGAGGTCGCCAAGGCGCGCGGGGATGAGCGCGGTGCCATTGCCGCTCAAAACGAGATCCGCAGACTGGAGATCGAGCTGCTCAACCTGACAGCACAAGCGAAGCGGATTGAAGCCGAGGCCGCGATCGCCAGCGCCCAGGCAAAAAAGGCTGAGCTGATCGCCGCTGGTGAATACAACGGTGCAAAAAAGCTTGAAATCGAGGCGGCCCTGAAAGCTGCGGAGGTGAAGCGTCTTGAGGGTGACATCGCAGAAACCACGGCCAACAAGCTGCGGGATCTCTCCAATGTGCAAGGTCAGCTCAAAGGCTCAACCGATAACACCACCAACTCGATCCAGCAGCAGACCACGGCACTGAACCGCCTGGCCAACACTGCCGGAGGGCCATTTGCACCTGGTCGGCGCAGTTCAAAGGGCGAGGAGCTGGGGGCCGGTGTCGAAGAAGTTGGCAGCAGTGGGAACCAATTCCGTAACCGTGAGGGCATGACCAGCGATGCCAAAGGCAATGTGCAGCAGCAGTTCGTCTGGACGCAGTCCTCGATCGTGGACTACCTCAAGAGTGCAGGCCTGGAGGAAGCAGTTGCTGTAAGCCTGTCCAAGCAGTTCCTCAACAGTCAAGGCGGTGTGGACTACGAAGCATCAGCCGCTCAGAAGCAATGGGCAGGGAAGTTCGGCACGCTTGCTGAGGCTCTAGGAAAAATGGCGGAGTACTACAAGTACAACGACAGCGGAAAAAGTGAAGCTGCCGCCATTCTTCAATACGAGAACAGCAAAAACACCAAGCCCAAGGCGTCGACGTCAGGCTCCACGTCCACCAGCAGCGGTAGCACAAGTGCCGCTACCGGCGGGAACACTTATGTTTCCAACATTACGCTGAACGGCACCAAGACTACCGTCAAGTTTGCAGACGCTGAATCCCAATCTGCGACTGAGCGTTTGCTGCGTGATCTGACAACGGGCAAAGGGGTCGTTCAATGATCACGCTGACCTACCAAACCACAGAGCTGGAGCTTTCTGACCGGCTGGTCTGGACCGATGAGTATTCCTGGAGCCCGGTGGTATCTGAGAACCGCTGGGGGACTGAAGGCTCGCTGATCGTCCACACCGGGAAGCGCAAAGCAGGCCGTCCCATCACCTTGGATGGCCGTGCATCCAACGCTTGGATAACTCGCGCTACCTGCGACCAGCTTTATGCCTGGGCATCCATCAGCGGTGCCGAGTTCAGTCTGCTGGTGCGAGGTGTCGCCCGGACCGTGGTTTTTGATGCCACCCAAGGTGCGGCCTTCCAGGCCGAGCCGATCTGGAGGCTTCAGGACGGGGAGCACAAGCCCGAGCTGCTCTACACGCCATTTTTCAAATTCATGGAGGTATGAAGATGCCGCTACTTGCCGGTGATATTTTGTTTGCGCGCTCGGTGAGCATGAACGACGCGCCAGAGTCGGGCGGCCCGCCATCGGCCCAGCTGCTGACCAGCGGGCGGTCGAATGAGATCTTCCCTGATATCAGCGAAGAGACCCGCACGGTTGGCCGGGTGGAGATTTACCAGATCTTCGGCGTGCTGCGAAACACTGATACGACTCCGTTCATGGGGTCGAATGTGATCCTCGCTGAGCCGCCTGCTGACCCGAATGTGAGCATCGTGATGCTCACGTTGAAAGACCCATTTGCGACCCGTGCCCAGATCGCGAAGCGCATTGAAAGCGGCATGTCGGCAGGATCGGAGTGGGCGGGCTACTTGCTCGAAGCCGCATACAGCACTATGAAGTCCATGCAGGTCCTGCAGAGGCCGGGTATGAAACCGCCCTCTATCGGCAAGACATACGTCCTCGTCTACAACGAAGGCCTGGCGGGTGAGCGGCGGGCTCGCGTTCGGATCAAGGCTCTGACTACGGAGACGCGCACATTCACCGAAATCATCAACAACGTGCTCGTCGACTTTGAAGCCCAGGTCACAACCTGTGAGCTATTTGACGGCCTGCCTGCGGACTTTCCGGGATCGCCACCTAGTCGCACTTACGCGCGGCAGGCTAACAAAACGATCATCAGGGAGACGATCTACTCTGACTCGGGTCTGTTCTACAGCGCCTCTCGCCTCACTGCTGCAACCCAGATCAATGACAACTGGCTGCAGCTCTCAAGCGTCTATGTCCGTGTGGTGCCCAACAGCCGCACCACCGTGGCATCGGTGGACCAGCGCCCAGGCGCACGGCAAACGCTGGTGCTTGCGACCTCTCCGCGTCGTGTAGAGGTCGGCATCACGCCACACTCTCGGCGCATCCGCATCGCAGAGGAAAACGCGGGCGCGATCTTTGTCGAGCAGCTCACGCCGCTCCCAGAAGCCGGGACCACAACTGTAGAGTACTGGGCACTCGGCCAGCGGTACGTATTGGTGGATGACGGAACGGGACGCCTGGAGGGTGCGGGCAGCGGGGTTGTGAGTCTGTTCACTGGCTCGCTGACCTTCACGTTGCGGCAAATTCCCGATATCGGCAGCTCGATCAATATCAGCTTCGGTAGCCGCATCGCCTACACAGACCGCTCAAACCAAGGTGCGAGCGTGCGAGCGCCTGAGTTCGCTTTCACGATCGACGCCGATGCTGTGACAGATCAAGTGGTGCCTGGTTCTCTGCAGCTGAAGTACCTCAGCGGCGGCGTCGTTCGCACTGTCACTGACAACGGCTCCGGCCAGCTCGCTGGAGCTGCCTCGGGCCGGATTGACTATCCAAGCCGCCTTGTATTGCTGCGCCCCACCGTCATGCCCGACGCTGGAGCGCAGTTCGAAATTGATTGTGATCTGCGTTCTGTCGTGCAGGAGACCTTTACCGGCCTTGCGCCGGACTCTGCTGGGTATGTGAATTTCACGCTCGCGCAGCAGCCCGCTACCAAGTCTCTCCAGCTTCGCTGGACCACGGCGCGCACGGTCAGCAATACAAGCGGCGGAACGCTCAGCACGACGACCGCGACGAAGACCAGCGACGTTACCTACACCGGCGCATACCTGCCGATCACACAACAGCAAGGATAAGGAACAGCCATGGAAGGCAACGCAATGCGACTGGCCCAAGTCGCCATAGTTTCATCGGCTTCGAACAGTGCAACCTTGACGGAAGAGTCCAGCTCGACCACCGATGGGCGCATCGTCGTCACTCGCACCGCGTCCGACGATGGTGCGGGCAATCTCGGAGGCGGTACCGGTACCGTGGCTTACACAGCCAAAACGGTCAATCTACGCGCGGTATCCCTCGACCGTAGCACGACCAATTACCGCAGCGACCATGAGAGCGCTGCGGAGTTTGAGAAGACCGGCCAGCCACCCAGCAGTAACAGCGCAAAGGGCGGCTCATACGGGACTACGAGCGTCGGGGAAGAAATGATCGGCACGCTGATCGCCACCTATGCAACCGGCCCCGGCGTGCCCGTGCACAAGACCATGTCATTCACGCCGCCGCCCGTGGTAATCGACCTGGCCCCGCTCACCACCGACCGTGCAATCCCTGGATCAGTGCAGTTTCGCTGGATGGGGCAGATCTACTCCGACTACGAGGGGCAGATCTATCGGGGCCGCACCGACACGAATCCCGGCATCGCCAGTGGCAGGATCGATTACGAGGCCTGCCTGGCACTCATGACCGATTACGTGGTCGGCGGTACTGGCCCAACAGACTTTCAGCTCCTGAGCTTGTGGACTACCAAAAACCAGTGGAGCGCAGCCTCCGTCTTCTTCAATACAGACGCGGCCCCAGTCCAAGCGGGCGCGGGTGGTTTTGTCCTCACCGCCACTGATCTAAAGGGCGACACCCTCACATCGTCGGTCGATGGCCAGGGCAATATCACCGGCCCGCACATGCGCGGTCGGATCGAGTTTTCTCGGGGTAGCGTGGAGCTGCAGTTCGGCGACTTCGTGCCTGATGTGGAACTCACGCTTGCCCAGAAGCTGGAGTGGTGGTACTCATCTGCAGACGTGGGCGCTGTGCAGCCAGGCAGGATCTGGCGGCCCTGGCCAGTGGACCCGACGACGATCCGCTACAGCGCAGTGACCTATATCTATCTGCCGGTGGATGTGTCGCTGATGGGTTTGGACCCGGCTGCCTTGCCCTCGGATGGCTTGGTGCCCTTTGTGCGACCCGGTGACCTGGCTGTGATCGGTGTCACCCATGGCGGTGCATCGGCGTTCGCGCCTGCGGTTGGAATGGTTTACGACCTAGGCCACCAGCGCCTTTCATTTGTGCAAGTCCTCGGCACCACTGGGGCAGAGATACACACCGGCTACACGGTGGATCTCGATGCGGGGAAAGTCACTTTCACGGATCTGACCGGCTACCCGCCAGAGGTGCGCGTGATCGCGCGCACTGAAGTCTACCGCCAGGTCGCTGAAGTGCGTATCGACGGCAAAGTGCGCCTCACGCAGCCCATTGGCTATGGATTTCCTGAGGGCGCTGTGTTCTCCACCGCCCTGCGCTTCGGTGATCGCTTCGCTCGCGTGCCTCGTGTGTACGACCAGGCATCTTGGAACGGAGTGTCCTGGTTCGATGGCGTGGATCCCGCAATCGGGGAAGCCCCAGGCACCTACAACGTCAAGGACAACCCCATTGCCGTCAACAACCGGGGCGCGATCACAGAGCGCTGGGCGCTGCGCATTCGCAGTGATCGCATCACCTTTGACCTGTTCGGGCAGCACCTGGGGCAGATCGCCAGCGGCTCCATCAATGAGGACTTCAGCCCCATGAACGCGGCGGCGGGTGCGCCGTACATGACCGTCAAGGCAGCGGGCTGGGGTTCATCTTGGGCGGCGGGCAACGTGTTGTTCATCGACACGGTGGGGGCTGAGGCTGCTGTGGATCTGATCCGCTGCGTTCAGCCTGGCGCTGCTGCTGGCATCGAAGACAAGAGCTTTTTTGTCCAACGTGGCGACATTGGCCGCCCCCCTGAGAGCGGTCTGTAAGAGAGGAATCAACATGATCTATCCATTCGACTACACCATGCCCAACGCTCTGCAGCTCACTGGAGTAGCTGGGGCGCTGAGCAACATCCTCAAGACATATTTGGTCACCGGTGCTGGCGCGGGCACGGTGTCCTCGCTGACGGTGGCTGGTGGCATTGCGACCGCTACTTATGCGTCCGGCCATCCTTTCAAAGCGACCGCTACAGCCCAATTCACCGGGGCGGTGCCCGCTGCGCTCAATGGCCTCAAAACCGTTATTTCTGCGACGGCCAACAGCATCACCTATGCCGCTCCTGACGTGCCAGACGGTGCGGCAACCGGGGCTATCACCAGCAAGCTCGCAAGCCCAGGCTGGGCTGAGATGTTTTCCGGTACCGCGAACCTGCTCGCGCTCAAGCCGGGTGTGCCAGAGGCCACCGGGTCGGTGCTGCGGGTTGATGACACAGGTACGCTCAACGCGCGCGTGCGAGCTTTCGAGTCTCTGGCGGACATCAACAATGGCACGGGTCCAGTGCCGTTGGATTCGCAAGTCAGTGGCGGCCTGTGGTGGCCGAAGAGCAATACTGCAGGGGCCACCATCCGCCCCTGGTGGCTGGTTGCTGATGAGCGTGGCTTCTATCTGGCGGTGGCTCCACTCGCAGGGGACCGGCTCACGCTGCTCTACTGCGGCGACCTCGCAAGCGAAAAGAGCGGGGATGCTTGGTCCTTCATGCTCACCGGCAACCAGAGCGATCAGACTGGCGTAGCCACGGTGCCAGAAGGCTGTGTGGGCTACAGCCACCGCAACGCTCGTGGCGGTGCTTACGTGATGCGGGCTCACACCGGCCTCGGTGGCTCGCTCGGCGTTGGCCGAGTTGGTGCGGGTCACAACGGCTTGACAAGCGATGTATACAGCGGCTCCGCTGGCTATTCGTTCGCCGCTTACCCCAACGGCCCAAATAACGGTCTGCTGGTCAACAATGTCGAGATCTGGGGCTTGGGCCTGCGCGGCACGCTCCCTGGCCTGTATCACATCCGCAACTCAATCGCAGCAGAGTTTGGGGCAGGCGTTGTGATCGATGGCACCGATGATCTGGCGGGCCGCAAACTGCTGGTGCTGCGTGTCGCACCGCCTGCTGGATCTATTGCCAGCGGCGTGGTGGCGCTGGATATCACTGGGCCTTGGGTGCGCTGATGGCTGTGCCTTCGTTCAACTTCGGAGCTGGGGACTGGGAAATTGAGTTCTGGCTCAAGGTGCGCGGCACGGAGAGCAGCTACGGCTCTATCGTCGCCAATGGCATCTCGTCGTTCATCCCAGGAGCACGCTTCGTGATGGTCTACGGAACTGGCGACCCCCGTGCTGGCCGTCTTGCGGTGGGCGGCAGCGATGCGGCGCGTGGGTCTGGCGTCTATGAGGCGGACGGCAATCCTGTCGTCGTGTCCGCATCGCTCCTACCAATCAACGAGTGGATTCATGTCGCGGTGAACAAGACCGGCACGGCTATGCGGATCTGGCTCGGTGGGCAGCTTTCGGGCACCGGCAGCAGCTCTGCTGCGTGGGACTTCACGATCTCCGGGTTACTGCTGGGGCGCAATGGCTGGGATGGCGGGGCCTCCCGTCTGAATGCGGTCGTTGCGGATATGAAAGTCCGCACGGTGCCTGTGCGCACCGCTGCATTCACGCCGCCTCTTGTGCCCGATGGGTGGGCCGTGTTGCTGGGCGAATCTGTGACGATCGCCCCCGGAAACCCCTCCATTGATGCGGTGACCAGCGGAGGCACGCTGGCGGCTGCTTTGGGCGTGGCTTCCTATGGGGCGGGTACGCCAGCTCGCGCCAGGTTGAGCGCTGTCGCTCTGGCTGCTGCTGCGTCATCCTCGGCACCCGTGATGCGTGCAACCGTAGGGCTGCTGGCCCGCGATACTGAGTTCGGTGGCAGTGGACGCTTGTGGGGCACCACAAAGACAGAGATCAGCCCTGGCGTTTTCGTGCCCACAAAAGCGCGAGTCTCAGTCCTGCGCCAGCGCGATATGCAGCTGGCCCGCCAAGTCTGGAGCGACCCCGCAACTGGGGCCTGGGAAGTGCGCGGCCTCGATACATCGCAGACCTTTTTAGAGGTGGCTCAGCATGTAACCGGGGAAAAGCAGGCTGTGGCTGCTGATCAAACAACGCCCGTGGAGGTGAGCTCATGAGCGCGACTTGGGAGGCCAGCATCGCGCTGCGCCTGGCTCATCTTCAGGCGTCGATCGCGCGGGCCGACCAGGGCAGCGCACCCAGTGCGGTGTGCATCTACAGCACCAACCGACCAGGCCCAGGCCAGCCGCATACGGACACGCCCCAAGCCGTAATCACCTTGGCAAAGCCCTGCGCTGCGCTCATCGGTGGTGCCTTGGTCTGGATTGCCGCAGATCCAGCCGGGGCGATGGTGATGCAGGGCGGACTGCCGCGTTGGGCGGAGTGGCTGGCTGGTGATGGCACGCTGCTGGCCCGCTGCAATGTCACTGATATGGACCACGACGGCGGCCTGCGTGTCGTGGGCGGTGCCACACCGCCTGGCGAAACCTCGCCGATGCTTTACGCAGGTGGACTTGTGCAGATCGGGGTCGTGGCGCTGACATGACAGACCTGGTCTTTGTCCGCGCCGCAAGCCCTGTCCAGGGCGGTCCTATCGATCTGGTCTTTGGTGCCAGCTCGGGACCGGCCATACCGTCCGTTCAGATCGAGGGCGGTGGTGAGATCTCTGGCTTGCGTGGTTCGGCACAGGTGCGGGCTGTGGTGCGGGCTTCCAGTGGGGGCCAAATCTCAGGCCTGTTCGGGGCTGCCGAGGCGCGGTGGGATGCCAACGTCAGTCGCTCCACAAGAGCGGAGCTGGTTACGGCTTGGCAAGAGGCAAAGCCCATGGCGAGAGGCTTGTCCGTGGGGTGGCAGGAGGCTGCGCCTGCGCGGGGTGCTGTGGTGGCTCGCTGGCAAGAAGCTGAGGCTTTGCGCGCTGCTGTGGGTGTGCGGTGGCAAGAGTCTGAGCGCCTGCGCGCTGGGGTTGCTGCGGTGTGGAAGGAAGCCCGTGGCCTGCGCGCTGGGGTGGGCGTGGCATGGGAAGAGGCAGAGCACCTGCGCGCTGCTGTGGGTGTGCGGTGGCAAGAGGCAAGCCCACTGCGTGGCGCGTTGGCTGCTCACTGGCAAGAGACCGAGCGGTTGCGCGCTGCTGTGGGCGTGCGATGGCAGGAGGGTATCGGGATGCGTGCGGCCCTGCGCACGGGGCATGGCGATGCCCTGGCGGTGCGCGTTGCGCTGCAAGCAGTGTGGCAGGAAGCCATGCGGCCACCGGCAGGGGTGAGCGCTGTTGTGGTGCCAGGGACACCGCCCTGCTACAAGCCCGGTCCACCAGTTGAGCTGGTGTTCCGTGCTGAGCGGGTCGGTGGTTTGCCGATCAATTTGGTTTTCAGGTGCTTTGGCAGCGTAGCGCCCCCAGCGGGTGTGATCGTTCTGCCGCGTAGGAGCTATATCGTGATTAATTCCGTCGAGATCCGGCGAGCCGACTCCCCTCAGAGTGATCCTTTGCCGAGTGAGAGCTTTTCGATGCAGCTGGACCGCAAGTCCTGGACATGGTCGTTCAATGCAACTTTCCATAAGGCTGCATACGATGCAGTTGCGCTGGGACCCAACGGAGAACCAGTCGAGCTGGAGGTGAAGGTCAACGGCGTGCCGTTCCGAATGATTGGGGAGCGAACGGGGCCGAGTCGCCGCCTGGCGGAAGGGCTAATCCGGGTTTCGGGCCGTGGCAGGTCCGCAGTGCTTGCGGAGCCAAATAGCCCAGTCATGACATTTAAGAGCGCTCTTACGCGCACCGCCAACCAGCTCATGACGGATGTGCTGACGGTGAACGGTGTTGGCATCGGTTGGTCGGTCGACTTCGGTCTGAGCGATTGGCTGGTGCCTGGTGGTGCCTGGTTGCACCAGGGGACTCACATTACAGCGCTATCCGCGATCGCTGCTGCTGCTGGTGGCTATCTGCAGCCGCACAACACTGACCAGGTCATTCGTGTATTGCCTGCCTGGCCACGTCCCTGGTGGGAATGGAGCCAATTGGTGCCGGATATCGACTTGCCTGCTGGCCTGAGCGAGATTGACGATACAGAGATCATCGATCGGCCACTTTACAACCGCATCTTCGTAGCTGGGGAATCGTTCGGAGTGACCGCAGATCTGACCCGATCGGGAACAGGCGGCGGGCTTTTGAAGCAGCCTATGGTGATGGATCGTCTGATCACCGGCTTGGATGTTGCCAAACAGCGAGCACGAGCAGAGCTGTCCGAATCCGGGCGAGCGCTGATGCACAAGATGACGCTTCCGGTGTTGCCCCAAACCGGGGTGATCAAGCCTGGCGTCGTGCTGCGCTACTACGACCACGCCAGCAACCAGAGAACCGGAATCGTTAGGTCCACCAGCGTGGCCATGCAATTTCCTGTGCTGACTCAATCACTGGAGGTGGAAAGCCATGCCTAACCTTTTTGCTGAGTTCAAGGCTTTGATGGAACCTGGCCGGGTTCAAGTCGGCGAGGTCATCTCGTATGTAGGCGGAGTTGCGACGGTGACTCTACCGGGCGGTGGACAGATCAGCGCCCGTGGCCAAGCAAACGTGGGAGGTAAGTTCTTTGTGCAGGAGGGCGTGATCCAAGGTCCAGCGCCCAACCTCCCGATCGTCGTAGACGAGATCTAAAAAAAGACGGGCGATCCAGTCAGGTGCGGGAACACCTGGCCAGACCCCGAACATGCAGAAGAGCCCTGCAAGCCCGGCAAGGCCCGCCACCCTGTACAGAGTGCGGCGAGTCTAGCGGAGTTTTAGTAATACGAAACAAGCTTGCAATGGAAGAAATACGCTGCGGAACCTGTGCCAGAAAGTTGGCTGAGGGCGTCTATGCCCTGCTTATAGTTAAGTGCCCGCGTTGTGGGACTTTGAATCATTTGAGGGCCAAGAGCCCCCCATCAGAGCGCCAGGGAGCGCCAAATCCTGAAGGATTTATCCATGGCTCCCATCATTCCCTGGATCGGCGGTAAGCGCCGTCTCGTTGATCTGCTCCTGAGTAGGTTCCCGCCCCATAGCTGCTATGTCGAAGTGTTTGCAGGGGGTGCGGCAGTGTTCTTTGCGCGGCACCCGGCTGACGTTGAGGTGATAAACGACGTCAACGGCGACCTGGTCAACCTCTATCGCGTTGTGACTCATCACCTTGAGGAATTCGTCAGGCAGTTCAAATGGGCTCTCACCAGCCGCCAGGTGTTCAAGTGGCTGCAGGAAACTCGACCTGAGACTCTCACCGACGTACAGCGGGCGGCCAGGTTCTTTTACCTTCAGCAGCAAAGCTTCGGCGGCAAGGTCGCTGGGCAGACCTTCGGCACGGCGACCACCGCACCGGCAATCAACCTGTTGAGGATTGAGGAAAACCTCTCCGCAGCTCACATGCGGTTGGCTGCTGGGGCCTACATCGAGAATCTGGACTGGGCCGCGTGTATCGACCGATATGACAGGCCGCATACGCTGTTTTACCTTGACCCGCCATATTGGGAGACCGAAGGCTACGGCGTCCCATTCCCATGGGAACAGTATGAATTGATGGCGGCAAAGCTGAAGGCCATCAAAGGAAAGGCCGTTCTCAGCATCAATGACCACCCCGCCATTCGTGAATGCTTCGCTGATTTCTCAATGGAGGCACTCACGCTGGACTACACAGTGGGGGGAGCTGCAAATCGGGTAGAGCGAGGTGAGCTGGTGATCTACAGCTGGGATCGGGAGGCTGAACCTGCTGGACTTTTCTGAGCTGCAATTCTCTTTAGTGGCACGAAAGTACACTCGTGCCCATTTATCGCAGCGTTGCGGCTTCAAATATCGCGGCGCGCTTCAGCTGCAGCCAGATGGCAGTTCAAAAATCGAACAGCTCAGGCGCGTTAAATACTACCATTTTGATAGCTGCTTGCGCTTGTTGGACGGGCGCTACAGGCATTTTTGTCGATTGGTTGTTTGCCTCAGATACCCCCTATCCGTTCGGGCTGAGCTCGTCGAAGCCGGGGGCACAGGCGCTGCGGTGCGTGCACGGTATTCAATGAAAGCCGTACCAACCCCATGCCGCCAAGGCCGTGACCAGCACCACCACCCAGGGCGGAAGCCGCCACCACAGCAGCGCTGCCAGCGCCATGCCTGCCAGCACCACGTCTGCCGCACTGTGCAGGGCGCTGGTGGCCACGGGCTGGTACAGGGCGGCCAGCAGCAGGCCCACCACGGCGGTATTCACCCCGGCCAGCACACCGCGCGCCCAGGGCCGCTGGCGCAACTGGGCCCACAAAGGCAGCGCGCCAGCCACCAGCAGAAATGCGGGTAAAAAGATACCCACCGTGCACAGCAACGCCAGCCCGGCACCCGCCCAGCCGGGTGCCATGGCCCCGCCCAAAAAGGCCGCAAAGGTGAACAGCGGACCGGGCACGGCCTGCGTGGCACCATAGCCTGCCAAAAACGCATCGGCAGACACCCAGCCGGGCCCCACCACGGCGGACTGGAGCAGGGGCAGCACCACATGCCCGCCGCCAAACACCAGGGCTCCGGCGCGGTAGAAGGCGTCCAGCACAGAGACGGCAAAGGCACCGGCAGACAGGGTTGCGCATTGCCCAGCGATCCAGGGCAAGGCCAGCAGCAAGATGGCAAACAAGCCCAGCAACGCCAGCCCGGTGCGGTGACCGTGCGGAATGTGCCAGGCATCGTCTGCCCCGGCAGGTTGTGCTGGTGCTATAGCCCTAACACGGCCTAACCCCCTGCCCCACACCCACCAGCCCACCACGCCCGCAAGCACCATGGCCACCATCTGCCCTGCCACCCCCGGTTGCCAGAGCGTGAGCGCACAGGCCGCCAGCATGAGCGCAGCGCGCCCGGCACTGGCGCACAGGCTACGGGCCATGCCCCACACCGCCTGCGCCACCACGGCCACGGCCACCACTTTGAGCCCTTGCACCAACCCGGCAGGCATGCCCGCCCCCCAGGACGAAAAACCAAGCCCCAGCAAGGCCAGGGCCACCGCAGACGGCAAGGTAAAGCCCAGCCACGCTGCCGCCGCCCCCGCCCAGCCCGCACGCATTAACCCCAGCGCCATGCCCACCTGGCTGCTGGCCGGTCCGGGCAAAAACTGGCACAGCGCGACCAGGTCGGCATAGCTGTGCTCGCTAAGCCAGCGGCGGCGCACCACCAGTTCGTCCCGAAAGTAGCCCAGGTGGGCCACAGGCCCGCCAAAGGAAGTCAGCCCCAGCCGCAGAAACACCCAGAAAACTGCCCACGCGCTGTCGGTGGCGGCGTTGAGAGAACCGGGCTCGGGGTGCGCAGGCGGGGCTGATCGGGACATGGGAGCAACAGGCGGGGCGTGGACGGGACGAAGGCAGCACTCTGCCACACCCGTGGTGCGTTTCGATGACGCTGGGTGATTGAGTCATACGACAACCTATTGCCTCGTAGAGGATGGAGATGCGAGGAGTGGACTAACTATGGTATCCCCTTAGTGCATATTCTTGCGATAGTTGTACGATGACGCACAACATCAGCAGATCAGGAAGGAGACTCCCATGCCCCTCTACCGTCGCACCGCCCTTTTGGCGGGCATTGCCGCGCTGGCAACCGCCACCTCTGCGACCAGCGCCTTCGCCCAAAACGCTGCCGAATGGCCCACCAAGACGCTGCGTATCGTGGTGCCCTACCCACCCGGTGGCAGCTCGGACATCATTGCGCGCTCTATCAGCCAGGCGTTGTCCGAATCGCTCAAGCAGAGCGTGATCGTGGAGAACAAGGCGGGGGCCAATGGCAACCTGGGGGCGGATTTTGTGGCCAAGGCCGACCCTGATGGCTACACCGTGTTGCTGTGCGATGTGGGGGCCCTGGCGATCAGCCCTTCCGTCTACACCAAGCTGGCGTTTGACCCCTCCAAGGACCTGCGTGGCGTGACCATGCTGGCTTACTCGCCCCACCTGCTGGTGGTGCACCCTTCGGTGCCCGTGAACAACCTGAAGGAACTGGTGGCGTATTCCAAGAAAAACGACCTGAACTTTGCGGTGACTGCCACCGGCAGTGCCCCCCACCTGGCCGGTGTGGCGCTGGAGCGCGCCAGCGGTGCGCGCTGGCAGTACATCCCTTACAAGGGCGGCGTTACCGCCATTCAGGACACCGTGGCAGGCCAGACCCAGGTGCTGATGAACGGCATGCTGGCCACCCTGCCCCAGGTGCAAAACGGCAAGCTCAAGGTGCTGGGCGTGTCCAAGTCCACGCGCATGCCTTTGCTGGGTGATGTGCCCACCATTGCCGAGCAAGGGGTGCCCGGCTATGAATCAGGCACATGGCAAGGTGTGCTGGTGCCACGCGGCACGCCCGAGGCCGTGGTGCAGAAGCTGAACAAGGCGCTGATCACCGCCATTCGCTCGCCCGAGATCCGCTCACGCCTGGCGGGCCAGGGGGCTGAGGTGGTGACCATGACCCCTGCCGAGCAGGACCAGTTTTTTGTGAAGGAGCGCGCCCGCTGGGCCAGCGTGGTGACTGCCGCCAAGATCAAACTGGACTGAACGCCCGGCAGGCTTGGCAGGCGTGCTGGGCTGGGTTCAGCACCCGTCTGCCATTGCCAAAACCCAAGAGGGCCCAGGGCCCTCTTTGCATTGGCGGAGTGCATGCGAGGAAGGTCAGGCATTGCCAGAACTCTTGTGAATAATGGGGGCATTCTCTTGCCCCGTTGGGGCGAGTTCACCTCCCCTTCATCGCCCCGCTTATGAACCAGCCCGCACCTGCTCCTCTGGCACTTCACATGCCTGCGCCCAGCGCCAGCGAACTCAAGGCGGCCCGCGTGGCGGCGGGTTTGAGCCAGGTGCAGGCGGCAGAGCTGATGGGTTACCCCGTGCAACAGGGCAGCCGCGGCGGACTGCAGTCGCGCACCTGGCAGGCGCTGGAGAGTGAGAGTGACGAACGCACGATGCAGGGGCCTGTGTTTGCCATGTTTTTGCTGCTGACGGGGCAGCACCCTGCGCTGGTGCTGCAACCCAAGCCCGCTACGCAGGCGGCGTGAGAACCACCAGCGCAAGGGCGCTGACGGCAGCGCGGCGCACTGTCAGGGTGTTTTCAAAAACACCTCAGTCGCGCTGCCGCAGGGCTTTGAACAGCATCATCACGCACACGGCCATGCCCGCAATGGGCACGGCAGCCAGCACGGCCACCACCGCTCGCTGAAGGGGTGCCCAGTCAAAATCCCGCGCGGTGCGCCATGCGCCCAGGGCCCCAATCAGGCCGAAGAACATCAGGCCCGCGCGAAAGCTGGCCCCCGGCTTGAAAAACGCAATGACCAGAACGATGTTGATGGCCCCCACCATCAGCGCCAGATGCCCCAGGTGCATGGAAACGCCCGAGCTGCGACCATGGCCCACCGGTTCCTCATCGTCGTCTTCCTCCTGCTGCCTGGAAGGCTTGCGGTGGGATGCGCTGGCCTGCGGCCCCCGCACGGTTCCTGATGCTGGGCTGGTAGCTGTAGCGACACCGGCAGCCGAGGCCGCACCCGCTGCACTGCCCACCTGCGCCAAGGCACCCTGTGGTGCGCCCACTGCGGGCGCAAGGCCTTTTTCCTGCAGCACCGCACGCAGTCGGCCCGGTGTGCGCAATGCCGTCATCAAGGCACGCACGGGCCCTTGCTCCTGGGGCGTGATCCGAAGGTCGTCCACCCGAATGGTGGCCCCCTGGGTGTTGGACAGCATGAACAGGGCCTTGGACATCAGCACATCTTTGGGGCCACCCTTGCCCACTTCGATGAAGGTACCCAGGTTGTAGATGGCGTCCGCATGCCCGGCTTCTGCCGCCTGGGCATACCAGGCACGGGCTTGCGTCAGGTTGACGGGGCCGCCGTCCCTGCCGTGCTGGTCGGCAACGCCCAGGTAATAGGCCGCGTGGGGGTTGCCTTCGCGGGCGAACCAGCCAACAAAGTCCCGCATGATGGAGCCTGTCCACACCTGCGGCGCCGTGGTGGCATTGGATGAAGGTTTGGCCTCCATGGGCGCAAGGCTGAGCCCGCCGGGCGATTGCGCCTTTTGTGCGCGCTGCTGTTTCTCGTCTGCTTGCTTGCGCTGTTGCTCAGCTGCGGCCTTCCACTTGGCTGCGGCTTGCGGGTCCACCGGGCCACCCCATCCACGCTCGTGCATCAGGGCCAAAAGGCGTTTGGCGGGCTCATGGTCCCATTCGGCGGCGCGCTGGCACCAATAGCGGGCACTTTCAAAGTTGGGTTCTTCCCAGCCAATTACCGATTCCAGCGCGTGCTGAAAGGCGGCTACCTCATGCCCCTGCCCCGCTGCCAGCTTCAGGCCGGGAGATGCCTCGATGCGTTTGCGGGTGAACAGCATCATCTGTTCGGTGCGCGCAAAGGCGTCGTCCACCGCTTTGCGTTCGGCATCCACCACCTGCAGCCGTTGCTCTGCGTTGGCGGCCTTGAGTTGTTCCAGCAAGGCTTGCGCGCGCGCCTTGGCTTCGGGCGGAAAACGCTCGAAAAACGCTTGTGCGTCCGCCTGGGTTTCCTTGTTGTAAGCACCGATCAGCTGCAGTGCTGCGGCCAGATCAAAATGCCTGCGCTGCCCCAGAATGCCAAAGCGCAGGGCCCGGCCCAGCACGTAAATGGCATGCGGGTTGCCGCGTGCCGCCCACCGGCGGTACTCGGCCCACGCGGCAGCGTCGTCACCTGCCTGACGGGCCCGTTCGGCCTGGCGAACTTGCAGATCAGGCTCTTCCGGCACATCGCCATTGCCTAGGTAATGCACGCCACTTTGGGGGTCGTAAAGATTCAGCCCCAGCCGGGTTGCCTGCTCCCAGGCCCAGTCAAAGCCCTGGTCCCAATGCTCTGAGCGGGTGTTGATGCCAAAGCCCAGTGTGGGAAAGGTGGTGACACCGTCTTCACTGCCGTCCAGCCACACGTCCATGGCTTCTGGAAAGCGTTCGTGCAGGGCCTTGCCCCAGGCCAGAAATTTGGGGTTCTGCGCGGTCTCGGGTCCACTTTCGACCCGCTCAAACTGCGCATCGGCCTCGGCCTTGCTGGTGGGCCAGGGCCACTCTGCGGGCTTTTCCCACAACTGAAGTACGTAACTCACGGCCCTCCCAGGTGCTTTTAGTTGGCTTGTGGCGCGGGATTCTAGGGGGCAAGGCCGGTGCGATGGCACGGCTTCCATGCCGCCCTATCGCGATGAAAAATGATGAAAACAAGCCCTAGCACTTACTATATAAGCGCAAGCAGCTATCATTTTTGAAGCAAATTCCTGCGTGCTTGCCTGGCGGCGCTGTCCCAGAAACAACAAAGCCCCGACCACGGCGCGTGGTTGGGGCTGTGGCGTGCGAGGCGTAAGAGCCCGCTCAGATCACTTCAGCACACCGCGGGAGATGTCCATCACCATGCGCGTGGCAAGGTACAGGCGCGGCACGATGGTGTTGAGCTGCACGTACTCTGCATCGTTGGAGTGCGCGCCGTAGCCAGACAACCCCATGCCCTCCACCACAGCGCCCTTGGTCTTGAGAGCTGCGAAGGCGGCGTCCGTGCCGCCGCCCGTGGCCTTTTCCACCACGTTCAGCGACATGCCCAGTTCCTGGTAGATGACCTTGCCATACCCTGCCACGCGGCGAGAGGCCTCGTTGGCTTCCAGCGGCGGGCGGCGCACTTCAAACTTCACATCCACCTTGGAGGCTGGCAGGAGCCTGGTTTTCACTTTCTCCTGCAGGTTTTTCTCCAGGCCATCGAAATCGGCTACACGCAAAGCGCGGGCATCGGCCTGGGCAGTGGCTTCGGCAGGAATGACGTTGCGATTGGTGCCTGCCTTGGAGACGGTCCAGTTCAGCTTGAGTCCCTCGTCGGTCTTCGAGAGGTCCTTCATCTGCAGCAACTGGTGAGAGAGTTCATACAGGGCGTTCACCCCGTCCTCAGGCTTGGCCCCGGCATGCGATGCCTTGCCCTGCACGGTGAGGTAGGCAGCGCCAATGCCGCTGGTGGCCAGGCGCAGGCTGCCGTCGGTGCCGCCGCCTTCAAACGAAAACACTGCGTCCTGATCTGCAGCCACACGGGTGATGGTGCTGCGCCAGCCTGGGGAGCTGATTTCCTCGTCGCCATTGATCAGCACGGTGAGGGTGCCGTATTCCTTGAAATTGAGCTTTTGCAGCAAGGCCACCGTATGCAGGATCAGCGCCACGCCCTGCTTGTCGTCGGCAATGCCCAAACCGTAGGCCTTGTCGCCCTCAATGCGGAAAGGCTGGCCCTTGAGCATGCCCTTGAGGTAAACCGTGTCCATGTGCGCAATCAGCATGATCTTCTTGGTGCCCGAGCCCTTGAAAACGGCCTGCACCGCAGGGCCCACCTTCTCGGGCGTGTCGTCCAGGCGGTAAATGTCGCTGGTCTGCAGCACCTCCACCGTTCCACCCAGTTGCTTGAGCTGGCTGGCAATGCGGTCAGCAATCTGGTTCAGGCCTTCAATGTCTTTGCTGCCCGACTCGATATGGACCAGGTCTCGCAGGGTGTCGAGCAGCGGTTGCTGCTCTTTCTGGGCCAGAGCATGGACTTCTGCCACGGGAGCGGCGTGCACGGCCGAGGCAAAGGAAAAAGCAAATGCCAGCGAGAGCGATGCGATCAATGGGCGAACAAGTGGACGGGCGGAGGGCAAACGTTGCATGGGGAGAGGCCTCAAGGTAGGGAGTGGAAATGCCATTATGGTTTCTTGCAATGCTCGTTGCAAAAAATATGCCGAATGAAAAATTTCAGCCAACAGGCGGCGGGTCGTCTCTCGGCTCATCATGAGCCTTGGTCACGGATCGCAGTGCAGCCAACACGGATGCCGGCATGGTGGGCCCCGAATGGCGCAGGGTGAACAAACCCATGCTGTAAAGCGGCAGCGACTCGTTCAGCCGCAATGCTCGCAGCTGGCCCGCTGCCGATCCGAGAAGGGACGGATGCGGCACCACGGCGAGCAGGTCGGTCTGCGCCACCAGCTGCGCCATGCTGGCAAAGTCGGCACAACGCACCACCGTGCGAGGTGGTGGCAGGCCGCGCACCTGATGCGCCTCAGCCAGCACATCCACTGGGCCGCTCACCGCCGAGCCCACGCAAGCCCAGTCGGCCCCTTGCAGTTGGGCAAGGGAGTTTGCAGCCGCCAGCGGGTGCCGCTTGCGCGCATAGATCTGGGGGTTCAGGCGATAGAGCTCCTGCACCGTAAGGTCCGGGTGATCAAAGTGGCGGGGGCGCGGGGCAATGACGGCGTGCCACTGGCCCTGCAGCAGGGCGGCCAGCAATTCACCTTCATGGCCAGTCGCCATCTCCAGGGTGCGGCTGCGGTCTGGCTGGCACCAGCCAGAGTAAAGAGCAGGGCCACACACCAGCGCGGCAGACGCGGTCAGCCCCACGCGCAGCACCGTGGTGTCGGGCTGCACCGCTATGGGCTGGGGCCCCAGTGCCGACATCTGTGCATGCAGGTGGGCTGCCTGCAACGCCAGCTTGCGGCCCAGTGGCGTGGGGATGTAGCGGCGCCCTTCGCGCAGCAGCAAGGGCTCGTTCCACTGGCTTTGCAACACCTTCATGCCATGGCTCACTGCGGGTTGAGACACGCCACACGCATGCGCAGCCTGGGCGAAAGACCCGTGCTCCACCACCGCCTGAAGGTACTGCAGGTAGCGCAAATACATAAACAGCTTTTATGAGTTGGCAGCCATTGTGGCTTGAATGCGAGAGCACGGGCACGGATGCTCGGGGTTCCCTTTCACTTTCAGACTCAGGAGCCCAGATGACTTCGCGCCCCATAGAAACCGTCAAAACCTATCTGCATCACCTGCACACCAGCAACACCGAGGGCCTGATTGCCTGTTTTGAGGAAGACGGCCAGGTGCTCTCCCCTTTTCTGGGCCACATGCGTGCGGGCGACTTCTTTCGCAAACTGGCACAGGCTTCCGGCGCCAGCGTGATCACGGTGCTCGACCTTTTTGAATCCGTGCAGTCGGCGGCCCCAGGCCCCACCCGCGTGGCGGCGTACTTTCGTTACGACTGGACTTTGAACGACGGCCGGGAGGTGACCTTTACCTGTGTGGACGTGTTCAGCTTTGATGCGGGAAGCCACCGCATCCGCGAGATGAACATCCTGTACGACACGCATCCGCTGCGCGAACAGGTGGGGGACAAATACGCACCCGATTGATTTGCGATCTTCAAAGTTCAATGGCGGGCCTGACCTGCCCCAGCCGTGGCGCTCACAAAGCGCTGGGTGAAGGCGTCAGCGCACCTCGCCAATTCCCCTCAAGCGTCTACGGTCTTTTTTGAATGCCCAGACAATAATTGTCTAGTCAATTATTGTCTGGGCCATGACTTCTTCGTCCTCTCCCGAGCCCTCTGCCGTTTTCTACAGCGCAGAGCAGCTCTACCACCCCGACCATCTGCAGCCTGAGAACAGCATTGGGTACCTGATGCGCAAGGTCATGTCGTCGGTGCGCACCCAGGCCGATGCGCAGCTCTCTGTGCATGAGCTGACCTACGCGCAGTGGCTGCCGCTGTTCAAGATCGCCCTGGCCGGACAAGCCACCGTGGCCTATCTGGCGCGTGAGCTGGAGACAGACCCCGCCTCCATGACGCGCTCGCTCGACCGCATGGAAGCCAAGGGCCTGCTGGTGCGCGAGCGCTCCACGGTAGACCGCCGTGTGGTGCATGTGAAGCTGACACCCGAGGGGCAACGCACCGCAGCGCTGGTGCCGCCTGTGCTGGCCGATGTGCTCAACGGCCACCTCAAGGGGTTCAGCCGTGAAGAGTGGCAACTCTTCCTGAGCATGCTGCGCCGCATGCTGGCCAACGGAGAAGCCATGCGCCAGCAAACCCCGCCAGAAGACAGCAACCCGCAGGAGTGATCCCCCTGCCCTATCGCCTCCCAAGACCGGAGATTTCCATGACCGCTTACCAACAAGCCTCTTTCAACCCAACCGCTGCTGCAGCGGTGTCCACCCGCTCCGCCGTGGCGGCGCATCTGGTGGTGTCTGCCATTGCCTTGGCTGCGGCCCTGCTGCTGGTGGGCTGCGCCAGCCCAGGCGCTGCCCACACACCGCTTGCGCAAACTAGCCCCGCCGCCGCAGGCCTGAAAGCCACCACCACCGAAACCGTGGCACCGGCCCAGTGGTGGAAGACCTTGGGCGATGAACAGCTCAACACGCTGGTGGACACGGCCTTGCAAGGCAGCCCCAGCCTGGCAGTGAGCCGCGCACGGGTGGAGCAGGCCATTGCCCTGAGCCAGGTGCGAGAAGCCGCCAACGGCCCCCAGGTGGCGTTGAGTGCAGATGCCAGCCGGCAACGCTACAGCGCTAACGGCCTGGTGCCTGCGCCGGTGGCTGGCAACGTGTACAACAGCGGCACGGTGCAAACCACGCTGAGCTGGTCGCCCGACTTCTTCGGCCAGCATGCGGCTGAACTGCAGGCCGCCCTGGGCCAGGCCCGTGCTGCGCAGGCCGATGCCGCCGCCGCCGCCAACACCTTGGCCATGCAGGTGGGGCGCAGCTATGTAGGGCTGGCACGGCTGGTGGCCCAGCGCGACGTGGCCGTGCGTGCTCTGGAGCAGCGCGAAGAGCAGCGCCGCCTGACGCAAGAACGCACCGCAGCCGGGCTGGACAGCCAGGTAGAGCTGACCCAGGCCCAGGGTGCCGTGCCCGATGCACGCACGCAAATTGAGGCGCTGGACGAACAAATCACCCTGGCGCGACGCCAGCTGGCCGTGCTGACAGGCCAGGCCCCGGACGCCCTGCCCCAGCTGACCCCGCGCATGGAGCTGCTGCAATCTGCCTCTGTGCCGCAGGAACTGGGCGCCGACCTGCTGGGCCGCCGCCCCGATGTGGTGGCCGCCCGCTGGCGTGTGGAAGCCGCCACCCAGGGTGTGAAGAGTGCGCGCACCGAGTTCTATCCCAACATCAACATCGGCGCGTTCATCGGCCTCAACTCTCTGGGGCTGGACAAACTGTTCAACGGCAGCTCGCGCCAGATGGGCGTGACGCCCGCCCTGCGCTTGCCCATTTTTGACGGTGGCCGCCTGCGCGCCCAGCTGGGTGGCCGTGAGGCAGAGCTGGACGCAGCCATCGCCCAGTACAACGGCGCAGTGCTGGATGCCGTGAAGGAAGCAGGCGATGCCATGGCGTCCATCCAGTCACTCGCACGCCAGCAGGCCCTGCAGGACGATGCCGTGGCCAGCGCCGAAAAAGCCTACCGCTTTGCGCAAGACCGCTACCGCGCAGGGCTGGGCAGCTACCTGGTGGTGCTCAGCACCGAAAGCCAGGTGCTGGCCCAGCGCCGCCTGGCAGTAGACCTGCGTGCGCGCCAGCTCGACACCCGTCTGGTGCTGATGAAGGCGCTGGGCGGCGGCTGGACCGACAACACAGACACGCTGCAAACAGCCGCCGCTGGCACCGCCACCACCCAAGCAGTCATCACCGCAGCCGCCCACTGATCCACTGATCGCGTCACTGCCTGACCCCCACCATTCCTGAAAGAACACATCATGAGCGAACCTCTCACCTCTCAAGAAGCCAACACTGCCCGCCGCCGGGGCCTCACCCTCATCGCCGCTGCCGTGGCCATCGCCGCCCTCGGCTGGGGTGGCTGGCACTGGGCCAACGGCCGCCATGTGGAAACGACCGACAACGCCTACGTGGCGGGCAATGTGGTGCAGATCACGCCGCAGATCGGCGGCACCGTGGTTTCCATTGGCGCGGACGATACCGACTACGTGAAGGCAGGCCAGTTGCTCGTCAAGCTGGACCCGGCCGACGCCCGCGTGGCTCTGGAGCAGGCAGAAGCCCAGCTTGCGCAAACCGTGCGTGAAGTGCGCACGCTGTTTGCCAACAACTCCACCCTCAAGGCCCAGGTGAGCCTGCGCAGCGCCGACCTGGGCCGTGCCCAGGCCGACGCAGCCCGCATGCAGGAAGACGTGAACCGCCGCGCCCCGCTGATGGCCAGCGGTGCCGTGGGCAAGGAAGAATTCCAGCACGCCAATGCCCAGCTGGCTGCTGCCAAGAGCACCGTGGCCGCCGCCCAGGCCGCCGTTGTGGCGGCGCAAGAGCAACTGGCCGCCAGCCAGACCCAGACCGAAGGCACATCGGTGGAGCAGCACCCCAACGTGCAGCGCGCCGCAGCCCGTGTGCGCGAGGCGTATCTGGCCGTGCAGCGCGCCCAGCTGATCGCCCCGCTGGATGGGCATGTAGCCAAGCGTGGTGTGCAGGTGGGCCAGCGCGTGCAGGCCGGTGCCCCGCTGATGACGCTGGTGCCCCTGCATGACCTGTGGGTGGACGCCAATTTCAAGGAAAGCCAGCTGCAAAACCTGCGCATCGGCCAGCCTGCAGAGCTGGAAGCCGATGTATACGGCACCAAGGTCGTCTACCACGGCACCGTCACAGGCCTGGGCGCTGGCACGGGCGCGGCCTTTGCACTGCTGCCCGCCCAGAACGCCACAGGCAACTGGATCAAGGTGGTGCAGCGCGTGCCCGTGCGCATTGCGCTGGACCCGAAGGAAGTGGCCGAGCACCCGCTGCGCGTGGGCCTGTCGATGGATGTGAAGGTGGACACGGCCGACCAGAGCGGCAAGACCCTGGCCGACACCCTGCGCACCACCCCCGTGGCCGCCACCGCTGTGTTCGATGAGCAGTTCAAGGCCGCTGACGACGAAGTGGCCCACATCATTGCCGCCAACCTGGGGCGCAAGGCACTGGCCTCCGCACCGTCAGCAGCCGCTTCAGGCAACAAGAGCCATGCACAGGCCGCTGCTCCCCAAGCGCAAAAGCATGCATCTGCCCCCACCCAACCCGCAGTGCAAGCCCCTGTGGTGCAGTAAGCGGGGCACCACATGACCACCGCCAATCCTTCGGCTGACGCAGTGCCTTCGGGCACCGGTCCTGCCACGGCCAGTGCTGCGCCTTCGGCACCTTCAGCAACGCCCGCGCCTTCTGCCCCACCGGGGTCGCCCGCCGCCTACCCACCGCTGCAGGGCACGGCCCTTCTGCTGGGCACCTTGTCCCTGTCGCTGGCCACGTTCATGAACGTGTTGGATTCGTCCATCGCCAACGTCTCCATCCCCGCCATTGCGGGTGACCTGGGCGTCAGCCCCAACCAGGGCACCTGGGTCATCACCAGCTTTGGGGTGGCCAACGCCATCTCGGTGCCGCTCACGGGCTGGCTCACCCAGCGCTTTGGTGCGGTGCGCCTGTTCACCATGAGCGTGCTGCTCTTTGTGCTTACCTCGTGGCTGTGCGGGTTTGCCTGGTCGCTGGAGGCACTGGTGTTCTTCCGCGTGCTGCAGGGCCTGGTCGCCGGGCCGATGATTCCGCTGAGCCAAACCCTGCTGCTGGCCAGCTACCCGCGCGCGCTGGCGGGCACGGCCCTGGCGCTCTGGGGGGTGACGACGCTGGTCGCGCCCGTGGTGGGGCCGCTTTTGGGTGGGTGGATCACCGACAACATCTCCTGGCCGTGGATCTTCTACATCAACGTGCCAGTGGGCCTGCTGGCGGGTCTGCTCACCTGGGGCATCTACCGCAAGCGCGAAACACCCATCCGCAAGCTGCCGATCGACACCGTGGGCCTGACCCTGCTGGTGCTGTGGGTAGGCGCGCTGCAGCTCATGCTGGACAAGGGCAAGGAGCTGGACTGGTTTGCCTCAGGCGAGATCATCACCATGGCCGTCATTGCCGTGGTGGCGTTTGCCGTGTTCCTGGTGTGGGAGCTGACCGAGAAGCACCCGGTGGTGGACCTCAAGCTCTTCAAGGGCCGCAACTTCACTTTTGGTGCGCTGGCGCTGTCGGTGGCCTATGCCCTGTTCTTCGGGAACGTGGTGCTGCTGCCCCTGTGGCTGCAGCAGTGGATGGGCTACACCGCCACCACCGCAGGCATGGCGCTGGCACCCGTGGGCGTGTTTGCCATTTTGCTGACCCCGCTGGTGGGCAAGAAGGTGAGCCAGTGGGACCCCCGCCGCATGGCTACGGGCGCGTTCATCGTGTTCAGTACGGTGCTGTGGATGCGTTCGCAGTTCACGGTGCAGACGGACTTCATCCACATCCTGATCCCTACGCTGTTGCAGGGTGCGGCCATGGCGTTCTTCTTCATTCCGCTCACCACCATCACGCTGGCGGGTATTGCGCCAGAGCGCATTCCGGCAGCAGCGGGCCTGTCCAACTTTGTGCGCATCACAGCGGGGGCCATGGGTACGTCGATTTCCACCACGCTGTGGGAAAGCCGCGCAGCACTGCACCACGCCCACCTTACCGAAGGGCTGATTCAGGGCCAGGGGGTGTTTGCACAGACGCTGGACGGCCTGATGGCCTCGGGCCTCACGCAAATGCAGGCGCTGGCGCAGATCAACCGGCTGATTGATCAGCAGGCCTTCACCCGCGCTGCTGATGACATCTTCATCGGCTCCGCAGGCCTGTTCCTCACGCTGATCGGCCTGATCTGGCTGACCAAACGGCCCGCCAGGGCAGGCGGCGCGGGGTCTGATGCAGCGGCTGGCGCGCATTGAAGGCCCGCTGAGGCTTGAAGAAAAAAGGCTTGTAGCGCTTATCAATAAAGCGCTACAAGCTATATTTTTAATAGCACAAAACCCCTTGAGGCAGATGGCACCTCGATAAGGACAAAACGCCTCACCTCGGCCAACTTGGGGTAAGCCTTGGGTTCGGCTTGTCGCTGCCAGTACTTTTAGCGACGATAATTCTGCGCATGCAACGCCTGCGCACATCCACTCTGCTGGCCCGCCTGGTTCTGGCGTGGTTGATGCTCACCCTGGGTGTTGCCGTTGCGTCCCCCCTGGTTCATCCACAAGCCATGGAGCTGGTTTGCACCACCGCCGGTGCGACCAAGCTGGTCGTGCTGAACGATGATGGCGGCCAGGCTGCGCCGCAAAACCACCATGCGCTGGACTGCCCTCTGTGCCTTCAGTTCAGCGCGCCACCGTCCATCAGCGTGACGGCCATCACCCACCCTCAGCCGCTGGCGCATGCACTGCGCCCAGTGGTTGCAGCCACCCTGGCCGCTTTGGTGGGGGCCCCGCTGCCCCCGCGCGGCCCACCTCTCGTCCTGTCCTGATCTAAGAACCTGTTCAAGGGCGCGCATACCTGCGTCTGCAGCACTTGGCTGCGGCGTACTGTGCGGCGCTTTCCCGGAGGTCACCCGCTGCCTTATGCAACAGTTCTGTGCCCGCCATCAGCGTGTGCATGCATGCGTGCCATCGGCTCGTTCTTGGAGCGGCCAGCACCTTGGGCCTGCCGCATGGCGGTGAGCCCCCTGCCCTTCGCGGCGCTTGCGCAAGTGTTTGCGCAGCCCCGTTGCCTTGTATTTCATGACATCGACGACATGGACACCTACACCCCACGCCAACCGCAGCAGCTCCCCGCCTTGCCACTGCACAGTGGTCGCTTCATCGCCGCATTTGCTCTGGCCCATGTGGCCGCGCTGGGCATGGCCTACGCCGCAGCGGCACTGCAGGCCCAATCGCATGGCATGGCAGCCCCCGGCTCTCAGGCCATTCACCACCTGGGCCGCATGACGCTGGTGCCGTTGCAGCAAAGCCCTTCGCGCAAGTAACCGCATCCCCGTGCAGCACCACCTCGCGCGCAAACTGGCCCGCTGGCTGATCGCCTGCATGGTGCTGGCCTGCCTGCACTCGGCCCTGGCTGCTGCCTTGCTGCTGGGCCGAGGCAGCCAGGGTGACGTACAGATGGTGGAGGTCTGCACCAGCCAGGGCGTGCGCTGGGTGGGCATGCAAAGTACCCAGACGCCCGCACAGGCCAGCGCAGACGCCGACGATGCCCAAGGCATGACCGCCGATGGCTCGGTGCATTGCCCGCTGTGCCGCTTTGCGCTGGATGCCTCCCCCGATCTGCTGCGCAGTGACTTGCGCTTTGCCCAGCCTGGGTACCGCACGGAACAGCCGCCGGAGCCACCAGCCCAGCGCAGCACAGCCGCCTGCATCGTGCTCACCGCGCCGCCCCGCGCGCCACCCGCCCGGCTTTGATGCGCCCACGCCTTGCCGTAGCCCAGTCGGGGCGCGCGCAGGCTTCCTCCGGGTGTGATTTCCTTTTTTAGCGCAAGGCCGCCTGCTTGGCCCTGCAAGCCTTTTTGTGCCGCACGCTCGCGCCTGCCACAGGCGGGGTGACGGCCGCCTTTTGAAACATTTGCAATGACCTATTCCAACCACACATCCTCTTTCTCGTTTCTGCGCAAGCCCATCGCACTGGCTGCTGCCTTGGCACTTCCCATCGCCTTGGTGGCCTGCGGTGGCGGCGGCGGTGGTGGCGATGCCCTAGCACCCGTGCCCACAGGCCCGCAAAGCATCACCATCGACTTTGCCGCCAAGGCTGGCACGCAAGACGTGAAATGCGGCACCGCCATCACCGGCCTGGGCACAGGCAAGGTGTCGGCCCAACTGCACGATTTGCGCTTTTACGTAAGCAATGTGGCCCTGGTCAACGACAAGGGGGAGTCCGTGCCCATAACACTGGACGTGAATGAATGGCAAAACAAGGAGGTCGTGCTGATCGACCTGGAAGACGCCTCGGGCGCATGTGCCGACGCTGGCACCAAGGCCATGAACCCGCAGATCAAAGGCACGGTACCCGCAGGCACCTACACAGGCGTCAAGCTCACGGTGGGCGTACCCGCCAGCCTGAACCACACCGACTACGCCGTGGCTACCAAACCCATGGATGTGCAGGCCCTGGCCTGGTCGTGGCAGGCGGGGCGCAAGTTTGCGCAGATTGAGGTCAACCCCGCCGGTGGCGTGGTGCGCCCATCGCCTGCCGCGCCGGGCACCACGTTCTATACGCACCTGGGCTCCACAGGCTGCACCGGCAACCCGGTCACGGGCGAGACCGTGACCTGCGCACGCCCCAACCGCATGGACTTTGGTTTTGCCAGCTTCAACAGCAACACACAAAAAGTGGTGCTTGACCTGGCCGCCCTGTACACCGGCACCAACCTCAATGCAGACCTGGGCGGTGCGGCTGGCTGTATGTCGGGCGCAACAGACCCCGAATGCGACGCCATCTACAAGGTGCTGGCCCTGGACCTGACCACGGGCAAGCCCATCAACGGCGGCAGTGGCCAAACCCTGTTCCGCGTGGAGGGCAAATAAGCATGACACACCCCCATTCGCTGGTGCAAATGCGGCGGATGGCAGCCCAGGCCGCAGGCCTGGTCGGTCTGCTGGGGGCCCTGGCCCTGGGCGGATGTGGCGGGGGGAGCACCTCCGTCAGCGACAGCTCTGGCTCCAGCACCAACTGGGCCTGGGCGCTGCCATCGTTCTTCCCCACCCCAAAGGTGCCTGACACCAACCCCATCACCGAAGCCAAGGTAGACCTGGGGCGCTTCCTGTTCTACGACCGCCGCCTCTCGGGCAACGGCACGCAGGCCTGTGCCAGCTGCCATATCCAGTCCAAGGCGTTCACTGATGGCCTTGCCACAGCCATTGGTTCCACCGGCCAGCACCACCCGCGCAACTCGCAGGGGCTGGCCAACGTGGCCTACAACGCCACGCTCACCTGGGCCAACCCCTCGCTGGTGACGTTAGAAAAGCAGATGGAAACGCCTCTCTTTGGCACCGACCCCATCGAGATGGGCGTGAACGATGGCAACAAGGATGCCATCCTGGCGCGGCTGGCGGGCGACGCCACCTACAAGGACAAGTTTGCCAAGGCCTACCCTGGCCAAAGCGCGCCCATTACCTGGGGCAACGCCATCCACGCCATCGCATCCTTTCAGCGCACCATCCTCTCGGGCAACAGCCCGTACGACAAGTACCTGCAAGGCAAGGCCACGCTGCCCCCTGCGGCAGAGCGCGGCATGAACCTGTTCTTTGGCGAAAAGGCCGAGTGCTTTCACTGCCACAGCAGCTTCAACTTCAACGACCAGACGGTGCACGCGGGCAGCCGCATTGTGGAGACGCCGTTTCACAACACGGGCCTGTACAACATCGGCGGCACCGGGGCCTTCCCTGAGCCCAACCGGGGCGTGTATGAGCTGACGCAGTTGGTCAAAGACATGGGCAAGTTCCGCGCGCCCAGCCTGCGCAATGTGGAGGTCACCGGCCCCTACATGCACGACGGCAGCATCGCCACGCTGGAGGAAGTGCTGGACTTCTACGCCGCAGGCGGGCGCAACATCACCTCAGGCCCACATGCGGGGGATGGCCGTGCCAACCCCTACAAAAACGACTTTATCAACCAGATCAACCTCACTGCCCAAGAGCGCGCCGACATCGTTGCCTTCCTCAAGTCGCTGACAGACCAGGATCTGCTCACCAACCCCAAGCTGTCCGACCCGTTCGCGACGGCAGGAGCGAAATAGATGACTCCCCTGCTTTCTCCACTGCGCCCCAGGCGCAAGCCGCTGCGCTGGCACGCCTGCGCAGCAGCAGCGGCCAGCCTGTGCGCGCTATCGCTGCAACCCGTGCTGGCCCACGATGGCAGCGATGCCAGCATTCCGCCCACGCCAGGCCTGCAGATCAACGCCGCTGCCGCTGTGGGCTATCAGCACGCTGATCAGCCCGTGCCCGCCCCGCGCCTGACTGGCGTGCTGGGCCTGGGCGATACGCCCACAGACCAGCGTGGCTGGGCGCTGGAGCATGGCACGCTGGGCGCGGGCGTGCGTTTCACGCCGCTGCTGGGTGCCAACGTCACCTTTGGCAAACATGACAACGAGCGTGCCCACACCGAAGCCGCCTGGCTGGAGGCCCGGCCCTCGGCAGACTCAGACTTCACCCTGGGCGCGGGGCGCAACCGCATGCCGCTGGGCCCGGTGCTTGGCAACGCTGGCCACCTGGACCGTTTTGGGCAGATGCCCCTCATCAAGCGCGCAGCCTTCAATGGCGACTGGATTGAGGACGGCGTGAACCTTGCCTGGCGGCCGCACCTGGAGGGCGCATTCGAGTGGCTGCAGGGCGTGGACGCCGGTCTGTGGCGCGCGCGCCGCTTTCCGGGCAGCGAAAACGCAGCCTGGGCACCCACCGTGCGTGCCCGCGCCGCCGGGCCCATGGGCAGCCGCTGGGGAGATTGGGAGGCCGATGCCTTCTACAGCCGCCTGGAACCCCAAGGGCGCGGTGCCTACGTGCAGCGCAGCAACAGCGGCCACATCCACACCGCCCCCCAGTGCAGCACCAGCCTGCGCGACATCACCTGCTTTGACGGCACGGTAGACCTGCTGGGTGCCAGCGCCAGCTGGGCCACGCCCTGGCGCGGCGTGCGGCTCACCGCCGCAGGTGTGCTGCGCCACGAGCGCGGCAGCCTTTACTCGCAAAACGGCGACACCCGCTACACGGGCCGCACCCGGGGCGGCTGGCTGGAAGCGCTGTGGCAACCCACCGCACACTGGGAGATGGCAGCACGCCAGGAATGGCTGCGCAGCAGCAACGCCGTGAGCGGCCCTGGTGCGGCACTGGTCGCTGCCGACGCCAACCTGCTGCCCAACCAGCCCTCCCGCCGCTTCACGGCCATGCTGGGCTGGCGGCCCCATGCAGACTGGCTGCTGGCGCTGGAGGCCGGGCGCGAGCGCATCGCGGGCCAGGGCAATACCGTGGTAGCGCTGCGCGTGGTCTACACGCCTGGGCCTTTGCTGCAAAGGAGCTGGTGATGCATCCACACCCTCTGCATGCACCGGCCTGCACCGCTTCGGGCAACAAGCACGTGCACCTTGGCGGGGCCAGCATGGGCCGCCGCAGCACCCTGAGCGGGATGGTCGCGCTGGCCGCATTGGCCGCGCTGGCACTGTGCACGGCCACGGCAGTGCAGGCGCACGACTTTCGGGTGGGCAGCCTGGTCATAGACCACCCCTACGCCACGCCGTCGCTGGCAGGCACGCCCAACGGCGCGGCCTATCTGCGCGGCATTCGCAACCGTGGCAACGCCCCTGACCGCCTGCTGCGCGCCCACACGGCGGTGGCCGAGCGCGTGGAGCTGCACTCCATGGCCGCCGAAGGCAATGTCATGCGCATGCGCGAAGTGCCCGCCATCGACCTGCCCGCAGGCCAGGAAGTGCAGCTACGCCACGGCCAGCGCTACCACCTGATGCTGGTGAACCTGCGCCAGCCCCTGGTGGCAGGTGATCGGTTTGACCTGACGTTGGGGTTTGAAAAGGCGGGGGAGATCACCGTCAAGGTGTGGGTGCAGCAGCCGCGCGCGGGGGCTGCACCCGCACCGCACGAAAGCCATCAGCACTGAAGGCTTCTGCTAGCCCAACCGACTGAAAGCCCTTTTCCGCGCCCACAGCGCGCAGCCGCAGTTTCCGCCCGCCAGCCAAGGGCCGTTGCCACCACCACCCGCATGCCATGGGCACCTCCTCGCCATGCGGGTGGAGCGAAGGTGACACGGCCCTGGCGGGCGGCTTTTTGCCGGGTGAATCGATCTGTCAGACTCCGCTACAAGCCGAAGAAAAATCAGTCAAATTGGCCGATAGCGCCGCAGATAAAGCGCAAGCAGCTATCAAAGCAATAGCAATCAGCGCAAGGCTGGATGCTGCATCAGGCCTTGCGCACGCCCTGGCTGGCCGTCGCAAACGCTGCGGTCAGGGTCAAAAACTCCTTGCCCCCCACGGTGCCATCGCGGTTGCCCGCCTGGTCCATCACCTGCATCAGGCTTTGCGACAACGCCGAGCCCGATTCCGTGCCCTGGGTGTTGGCCAGCCCTTTCAAAAACTCATCCTGCGAGATCGAGCCGTCCTTGTTGGCGTCCAGACCGGCCGTGATTTGCTCTTTCTGCGCCTCGGTCGCGCCAAACTGTGTGAGCAGGGACTGGAAATCTTCCTTGGACACTGCCTTGCCAGAACTGTTGGCGGTGCCTGCAGTGCTTGCCAGCGTGGTGCTGGCGGCGGCTGCCTTCTGCGCCGCATTGCCTGCGGCACCTGCCAGGGGCTGTGCCTCGGCACTGAGCTTGAGCACCGAGGCCGGGCCTGCGTTGGTAGAGCTGGACGATGAGGACTGCGCAGAAGCAGTAGAAGCAGCGGCAGACGACGACCGGTTGGACGTCGCATTGAAAATGAATGAGGCCACCGAGGCCAAGCCGGAAACGAGAGGGGTCATTGCCTTGCACTCCTTTGGCTCGCAACGAAGTGCCCTGCCCGGTGGCAGGACGCATTGCGTGCCCATGGTGCAAGGGTAGACGGCTTGCTGCGATCCCATATCGCGGATAACACGGCAGAAAACCGGCCAATCCTGGCTGTATGGGGCAAATCACCGCAGCCCCACGGGGGCCAAAAAGTAAAAGCCAGGGCTCAAGGCCAGGGTGTCAGGATCTCGTACCCCGTCTCCGTGACCGCCACCATGTGTTCCCACTGGGCAGACAGCGACCGGTCGCGCGTCACCACCGTCCAGCCATCGGCCAGCTCCTTGGTTTCGCGCTTGCCAGCGTTGATCATGGGCTCGATGGTGAACACCATGCCCGGCTCCAGCACCAGCCCCTGGCCGCGCTGGCCGTAGTGCAGCACCTGCGGCTCTTCGTGGTAAGTCTTGCCAATGCCGTGGCCGCAATACTCGCGCACCACACTGAAGCGCTCACGGTGCGCCACGGTCTGTATGGCATAGCCCACATCGCCCAGCGTAGCGCCGGGTTTGACCTGTGCAATGCCTGCCAGCATGGCTTCGAGCGTGGTGTCTACTAGTCGGCGGGCCTGCGGGTTCACCTCGCCCACCAGATACATGCGGCTGGTATCGCCGTACCAGCCGTCCTTGATGACGGCCACGTCAATGTTCAGGATGTCCCCATCGCGCAGCACCTGGCTGGGCGACGGAATGCCGTGGCACACCACATGGTTGGAGGACGTGCAGATCGTCTTCGGAAACCCGAGGTACCCCACATTGGCGGGCACGGCCTTTTGCACGTTGACGATGTAGTCATGGCACAGGCGGTCCAGCGCCTCGGTGGTGACGCCGGGGCGCACATGCTCCGCAATCATGTGCAGCACATCGGCCGCCAGGCGGCCAGCAGCGCGGGCCATGGCAATGTCTGCGGGGGATTTGATGAGGTGGGGCTTCTTCAGCACAGGTCGTGGGCGCGCTCCACAGCGCGCCTCGGAAAAGGAAAGCTGGCAATGGTATGCGCTTGTTGGTGTGGAGGGCAATGCGCGGGCCAGCGCCCCTGGGGTCCGAATGCAACTCGCCGTTGCAAGCCCCTGCTCAAACTGTCGGAAATCTCCCACCCTTGCGCGCGCGGCACACCTGCAAACCAGTGCGTTCCGCCCTCCAACAATCCAACCACCGCAACACAACCATGGACTGTCATGTCGCTCTCACTTCTTCTCCTCATCATCCTGATTCTCATCCTGGTCGGCGCTCTGCCCACCTGGGGCCACAGCCGTTCATGGGGTTACGGGCCCAGCGGCGGCATTGGGCTGGTGGTGCTGATTCTGGTCATCCTGATGCTGATGGGGCGGATATAAAGCCCTGTACATCAAGCCATCAAACCGTTTGGGCTGATGGCGAGGCTGCTCAACGGGCTGCGGCAGGCAGCAGCAGTGCCTTCTGCGCCGCAGCCGTCTCGCGCAAAAAGCCCCAGGTGGCCTGCATGCGCGCCAAGTGCTTGGCCTCGGCGGGCATGCTCATCCAGAAGGTGCGGGTGAATTCCGCATGGCCGGGCAACACGCGGCTCAGCACCGGGTCGCGGTCTGCCAAAAACGCGGGCAGCACCGCCAGCCCTGCCCCGGCGCGCACCGCCTCGTACTGCGCCGTGATGCTGGTGCTGCGAAACGCAAAGCGCTCCGGCTTGTGCAGCGCATCCAGAAACTGCAGTTCCTTCGTGAACAGCAGGTCGTCCACATAGCTCACAAAAGCGTGGTGGCGCAGGTCTTCTGGCGTGCTCACCAGGGGCTTGCGGGCCAGATATTCGCGCTGGCCGTACAGGTACAGCCGGTAATCCGTCAACCGGCTCACCACCACCGATCCCCGCGTGGGCCGCTCTAGCGAAATCACGATATCCGCCTCGCGCCGCGACAGGTGCAGCATGCGCGGCAAGGCCAGCAGGTCAATCGACAGGTGCGGGTGCTTTTGCGTGAGCCGCGCCAGGTGCGGGGCCAGGATCAGCGTGCCAAATCCCTCCGTTGCCCCCACCCGCACTAGGCCAGACGGCCCATCGTGCGCCGTGGGTGCGGCCTGCTCCACGCCCAGCACGGCAGATTCCATGGCTTCCACCGCTGGCAGCAGTACACGCCCGGCTTCGGTCAGCCGGTGGCCCCCGGCCTCGCGTGCAAACAGGGCCGCGCCCATCTGCTTTTCCAGCGTCTGGATGCGGCGCGATACGGTGGTGTGCTCCACTCCCAAGCGCCGGGCGGCCCCAGCCAAAGTACCGTTGCGTGCCAGCTCCAAGTAAAAACGGAAATGATCCCAATCCATAGCTGGAGATTGTGAGTCAAGTACTAAATACCCTGAAATCGATAACTATCGATGGATGCATGGAAAAGCATTATTGAACACTGCAAAAGGGAAATTGTTTTCTTGCACTTTGAGGTTTTTCATGCACACTCGTGCGCTTGAACGCTTCCATCTTTAACAAAAATCAAAGCCTTCCTTGTTTTATGGGATCGGCAACACCTGTCATGAAGTTCTACGCTAAGTGTGTGCAATTGGTTTTGGGTTTAGTGATTGCCAACTCAGCAGCCGCACAATGGGATGTGCCTGCTGGCTCCACTTTTGATTTGGGTGGAGGCTCTATCAACTTGGCGTGCCTTCCTGTCAATGTGGGCGGCACATACAACCTTGGCAACGGTCAAGCCACAGGAGCTGGCGGTCTTCAGGTTCAGGCTGGCGGAGTTTTCAATGCCCAGGGGCAGCTGCAATTGGGGGGAGACTTTGCCAACCAAGGCGCATTCAATGCGGGAACTGGCACCGTGATCATGGATGGCAGCTGTACAGCCGCTAGCACTGTTTCAATTAGTGGGCAAGCCACCTTCAGCAATCTCACACTGTCTTCCACCTCCGGACAGACTTACATGTTCCAGGCAGGGGCAGATATTCTTGTGACAGGTACTCTTACCGTACAAGGGCTACCTGGCCAGCCGGTGCAACTTTCATCGGCCAATGGGTCTCCAGTCGTTATCAGGCTCGCGCCTGGTGCCCAAATCGTGCAGACCAACGCCACACTGACCCAGGTGCACTTGGGAGCACTGCCTGTGGTGACCACCAGCATTCCAACCTTGGGGCATGCAGCCACAGTCCTGCTCAGCCTTTTGCTTCTGGGACTGGCCCATCGGCAACGCAAGTACCGGCGATACCAAAATCATACAAACCATCGAACATCCGTCCTTAAATTTCTCTACATGACAATGAACATCCTATTTTTTGCATCCACCCGCTGGGCACGCTGGGCATGTTTGGTGTTACTCACCGCCTCAGCCCCCGTCATGGCGGCAGATGTCACCATCGCGCCTCCTCCAGGCGGTGGCTTCGTCATCAAAGATTCGGTGAACAATGCAGAGCGTTTTCGTGTTCAGGGCACTGGCGAAGTGGCCATGCCAGCCTTATCAGGTACACCAGCAACCAATGCAGACTTGCTGTGTTTTGATGCTGCTAGTGGTCGATTGGGGCGCTGTGCTTCCGGTGTAGGAACGGGTGCACAGGGGCCTGCAGGGCCTCAGGGGCCTGTAGGCGCTACAGGTCCACAAGGTACGATCGGTCCAGCTGGCCCCCAAGGTCCTGCAGGTCCCCAAGGCCCGGTCGGCGCTACAGGCCCGGCAGGTCCTCAGGGAGCTACAGGTCCAGCAGGGCCTGTAGGAAACACAGGTCCAGTGGGCCCTGTGGGGCCTACAGGCCCCACAGGGCCTCAAGGGCCAGCCGGTACCCTGTCTGCCAATATCTCTCTCATCACAGCTTCAGCGACCGGCTCTGGCCCCAACCCCGACTCTTGCACGGTCAATGCCTGTTGCAACGCGGGCGCCAGTGTCATTGGTGGCGGCCACGGCGGTGGCTCTGGTAAGTCGGGTATCGATGCGGACGGAGTGTATGTAGCCTTGAGCGCGCCAGACCAAGGTGCCGCCTGTGGGACAGGAAGGCAAGGCTGGAGCGTTCGCATTTTGAATTCTTTCCGAGGCGTTGCGGCATCGTGCAATGCATATGCACTCTGCATCCAATGACGAGCATGCATTCAACAGCATCGCCTGCCGAATTGCACTGCAGCCAGCCTCAAGGTTTGCAGGTTCAAGGTATGAGAACAGCGCGCTTGCCTTGGCGGTTTGATACAAGGGCCGCGCTGCAGGAAGTGCAGGCCTTGCCAGAATCCCTGTGGCAAAACCACTTCAACCAGGGCTTTCACGATGGCGGCTGGCAGGCGCTAGCGTTGAGATTTGCTGCTGCAGCGCCTGTAGATATCGTTCCGGTTGATGTACCAGTATCTGCATACGCTGACTCTCCGGTTCTCGAGCAATGCCCTGAATTGCGCGCCATGCTGGACACAATGGCATTGCCATGGAAATCGGTACGCCTGATGCGCCTGCTCCCTTCTGGCGAAATCAAGGAACACACAGACGCCGGTGTTTGCGCTGCCAATGGTGAAGCACGGCTTCACGTGCCCCTGCAAACAGACGAACAAGTCTTCTTTCACGTCGATGGAGACCGCATTCCTTTGCGCGCTGGAGAATGTTGGTACGTGGACGTTTCTCGCCCCCACCGGGTGCGCAATCGTGGTCAACAAGCTCGTATCCACCTAGTTGCAGACGCATTGGTGGACATGCGACTGTATGAAGCCTTTTGTACCAGCGATGCAGGCGAGCCATTGCCCGAGGGACAAGACCCTTGGCAGCATTTTTTGCGGTTCAAAACGTTTGTGGAAGCAGATGCGGAACTGACGCAGCAGCTCTATGAAATCGTAAAAATGGATGAATTTGTGTCCGAATCGCTGCGCATCGGCCGGGCAGCTGGTTTTTATTTTGAAGCGTCAGACGTTGAGTCTGCAATCAAGGCTGGGCGCCGTTCCTGGGTAGAGCAATGGATCATGTGAACTTCAGTGGCTGGCGACCAATTCGTTTTTACATCGCCAACGGACAGGTGATGGTGGACTGGGTGCGCATGCTCGACAAACCGCTGCGCGAGCCGTTTTTCCATAACGACATCCAGAGCCAGATGCAGCGTCCTTTCCACTTGGCATTCAGACGGCAGACGCCGCTCAGCGATCTACTGGCATGGCATGAGCAATCTCCGGGGCTAGACCCTTCACTCGTCATCTTCCATGTGTCGCGCTGCGGCTCCACACTCATCACGCAGGCGTTGGCAGAGAGCCCACACCATCTGCAATTGTCCGAGCCAGCCCCTGTAGATTTCATGCTGCGCCAGGCCTTACCTAGCGGGTTAATCGATAAAAAACAAGTTGTGCAAGCACTGCGCGCATGGACAAGTGCCTGGGCACAGCGTTGCGACAGCACCAGCCCACAGCTCGAATCCATGAGCATCAAACTTGATGCGTGGAACACGGACAAAGCCTCGCTGGTGGCCGAAGCCTGGCCTGACGCACGCTGGTTGTTCCTCACCCGGGAACCGCTGTCAGTGCTGGTGTCGCAAATGCGAGAGCGTGCGTTCTTCCTGGTGCCAGGCACGCTGGGTGCCTGCCTGGATGATCTGAGCATCCAAGAACTGGCCGCCATGCCTCCTGAGCTGTATTGCGCACGGGTGCTTGGTGGCATCTATGCGGCGATGGCTCGGGACTTTGTACTCACACGATCGCTGCTGCTTGATCACGCCGATTTGCCGGGTGCCATTGAAACCCAGGTGCTCTCCCATATGAGCTGGAAGGTCTCAGCAACCGACCAGGAGCGCATGCGCGAACGGGTCACACGGCATGGCAAGCACCCCCACCAAGCCTACGTTTCGGACACAGAAGCCAAGCACAGCATGGCGAACGATCATCTTCAATCATTGAGCGAGCAATGGATTGTCCCCCACTACCAGAGGCTGCAAGAATTGCTAAAGCGACAACGCTCTGGCCTTCTACCGCGCCCCAGTCACCTTGAGGAAGCTCTTCCATGATTGCGCCCCTACATCGGCGTCACTTTATGGCTACGGCCAGTGCGGCAGTTGCCACAAGCACTGCTCTATCGCCAGCAGTACATGCTGCTGTCAACGCAGCACATGCCCCATGTCACATTCTTGGCATTGCCCCCTCATCGCAAAAGTTGCCGCAACTGGCAAGCGACTACCAACGTGGCGTGGAGCTGGGTTTGGCGTTAGCTAACGCACCGCAAGTCAAATTAACCTGGCTGTCTGCCGGCCCGCTGCCAGCAGCGCCCGCCAGAGCAGTCGAGGCCGCCCTCCGACATTGGCCAATCGATGCGGTGATGGGATGGATTCCCCCCTTGCTCGAGAAAAAACTGTCAGCAATCACAGTCAAGGCAGGTGTGCCTCTGTGGATCAGTGACAGTGGTGCCGACATCACCCCCACCACAGAACACCACCCTTTGCGGGTCCGCCACAGCTTGGAGCTGTGTGCTATGGCCTCCGCGCTGGCAGACAAGGTGCATGCGCAGTGCGGCCCCCGCGCATTTCTTTCTATGGGCTGGCATGAGTCTGGGTATGACTTCGTTCAGACCTTCCAGCACCGTTGGCGCTCACTGGGCGGACAAGTCGTGGGGCGTCACGTCGCCGGGTTGCCGGAGCAATCGCAGGAGTTTGATGGTCTGAAACAGGCCATTGCTTTCCAACAACCAGACGTGGTGGTCGCCTTGTTTTCTGGCTCTCAATCACATAGATTCACCCAATGGTGGCAGGCACAATCCGCCCTGGCACGCATCGAATTGGCAGGATTTCCATGGCTTTCTGACGGTATCCCGAACACTCGGATGTGGACGGTGGCAAGCTGGCCTAGCGCAGACACGGCCGATTCAGCCTGGAGGGCTCACTTCGAGAAAGCAGGCCTTGCCTGGACCCCCGGCGCGCTGCTGGGAGCAGAGGCTGGCGCCAGCCTTGGTTCCGCATTGGCGGCCCCGAGTAACAATGCACGCGATCTTTGGGCATCCCTACGGGCGTCGCCATTATCCGGACCTAGAGGAGAACGCCTGTGGGCAACCGCGGCCAGTGACAGCATTGGTACGCTATGGGTAACTGCTGAGCCGCGCAATTTCCGCCATTCCACAGCTTGGCTTCAGTGCCAAGCCTATCCTTCCCTTTCTGCTTCAGCCGCAGCACACAGCGGCTGGACTACAGGCTATTTTTTGACTTGAGAGGAGATCACAATGTCTTCAGCATTCATTGGTGAAATCAGAATGTTTGGTGGTAATTTTGCCCCCAGGAATTGGATGTTTTGCCATGGCCAGATTCTCGCCATCAGCCAAAACCAAGCACTGTTTGCCCTTATTGGCACCATTTATGGCGGCAACGGTACAACCACCTTTGCACTGCCGGACTTGCGCGGCAGAGTCCCCGTGGGCATGGGCCAGGGACCTGGACTCCCTAATGTGACTCAAGGGGAAGTCAGCGGAACCCCAACTCTGACACTCACAACCAACAACTTGCCTGCACATACCCACGTAGTCAGCGGCAATGTCCCTGCATCTTCCAGCATGGGCACGCTAACCAGTCCTGGCGCTGGCGCAATCCCCGCTGCGTCCAACCAGCGCAATGCACAGTATGCTGCCAGCGGCAATGCAGACACGTCCCTGCCCCTATCAAACTTGACTGTAAGTGCCTCGGGGAACAACACACCTATTTCTCTCATGCAACCTTACTTGGGAATGAACTACATCATTTGCTTGAACGGCATCTTCCCATCGAGAAACTGAGCAACTCCACAGCGTAGCAGCAAAGTTAGAAGAGGGTAAACGGCAACGTTTACCCTCTTTTTTTCGCGCACTCTTTCCGTTCCTCAAAAGCTACTTATGTGCAAATACGCACATGAAAAATGCATTTTTTAAATTTTAATGCACACGGATGCACGGGTAATATGCACTGCTGAGCCTGCACCTCGCAGGCGCTTGGCAACACCCGGAGACACACCCATGAACGCACCCACCACCCAGGCCGTGCTGGCCCCCACCGTCAAGCTGCTCATTGGCGGCCAGTTTGTCGAATCCAAAACCACCCAGTGGCGCAACGTGGTGAACCCCGCCACGCAAGAGGTGCTGGCCCGCGTGCCGTTTGCCACGCCTGAGGAAATCAATGCCGCCGTGGCATCGGGCAAAGAGGCGTTCAAGACCTGGAAGAAAACCCCCATCGGCACCCGCGCCCGCATCTTTTTGAAGCTGCAGCAACTCATCCGCGAAAACATGGCCGAGCTGGCTGCGCTGCTGACGGCCGAACAAGGCAAGACCCTGCCGGATGCCGAAGGCGATGTGTTCCGTGGCCTGGAGGTGGTGGAACACGCCGCCGGCATTGGCAACCTGCAACTGGGCGAGCTGGCCAACAACGTGGCCGGTGGCGTAGACACCTACACCGTGATGCAACCCCTGGGCGTGTGCGCGGGCATCACGCCCTTCAACTTCCCGGCCATGATTCCGCTGTGGATGTTCCCCATGGCCATTGCCACGGGCAACACCTTTGTGCTCAAGCCGTCTGAGCAAGACCCCATGGTCACCATGCGCCTGTGCGAGCTGGCGCTGCAAGCGGGCATCCCGCCCGGCGTGCTGAACGTGGTGCATGGCGGTGAAGACGCCGTGAACGCCATTTGCGATCACCCCGATATCAAGGCCATCAGCTTCGTCGGCTCCACCAAGGTGGGCACGCATGTCTACAACCGCGCCAGCCTCAACGGCAAGCGCGTGCAATGCATGATGGGCGCCAAAAACCACGCCATCGTCGCCCCCGATGCCAACAAGGAACAAACCCTGAACGCCCTGGCCGGTGCCGCCTTTGGCGCGGCAGGCCAGCGCTGCATGGCGCTGTCGGTTGTCATTCTGGTGGGCGAATCGCAGAAGTGGATTCCAGACCTGGTGGCCAAGGCCAAGACCCTCAAGGTGAGCGGTGGCACAGAAAAAGGCACCGACGTAGGCCCGCTGATCTCGTGCGCCGCCCGCGACCGCGTGGTGAGCCTGATCGAGCGCGGCATTGCCGACGGTGCCACCCTGGAGCTGGACGGCCGCAACCCGAGCGTGCCCGGCTACGAAAACGGCAACTTCGTGGGCCCCACCATCTTCAGCGGCGTAAAGCCCGGCATGGCCATCTACGACCAGGAGATCTTCGGCCCCGTGCTGTGCCTGGCGGCCGCCGACACGCTGGACGAAGCCATCGAGTTCATCAACGCCAACCCCAACGGCAACGGCACCGCCATCTTCACGCAAAGCGGCGCGGCGGCGCGCAAGTTTCAGGAAGAGATCGACGTGGGCCAGGTCGGCATCAACGTGCCAATCCCAGTGCCCGTGCCCATCTTCTCGTTCACCGGCTCGCGTGCCTCTAAGCTGGGCGACTTGGGGCCCTACGGCAAGCAGGTCGTGATGTTCTACACCCAGACCAAAACCGTGACGGCGCGCTGGTTTGACGACAGCACGGTGAGCCAGGGTGTGAACACCACGATTAGTTTGAAGTGACATCCCCCTGAGGCGCTGCGCGCCTTCCCCCTTCTCTCGCGCTTTGCGCGGGAAGGGGGACACCACCCGTGCCTGAACCTCTGGATGGCGGCCCTTGCACGGTGGCACTGGCCTCGCGCCGCGCCGGTTTCGGCGGTAGCGGGCGGTGGTAAAAGCAGGGCATGCAAACTTATCTGACAACGATACGAGGATGGTCCATGGTCTTCGGTACTGCGTGCGTGATGCTGATGGGCGCCCAAGCGCACGCCCAGGCTGGTGCCGCCTGCAGACCCACGGGCACCGTGGCCGAGGTCAATGCCTGCACGGTGCAAGACTTTCAGGCGGCAGACACCACCATCCAGATCCTCTACGAAGACGTGATGCGCGCCCTCTCGGCCCACGAACGCCCGCAACTGCGGCAAGAACATTCCGCCTGGGTGCGCGAGCGCACGGTGCAATGCAAGCGCGAGACGCAAGCCACCGAAACCCAGCCCGAAGGCCCGCGTCTGTACCACCAATGCCTCACGCGCAAAACACAAGAGCGCCGCAAAGGCCTGATGCGCTGGCTGAGCAACGACAGCCCAGCCAAGCCCTGAAGCCTTGACGCCCCATTCACCCAAAGCCCCACAACAAGACAAGAGACAACGCCATGGACTTTGAGCTGACCGAAGAACAACGCGCCTTTGCCCAAACCGCCCGCGACTTTGCCCTGGCCGAGCTGGCCCCGCACGCGGCCGAGTGGGATGCCGAAGGCATCTTCCCCAAAGAAGCGATAGCCAAAGCAGGCGAGCTGGGCTTTTGCGGCCTGTACGCCCCAGAAAACGCTGGCGGCCTCGCCCTGCCCCGCCTGGACGCCACACTGGTCTTTGAAGAAATGGCGGCCGTCGACCCCAGCACCACCGCCTTCATCACCATCCACAACATGGCCACCTGGATGCTGGGCACCTGGGCGCAGCCCGCCGTGCGTGACCACTGGGGCCCGCTGCTCACCACCGGGCAAAAGCTGGCCAGCTACTGCCTGACCGAACCCGGCGCGGGCTCAGATGCCGCCTCGCTCAAAACCCGGGCCGAGTTGGTGGGCAGTGAATACGTCATCAACGGCAGCAAGGCCTTCATCAGCGGCGCGGGCAGCACCGATGTGCTGGTGCTCATGGCGCGCACGGGCGATGCGCAATCTGGCGCCAGCGGCATCAGCGCCTTTGCCGTGCCTGCCGACACGCCCGGCATCACCTACGGCAAAAAAGAACACAAGATGGGCTGGAACAGCCAGCCCACCCGCACCATCAGCTTTGACAACGTGCGCATCCCTGCCAACCACCTGCTGGGGCAAGAAGGCGAAGGCTTCAAGATTGCCATGAAGGGGCTGGACGGCGGGCGCATCAACATCGCCACCTGCTCCGTCGGCGCTGCCCAGGGCGCACTCACCCAGGCGCAGCAATACATGCAAGACCGCAAGCAGTTTGGCAAAAGCATTGCCAGCTTCCAGGCCCTGCAGTTCAAGCTGGCCGACATGGCCACGGACCTCGTCGCCGCTCGCCAAATGGTGCGCCTGGCCGCCAGCAAGCTCGACGCCGGGGCCCGCGACGCCACCACCTACTGCGCCATGGCCAAACGCTTTGCCACCGATGCAGGCTTTAACGTGGTGAACGAAGCCCTGCAACTGCACGGTGGCTACGGCTACATCCGCGAATACCCGCTAGAGCGCCTGCTGCGCGACGCCCGCGTGCACCAGATTCTGGAAGGCACCAACGAAATCATGCGCGTCATCATCGCCCGCCGCATGCTGGATGGGGACGCGCCGGAGGTGATTCGGTAATACCCCACAAAATTAGACACATGACCAAACCGCTTGTTCGATACAAACCACTGCCCCGCTTCGAAGAAACCTCCTTGTCCCAATGTCCAGCATGTCAATCGGAGAATCTGCAAGCGGGACACATCAACATGGGCGAAGGCGGCGGTGAATTTATCCCAGCCGGCTACAAGTGGAAGTTCTTCAGATCGTCTTATGGCGTCCCGATTCATTCATGCAAATTTCAAATGTGCAATGACTGCGGTTTGCTTTTCCGGCACGAAGACCCGCGTGCGCTTCGGTACTACATAGACCGTAACGCAAAGACCTGAACAAACCATGCCCGCCCGCCCCCTCAGCGACGAAACCCTGCACCTCATCGACGCCCTGCGCACGGCCCTGGCACAGCGCAGCGATGTGGACGAGCGCACCATGTTTGGCTGCTACTGCTTCTTTGTGGATGGCAAGCTGTGCGTGGGCGTGAAGGGTGAAGAACTGCTGGTGCGCCTTCCGCCTGATCGGCATGGCGAGTTTCAAGAGATGCAGAACACCCGCGAACTCTCGCCTGGCGGGGGCATGCAAGGCTACTTTTGGGTGGAACCCAACGGCTATGCCACTCGCGCGCAGTGGCGCTTTTGGCTGGACGAAGCACTGGCCTACAACCCGCATGCCAAGGCATCGCCGCGCCGCAAGCCCGCTGCATCCAAAACAGTGGCGAGTACAGCGTCCAAGGCAACGGCCAAAAAGACAGCCACCATGCCGAAGGGGCCATCAGGAAAAGCGGCCAAAGCAGGCAAACGGCACAGCATCTTTGACGAGGACGGCTGATGCTCTGCGTTAAGAACCAAATCAGCCCTTGGCGCTTATCCATCAAGCGCAAGCAGCTACCAATTCAATAGCAAATCATCTTTCACCTCAGATCGACCACAGGAGACAACACATGAAAATCGCATTCATCGGCCTTGGCAACATGGGCGGCCCCATGGCACACAACCTGCACAAGGCGGGCCACGAAGTGCGCGCGTTTGATCTCTCCCAACCCGCCCGCGACAAGCTGGCCGCGGACGGCGTGCCCATCGCCGCCGACGCCAAGGCTGCTGTGCAGGGGGCCGAGGTGGTCATCAGCATGCTGCCCGCCAGCCAGCATGTGGAAGGCTTGTTTTTAGGCGCGGGCGACCTGCTGGCCCAGTTGCCCGCAGGCACGCTGGTGATTGACTGCTCCACCATCGCAGCCGCCACCTCCCGCAAAGTGGCTGAGGCCGCCCAAGCCAAAGGCGTGGCCTTTATCGACGCGCCCGTGTCCGGCGGCACCGGCGGGGCCATCGCAGGCACGCTCACCTTCATGGTGGGCGGCGATGCAGCCGACCTGGAACGCGCCCGCCCCGTGCTCGAAAAAATGGGGGCCAACATCTTCCACGCAGGCGCCGTGGGCGCAGGCCAGACGGCCAAGATCTGCAACAACATGCTGCTGGGCATCTTGATGGCAGGCACCAGCGAGGCCATTGCCCTGGGCGTGGCCAACGGCCTCGACCCCAAGGTGCTTAGCGAAATCATGCGCCGCAGCTCGGGCGGCAACTGGGCGCTGGAGAAGTACAACCCCTTCCCTGGCGTGATGGAAACCGCGCCCGCCAGCAAAGGCTATGCGGGCGGGTTTGGTACGGACCTGATGCTCAAGGATTTAGGCTTGGCGCAAGAGAACGCAATGGCGGTGAAGGCGGCCACGCCGCTGGGGGGCATGGCTCGCAATTTGTATGCGGCGCACAGCTTGGCGGGGCATGGGGGGCTGGATTTTTCCAGCATTATTAAGATGGTGCTAAAGAGCTAATTAGGTGCTCTTTTAAAAAGCGCCAGCAGCTGCGGGCGCTTTTTAATATCGCCGAAGAAAATTAGTCAAAACGCCTCAGGCAAAGACTGACTGTCAAATGGCGTCGCGCAGTCCAGCGGCCCTGGATCCTTCACAGTTCCTGTCCAGTGAGTTGTTTTGTGTGAGTCTTGACGTGAGGAGCAGTTCAATCCCGCTTCCAGGATTGGTTTCAGTGCAAACGCTACAAAATTTAAGGTGTCATCTCCCGGCACAGGACAATCGCGTACAAAAATCTGGACAACTTGCTTACTCTGTCGTTCAATCTGTGAGATTGTTTGAGTATGTTATTTTGAATTGGTTAGTAGCATCATCAAGCATGAAAAAATACCAGTTCATAGTTCACCTGCAACTCTGCGCAAGACGTCCAAAAATATTATGACTAAAAGATTGAAAATTCTAATGAGATCAAAACAAAATATAACACTGGATTATATTTATAGATCTTTAATTTTTCCTCATTTTAACAAAAAACCCCTATCTCTCGGATTTTTGAGATTATTATTTTTTGTAATTTCAATTCTCTCGAGTGCGCAAAATGCATTCGCGGTCAATCCCGATCCAGGGTGCTCATTTGGCTTCAGTGCAACAAAAACTGGGATAACTTCTTACAGTCTAACTGGCTCAACTTTAACCAGTTGCGATCCAACCGGCGCTGGGTATTTTGAAGATGCTCTTGGCAACAAAACTGCTGGCTCTCCGATCACCACATCTAGCGGTGCAGAAGTTTTTATTAACGACGCCAACCCAGCACACTGGACGCTGGACTATTATCCAGTCGGAAATTATATCGGAAACGATACGCTAATTTTCTATACTTATAATCCTAGCATCTCTAACTTCCAAATAAACACCGCGACTATCCAAGTACGGTCGTCAATAACCTACTCTCCCTCTAATCCATCATCCGCAACAGTAGGTGTAGTCTATAACCAGTCCATTGCCACGCCAGTGAGTGGAGGAACTGTTCCTTATACATACTCGCTAGCTTCAGGCAGCCTGCCCACTGGGATCACATTGTTGAGTAATGGCACTCTCTCCGGTACTCCGACGGCAGGAGGCGTATTTAATTTTGTCGCCAAAGTAACTGACAGCAGTGCAAGCCCAGGGCCCGACAACACCACGAGTGGGATGCTCTCCCTTAATGTGTCCGCTCCCACGATTGCATATGCACCTGCTAGCCCTGCCGGAGCAACTGTTGGTGTTGCTTATAGCCAGTCTATAGCCGGCGCAAGTGGCGGTACAAGTCCATATACGTACACAAGGACTAGTGGTAGTTTGCCTCCAGGCATCACATTGGCGAGCAACGGCCTTCTGTCAGGCACTCCGACTGCTGGTGGTTCTTATAGCTTTGTGGTCACGGCGACGGACAGTACGAGCGGCACGGGCCCGTACAGTCAGTCCAGCTCTTTGCTCACCATGACTGTTGCCGCACCATCGCTTACTTACGCTCCGTCTAGTCCAACTGCGGGCTCCGTTGCCACGGCTTACAGCCAGTCTTTGGCGGGGGCAGGCGGCGGTACTGCGCCTTACACCTATGCTGTCACAGCTGGCAGTTTACCTGCTGGCCTATCACTGGCGAGCAACGGCACCCTTTCAGGGACCCCGACAGCAGGCGGCATATTCAATTTCACTGTTACCGCGACCGACAGCAGCACTGGTACTGGGCCATATAGCAGCAGTTCTTCATTGTCACTGACGATTGCTGCAGCGACAGTCACCTATGCACCACCCAGCCCCACATCCGGTACCGCAGCGGTGCCGTACAGTCAGTCGCTGTCCGGTGCAAGCGGTGGCACAGCGCCGTATGGCTACGCCATTACCTCCGGTAGTTTGCCAGCTGGCTTGAGTCTGGCGAGCAACGGGACACTGGCGGGCACCCCGACCTCAACCGGAAATTTCAGCTTTGTCGTGACTGCAACAGACAGTAGTACTGGCACAGGCCCATACACTCGCAGCAGTAGTTTGTTGGCTCTGACAATCGGCGCACCCACAATTTCGCTTGCTCCGGCATCTTTAACTGCGGCTACCGTTGGTGTTTCTACCAGTCAGACCATCACTGCCAGCAGTGGCACGGGTCCCTACACCTATGCCGTGACGGCGGGCGTGCTACCTGCTGGCGTGACACTTTCCTCTTCGGGAGTGCTGTTTGGGACGCCTACCGCTGGCGGTACATATAACTTCACCGTGACTGGGACTGACAGTACAACTGGTACTGGCAGCCCCTTCACCGGTAGTCGCGCATACACACTCGTTGTGAATGCGCCAACAATCAGTGTTTCGCCAGCGTCGCTCGGCGCAGTATCGGCGGGGGCAGCTTTCAATGGGAGTATCTCTGCGGGCGGTGGAATCAGTGCTTACAGCTATGCAGTCACCGCTGGCAGTTTACCGCCCGGTATCAGCCTTAGTTCTTCAGGGGTGCTAAGCGGCGCGGCAACCACTGTGGGGAGCTACAACTTCACCGTTACAGCGACGGACAGTTCAACAGGATCTGGCCCTTATACAGGCAGCCGCGCCTACAGCTGGACGGTGAACGTTCCTAATTTGACGATCAGCCCGGTGTCAGGTAGCAATCTGTCTGGCTCGGCGCTGACTGCCTATAGCCAAACCTTTACCACCAACGGAGGTAATAGTCCGTATGCCTACGGAATATCAATTAACTCCGGATCCATTCCGACGGGTTTATCTTTTTCAACAAGTACTGGGGTGCTCTCTGGAACACCGACCTCCAGCGGTACCGTCAATTTCACAGTCACAGTTACTGATTCCACTTCTGGAGCGGGTGCGCCCTTTTCGGCATCTGCGACGTATAACCTTACCATCGGCGCTCCCACAGTTGTGGTGGGTCCCTCTGGCGGCCTGCCCAATCCGGTGATCAGTGCTGCATATAGCCAAATCTTTACTGCCAGCGGTGCGACAACGCCTTATTCATATATAGTCTCCGCAGGTGCATTACCTGCTGGTTTAACGCTGTCTACTGGTGGAGCGCTTTCGGGTGTGCCGACGGCCACTGGAACATTTAACTTCACTGTGCAAGCCACCGATGCAAACAGTTTCGCCGGCACCAGAGCGTACTCAGTGACAATCGCTGCACCATCTCTCGCACTTACGCCTGCTTCCCTTCCCAATGGCAATGTGGGAACGTCCTATGCGCAGTCAGTCACTGCCAGTGGAGGTACGGCACCTTATAGTTTTGCAATAACTTCAGGAAACTTACCTGCCGGTCTTACGCTTGATACATCCAACGGGACGATCTCAGGCACTCCCTCTTCGGTAAATACCCACAATTTCACCCTCACAGTCACCGATAGCACTACGGGTACAGGGGCGCCTTTCACAGCGAGTAGGGCTTATTCCCTCGCAATTGCGCCCAGTGTTAACGCCAATCTATCAGCGTTAGTACTTTCTAATGGTGCGCTCAGTCCGACTTTTGCTCCCACCACTCTGGGATACACGGCTCAGGTGGCAAATGGTGTAACGACACTCATCGTTACACCAACTACGGCAGATACGGGTGCTACGGCCACGGTTAATGGAACCACTGCGTCAACACCGATTTCATTGGCAGTGGGTGCAAATGCTATCGCAGTAACTGTTACTGCTCCTGATGGCGTAACCATCAAGACATATACCGTCATGGTTACCCGCGCAGGCTTGCAAACTGCAACAGGTTTGGGCACAACGTTAAGTATTGCAAATCCCAGCACTGCCTGCACCCTAACGAATACGCAGTTCACCCCTAGAGCTGGGCTTCCTGGGCCGCAGCAGTCCACGCTGCCTGCTGGTTATGCCTACCTCTACCCTGCTGTAGATTTCAAGGCGGAACAGTGCTCATCGGGTAGTGATTTGCAAGTTACATTCACCTTTTCTGGTGTCATACCAAGCAATGCAGTTTTGCTGAAATATGATGCGACAACCAATCCACCTTGGCAATCCTTCACGCCCAGCTCTATTGCTGGAAATCAGGTCACTTACACGATTCATGATGGCGGACCGTTAGATGGCGACAAAGCGGTTAATGGAGAGTTCGTTGACCCCGTGATTCTAGGAGTGCCTGCAGTTTCAGCGCAGAGTATTCCAACGCTAGATCGCTGGGCATTGTTAATGCTGGCATGCGCCATGTTGGCTATGGCTGGGTGGCGCCTTCGCCATCGATAGGTCGAATCCATTCTGGGGCTGGTCAGTGTCGTGAGGCACTAGTCGCGATAACCGGTGACCGTTGGCTTGTTTGCTGATGAGCAACGAATTATTCAGCGTGGACTAGGTATGATTCGCATCCCCTCATGCTGCGCCGCACCATCCCCGCCCTGCACCTTCACATCCTGCTTCTGCTGGCCGCGTTGTTCAACGCCCTGGCAGGTGTGCCCCTGCACGAGGCGCGGCATATACGCGAGGCGGTGCGCAGCGTGCAAAAGGCCTCGGCCACTGTTATTGGCGTAGAGGCTGATGCCGCTAACGAAGCTCGCATCGATGCAGCCAGTGGCGAGCAAGACAAGGAAGACACACACGTCACCTGCGCCTGGTGCCTCACGCATGCGCTGGATGCGGGGCTAGCCCATGCAGCGGCCAGCCCGCAGCCACCGCCCACAGAACCCCGCATGGCCCTGCCGCAAGGCGTGGCCACCTTCACGGCCCAGCAGGTGCGCTGGCCGTTTGCCGCCAGAGACCCACCGCCAGCCCAGCGGGCCTGACACGGTTCAGGCCCCAGCCAGCTTGCGCCCTTTGAACACGATCTGGGGCGCATCCCCCTTTTTTGCAGCCATGCATTCACCCCGCCGGGGTGCGTGCGGGCGTGCGGCTGTTTGCGCACCCGATCCATTCGCGGATGGTGCCCTGCCCCACGGCCCTCTGGCTTTTGCATTCATTGCTTTTGGACTGGTTTGCCATGCGTTCTTCTTTGGTTTCTTTTTCTCGCCCTTCTACCCCTGCCTCGCTACCGCGCCCCACGTTGACTGCGTTGGCTGTGGCTGCCCTGGTGGCATCTGCCCCCGCCGCCTGGGCCGCAGAGGGCGATGTGATCACCCCACCCACCCTGTCGGCCGTGGATGTGGTGGGCCGCAGTGCCTCTGGCACCTATTACGCTGACGAGGCCGAGGGGGCCAAGACCAGCTTGCCGCTGCGCGAGCTGCCGCAGTCGGTGCGCGTGATGTCGCGCCAGACGCTGGACGACCTGGGCGCGACGCGGCTGGACGATGTGCTGGACTATGTGGGCGGGGTCTCGCGCCAAAACAACTTTGGCGGGCTGTGGGACAACGTGGCGATTCGGGGCCTGCCGGGCAACGAAAACACGGGCATGGCGACGCTGCTCAACGGGTTTTCGTCCAACCGGGGCTTTAACGCGCCGCGTGACCTGGCGGGCGTGGAGCGCATTGAGTTTTTGAAAGGCCCTGCCGCTGCGCTGTATGGCAGCAGCGAGCCTGGCGGCACGCTCAACATCGTGAGCAAAAAGCCGCTGTGGAAGGCGGCGCGTTCGGTGGAGGCCTACGCAGGCAGCCACGGCCTGGGCCGTGCGGCGCTGGACACGACAGGCCCCATCTCTGACAACCTGGCCTACCGCCTGAACGTGGCGGTGGAGGACAAGGGCAGCTTTCGCGACCAGGTGAGCGCGCAGCGCCAAGTGGTGGCCCCGGCTTTTACCTGGAAGCTCTCGCCCAACACAGTGCTGGAATACACATCGGAATACCTGCGTCACGCCACGCCGCTGGACCGGGGCGTGGTAGCCGTCAACAACCAACTGGGCGCAGTGCCTGTGAGCCGCTTTTTGGGCGAGCCCGCCGACGGCGATGTGACAGTGACCAACCAGACGCACCAACTGGTGTTGTCGCACGAATGGAATGCCGACTGGCGCAGCCGCACGGGCTTGTCGTACCGAGAGACGGGGTTGAAGGGCTATTCGACCGAGGCCAGCGCCTTGCAGGCCGATGGCCGCACCCTGCGACGCCAGCGCCGTTACCGCGACTTTCAGTCGGACGACGTAGCGCTGCAAGCCGAGCTGCAGGGCACCGTGCGCGCAAGCGGGCTGGAGCAAGAGGTGCTGGTGGGGCTGGAGAGCTACCGCTTTCACATGGATTCGCTGATGCTGCGGGCCAACCCCAGCGCCAGCGCGCCCTACGCCATCGACATCTTCAACCCCGTGTACGGCCAGGCGCAGCCCACGCCGGGCCGCAACACCGACACGTATGAAAAGCAGCGCAACACCGCGCTTTATGTGCAAGACACCGTGAAGCTGGGCGAGCAGTGGCGCGTGATGGCCGGGCTGCGGGCCGACAACTACGACCAGAGCCTGCAAAACCGCCTGAACGCGACCACCACCGTGCAAACCCCATCGGCCGTGTCGCCCCGCCTGGGCGTGAGCTGGCTGCCCAGCGCGGGGTGGACGGTGTATGCCAACGCAGGCAAGTCCTTCCGCCCCAACACGGGCAGCGATGTGGCGGGCAATGCTTTTGACCCTGAAAGAGCCCGCGCCTTTGAGCTGGGTGCCAAGTGGGAAAGCCCCGACCAGCGCCTGGGCGCGACGGCAGCGCTGTTTGACATCACCAAGCGCAACGTGCTGACCAGCGACCCGCAGAATTCCGGCTTCTCGGTGGCTGCGGGCGAAGTGCGCAGCCGGGGGCTGGAACTGGATGTGGCAGGCCGCCTGACGGCGAACTGGCGACTGAACGCTAGCCTGGTGTTCAACGATGTGGAAATCACCCGCGACAACACGCTGGAAGTGGGCGGCAGGCTGCTGAACGTGCCCAAGGTGAACGGCAGCGTGCTGGCCGTGTACGAAAACGCCTTGGCCAACGGCCAGCGCTATGGCGTGGGCGGCGGCGTGACCTACATGGGCAAGCGCCTGGGCCAGGCCCGCACGCAGGCCGAAGCCAATGCAGGCACCGCCGCGTTTGACCTGCCCAGCTACACCACGGCCAAGCTGCTGGCGTATTGGCGGCTGAGCCCTGCGGTGAACCTGACTGTGGACGTGGACAACCTGTTTGACAAGGTGCACTACACCAGCTCGTACAGCCGCGTGTGGGTGACGCCAGGGGCGTTGCGCACCGTGACGGTGGGGCTGCAGGCCAAGTTCTGATGCAGGCGCGGATTCTGAAACACGGCATTCCCACCATGCCTGTGCGTTCTCACCCACCCGTTCGGGCTGAGCCTGTTGAGGCAAGGGCATTGCCTTTGCAGGCCCTTCGACCAGCTCAGGGCGAACGGGTGGGGATGCATAGCGAGAGACAAGGACGCGCTGCCCAAGCGCTGCCCGCCTCCACCCCCATCCCTCCAACACCACATAGGAGATTGATTTGAAACACGGCTTCAAGCCTGCCGAAACTCCACCGGGCTGCACCCGCCGCGCCGCGCTGCACACAGCCAGCGCGTGCCTTGCGTCTGGCGCAGCCCCCTGGGCGCTGGCCCAGGATAGTGCGGCCACGGCCCCCGCCACATTGCAAATCGTAGGCCCGTGGGAATTCACCAGCCTGGCCCCGGCCAGCAGTGGCTACATGCTGCTGAACCTGCAGGTGTGCGAAACCCTGCTGGGTGCAGATGACCATGGCCGCCCCCAGCCCGCGCTGGCGCAGCGGTGGAAGGTGTCTGCCGATGGGCTGGCCTGGCACTTCACGCTGCGGCCCGGTGCGCGGTTTCATGATGGCAGCCGCGCAACGGCGGCCGTGGTGGTGCAAAGCCTGCAGCGCGCCCAAAAGGCCCCGGCCCTGCTCAGCAACGCGCCCATTGCGTCCATCACAGCAGAGGGCGACGGCGAGGTGCTGATCCGCCTGAGCCGCCCGCACAACGCGCTGGCGGCGCAACTGGCGCACTACAGCACGCTGGTGCTGGCCCCCGGCAGCTTTGGCGCAGACGGCAAGGTGCAGCGCATCATCGGCACCGGCCCCTACCGTATAGCCAAGCTGGTGCCGCCGCAGCAGGTGGAGACCGAGGCATTTGACGACTATGACCGCCCCACATCCACACCCGCCCCGGCGGTGCGCAGCGTGGCCTACATGGCCGTCACACGGGCCGAGACCCGGGCGCTGATGGTGGAAGGCAGCCAGGCCCATCTGGCCTATGGGCTGGACCCGGCCAGCCTGCGGCGGCTGCGCCGCCACGCCAAGGTGGGCATCACATCCGTCACGCTGCCGCGCACGGTGATCGTCAAGCTCAATGCCACGCTGCCCGGCCTGCAAGACGTGCGGGTGCGCCAGGCGCTGAGCCTGAGCATTGACCGCGCAGGCATTGCGCATGCGCTGATGGGCGATGAAGCCCTGGCCGCCACGCAGTTGCTTCCCCCCACCCTAGCCGACTGGCATAACCCCGCCCTGCCCCCGCTGCGCCACGACCCGGAAGCCGCTCAGCGCCTGTTGCGCGAAGCAGGCTGGCAGCGCCACAGCGACGGCCTGCGCGGGCCGGATGGGCAGCCGCTGGTGCTGAACATTCGCACCTTTTTAGACCGGCCCGAGCTACCACTGATTGCCACGGCGCTGCAAGAGCAATGGCGGCTGGCGGGCATTGCCGTCAAGGTGCTGATCGGCAACTCGGGCGACATCCCCCTGGGCCACCGCGACGGCACGCTGCAACTGGCCCTGGCCGCGCGCAACTACGCCAATGTGCCCGACCCTGCGGGCACGCTATCGGGCGACTTTTCTGCCAAGGGCGGCGACTGGGGCGCGATGGGCTGGCACAGCGATGCCGTGGTGCAGGCGCTGGCCCAGCTCATGCGCAGCACGCCCGATGCGCGCGGCGCCCAGGCGCTGCGCGCCACCGTCACGCAAACGCTGCAAGACGAGCTGCCCGTCATCCCCATCGCGTGGTACCGCCACCACGTGGCCGTGAACCGCCGCCTGCAAGGCGTATCGCTGGACCCGCTGGAGCGCAGCTACCGATTGACCGACATGCACTGGAGCAACGCATGAACCTTTCCCTTCGCAACCCCTGGCTGCACATGCTGGGGCGGCGCGGCCTGCAGGTGGTGGCGCTGGCGCTCATCATCGGCACGTTGTGCTTTTTCATGGTGCGCGCACTGCCGGGCGACCTGGCCATGCGCGTAGCCGCCAGCCGCTACGGGCTGGATTTGGTCAGCGGCGCGGCGGCCGACGCGGTGCGTGCCGAGCTGGGCTTGAACCAGAGCGCCCTGCAAGGCCTGCTGGGCTGGTGGCGCGACATGGCGACGCTGAACCTGGGCCAGTCGCTCGTCACCCAGCGCCCGGTGTGGGTGGAAGTGGCCCACCACCTGGGCGCCACGCTGCGCCTGTCTGCGGCCGCGCTGGCGGTGGCCCTGGCCGTGGGCCTGCCCCTGGGGCTGTGGGCCGGGCTGCGCCCCGGTAGCTGGGCCAACCGCGCCAGTTGGGCGCTGGCCGTGGTGCTGCGCGGCACGCCGCCGTTTTTGCTGTCGGTGCTGCTGATGCTGCTGGTGGCGGTGCAGTGGGGCTTTTTGCCCGTGGCGGGCGATGACGAAAGCGCCAGCCTGGTGCTGCCCGCCCTGGCGCTGGGCCTGGGCCTGGGGGCCGGGCTGGCCCGCGTGACGCGCAGTGCCATGCAAGAGGTGGCCCAGTCACCCGCGTTTGAATTTGCGCGCACCAAGGGGCTGACCGACATGCAAGCCATGCTGCGCCACGGCCTGCGCGCTGCGGCCGTGCCCGTAGTGGCCTACCTGGGCGTGCAAACGCTGTTTTTGGTGGAAGGCGCGCTGGTGGTAGAGACTCTGTTTGCCTGGCCCGGCATTGGCCATGCGCTGGTGCACGCCATCTTTGGACGGGACATTCCGGTGGTGCAAGGCACGGCGCTGGCCATGGCGCTGATGTTTGTGCTGTTCAACCTGCTGCTGGATGCAGCCTGCGTGGCGCTGGACCCACGCCAACAAAGAAAGGTGGCGGCATGAGCGCGCAAGAGATGGCTTTGACACCCACCACCCCGGCGACGAACCCCACCACAACCACAACGCCCGGCGCAGCACCGGCACCCGTGCCGTATCTGGCGCTGTCTGCCCCCCGCTGGTCGTGGCAGCAACGCACGGGGCTGGTGCTGATGGGCCTGCTGGCCCTGTGGGCGCTGCTGGGCCCCTGGCTGGTGGATGCCAGCCCGATTGAGCAGAACCTGCGCAACCAGCTGGCCCACCCTGGCACGGAGCACTGGCTGGGCACCGATGTGCTGGGCCGCTCGTGGCTGGCGCGGCTGGCGCATGCCACGCAGCTATCGCTGGGCATGGCGGTGCTGGCGGCGCTGAGTGCGGCGGTGCCCGGCACCCTGCTGGGCGTGCTGGCCGCGTGGCGCGGCGGGCGGGTGGAGCGCACGCTGGTCATGTTGGCCGATGCGGTGCTGGCCATCCCCGGCCTGCTGCTGGTGCTGCTGATTGCGGCGCTGGCCCCCGGCCAGTTGTGGGCGCTGTATGTGGGCATGGCCACTGCCATGTGGGTGGAATACTTTCGCGTGTGCCGGGCCATGGCGCGGCCCGTGCTGGTGGGTGATGCGGTGCAGGCATCGCGCCTGCTGGGCTTTGGCCGCGCCTATGTGCTGCGCCGCCACCTGCTGCCCGCGCTGGCCCCCACGCTGGGCACACTGCTGGCCTTTACCACCGCGCAGGCCGTGCTGGCGCTGGCGGCTCTGGGCTTTGTGGGCGTGGGCGCGCAGGCCCCCACCGCCGAGCTGGGCCTGATGATCACCGAGGCCATGCCTTATTACGAAGAAGCGCCGTGGCTGATTGCTGCCCCCACCGCCGTGCTGCTGTGGCTGGTGGCCGCCATGATGCTCATCCAACCTGAGCGGGAGGCCGCATGACCTATACGACTTCTCCAACTACCGCCTCCGCCACAGCCTTGCTGACGGTGGACGACCTGGCCATCCATGTGGGTGGCCGCGCGCTGCTGCAAGGCATTTCCTTCAAGCTGCATGCAGGCGAGGCGCTGAGCCTGGTGGGCGAAAGCGGCGCGGGCAAGTCGCTGCTGGCCCAGGCCATCATGGGCAACCTGCCGCCTGCGCTGCGGGCCAGTGGTGCCATCACCATCGACGGCATCACCACCCGCGCCGAAGACGCCGCCAGCCGCCGCGCCCTGTGGGGCCGCAAGCTGGCCCTGCTGCCGCAGGAGCCCACCGTGGCTCTGAACCCGCTGCAGCGCGTGGCCCCGCAACTGGCCGAGGTCTACACCCTGCTGCACAGCCAGCCCCAGGGCGAGGCCGCAGCCCGCGCACAGCAAGAGCTGGCCCGCGCCGGGCTGGACCAGGCCACGGCGCATTACCCCTGGCAGCTTTCAGGCGGCATGGCACAGCGGGCGGTGGCCGCCATCACCCTGGCAGGCGGCGCGCCGGTGCTGATGGTGGACGAACCCACCAAGGGCCTGGACAACCATTGGCGCGACCGCACGGTGGAGGTGTTCCGCAGCGTGCTGCAGGCGGGCGGTTGCCTGCTGGCCATCACGCACGACATGGCGGTGGCGCAGGCGCTGGGCGGCCAGGTCATCGTGCTGCGGCATGGGCAGGCGGTGGAGCAAGGGGCCATTGGCAAGGTGGCGGCGCAGCCCCAGCACCCCTTCACCCGCCAGCTCATGGATGCCGACCCGGCCCGCTGGCTGCCGTTTGCGGCACCGCAGGCGGGCGAGCCGGTGGTGGATGCACGGGGCATTTCCAAAACCTATGGCGCACAGCAGCTGTTTGCGCCCATGGACCTGCAAATCCGCAGCGGCGAGCGCGTGGCCGTGCAAGGCCCCAGCGGCACGGGCAAAAGCACGCTGGGCAATGTGCTGCTGGGCCTGCTGCCGCCCGACACGGGCAGCGTGGCACGCGGTGCAGGCCTGCGCCCGCATGCGTTCCAAAAGCTGTACCAAGACCCGGTGGGCTCGTTTGCGCCGCACATCAGCCTGGCCCAGTCGCTGCGCGATGCCGCCCGGCTGCACCGCTGCGACTGGAAGGCGGTGCAACGGCGGCTGGAGCAGTTGCGCGTGCCCGAGAGCCTGCTGGAGCGCAAGCCCGAACAAGTCTCCGGCGGCGAGCTGCAGCGCATTGCCCTGGCCCGCGTGCTGGTGGCACAACCCGCCCTGCTGTTTGCCGACGAGCCCACATCGCGCCTGGACCCGATCACGCAGCAAGAGGCCATCCAGATTTTGCTGAGCGCCACGCAGGAGACTGGGGCCGCGCTGATGCTGGTGACGCACGACGAGCACCTGGCGGCTGCAGTGGCTACGCGGCGGATTGGGCTGAAAGCGGGGGTAACGGCTGGCCGCTGATTGCTATCAATAAGATAGCTTCTTGCGCTTATCCATCAAGCGCTAGAGGGCAAAAAGACAAAAACCTCCTGCAATCTCAGATTGCAGGAGGTTTTTTGCTGGGGCACCTGCTGTGCGGCGGCAGACTCTGTTCAAGCCAGCTGCCCTGCACCTCACATCTGGTCGATCATCACCTGACCAAAGCCCGAGCAGCTCACCTGCGTGGCACCGTCCATCAGGCGGGCAAAGTCGTAGGTCACCTTCTTGCTGCCAATGGCTTTTTCCAGCGAGGTGAGGATCAGGTCGGCCGCTTCCTTCCAACCCATGTGGCGCAGCATCATCTCGGCCGAGAGGATCTCGGAGCCGGGGTTCACATAGTCCTTGCCCGCGTACTTGGGTGCGGTGCCGTGGGTGGCTTCAAAGCAGGCCACCGAGTCGGACATGTTGGCACCCGGCGCAATGCCGATGCCGCCCACCTGCGCAGCCAGCGCGTCAGAGATGTAGTCGCCGTTGAGGTTGAGTGTGGCCACCACCGAGTACTCGGCGGGGCGCAGCAAGATCTGCTGCAGGAAGGCGTCGGCAATGCTGTCCTTGATGGTGATTTCCTTGCCCGTCTTGGGGTTCGCAAACTTGCACCATGGGCCGCCGTCGATCAGCTCGGCACCAAATTCCTTCTGCGCCAGGGCGTAGGCCCAGTCGCGGAAGCTGCCTTCGGTGTACTTCATGATGTTGCCCTTGTGCACGATGGTCACGTTGGGCTTGTTGTTGTCAATGGCGTACTGGATCGCCTTGCGAATCAGACGCTCGGTGCCCTCGCGCGAGACGGGCTTGACGCCGATGCCCGAGGTGTTGGGGAAGCGGATCTTGGTGGAGCCCAGCTCGTTCTGCAAAAACGCGATGAGCTTTTTGGCCTTGTCAGATTCGGCGGGGAATTCAATGCCTGCGTAGATGTCTTCCGAGTTCTCGCGGAAGATGACCATGTTGGTCTTTTCAGGCTCTTTCAGCGGAGAAGGCACGCCCTTGAAGTACTGCACGGGGCGCAGGCACACGTACAGATCCAGCTCCTGGCGCAAGGCCACGTTCAGCGAGCGGATGCCGCCGCCCACGGGCGTGGTGAGGGGCCCCTTGATGGACACCACATAGTCGCGCACCGCCTTCAGAGTTTCGTCGGGCAGCCAGACATCAGGGCCGTAAATGCGGGTGGCCTTCTCGCCAGCAAACACTTCCATCCACTGGATCTTGCGCTGGCCGCCGTACGACTTGGCCACAGCCGCATCCACCACCTTGATCATCACGGGCGTGATGTCACGGCCCACGCCATCGCCTTCAATGAAAGGGATGATGGGCTGGTCGGGCACGTTCAGCGACATGTCGGCGTTGACGGTGATCTTCTGCCCCTCGGCAGGAACCTGGATGTGCTGGAAAGCGGTCATGTACGGAGGTCTCCGGTGAGGGCTGAGTCGGGCTCAGCCAAGAATTGAGAGGGTGCCACCTGCGCGGCCCATTTTTCATTTTAGGCCCGTTCTCAGGGCCCCTCGGCAGGCCACGGGCGCTATGTGCCGCCCTGTGTCGCCTTGCGGAACCTGTGGCGCCTGCACCGCTCCAAGCCCCGGCACGGTGTGTTGGTTTGCGGCTTCGTCCCAGTGACCTCAACTTGGATCAAAATGCCCTGCATGCTGCGCAACGAACCGTCGCTGCACCCTGTCCTCTACGCCAACTGCCCGAATCCAAAGACCCCATGCCAAGTCCTTCGCTCTCCCCCTCCCGGCTGCTGATCGCAGGCCTGATCACCCTGGCCGCAGCCCTGCCAGCCAGCGCCCAGAACCAGCCCCAGATGAATCTGCAGCGCGTGGAAATCACCGCGGGCATGCATCGCATTGACGCCCAGGTGGCCGTTGCCCCGCAAGAGCGGCAGACTGGCCTGATGCACCGCAAGGAAATGCCCGTGCATGAGGGCATGCTGTTTGTGTTTGAGCAGCCCGCCACGCAGTGCTTTTGGATGAAAAATACGCTGCTGCCCTTGACGGCGGCCTTTGTGGCCGATGACGGCACCATCGTGAACCTGGCCGACATGAAACCGCAGACCGAGGACTCGCACTGCTCGGCCAAACCAGTGCGTTATGTGCTGGAGATGAACCAGGGCTGGTTTGCCCAGAAGGGCATCAAGGCGGGCAGCAAGCTCACCAGTGCCGTACTCTTCAAGCCTTCGAAATAGGAGCCAGGCTGAGCTGAATCGGCTCTGACGCCGCCCCATAAAAAAACGGCCTTTCGGCCGTTTTTTCGTACCAGGGATGCGGCTGGTATCAGGCGAAGTTGGCTTCGGCAAACTTCCAGTTGACCAGCTTGTCCAGGAAGGTTTCCACGAACTTGGGACGCAGGTTGCGGTAGTCGATGTAGTAGGCGTGTTCCCACACGTCCACCGTCAGCAGGGCCTTGTCGGCAGTGGTCAGGGGCGTGCCAGCGGCGCCGGTGTTGACGATGTCGACGCTGCCGTCGGCCTTCTTCACCAGCCAGGTCCAGCCGGAGCCAAAGTTGCCCACGGCGCTCTTGACGAAGGCTTCCTTGAACGCGGCGTAGGAGCCGAACTTGGCGTTGATGGCGTCGGCCAGGGCGCCTGTGGGCTCGCCGCCGCCGTTGGGAGTCATGCAGTTCCAGAAGAAGGTGTGGTTCCAGATCTGGGCTGCGTTGTTGTAGATGCCGCCGGAAGACTTCTTCACGATGTCTTCGAGGGACATGGATTCGAACTCAGTGCCCTTTTGCAGATTGTTCAGGTTGACCACATAGGCGTTGTGGTGCTTGCCATGGTGAAACTCCAGGGTTTCCTTGCTGTAGTGAGGGGCCAGGGCGTCGATGGCGTAAGGCAGCTGGGGAAGTGTATGTTCCATGGTGTGGGTTCCTCGTGGTTTGCAATGCGTGAAAGCGGGCGCGGCATGGCTGGCAGGCCGCAACCGAGCGAGTGCGCAATTTGAAGCGACGTGGCATTGTAGGAAGATCAATAGCCTTGTGCAGAGAAGTGGCGAAATCGCAGGCGAGGATGTGCTGCATACCCTCGCCGCACCAACTCCACATTTACAGAAGGCGGGGTTGATCTACTGTCACATCCAGCACCCCGTCGGCCAGCGTGGCCCGCAGCGCATCGCCGGGGCGTGCCTGGCGCACGCCCGTCACGGCATGGCCCTGGGTATCGGTCAGCAGGGCATAGCCGCGCTGCAGCACAAGGTGGGGGTTGAGCAGCTCCAGCTGCATCCCCAAGCGCTCAAGCTGGTCGCGTTGCTGGCGTAGCTGCCGGGCCACGGCTTGAGGCAAATCGGCCTCCAGTGCTTGATTCTTGTGCGCAAGGCGCTGCAAATTCAATAGCATTCCGTGCCGCAGCCGCTGGCTGTATTGGGACAGCCTCAGTTGCTCGCGCGCCGCCAGACCGGAGGGGCGCCCCAGCCGCTGCGCTGCCTGGTCAAGCCGCTGGTGGCGCAGGTCGAGCTGGCGCTGCACGGCGGCTTCGAGCCGGTCCGCCAGCAGGTCGAGCGCACCCAGCCACACTTCGCGCGGCTGCGACACCAGCTCGGCTGCGGCGGTGGGTGTGGGGGCGCGCAGATCGGCGCAGAAGTCGGCAATGGTGAAGTCGGTTTCATGCCCCACCCCGCTGATGAGCGGCACCGGGCTTTGCACAATGGTGCGGGCCAGCTGCTCGTCATTGAATGCCCAGAGGTCTTCCATGGAGCCTCCGCCGCGCACCAGCAGGATCACGTCGACAGGGTGCTTAGTGCCTTGCGCGCCTTGTGACTCTGCCGGGGCTTGCTCCCCGCCCGCCTGCGCCAGGGCATACATCTGCCGCAGTGCAGCCACCATGGAGGCCGGGGCTGCAGCCCCTTGCACCAGCGCGGGGATCAGTACCACCGGAATATGCGGCACCCGGCGGCGCAGCGCGGTGACGACGTCGTGCAATGCAGCCGCTCCGGGTGAGGTGACCAGGCCAATACGGCGCGGCTGCAGCGGCAAGGGGCGCTTGCGGCGGGCATCAAACAGGCCCTCGGCCTCCAGTTGCGCCTTGAGGCGAAGGAACTGCTCAAACAGGGCTCCCTGTCCGGCCCGCTGCATGCTCTCCACGATGAACTGCAGGTCACCTCGCGCTTCGTACACCCCCAACTTGCCACGCACCTCGACCAGCTCGCCATCTCTGGGCGAAAAGTCAAGCAGCCCGGCAGCGCGGCGAAACATGGCGCAACGCAACTGGCCGTTGGGGTCCTTGATCGAGAAATAGCAATGCCCGCTGGATGCGCGAGAGAAGCCCGTAATCTCACCGCGCACCGCGACAGGATTGAACCGAGCTTCCAAGGTGTCAGCAATGGCGCGGCACAGCGCCCCGACTTCCCATACGCGCGGCGTGGCGACTGAGGACAGGAGATCAGACATCAGCAGCGGCGGGCTTTGCGCGCCCGCTGATCAGCGCACTATTCCACAGCAGACGGGACGCACCCGCGGGGCGGTAAATAGAGCCCGCAATGCGCCGGAGATGTTGGCAGTACGTATAAGTCATTGATTTTAAACAAAATTTTGCTGTGCAAATTTTCAGCATTCTGTTCCGGCCCGCGTCACAGGCTGGTTTGCGGCACCTGTACCAGGGCTTACCCACAAAGTTATCCACAGTTTCTGTGGGTGTGTGGAAGAGGTTTCCTGCAGGCTTTTTCGGTAACGGTTTGTGACTCAAAATGGTCAGCAGGCTGGGCCATAATTGCAGATTGCCTACATCTGAGCGGAGAGAGAATTGCTGTCCATCATACAAGCCGCAGGCTGGCCCATCTGGCCTCTCATCGCCTGTTCCATTCTGGCTCTGGCCCTCATTGGCGAGCGTTTTGTATCCCTCAAAACAGCCCGTATCGCCCCCCCAAAATTGCTGGATGAAGCCATTACGGTGTCGTCCCGCTCCCTCCCCACCCCCGATGTGGTGAACCAGCTGGCCCAAAGCTCTGCCCTGGGTGAGGTGCTGGCGTCGGGTCTACGCGCCCTGAACAACAACCCCCAGTGCAGCGAAGCAGACTTGCGCGCCACCATGGAGGGCACGGGTCGCGCAGTGGCCCATCGCCTCGAAAAGTACCTGAGCGCCCTGGGCACCATTGCTTCTGCAGCCCCTCTGTTGGGCCTGTTGGGCACCGTGATCGGCATGATCGAAATCTTTGGCTCACAAGGCGGAAGCAGCGGTGCCATAGGCGGCGGCAACCCTGCCCAGCTGGCACACGGCATTTCCATCGCGCTGTACAACACGGCCTTCGGTCTGATTGTGGCCATTCCGGCATTGATCTTCTGGCGCTATTTCCGTGGCCGTGTGGATGCTTATCTGCTCACGCTGGAACTGGCCTCTGAGCAGTTTGTGCGCCACATCCTGCGTCATCGCAAGTAAACCGCCGGGCCGACTATGCCTATGAACTTCCGCCCCTGCGCGAAGGATGAGCCCGAGATCAATCTGATCCCGTTCATTGATGTGTTGCTGGTCATTCTCATCTTTTTGATGTTGACCACCACCTACAGCAAGTTCACCGAACTGAAACTGACCCTGCCGGTGGCCGATGCGGAGCAACAACGCGACCGCCCCAAGGAAGTCATCGTGGCGGTGGCTTCTGACGGCCGCTACGCCATCAACAAGAACGGCGTCGAAGGCAAAAGCGTGGACGCAGTCGCGCAAGCCTTGCGCGGTGCTGCCACTGCAGGCAACGACAGCGTCGTCATCATCAGTGCCGATGCCATGGCACCTCATCAATCGGTGGTGACGGTGATGGAGGCGGCGCGCCGTGTGGGCCTTACCCAAATTACCTTCGCCACCCAATCCACGGCCGGAGCCCGGGGCAGCAACCGCTGAGCGGCATGCTTCGGACTGCAGTGCCCTCCCCGACCCCGGAGTCTGGACAAGGGGGTTCCAAGCCAGCGAACGCATCTGGCAAAGGCTGGCCCCGATTCTGGCTACGACGAGATCCTGCAAGCTGGGCGCTGTGGCCCTTATCGATGGTCTACGGCGGCCTCGTCAGGGTTCGCTCCATGCTCTACGACATCGGTCTGCTGCATTCAGGGCATCCGGGGCGTCCCGTTATCGTGATCGGGAATGTGGTGGCTGGAGGTTCGGGCAAAACCCCCATCGTGATGGCGCTGGTCAGGCACCTGCAAGCGCTGGGGTGGCACCCCGGAGTGATCTCCCGCGGTTACGGGCGCACCAGCCAAGGCTGTGTGCTGGTGGATGCGACCTCCCGCCCGGTCGACGTGGGCGATGAGCCTTTGCTGATTGCCCGCCAATGCGGCGTGCCGGTGTGTGTGTCCCGCAATCGGCTCGAGGCGGCGCAGCAACTCCTGAAGCATGACCCCGTCACAGATGTACTGATTGCCGACGATGGCCTGCAGCACCGGGCATTGCAACGTGACCTGGAGGTGTGCGTCTTCAATGCGCACGGGGCAGGAAACGGCTTCCTGCTACCTGCCGGGCCTCTGCGCGAACCGTGGCCGCGCTCCGTGGACTGGGTGCTGCACACCGGGACCCCTCCTGCTGTCGGCACATCCATGCCTTCGTATCCCGTACAGCGGCAGCTGGCATCCCACGCCCTTACTTCCACAGGAGAGAAGGTGGCATTGGATGCACTGCGCGGACACCCCCTGCATGCGGTGGCCGCGATTGGACAGCCCGGTGCATTTTTCAGCATGCTGGAGCAAGCTGGCCTGTCGTTAGGCCACAAGGAAGCGCTTCCGGATCACTATGATTTTGATAGCTGGTTGCGCTCAACTGATGAGCGCTTGCGCCTGATTTGCACAGAAAAAGACGCGGTCAAAATATGGAAGACGCATCCCGATGCATTGGCTGTACCGCTCGAAATCACCCTTGCCCCAGACTTTGTGGGGGATGTGGATGCTCGGCTGAGAGCCATTGCAGCGCCGCTATCATCCCCGGACCTACCGGGCTATGCCCCTTCCCGCACTGAATAAACCGCCATGGACCCCAAACTGCTTGAACTGCTGGTCTGCCCAGTCACCAAAGGCCCGCTGACATTTGACAGGGAACATCAGGAGCTTGTGTCGCGCAGCGCCCGGCTTGCCTACCCTGTGCGCGATGGCATCCCTATCCTGCTGGAGAACGAAGCCCGCACCCTGACGGATGAGGAGCTGGAGGCGTGAGTTCGCAAGGTGCAAGCGGTGTGATGCACGCTGGCAAGACGGTATTTACGGTTCTTATTCCCGCCCGGCTGGCCTCTTCTAGGCTGCCCAACAAGCCCCTTGCGGATATCGCCGGTTTACCGATGGTGGTGCGTGTTGCGCGGCGCGCCCAGTTGAGCGGTGCGAAACAAGTGGTGGTGGCTGCCGACCATGAACTGATCTTGCAGGCCTGCCAGGAACATGGCGTTCAGGCAGTGTTGACCGATGTCCACCATGCCAGTGGGAGTGACCGTCTTGCTCAGGCCTGCGAATTGCTGAACCTGGAGGGTGACGATGTGGTCGTCAACGTGCAAGGCGATGAGCCGCTGATGGACCCCGCGTTGATCGATGCAGTGGCCGACTTGCTGGCAGCGCACACTTCCGCGAGCATGGGTACTGCAGCCCACCCTATTGTTTCTCGTGAAGACTATCTGAACCCGAATGTGGTGAAGGTCGTGCTGGACGCGCAAGGCATGGCGCACTACTTCAGTCGCGCCCCCATTCCATGGTCGCGCGACCAGGCCCATGTGGCCTGGTGGGAGCATGCACAGGGAAGCAATGCGGCATCTGTGCCAGGGTTTGCTCCGTTACGGCATGTGGGCATCTACAGCTACCGGGCTGGCTTCCTGAGAGACTTTCCGCGGCTGCCCCCTGCCCCCACCGAAACCGTGGAGGCCTTGGAGCAACTGCGCGCCTTGTGGCACGGCCACCGCATCTGCGTGCACGTCACGCCGCACGCGCCTGGCCCCGGGGTGGATACGCCTGAAGATCTGCAAAAGGTTCGCGCATTGCTTGGCGCTACGGCCACCGGCTGATCTACGGGAAAACAAGGGAAAAACGCAGGCGCAGCGTAAGGCAAGGCAAAGCTGTCGCGTGCTATCCTTGACCGAAGAGAGAGCACTGGGCCCTGGACGCTCCAATAGGCCCCCGCCAGCAGTGCCGCACGATTTTTAAAACCTTGAGGACCTCCATGAGACTGATTCTGTTGGGCGCGCCCGGCGCCGGAAAGGGCACGCAAGCCACCTTCATCTGCCAGAAGTATGGCATCCCGCAAATCTCGACTGGAGACATGCTCCGCGCTGCCGTGAAGGCCGGTACGCCGCTGGGTCAGCAGGCAGAGGCAGTGATGAAAGCCGGTGCACTGGTCAGTGACGAGCTGATCATCAATCTGGTGAAGGAACGCATCGCCCAGCCCGATTGCGCCAACGGTTTTCTTTTTGATGGCTTCCCCCGCACCATTCCCCAGGCCGACGCCATGAAGGCGGCTGGAGTGAAGCTGGACTATGTGCTGGAAATCGACGTGCCTTTTGAGGCCATTGTCGAGCGCATGAGCGGCCGCCGCTCGCATCCCGCCAGCGGTCGTACTTACCACGTCAAGTTCAACCCGCCCAAGGTAGCGGGCAAAGATGACGTGACCGGTGAAGACCTCATCCAGCGTGACGACGACAAGGAAGAGACCGTCAAGAAGCGCTTGCAGGTTTACAGCGACCAGACGCGCCCCCTGGTGGACTACTACAGCAACTGGGCTCAGCAAGACCCATCGCAGGCTCCTAAATACCGGGCCATCAGCGGCACAGGTAGCGTGGAAGAGATTACGGCGCGAGCGCTGGAAGCTTTGAGCCGCTAAACAAGAGAATCAGAGGCTATTGCCTCACTTGGCAAAAATGCCGCACAGATTTCGGTCTGTGCGGCATTTTGAGTTTTTGGGATTAAGAGACCTGAGTCTTTTGCATCCTCAGGTAACGTATTCAGCGTGACAGCGGAGTTTTCATGCCCCGATCAAGTCAAGCATCAACGAAACCCTCGCCTTGACGGGAGACAGACCAGGGTAGGTAGCGAAGTCACCGGTGTCTCCGACAATACGATGCCCCTGACTGCAGCGGGTGGACTTCACGACTCGAACGCCCGACGCCTTGGCGCGCATCAGCGCCTCCTTGAGCTCCACATGCAGCGAGCCATTGCCTGTGGCTGCAACTACCAAGCCGCGAACACCCGCATGCACCAGGGCATCTACCGCGCGTGCGCTGGCGCCTGCACCACTCACGACGATCTCCACCCACGGCCATTGCTCTGGAGGTGGGAGCTGAGCCACCAGTCCAGCCTGGGGCGCAACATCGTCAGGCTGCGGCGCGGTCCGTGCCCACCGCACTTCCCCCTCTTCCACCCAGCCCAAAGGCCCTATCTCGCCGGAGCTGAATGCGTCCACGCGATAGGGGAAGGCTTTGTGAACGGACTGCGCACCATGGATGACCCCTGCAGCAACCGCCATGACCCCAGCAGACTGAGGGTGCAACACGACCGCAATGGCATCGAGGAGATTCTGGGGGCCATCAGGTGTGAGAGCGCTGGCAGGTCGCATGGCACTGGTCAGCACAATGGGCTTGGTGGTTCGCACTACAGACTGCAAGAACCAGGCTGTTTCTTCCAACGTGTCGGTGCCATGGGTAATCACGACCCCCTGCACGCTGACGTCCTGCATCAGCGAGGCACATCGCAAAGCCAGATCGCGCCAGACGCCGAAGTTCATGTCTTTGCTGTCCAGCTGAGCCACTTGCTCGCACTGCAACTCACAACCCTTGGCGACATTCTCCAGACCAGGAACACCGCTAAGCAACTCGCCCACGCTTACTTCGCCAGCCTTGTAGCCGACGTTATCACCAGCACGCGCAGCCTTTCCGGCGATGGTCCCCCCCGTTCCCAGAACGACTATTTTTTTAACACTCACTTGCACACTCCCAAAAACTGGTGAAAAATACAGCTACTGGATTAAAAAACAGTATCCTTCAAACCTGCAAAGAATTGATCTCGCAGCCATGCTCGACAACCCCAAACTTACGGCACGCCAGCAGCAGATTCTGGACCTGATTCAGACCGCTATCGCCAAGACGGGCGCCCCCCCTACCCGCGCCGAAATTGCAACAGAGCTGGGCTTCAAATCCGCCAACGCGGCAGAAGAGCATCTGCAGGCGCTTGCCCGCAAAGGCGTTATCGAATTGGTCAGTGGGACGTCCCGTGGGATCCGTTTGCGCAATGACACAGTGCGGGCACTCAATGCAGCGCGGGGTCAGCATTTCGATGCACCACTGCGTCAGCTGTCGCAGCTTTTTCTGCCATTGATCGGTCGGGTTGCCGCAGGCTCTCCCATTCTCGCGCAAGAACACGTAGACCAAACCTATTGCGTGGAGTCGAGCCTTTTTCAGCACAAGCCGGATTACCTGTTGAAGGTGCGCGGCATGTCCATGCGGGATGCAGGCATCATGGATGGCGACTTGCTGGCTGTTCAAGCTACGCGAGACGCTCGCAACGGGCAAATCATCGTTGCCCGGCTGGGTGAGGAAGTAACCGTAAAGCGACTCAAACGCACCGCCAAGGGTATCGAACTGCTGCCCGAGAACCCAGACTACCCCGTGATCACGGTGCAGCCGGGTGAGCCTTTTGAGATTGAAGGTTTGGCGGTGGGCCTGATCCGAAACACTTTGCTGATGTAAGAAATTCTGTCTGTTTCTCAGGTGGCGGGCGTTGGGCGGCTTGAGAGGGCTGCCAGCCCTGAGATGCAGCATTATTTGAAATCCTGCCTATGTTCATTCACCGAATTTCGGAGCATTCACATGGGTACTGGGTTTTCAGCCTTGGCGGCAATTTCTTCGCCTTTTAAAGCGTTGGCTCGATGGATCGGGTCTACCGAAACACATACGCTTTCCCAACACCAAGCCTCCAGCCATAGCGCAGGGTGTACTGAAGTAGGCGCGGATTGGTTGGGGTTTGCGGGTTCGGGATCGAAACAGTCGTTTCTCCCAATCAAATCGTCTCTGCCACACCTGCCTTTCGAGAAACACACTCGCGCTCGCGGCGCAGAGAGGTGCTTGCATGGCGAATTCAAATCTGTTGCTAAACAGGGGGCTACTGCCACGAGCAATGCGCCCCTCAGAACCCAATCACATTTACCAAAACCCAGGGTTCTTCGAGTGATCCACTCCGGTCCCCCAGAGAGTGGCAAATTGGTGATTTCAGGACGAATGGCAGATGTTTGTGCAGAGCTGGATCGGCTTGCAAGGCATGAGTGTCCAGCATTCCTGCAATGAAATACGGGCCGCGTTGAACACATGGACCAATCCATGTCGTTTTTCAATTTGTCTCATCTCGCAGGCGTCCCGCTTTCGCAGTAAGGTGCCAGGTGCTACATCACGTTGCATTTAACCGAATGCTCCGGCGGCCCTTCACGCACTGAGCTGTACGGGCAAGGCACAATATCGGTATGAATATTGTGATCCTGGACGACTACCAAGATGCAGTGCGCAAGCTCCATTGCGCCTCTCGGCTGGATGCCTATACCGCCAAGGTGTACACAAACACCATCAAGGGCCTCGGCCAGTTATCTGTGCGACTGAGGGATGCAGACATCATCGTCCTCATCAGGGAGCGTACTCAGATCACCAAGCAGCTCGTCGAGAAGCTTCCTCGACTCAAACTGATCGCACAGACGGGCAAAGTCGGTAGCCATATCGACGTGGCTGCATGTACAGAACGCGGCATCGCCGTGGCAGAAGGCGTTGGCTCGCCCGTAGCTCCGGCTGAGCTCACCTGGGCCTTGGTGATGGCAGCCAGTCGGCGTCTGCCGCAGTACATATCCAACCTGAAGCACGGTGCATGGCAGCAGTCAGGCCTTAAAAATGCGTCCATGCCTCCCAACTTTGGCATTGGCACCGTGCTGCGCGGAAAAACATTGGGCGTGTGGGGTTACGGGCGCATCGGTCAACTCGTCGCAGGCTATGGCAAGGCCTTCGGTATGAATGTGCGCGTCTGGGGACGCGAAGCCTCGCGCGCAAAAGCCCTGACAGACGGCTACCAAGCAGCTACCAATCGCGAAGAGTTCTTCTCCCAATGTGACGTTATTTCGTTGCACCTGCGATTGAATGAAGAGACGCGCAATATCGTCACGCTCGAAGACCTTTCCTGCATGAAGCCGACCTCGCTGCTGGTCAACACTTCCCGTGCGGAACTCATCGAGCCAGACGCACTGATTGCGGCGTTGAATCGGGGGCGTCCTGGGATGGCTGCGGTCGACGTGTTTGAGAGCGAGCCCATCCTGCAAGGTCACGCCCTGTTGCGGCTTGAAAACTGCGTTTGCACCCCCCACATTGGCTATGTGGAGCAGGACAGCTATGAGCTCTATTTCGGTGCAGCTTTCGACAATGTGGTGAATTTCATCAAGGGCACACCGACCAACATTGTGAATCCCGGTGCCTTGCAAGTACGCCGATAGATAGGTTGGCAGCCTCCGGGCGAGCACTTGTCTGCTTGTTTGGCGTGAAGTATTGATAAACACAAAACAAAAGGCCCTCTGCCGTGGAACAGAGGGCCTTTTGCCTGAAGAGACGGAACTGTTGATCAGTTCAGAGGTGTCTTCTTGCCATCCTTGTACACATACAGTGTGATGGCTGGGTTCTTCATTTCACCATTGGGTTCGAACTGGATCGTGGAGGTCACGCCCTTGAAGTTGGACTTCAGCAGTTCGGGTGTGTAGACCTTGGGGTCCACAGAGTTGGCACGCTTCATGGCATCGACCAGCAGGAAAGTCGCGTCATAAGTGTAGGGGCTGTAAACCTGGAACTGGCCAGGGTACTTGGCGTCGTACTTGGTCTTCCAGGCCTTGCCGCCAGGCATCTTGTCCAGCGATGCACCGCCTTCAGCGCACACCACATTGGCCAGAGTCTTGGCGCCTGCGGCCAGCTTGGCGATTTCAGAGGTGCAAACGCCGTCACCGCCGAAGTACTTCACGTTGCCCATGCCCAGCTGCTCCATCTGGCGCAGCATAGGACCAGCTTGTGGGTCCATACCGCCGTAGAAGATCGCATCTGGGTTCTTGGACTTGATGGCAGTCAAGATCGCCATGAAGTCTGTGGCCTTGTCAGTGGTGAACTGTTCGTCCACAACCTTCATGCCCTTGGCGGCTGCAGTCTTCTTGAAAACGTCTGCAACGCCTTGGCCGTACGCAGTGCGGTCGTCAATGATGGCCACGGTCTTCAGCTTCAGGGTGTCTGCAGCATAGAAGGCCAGACCAGCGCCCAGGGCGTTGTCATTCGCGATGATACGGAATGTCGTCTTGTAGCCAGGCTTGGTCAGATTGGGGTTGGTGGCAGCACCGGTAACGTGGGGGATGCCGCAGTCGTTGTAGACCTTGGAAGCAGGAATGGTTGTACCGGAGTTGAGGTGACCGACAACACCAGCAACCTTGGCATCGCACAGCTTTTGTGCAGCTGCAGTGCCCTGCTTTGGATCAGCAGCGTCGTCTTCCGCGACCAGTTCAAACTTGATCTTCTTGCCACCAATGGTGACGCCCTGTGCGTTCAACTCTTCAACGGCCATGCGAGCGCCATTTTCGTTGTCCTTGCCGTAGTGAGCTTGGGCGCCGGAAACAGGAGCCACGTGACCGATCTTGACCACCTGCTCTTGTGCAGAGGCCACACCGGCAACAGCTGCGATAGCAGCAACCACGGTCAGTTTCAACTTCAATTGCATATCAATCTCCAGTAAAGATAAACGCTGAGAATTTTTCTTGTGTCTCAACGCAGTGGAACATATCGCAATTTACAGGCCAACTCATTAGGGAACACGATTAAATGGAGCCGAAACCACAAGGGATTACCCTGTCATTGTTGAGTTGGATCAGTGTCGGTGCTCGCCAGCTCATCTGCCACAGCCTCGTACACAGCTTGCCTCACCACTGACTCGATCTCCTCACGCAACCGCGGCAGCACTGATCGGGTCTGCTCTTGCACCACCGTGGCGATGGCTTCGCGCAGCCTTTTGTCCAGCACCACATCGACACGCTGCATCACGCGGTGCACCATGTACTCTTCAGCCCCTTCAGGAAGGGCCCGTACCTGAGTGTTCGATGGGCGAGTGGCAACAGCAGGAGCTACTGCTGCTGAACGATTCGGCGCGTGTGCCGGAGTTGCCGATGTCTGAGCAACCGCAGGTCGCGGCACCGACGATGCGCCGGAATGTGCGGGGCGCACAGGGACGGCTAGTGCAGGCTGAGCGGGGGTTCTGGAAGGCGCCACCCGCGACGAAATCAGACCGCTTGCACCAGACTGGGCCACTGGTGGCGGAGACGGTTGCGCCGGAATGGGTTCGCGCACCACTTCGGTGAGTGTGGGAACGAAGCGCGGCGGCACTCTAGGAGGTGTGGTCGCCATGTCATCAACCTCCTTTTAAAACCAGATCGTGGCGAATGATCTCGTAGCCACGAGCCGCGTAATGCTTCCAGCGCAGCCGTGCTTGCCCGCGATCAGTTTCATCGTGGGAGCTGACCACCTCCACCAACCGGGAAAAGCGCTCAAATGCGGTGGGAACCTCGAATCCGAGATTCAGCAGCACATCGTGATGGGGTGAGCGACCGAGATCGCTCGCAAGCACGACTGGGGATGCGGTCATGAGATCTTCATCCGCATCGTCCATGCAATGGGCTACAAAGTCTTGAGGTGACAGCGACCAGAGCATGCGATCCAGTTCGGCGAGCATGGGCACAGGCCCATGAATCACCAGCCGGGCACCGGCGCGCAGTGCCTTGCGCGAAAAGCGGCATGCATATGCCAGCTTGTCTGGGGCATTGAAATGGAACGCGATCTCTGTCATGCCTGCTTGGCTGCGGCGCCCGCCTTGGTTGGCTTGGGGGTCTTGCCCCGTGCAGGAGTTGCACGGGTGGCAGCAGCGCGCTTTGCCACGGCAGACAAGCTTGCCTGTGTCAGCAGATACCGCATCAACAAGCCGACAGGACGTCCCGTGGAGCCCTTGGCGGCGCCGCCCTTCCAGGCAGTCCCCGCGATATCGAGGTGGGCCCAGGGCATGTCTGCCACAAACTTCTGCAAGAACTTGGCGGCAGTGATGGAACCACCGGCCCGCCCAGCTACGTTGCCCATGTCTGCAAAATTGCTCTTCAAGCCTTCGGCATATTCATCGTCCAGGGGCATACGCCAGCAAGGGTCCAGCGAAACCTCCCCGGCTTTTTCCAGAGCCGTCGCCAGATCGTCGCGGTTGGCGTAGAGCCCGCTGCGCACCCCGCCCAGCGCGATCACGCAGGCACCGGTAAGGGTGGCGATGTCAATCACCGCAGCGGGCTTGAAACGCGCTGCGTAGGTCAGCGCATCGCACAGCACCAAACGGCCTTCCGCGTCCGTATTCAGTATTTCGATGGTCTGGCCGCTCATGCTGGTGACCACGTCTCCGGGCTTCACAGCACGGCCATCAGGCATGTTTTCACATGCGGGAATCAGCCCCACCACGTTGATGGCAGGTTGCAGTTCGCCAAGCGCCTTGAACACGCCCAACACACTGGCTGCACCGCACATATCAAACTTCATCTCATCCATTTCGCCCGCAGGCTTGATGGAAATGCCGCCCGTGTCAAAGGTGATTCCTTTGCCGACCAAAGCAATCGCTGGCTGATCCTTTGCACCGCCACGGTAGTGCAGTTCGATGAAGCGCAGAGGCTGCTCCGTTCCCTGGGCCACTGCCATGAACGCCCCCATGCCCAACTTGGCCACCTCCGCAGGGCCATGAATCTTGCATTGAATGCGCGGCTGCTTGGCCAAACTTTTGGCTGCGTCGGCCAGCATGGAGGGCGTTGCATGATTGGCTGGGCGGTTGCCCCATTCACGCGCAAACTCCACCCCGGCTACCAGAGCCACACCGGTGTCAAACTCGGACCGAACCTTGGCAACATCAGGCACGCCCACCACACAACGCGACAAAGCACGCGGCTCGGCTTTAGATTTGGTGGTGGTGTAGACGTAGCTCGCTTCAGCAACGGCCTGCACCAGTGCGCTGACGGCAGCGCCTTCCAGTGCGGACACGGATGTGACCACCATCCGCTTGACCTGAGGACCCTTCAGCAGTGCAGACAAGGACAACGCGGCCTGGCGCACCGCACGCGCCGAACCGTCGCCAGCGCCCAACAACACCAGTCTGCGCGCAGAAACCGCAGCGCTGCCATAACTTTGCAGCAGCTTGCCAACCTTGGCACTGAAGTCACCTTGCTTGGTCGCCTGGGCGATCAATTGAGACACAGAATCCTTGCCCGGCTTGGCAGACTCTGTCACCAGCACCGCCAGCAGGTCACATTTCTCGGCCGCAGCGGCCTCCAAATCCAGTTTCTTCAGATCAAAGTTCATAATCGGTGTTTTCCTTCGAGCCAATGTTATTCGATTCATCTATACGCAAGGAGCTGGCACGCAGCTTCGGCGCGACGCTGGTGGTGCTGGTCACCGTGGTCATGACCATGATGCTGATCCGCACGCTCGGCCAGGCCTCACGCGGCAGCGTCAATCCCTCCGACGTCATGCTGGTCATGGGATTCACCGTGCTGGGGCAGCTTCCCATCATTCTGAGTCTGAGCCTGTTCGTGGCGGTGGTCAGCACGCTGTCCAGAATGTACCGTGAGAGCGAAATGGTCATCTGGTTTGCCAGTGGCCGGGGGCTGGTAAGCCTGCTTTCTCCACTACTGAGATTTGCCTGGCCTGTGATGGGCGTGATTGCAGTACTTTCGCTGGCGGTTTGGCCTTGGGCCAATACCCAAATCCAGGAGCTGAAGACGCGCTACGAACAGCGCAGCGATATTGACCGCATCGCCCCCGGAGAATTTCAGGAGTCAGCCAACGGCAGCCGCGTGTTCTTCATCGACAAGGACACTCCAGACAATCAGGCAGGCAACAACATCTTCATCGCCACCACTTCGGGTGACAAGGAAGCCGTGACCAGCGCCCGCAGCGCACGCATGGAAATCCGGGGCGAAGACCGCATTGCCATCCTCATCAACGGCCAGCGTGTGGAATCCACGCGCAACAAGGCGGGACTCAAGGTCAGCGAGTTTGAGGAATACTCCACACGCATCGGCTCAGCCCCGCCCGGTGCAGCCGAGGAAATGGCCGTCAAGACCAAACCCACCCTGGCGTTGATTGCCCAGCCCGTGCCTGTACATCTTGCTGAGCTGGGCTGGCGTCTCGGTCTGGCCTTTGCCGCACTCAATTTTGTGATTCTGGGCTTGGCACTGGCCAGCGCCAACCCACGGGCCGCACGCAGCACCAGCATGGTGCTCGCTCTGTTCGCATTCATCGTGTACTACAACATGATGACTCTGGGTCAAAGCTGGGTGGGTTCCGATCGTGTGGGGCTGGTGGGATTCATGATTGCACTGCACGCGGGCACGCTGGCCATCGGCGCATTGGTGCTGGCCATTCGGCACAACCACTGGACCCCTGCTCGTCTTCTGGCAAAAAGGACTGCGGCATGAATACCCTGCGCAGACTCATTCACAGGGAAGCCGTCTTTGCCGTCATGTTCGTCACGATCGGCTTTCTGGCACTCTTCTTTTTCTTTGACCTGATCGATGAACTGCGGTGGATTGGTCGGGCCGGGTCGGACGGTTACCAGCTCTCGCATGCCTTGCTCTTTGTGGCGCTCAGCATTCCGAGCCACCTCTACGAACTTTTGCCCATCACCGTGCTGATCGGCACCATCTTTGTGATGGCGCGGCTGGCGCAAAGCTCCGAATTCACCATCATGCGCACCAGCGGCATGGGCCCTTGGCTTGCATTGCGCACCTTGCTCAGTTTGGGGTGTTTCTTTGTGCTGGTGACATTTGCCGTAGGCGACTACCTGGCACCTGTGACAGACCGCGCAGCGCAGTTGATCAAGGTCCGCCACCTGGGTAAGCTCAGTGCAGGCGCGACGGGCGCTTGGCTCAAGGAAAAGCAGAACGAACACTCCTTTGCCGTGAACGTGCGCGCCCTGGGGCCAGATGGCGGGCTGCTGGACGTACGCATTTTTGAATTTGATGAGCAAGGCCGGATTGCAGCTCAGACCCACGCCGTGAGCGGGCAGGTCATGAATAACGAGCCCAGCCACTGGGCGCTGCGTGAAGTCCAGCGCAGCGTGTTCTTCCAGCACGGTGCCGAGGAAGCTCGTGTAGAGCACCAGAAGCTGCCCGAATGGCAATGGCCCACCCACATCAGCGCCGACATGATTGCGGCCTCTTTGCTCAAGCCAGACCGCATGAGCACCGTGGACCTTTTCCAGTACATCCGCCACCTCGACAACAACGGTCAGTCAGCCCAGCGCTATGAGATCGAGTTCTGGCGCAAGGTGTTTTATCCGCTCAGCTGCTTGGTGATGGTGGTGCTTGCCTTGCCTTTCGCGTACCTGCATTTCCGCTCTGGCGGCATCGCGGGCTATGTGTTCGGCGGAGTCATGGCGGGCATCAGCTTTTTCCTGCTCAACAACGTGTTCGGCTACGCGGGCAACCTGCAGAACTGGTCGCCCTGGCTGACGGCAGCGGCTCCCGGTCTGATCTACTCGCTCCTGTCATTGGCGGCCTTTGGGTGGCTGGTGCTCAGGCGATAGCGCGAGTACGACCGCGGCAACCCTGCAGCCCTTGCGCCACTGCAGGGCTTTGCAGGGGCCCCTCGCATGATCGCCGGCGGGCGCTTAAGCTCTCGCCCGTTATCTCGCCTTCACCATGACAACACCCTCTTCTGCCGTCGTTCTCTTTGCCCATGGCTCGCGTGACCCGCTGTGGCGCGCCCCTCTGGAAGCCGTGGCCCAATGCATCCGCAAGGAACACCCCAGCAAACCCGTGGCCTGCGCGTATCTGGAGTTGTGCGAGCCTGATTTGCCCAGTGCAGTGCGTGATCTGGTGAACGCTGGAGCCCTGCGCGTGACTGTGGTTCCCATGTTTTTGGGCACAGGCAAACATGCCCGTGAAGACCTGCCACTGCTGGTGCAGCAATTGCGCGTCGACCATCCAGCGGTGGAATTTCATGTGCAGCAAGCCATTGGCGAAGACCCGCGCATGACGGCCTTGATGGCCAATATTGCGTGCGAAGCGCCCCAGTGAGTCGGTCGCCAAGCGCCGGAGGGTAGCTCAGCCACGGGTTGTTCAGCTGCCCGGCCCTTTCTTTAGATGAATGCAGCATAATGATGCAAATCTTTAGCATTCATCAGATATGAACCTGCATCAATTCCGCTTCGTCCAGGAAGCAGCCCGCCGCAACCTCAATCTGACCGAAGCTGCTAAGGCTTTGCACACGTCACAGCCCGGTGTCTCCAAAGCCATCATTGAACTGGAAGAAGAGCTGGGCGTGGACATCTTCGCCCGCCACGGCAAGCGCCTCAAACGCATCACAGAGCCCGGCCAGCATGTGCTCAAGAGCATTGAGGTCATCATGCGTGAAGTGGGCAACCTGAAGCGTATTGGCGAGCAGTTCAGCGCCCAGGACAGCGGCACCCTCAGCATCGCCACTACCCACACCCAGGCCCGTTATGTGCTACCCGTGCCGGTGGCCCGCCTTCGCGAGTCCTACCCCAAGGTCAACATCAGCCTGCACCAGGCCACGCCCCACGAAGTGGCGCGCATGGTGATTGACGAAGTGGCCGAGATCGGCATGGCCACTGAATCGCTGGCAGACTACCCCGAACTCGTCACCCTGCCCTGCTACGAATGGCAGCACGTGCTGGTGGTGCCCATGGGGCACCCGCTGGCGCAAAAGGAACGCATTGGGCTGGACGACCTGGCCCACGAAGCACTCATCACCTACCACCCCTCGTTTACCGGACGCGGCAAGATCGACCATGCCTTTGCCGCACGCAAGCTGCAGCCGCGCATCGTGCTGGAGGCCATTGACTCGGACGTGATCAAGACCTATGTGCGCCTTGGTCTCGGTATCGGCATCGTCGCCGAGATGGCCATGCGCGATGACCCCGTAGGCGACCTCGTGGTACGCCCCGTAGGCCATCTGTTTGGCCAGAGCGTGGCACGCGTTGCCTTCAAGCGCGGGGCCTACCTGCGCAACTTTGTTTACAAATTTGCAGAACTGCTCAGCGACCGACTGAGCCGCGAACTCATCGCCCGTGCCATGACAGGACATGTCAACGATTACGAATTTTGAGTGAAAGCGACCCCACCTGCGCAAATGCATCTGCGCAGGTGCGGCGCTCTCACCGTCTCTCCACGCACATCCAACGCCCCTGAACGCACGCACCATGACGCAATCCACTCCTGCTGCACCCACCCCCGCCTTCCCCAGCAAGCTGCCCCAGGTGGGCACCACCATCTTCACCGTGATGTCAGCCCTGGCCACAGAGCACAAGGCCGTCAATCTGGGGCAAGGCTTTCCAGACTTTGAATGTGCGCCCGAGCTGGTGGATGCCGTGACCCAGGCCATGAAAGCCGGTCACAACCAATATCCGCCCATGCCCGGTGTGCCCGTGCTGCGCGAAGCCGTGGCCCGCAAGATCGAGGCGCTGCACGGCAAGGCCTACAACCCGAACACCGAAATCACCATCACGGCGGGCGCCACGCAGGCCATCATCACCGCCATCCTGGCCATCGTGCACCCGGGCGACGAAGTGATCGTGCTCGACCCCTGCTACGACAGCTATGTGCCCAATATCGAGCTGGCCGGTGGCAAGGCTGTGCGCGTGCCGCTCACGCCCGGCACCTTCCGCCCCGACTTTGCCAAGATCAGCGCGGCCATCACGCCCCGCACCCGTGCCATCCTCATCAACAGCCCGCACAACCCCAGCGCCACCATCTGGACGGCCGAGGAAATGCGCCAGCTCGAAGCCCTGCTCGCCCCTACCGACATCCTGCTCATCAGCGACGAGGTGTATGAACACATGGTGTTTGATGGCGCAGAGCACCAGAGCGCGGCGCGTTTTCCGGGTTTGGCGGCGCGGGCCTTTATCGTGTCCAGCTTTGGCAAGACCTTCCACGTCACGGGCTGGAAAGTCGGCACCGTGGCCGCGCCCGCGCCACTGACGGCCGAGTTCCGCAAGGTCCACCAGTTCAACGTGTTCACCGTGAACACGCCCGTGCAGTACGGTCTGGCGTCCTACCTGCAAAACCCTGCGCCTTACCTGCAACTGCCCGCCTTCTACCAGGCCAAGCGCGACCTGTTCCGCCAGGGCTTGCAAGGCTCGCGCTTCAAGCTGCTGCCCAGCACCGGCAGCTATTTCCAGTGCGTCGATATTTCAGACGTGAGCGATTTGGGCGAAGCCGATTTCTGCCAGTGGCTCACCCGTGAAGTGGGCGTGGCGGCCATTCCCCTCTCGGCTTTCTACGCCGATGGGTTTGACCAGCGCGTGGTGCGCTTTTGCTTTGCCAAAAAAGACGAAACCCTGCGCGCCGCGCTGGAGCGCCTGCGCAAGCTCTGATTTCCCCACTACATATAAAAATTGGCTGCGGCGCTTATGAATCAAGCGCAGGCAGCTATCATTTTTGATGCACCTGATTTCGGTATCACCTGAAACCCAGCCTGTCTTGATGCTTTCTTGATACCGGCTTTGCACCTCTTAAACCCATCTTGATGCGAGCATTCCTAGCATCGGTCCATGTCTCAAGGAGAAGCACATGGACTGGGTTTTTATGGCAATCGGCGGCGCGCTGTGGCTCGCCGCTTATGGCTTAGCCAAAGGCTGCGTACGGCTGCAACAGCAGGCGCAAGGGGGGCGGTCATGACCAGCGGCTGGATGATTCTGGCGGCCGTTCTGGCTGCGGGCCTCTTGGTGTACCTGGTCGCGGTGCTGCTGCGGCCGGAGGACTTTTCATGAGCACCGGTGCCTGGCTGCAATTGGCAGTGTTTTTGGCACTGCTGCTGGCGCTGGCGTGGCCGCTGGCGCGTTACATCGACACGGTGATGGCGGGTCGCTTTGCCCTGGGGCGACGGCTGGAGGGGCCGCTGTTCCAACTGGCTGGCGTGCGGCCCGATGAGGAAACCGGCTGGCTGCGCTACGCGCTGGGCCTGCTGGTGTTCAACGGCCTGGGCGTGCTGGCGGTGTATGCGCTGCAGCGCTGTCAAGCGGTGCTGCCACTCAACCCGCAGGGCATGGCTGCGGTGGCACCCGAGTCGGCCTTCAACACGGCCATCAGTTTTGTCACCAACACCAACTGGCAAGGCTATGGCGGCGAGAACACCATGAGCTACCTCACGCAGATGTTGGCGCTGACGGTGCAGAACTTTCTGTCTGCCGCGACGGGCCTGGTGGCCGTCGTTGCGCTGTTGCGCGGGTTTGCGCGGCACTCAGCGCAGAGCATTGGCAACGTGTGGGCCGATCTGACCCGCGCCACGCTGTGGGTGCTGCTGCCCCTGTCGCTGGTACTGGCCGTGGTGTTTGCAGGCCAGGGCGTGATCCAGAACCTGTCTCCGTACACCGAAGTACAGACGCTGGAGCCCGTGCGCTACGACGCACCCAAGCTCGATAGCGCGGGTCAACCCGTGCTCGACGCCCAGGGTGCTCCAGTCACCGAGCCCGCCACACAAACCACCCAAACCCTGGCCATGGGCCCCGTGGCCTCGCAGCTGGCCATCAAGATGCTGGGCACCAACGGCGGCGGGTTCTTCAACGCCAACTCGGCCCAACCGTTCGAGAACCCCTCGGCCGCCAGCAACCTGCTGCAGATGCTGGCCATCTTCCTCATTCCCGCCGCGCTGTGCCTGGTGTTTGGCCGCATGGTGGGCGATGAGCGCCAGGGCTGGACGATTCTGGCCACGATGAGTTTGCTGTTTGTGGTGGCCGTGGTAGCAGCCACTGCCTTTGAGCAACAGGGCAACCCGCTGCTCACATCGCTGGGTGTGGACCAGGCTGCCAGCGCCCTGCAGGCGGGCGGCAACATGGAAGGCAAGGAAACGCGCTTCGGCATCGCAACCTCAGCCCTGTTCGCCGTCATTACCACAGCCGCCAGCTGCGGTGCGGTGATTGCCATGCACGACAGCTTCACGCCCCTGGGCGGCATGGTGCCCATGGTGCTGATGCAGATGGGCGAGGTGGTGTTTGGCGGCGTGGGCTCGGGCCTGTACGGCATGCTGGTGTTCGCCATCATGGCTGTTTTCATCGCCGGGCTGATGATTGGCCGCACGCCCGAGTACCTGGGCAAGAAGATCGAGACGCACGAGATGAAGCTCGTTGCCATCGCCATCCTCGTCACTCCCCTGCTGGTGCTGCTGGGCACCGCCGTGGCGGTGATGAGCGAGGCGGGCCGCGCAGGCCTCTCCAACCCCGGCGCGCACGGCTTCAGCCAGGTGCTCTATGCGCTGTCTTCCGCCGCCAACAACAACGGCAGCGCCTTTGCAGGCCTGTCGGCCAACACGCCCTTCTACAACGTGCTGCTGGCCGTGGCCATGTGGCTGGGCCGCTTTGGCGTGATCGTGCCGGTGCTGGCCATGGCCGGATCATTGGCCGCCAAGAAGCGCGCCACCGCCACCGATGGCACCTTGCCCACGCACGGCCCGCTGTTTGTAGCGCTGCTGGCAGGCGTGGTGCTGCTGGTGGGCTTGCTGAACTATGTGCCTGCCCTGGCGCTGGGCCCGGTGGTTGAGCACCTGGTGCTGACCACACGCTAAAGAAATGGCACGGAGATTGTGATGACTCGCAAGACATTGACCCTGTTCGACCCCGCCCTGGTGCGCCCCGCGCTGCTGGAGGCCTTCAAAAAGCTGGACCCGCGCGTGCAATGGCGCAACCCGGTGATGTTTGTGGTGTACGTGGGCAGCGCCTTCACCACCGCGCTGGCCGTAAGCAAGCCCGAGGGCTTCACTGCTGCCGTGGCCCTGTGGCTATGGTTCACCGTGCTGTTCGCCAACTTTGCCGAGGCCATGGCCGAGGGCCGCAGCAAGGCCCAGGCGGCCTCGCTGCGCGGCCTGAAAAAGCAGACCTGGGCGAAAAAGCTCGACGGCCAGTTTGACCGCACCACCCCACGCACCGAAATGACCTGGCTGCCGCTGGAGGCAGCCAATCTGCGCAAGGGCGATGTGGTGCTGGTGGAAGCTGGTGACACCATCCCCGCCGATGGCGAGGTGATCGACGGCGTGGCCTCGGTGGACGAAAGCGCCATCACGGGCGAATCCGCCCCGGTGATCCGCGAATCCGGCGGCGACTTCAGCGCCGTGACCGGCGGCACCCGCGTGCTGTCCGACTGGATCGTGGTGCGCGTAGCCGTGAACCCCGGCGAGACCTTTGTGGACCGCATGATCGCCATGGTGGAGAACGCCAAGCGCCACAAGACCCCCAATGAGATCGCGCTGACCATCCTGCTGGTGGCGCTGACCATCGTGTTCCTGGGCGTAGTGGTCACGCTGCTGCCGTTCTCGCTGTTCAGCGTGCAGGCCAGCGGCGCGGGCGAGCCCGTGAGCCTGGTGGTGCTGGTGGCCCTGTTGGTGTGCCTGATCCCCACCACCATCGCCGGCCTGCTCAGCGCCATTGGCGTGGCAGGCATGAGCCGGATGATGCAGGCCAATGTGATCGCCACCTCGGGCCGCGCAGTGGAGGCGGCAGGCGACGTGGACGTGCTGCTGCTGGACAAGACCGGCACCATCACCTTGGGCAACCGGCAGGCCAGCCAGTTCGTGTCTGCGCCCGGAGTGACCGATGCCGCTTTGGCCGATGCCGCCCAGTTGGCGTCGCTGGCCGACGAAACCCCCGAAGGCCGGAGCATCGTGGTGCTGGCCAAGCAGAAGTTCAACCTGCGCGAACGTGACCTTACCAGCCTGCAGGCCGTGTTTGTGCCCTTCACGGCGCAAACGCGCATGAGTGGCGTGGACTTGCCCGGCCCCCGCCTGCTGCGCAAGGGTGCGGCCGATGCCATCCGCAAGCATGTGGAGGCACTGGGCGGTCGCTTCCCCACAGCCGTGCAGACGGCTGTGGACGATGTATCGCGCCGTGGCAGCACGCCGCTGGTGGTGGCCGATGGCGCCCATGTGCTGGGCGTGGTGGAGCTGAAGGATGTCGTCAAGGGCGGCATCAAAGAGCGCTTTGCCGAGCTGCGCCGCATGGGTATCAAGACCGTGATGGTGACCGGCGATAACCGCCTGACGGCTGCCGCCATTGCCGCCGAGGCGGGTGTGGACGACTTTCTGGCTGAGGCCACGCCCGAAGCCAAGCTGCAGCTCATCCGCAGCTACCAGGCCAATGGCCAGCTGGTGGCCATGACGGGTGATGGCACCAACGATGCCCCCGCCCTCGCCCAGGCCGATGTGGCCGTGGCCATGAACACCGGCACCCAGGCCGCCAAAGAGGCGGGCAACATGGTGGACCTGGACAGCAACCCCACCAAGCTCATCGAGATCGTGGAGACCGGCAAGCAAATGCTGATGACACGCGGCTCACTCACCACCTTCAGCATCGCCAACGACATTGCCAAGTACTTCGCCATCATCCCGGCGGCGTTCGTCACCACCTACCCGCAGTTGTCGGCCCTGAACTTCATGCACCTGGCCAGCCCCTCGTCGGCCATCCTGTCCGCCGTGGTTTTCAACGCACTGATCATCATCTTTTTGATCCCGCTGGCCCTCAAAGGCGTGGCTTACCGCGCCGTGGGCGCCGCCGCGCTGCTGCGCCGCAACCTGGCCATCTACGGGCTGGGGGGCATGGTGGTGCCGTTCATTGGCATCAAGTTGATTGACATGGTGTTGGCCGCAGCCGGGTTGACCTGATCGCAGCCCACTCGCCAACACAGCGCCCTCATCACTGACAAGGAAAAACGTATGCCTATCCGTATCCCCCGCGATGACTTGCCCGCCAGCACCGGCGGCATCTTGCGCCCCGCCCTCACATTGTTCGCCGTGCTGTCCCTCATCACCGGCCTGCTCTATCCGCTGGCCGTGACCGGCGTGGCGCAAACGGCCTTCCCGCACCAGGCCAACGGCAGCTTGATCACCCAGGGTGGCAAGGCGGTAGGCTCCGAGCTGATCGGCCAGTCGTTCACCGAGCCCGGCCACTTCTGGGGCCGCACCTCGGCCACCGCGCCCATGCCCTACAACGCATCGGCCTCGGGTGGCTCCAACCTGGGCCCCACCAACCCGGCGCTGGCCGAAGCGGTCAAAGCCCGCATTGACGCACTGCGCGCTGCCGACCCCAGCAACACCCGCCCCGTGCCCGTGGACTTGGTCACCGCATCGGCCAGCGGGCTCGATCCCCACATCAGCCCCGCAGCCGCCGCCTACCAAACCGAGCGCGTGGCCCGCGCCCGCAGCCTGCCTGTGGCGCAAGTGCAAGCCCTGGTGCAGCAGCACACCGACACCCCTTGGCTCGGCCTGCTGGGCGAGCCGCGTGTGAACGTGCTGGCCTTGAACCTGGCGCTTGATTCGCTACCAAAACCATAGCTGCTTGCGCTTGATAGATAAGCGCTAGAGGTCTATTTGACTCCAAATTGACGAGTACACTGTGCCCATGCAGGATCGCCCCGACCCAGACGCGCTGCTGCAGCGCATCCAGCAAGAGCAGGCCCAGCAGCAGCGCGGGCGGCTCAAGGTGTTCTTTGGCGCCTGCGCGGGGGTGGGCAAGACCTTTGCCATGCTGTCGGCCGCACGTGCTGCGCAGGCGCAAGGCACGCCCGTCACCATCGGCGTGGTCGAGACGCATGGCCGCGCCGACACCGAGGCGCTCACCGCGCACCTGCCCCGCCTGCCGCTGCGCGCCCTGCCCTACAAAGACCGCACCCTGCCCGAATTTGACCTGGACGCCGCCCTGGCCTGGGGCGCGGAGCACCCCGAGGGCCTGGTGCTGCTGGACGAGCTGGCCCACAGCAATGTGGCCGGGTCGCGCCACCCCAAGCGCTGGCAAGACGCCGAAGAGCTGCTGGCCGCAGGCATCGACGTGTGGTCCACCATGAACGTGCAGCACCTGGAGAGCCTGAACGACATCGTGAGCGGCATCACCGGTATCCGCGTGTGGGAGACGGTGCCCGACCAGTTCTTTGACGCCGCCGACGAAGTGGTGGTGGTGGACCTGCCGCCCGACGAGCTGCTGGCGCGCCTCAAAGCTGGCAAGGTCTACCTGCCCCAGCAGGCCGAGCGCGCCGCCGCCAACTTCTTTCGCAAAGGCAACCTGCTGGCCCTGCGCGAGCTGGCGCTGCGCCGCACGGCAGACCGCGTGGACGACGAAATGCGCGCCTACCGCCGCGCCAGTAGTACCACGGCCGAGGCTGTGTGGCCCAACCGCGAGGCCCTGCTGGCCTGCGTGGGCACGGGCGACAACGCCGAAAAAGTGGTGCGCAGCTGCGCCCGCCTGGCCGCCCAGCTCGACCTGCCCTGGCACGCCGTGCATGTGGAAACGCCCGAGCAGCAAGGCCAGTCGGCCACCTTGCACCCTCAGGTGGAACGCACGCTGAAGATCGCCCAGCAACTGGGCGCCGCCGCCTGCGCGGTGCTGCCCGCCGCGCAGCCCGCCCAGGCTTTGGTGCGCTATGCGCGCGAACACAACCTGGTGCGCGTGGTCATGGGGCGCAGCACCCGGCGCTGGCCGTGGCAGACCACGCTGGCCGAGCAGATCGGACAAAGTGCCAGCGACCTGGACCTGCTGCAGGTGGGCACACTGCCTGGCCGTGATGCCGCTACAGACCGGAAAGCCCCCCGCACCAGCACCGCAGCCCCTCGCGCGGCGTTCTGGCCGGGCTATATCGCCGCCGCGCTCGCCTGCTGCGTGGCCGCCGTCATTGCGACGCCGCTGGCCAACGTGCTGGAGCTGACCAACATCGTCATGCTGTTTTTGCTGGTGGTGGTGGGCGTGGCGCTGCGTTTTGGTCGCGGCCCGGCCATCATGGCGGCGTTCCTGGGCGTGGGGTTCTTTGACTTTTTCTTTGTGCCGCCCCGCTTCAACTTTGCGGTGAGCGACGCGCAGTACATCGTCACCTTTGCTGTGATGCTGGTGGTGGCCCTGGTGGTGGGCCAGCTCACCGCCGGGCTCAAGGTTCAGGCCGAAGCCGCCACCGAGCGCGAGCACCGCGTGCGCAGCCTGTACGACATGGCGCGTGACCTGTCTGCCGCCCTGCTGCCCGAGCAGGTGGCCGAGATTGGCGCACGCTTCATCACGGGCGAGTTCAGCGCTGGCAGCACGCTGGTGGTGGCCGACGATGACAACCGCCTGCAGGTGCTGCCCGGAGGCACCGCCCCCGTGGACATGGCCGTGGCGCAATGGGCGTTTGAGCGCGGCGAGCCCGCAGGCCGTGGCACGGACACCTTGCACTCCAGCCCCACGCTGGTGCTGCCGCTCAAGGCGCCCATGCGCATCCGTGGCGTGCTGGTCGTGGCCATGCCGCAAAGCCAAGTGCCGGGCGTGGAACCGCGCCGCCTGCTGCAGACCTGCGCCTCGCTGCTGGCCATTTCGCTCGAACGCATCCACTACATCGACGTGGCGCAAAAGAGCACGGTACAGATCGAGTCCGAACGGCTGCGCAACTCGCTGCTCTCGGCCATCTCGCACGATTTGCGCACCCCGCTGGCCTCGCTGGTTGGGCTGGCCGAATCGCTGGCCATGGTGCAGCCGCCCCTGCCTGCCCATCAACAAGAGCTGACCGGCGCCATCCAGCAATCCGCCCAGCGCATGAGCGCGCTGGTCAACAACCTGCTGGACATGGCCCGCCTGGAGGCCGGGGCCGTGCAGCTCAACAAGGCCTGGCAGCCACTGGAAGAAGTGGTGGGCAGCGCCCTGGCCGCCAGCGCCCCCGCCATCGCCGCGCACCGGGTTGAAGTGACGCTGCCCGACAACCTGCCCCTTCTGCAAATCGACACCGTGCTGATGGAACGTGTGCTGGTCAACCTGCTGGAAAACGCCGCCAAGTACACGCCTGCAGACACCACCCTCCACATCAGCGCGCAGCCCCAAAGCGACGCGGTGGCCCTGACCATCACCGACGAAGGCCCGGGCCTGCCCAAAGGCCGCGAAGAACTGCTGTTTGAAAAGTTCGAGCGCGGCGCCCGCGAAAGCGCCACGCCCGGCGTGGGCCTGGGGCTGGCCATCTGCCGCGCTATCGTGCAGGCGCACGGCGGCAGCATCCGGGGCGATACGATCCACAACGCACAAGGCCAGTCTGCAGGCGCACGCTTTACGCTGCTGCTGCCACGCGGCACCCCGCCCACCGACCTGGGCACCGATGCAGACACCACCAGCGAAGTTTGACCGCGCGGCCCCGCAATCCCCATGACAGACCTGCCCACCCACATCCTCATCGTTGAAGATGAAGCCGACATCCGCCGCTTTGTACGCCTGACGCTGGAGAGCGAAGGCCACACCGTGCACGAGGCCGCCACCCTGCAGCGCGGCCTGATCGAGGCCGGCACCCGCCGCCCTGATCTGGTGGTGCTGGACCTGGGCCTGCCTGATGGCGACGGCGTCGATTTGATCCACGACCTGCGCACCTGGTCGGCCATGCCCATCATCGTGCTCTCGGCCCGCAGCGCAGAGGCCAGCAAGATCGCGGCGCTGGACGCTGGGGCCGATGACTACCTGGTCAAGCCCTTTGGCTCGGGCGAACTGATGGCACGCGTGCGTGCTCAGCTGCGCCGCAGCCAGCGTGCTGGCGTGGCCAGCGCTCAGCCCGTCATTGAGTTCGGGAACATCACGGTGGATTTGTCACGCCGCACGGTGGAGCGGCGCAGCGGGCAAGGCAGCGAGATCCTGCACCTCACCCCCATCGAATACAAGCTGCTCACCCACCTGGCCTCCCAGCCCGACCGGGTCATCACCCACGCCCAGCTCCTCAAGGCCGTGTGGGGCCCCGGCCATGCAGAAGACACGCACTATGTGCGCGTGCACATGGCCAACCTGCGCAAGAAGGTGGAAGACAACGCCTCCATGCCCCGGCATTTGCGAACCGAGGCGGGTATCGGGTACCGGTTTGTGCCGTGAAATGGGCGGTTTCTACAGCAGCACGATGTCGTACTGCTCCTGCCCCATGGAGGTTTCGGCCTGCAAGGAGATGGGCTTCTTGATGAAATCCGATAGACCCGCCAAATGCTGGCTTTCTTCGTCCAGAAACAGCTCCACCACCCGTGGCGACGCCACCACGCGGAACTCGCGCGGGTTGAACTGCCGTGCTTCGCGCAAAATTTCACGCAGGATGTCGTAGCAGACGCTACGCGCAGTCTTCACACTGCCCTTGCCCTGGCACACCTCGCAGGGCTCACACAGCATGTGGGCCAGTGATTCGCGGGTGCGCTTGCGCGTCATCTCCACCAGGCCCAGTTGCGAGAACGTGCCAGACGACATGGTCTTGACCCGATCACGCGCAAGCTGCTTCTTGAACTCCGACAACACGGCCTGCTGGTGGTCTTCGCGGGCCATGTCGATAAAGTCCACGATGATGATGCCGCCCAGGTTGCGCAGGCGCAGCTGGCGCGCAATGGCCTGCGCGGCCTCCAGATTGGTCTTGAAAATGGTGTCGTCAAAATTGCGCGCACCCACGTAGCCACCGGTGTTTACGTCGATGGTCGTGAGGGCCTCAGTCTGGTCCACGATGAGGTAGCCGCCCGATTTCAGATCGACCCGGCGGCCCAAGGCCTTGGCCACCTCTTCGTCGATGGAGTACAGGTCAAAAATCGGCCGCTCGCCCTTGTAGTGCTGCAGCTTGGCAGTGGCGGCAGGCATGAACTCCTGCCCGAAGGCGCGCAGACGCTGGAACTGCTCCATTGAGTCCAGGCGAATGGTCTGGGTGTGGTCGCTGACCAGATCGCGCAGCACGCGCTGCAGCAGATCCAGGTCCTGGTGCAGCAATGAGCCCGCGGGTTGTTTCAGCGATGCCTCCTTGATGCGCGCCCAGGTTTTGCGCAGATAGGCAATGTCTTCGGCCAGCTCGGAGTCTGTCGCATCCTCTCCATTGGTGCGCAGGATGAAGCCGCCGCCACCGCCGGTGGATTTGTCTCCCACCAGCGTCTGCAAGCGTGCGCGCAGCGCATCGCGCTCGGCGGCCGGAATCTTTTGCGATACGCCCACATGGTCGTCCTGCGGCAAAAACACCAGCAGGCGACCGGCAATGCTGATCTGCGTGGACAGCCGCGCGCCCTTGGTGCCAATGGGGTCCTTGATGACCTGCACCATGAGCGACTGGCCCTCGAACACCTGCTTTTCGATGGGGACCTGCGGCTCGGTCTTGCGGGCAACTGCCGGTGGCTCGCCATCAGGCTGGCGATGCCACACATCGGCTACGTGCAAAAAGGCGGCACGCTCTAGGCCAATGTCGATGAACGCGGATTGCATACCCGGCAGCACCCGCGAAACCTTGCCCAGGTACACGTTGCCCACCAGCCCCCGCTCGAGCGTGCGTTCAATGTGCAGCTCCTGCACCGCGCCATGCTCTACCACCGCGACGCGGGTTTCCTGGGGAGACCAGTTGATCAGGATGTCTTGTTGTATGGAAGCTGGCATGGCATCAGGGCGAAAGGTGGATCAGCGCAGAAAGTTAGACAGCAAAACCCAGGCCACGCAGCAGCTGCGCGGTCTCGAACATGGGCAACCCCATGATGCCCGAATAACTGCCGCGCAGCATAGGGATGAACGCTGCCGCCCGCCCTTGCACGCCATAGGCGCCCGCCTTGCCCATGGGCTCTCCGGTCGCGACGTAGGCCTCAATCTGAGCGGAAGTCAGCACGGCAAAGCTCACTTCAGAGACAGAGAGCGCCTGCAAACGCTGTGCGCCTTGCTGCGGGCCTGCCTGCACCGCCACGGCCGTGAGCACGCGGTGCGTCTGCCCCGAAAGCTCAGCCAGCATCTGCCGGGCGTGATCCGCACTCTCGGGCTTGCCGTAGATGATGGAGCCTAATGCCACGGTGGTGTCAGAACACAGAATGGGCGCTGCAGGCAGACCGCGCCGGGCACAGCGCGCCACAGCAGCATCCAGCTTGAGGCCCGTGACGCGCGTCACATAGTCATCGGCGCTCTCGCCCGGCAACACGGCTTCAATGCCTTCGGCGTCCTCTTCAATGTCACCGGGCACGTTGGGCAGCAGCAGTTCGTGTCGCACACCCAGTTGCTCCAGCAGTTGGCGGCGGCGCGGGCTTTGGGAAGCAAGGTAGAGAAAATCAGGCATGGGCAGATTCTGAACGAAAACAGCCGCTAGCGCCTGAGGAATAAGCGCAGGCAGCTACAAAAAGAGAAGCATATTCACACAGAAGACCACTGCCGCAAGTGCAGGCCGTCAAACCCAGTGCCGGGGTTGAAGCAAGCAAGGCTGGCGAAGTCGCTGACGGGTTTACTCGCGGTGGTAAGGATGGCCTGCGTTGACCGACCAGGCCCGGTACAGCTGCTCAATCAGCAGCACCCGCACCATCGCATGCGGCAAGGTCAGATCAGACAGGCGAATGCGTTCATGCGCTGCCTGGCGAAAAGCGGGGTCCAGCCCATCCGGGCCACCAATGACCAGCGCCACATCATCGCCCCCCAACTGCCAGCCCTTGAGCCTGTCTGCCAGCGCTTTGGTGGTGAGGTTGGTGCCCCGCTCGTCCAGCGCCACCACGCGGGTTCCGCGCGGAATCGCGGCCTCAATGCGCTCGCGTTCAGCGGCGTACAAAGTCTCCAGCGTCTTGGAGCCACGGGGTTCGGTTTTGACGGCCTTCAACTCCACCTTGAGTTCTGGTGGAAAGCGCTTGGCGTAATCGTCGTACGCTGTTTGTGCCCAGTCGGGCACCCGCTGGCCCACCGCCACGATAAGCAGCTTCATGCTTCAACCTGGAATGAAAGCCGCCGTGCAGCCCGCCCGCACGGCAGGCCGCCACTGCGGCAGAAATCAACCCTTGCGGGCAGGAGCCTTTTTCACCGCAGGCTTGGATGCCGTTTTGGCGGGTGCCTTTGCAGGCGCTTTGGATACCGCCTTGGCAGGAGCCTTGGGGGCTGCAGCCTTTTTGGCTGCGGGCTTCTTGGCGGCAGAAGGCTTCACGACAACGGTCTTTACAGGAGCCTTTTTGGCGGCAGGTTTCTTGGCAGCGGTTGTTGCCGAGGTGCCTGCCGCTTTGACGGCGGTTTTTGCTGGTGTCTTGGCAGCAGCCTTCTTCGCGGCCGCGGGCTTGGCTGCAGATTTCTCGGCAGTCTTGGCCGCCGTCTTTGCTACAGCCTTGGCAGTGGCCTTGCCCGACTTGGCGGGTGCTGCTGTCTCTGCAGACTTCTTGGCTGCTGGCTTGGTCTTCTTTTCTGCGGCATCACCTGCAGCTTTGACAGGCTTGGCGGCACCGAGCTTGAGACGCACTGGCACTTCACCCCACAGCTCTTCCAGGCGGTAGTACTGGCGGATGGCGGGTTGCATGATGTGCGCAACGGCAGCGCCGCAGTCCACGATGATCCACTCGCCGTTGTCTTCGCCTTCAATCCGTGGCTTGGCAAAACCGGCTTCACGCACGGAATCACGCACGCTGGCCGCAATCGCCTTGGTCTGACGGTTGGAAGTGCCTGTGGCCACGATCACGCGCTCAAACAAGGGCGACAGATGCTCGGTGTTGAACACCTGAATGTCTTGCGCCTTCACATCCTCCAGGCCGTCAACGATGGCTCGCTGGAGCTTGGTCACGTCTTTTTTTGCAGCGGTTTCCGATTTGGTGGAGGTGGTCATCAGGCAGTGAAGTAGAAAGGAATGGAATCAATATAACGCGCAACGCAGCGCACAGCCAGAGGGGCTACGCCGTGGATGTTGCGCATTGGCGCAAAGGCGGGATGGCTTGACGAACCTGTTCAAAAAGGCCCCTGCGCCCTTGAATGAAGCGCTGCCAGCTACTGAAATTATAGCTTTGGGGCTGAGAATGCCCTTGCGCAGCGCTTCTTGGAACGGTTTTCACATGTGGCAACAGCCTGCTGGTCCATTGCTGCAGGCTGGTTCGATGGGCTCAAAGCCAGTCGCGGCGGACCAGGAAGTCCTGCATCAAACGGGCCTCTGGAGACCCGGCCTCGGCACCACGCTGGTACGACCAGGCCACCAGGGGCGGCATGGACAGCAAGATGGATTCGGTGCGACCACCCGACTGAAGACCGAAGTGTGTTCCCCGGTCCCACACCAGGTTGAACTCCACATAGCGTCCCCGCCGATACAGCTGGAACTCCCGTTCACGCTCGCCAAAAGGCGTATCCACGCGCCGCTGGACTATGGGCAGATAGGCCGTCAGGAAGGCGTCTCCTAACGACTGCGTCATCGCCAGGCTTTGTTCAAAGCCGAGTTCGGAGAAATCATCAAAGAACACGCCCCCCACGCCACGCTGCTCGTTGCGGTGCTTGAGGTAGAAGTACTCGTCACACCACTGCTTGAAGCGCGGGTACTTGTCCTCGCCAAAGGGCGCCAGGGCATTGCTGCAGGTGCGGTGGAAATGCACCGCGTCTTCTTCAAAGCCATAGTAAGGCGTAAGGTCCATACCGCCGCCAAACCAGCAGGTCGGCACCTGCCCCGGATGCCCGGCCGCGATCATGCGCACGTTCATGTGCACCGTGGGCACATAGGGGTTGCGCGGGTGGAACACCAGCGACACGCCCATGGCCTCAAACGGCGCTCCCGCCAGCTCAGGCCGGTGCTGCGTGGCCGAAGGGGGTAGCTGAGGGCCGCGCACATGGCTGAACCCACACCCTGCCCGCTCGAACACGCGGCCACCTTCCAGAATCTTGGTGATGCCATCGCCCTGCAGCGGCTCGCCCGCAGGCTTGGACCAGGCATCGGCCAGAAAGCGGGCACCGCCCTCGCCTTCCACCCCCTCCAGGGCGGAGGTGATGCGTGCCTGCAAATCCAGCAGGTAGCCGCGCACACGGGTCGTCACTTCATGAGTGGGGTGAAAGTCCTGCATCAAGCCACCATCAGCTCTTGATGGCGCGGTAGCCAATGTCTGTACGGTACTGCGCGCCGTCAAACTGAATGTTGCGCGCCACCTCGTACACTTTCTGCTGAGCCTGCTTCACGCTGTCTGCCAAGGCTGTCACGCACAGCACCCGGCCGCCCGATACCTGCAGCTCATCCCCTTGGAGGGTGGTGCCTGCGTGGAACACCACGGCATGGTCCAGCGCGGTATCCGCTTCGTTGAACAACGGCACACCGGTGATGACGTCGCCCTTGCGGGGATTTTCAGGGTAGCCGTGCGCAGCCATCACCACACCCAGCGCAGTGCGGCGGTCCCACTGCAGCTCAATCTGGTCCAGCTTGCCATCCACAGCAGCGCCGAGGACGTCCACCAGATCGCTCTTGAGGCGCATCATGATGGGCTGGGTTTCTGGGTCGCCCATGCGGCAGTTGAACTCCAGCGTCTTGGGCTGCCCCTTGGCGTCAATCATCAGGCCTGCGTAGAGGAAGCCGGTGTAAGGGATGCCGTCCTTTTCCATGCCACGCACCGTGGGCAGGATGATCTCGCGCATGGCCCGTGCATGCACATCGGCCGTCACCACCGGTGCGGGGGAATACGCCCCCATGCCGCCCGTGTTGGGGCCTTGGTCACCGTCTTTCAGGCGCTTGTGGTCCTGGCTCGTCGCCAGCGCCAGCACATTCTTGCCATCGCACAGGACGATGAAGGAGGCTTCCTCACCTTCAAGGAACTCTTCAATCACCACACGCGCACCACCATCGTTGTGTTGCACGCCGTATTTGTTGTCCACCAGCATGAAGTCCACGGCGTCGTGCGCTTCCTGCAAAGTCATGGCCACGACCACGCCCTTGCCTGCCGCCAAGCCGTCTGCCTTGATGACAATGGGCGCGCCAAGGCGATCCACAAACTCATGGGCAGCCGCTGGATCAGTGAAGGTGTCGTAGTCTGCCGTGGGAATGCCATGGCGGCGCATGAAGGCCTTGGAGAAGGCCTTGGAGCTTTCCAGTTGGGCTGCTGCCTTGGTCGGGCCAAAAATGCGCAGACCGTTGGCGCGGAACTCGTCCACCACACCGGCTGCCAGGGGGGCCTCAGGCCCGACCACGGTCAGGCTAATCTTCTCGTTCTGAGCCCACAGGCGCAGCTCACGCACATCAGTGATGGCGACGTTTTCGAGCTTGGGGTTCAAGGCTGTGCCACCGTTACCGGGTGCCACATACACCTTGGTCACCTTGGGCGACTGGCTCAGCTTCCAGGCCATTGCGTGTTCACGGCCGCCGCCACCAATCACAAGTACTTTCATAGGAACCTCTAGTGAACCTCTGCCGGGCACGGCACCGCAATGCAGAGGTTCTTAAAAAATCTTCGGGTGCTTTGGAGCGGAGTCGCTTACAGGGCAGCGTTGTGATAGACCTCTTGCGCGTCATCCAGGTCTTCCAGCACATCCAGCAGCTTTTGCATGCGCGCTGCATCTTCACCCGTCAGCTCGATGGTGTTTTCGGCACGCATCGTGACACCGGCTACCTCCGGCGTCAGGCCTGCAGCGTCCAGCGCATTCTTCACCGCTTCAAAATCAGCCGGGCTTGTCAGCACTTCCACCGCGCCATCGTCGTCGGTGATCACGTCGTCTGCACCAGCCTCCAGGGCCACTTCCATCACCTTGTCTTCGCTGGTGCCAGGGGCAAAAATCAGCTGGCCGCAGTGCTTGAACTGAAACACCACGGACCCCTCGGTGCCCATGCTGCCACCATGCTTGCTGAAAGCATGGCGTACCTCGGCAACCGTGCGCACGCGGTTATCGGTCATGGTGTCGATGATGATCGCCGCCCCGCCGATGCCATACCCCTCGTAGCGGATTTCCTCGTAGGTCAGCCCCTCCGCGTTGCCTGTGGCCTTGTCGATGTTGTACTTGATGCGGTCGGCAGGCATGTTGGCTGCCTTGGCCTTTTCCACGGCCAGCCGCAGGCGGGGGTTGGCAGACAGGTCGCCGCCACCGGCGCGGGCTGCCACAGTGATTTCACGAATGATGCGGGTCCAGATCTTGCCGCGTTTTTCATCCTGACGCCCCTTGCGGTGCTGGATATTCGCCCATTTACTGTGTCCTGCCACGAGAAGTCCTTTTGTATTGATTTAATCTAGCCCGCTGATTTTACTTTTTGCACAGAACCTGTCGGACATGCGACATCGCAAGCGACTCACGGCGAGCGACTTCCCCATCCGGCATGCCTTCTTGACTCGTACCCAAGGAAAACCGAAATGGCCGACCCCATGCTGATTGCCAAGCACGCCAAGACCGAATGCCACCTGCTGCCGAGCCTGGCCAACCGACACGGGCTCATCACCGGAGCTACGGGCACCGGCAAGACAGTGACGCTGCAAACACTGGCAGAAAACTTCTCGCGCATCGGTGTGCCTGTGTTCATGGCCGATGTGAAGGGCGACCTCACCGGCGCAAGCCAGCCCGGCAAAGTGGGCGACAAACTCGCTGCCGTGCTCAAGGAGCGAGGGCTCGATCTGCCAACACCGCAGGCCTGCCCGACCACCCTGTGGGACGTGTTTGGCGAGCAAGGCCATCCTGTGCGGGCGACCATCTCCGACATGGGCCCACTGCTGCTGGGGCGCATGCTCAACCTGAACGAAACCCAACTGGGCGTGCTCAACCTGGTGTTCAAGATTGCCGACGACAACGGCCTGCTGTTGCTGGATCTCAAAGACCTGCGGGCCATGCTGCAGTACGTGGGCGACAACGCCAAGGAGTTCACTACCGAATACGGCAACATCAGCTCGGCCAGCGTAGGTGCCATTCAGCGCGGGCTGCTGCAAATTGAGCAGCAAGGTGGCGACAAGTTCTTCGGCGAGCCCATGCTCAACATCCAGGACTTCATGCAGACCGTAGATGGCCATGGCGTCATCAACATCCTGGCAGCAGACAAGCTCATGAACTCGCCACGGCTGTACGCCACCTTTTTGCTGTGGATGCTGTCCGAGCTTTTCGAGCAGCTGCCTGAAATTGGTGACCCAGAGCAGCCCAAGCTCGTCTTTTTCTTTGATGAGGCCCATCTGCTGTTCAACGAGGCACCCAAGGTGCTGATCGAGCGGATTGAGCTGGTAGTGCGCCTGGTGCGCTCCAAGGGCGTGGGCGTGTATTTCGTTACGCAGAACCCGCTCGACATCCCCGACAGCGTGCTGGCCCAGCTGGGCAACCGTGTGCAACATGCGCTGCGCGCCTTCACCCCGCGCGACCAAAAGGCCGTGAAGGCCACGGCCACCACTATGCGGCAAAAGCCGGGTCTGGACATTGAAACTGCCATTACCGAGTTGGCGGTGGGTGAAGCACTCGTCAGCTTTCTGGACGCCAAGGGCCGCCCCTGCGAGACTGAGCGCGTTTTTGTGCTGCCTCCTGCCAGCCAGCTGGGCCCCATCACTCCGCAGCAACGCCAGGCGCTGATGGCGCAGTCACTGGTGGCTGGTGTGTATGAGAAAGCGGTAGACCGCGAGTCTGCTTATGAAATCCTCAAAGGTCGCACGGACACTGCGGCCACCACCACCGCTGGCAGTAACGGCAAGGGTGGCAGCCCCGCTGCAGCCAGCGGTGGCGGCGGGCTGCTTGGCGGCTTGAACGACGTGCTTTTTGGCTCCACAGGCCCACGAGGTGGACGCCGTGATGGGCTGGCCCAAACGATGGCCAAGTCTGCTGTGCGCACGATGGGAACCACGCTGGGCAAAGAAATTCTTCGGGGCGTGCTCGGCAGTATTTTTGGAGGAAGCGGCAAACGCCGCTGAACTCCAGCCAGGGTGCAAGCGCCGATGCAAGGGGCGGCGGCGCAAGATGCTCTTCTGACGGGGAGCATCACCCATTGTTTTGCCGGAAGCCAAAGACATTTATGACAGTCACCAAACCGTCATAAAAATGGCATTCAATGCCCTTACTACAACAACAAAAAGGAGGGACTATGACAAAAACCGAACACGCACTTCTACGCTGGGGGCACCTGCCCCTGAAGGCCACCATCGCCTTATGGCTTATCGCCATCGTTGGCATGTTGATCGGATGGTGGGCACCTCGCTGGACCTGGGTGTTCTACTTTGTGGCCAGTGTTATTGCCCTTGCCCTTGCACAGCAATGGGTGATGGCTGCCAGAGAACGCTACATCCGCGAGGCACCGCTGCCAAGGTTTCTACAGCGCAAACTGGTCTCTATCTACCCCCACCTGAGCCCGAAAGATTGCGAACTGGTGGAGCGCGGGCTGCGGCAGTTCTTTCTGGCCTGTCTGCGCAGTCGGCAGCAGTTTGTGGCCATGCCATCCCAGGCCGTAGACGCGCTCTGGCATGAGTTCATCCTCCACACGCAAGGCTACAAACACTGGTGCGCGCGGGCTCTGGGCTGCTTCCTTCACCACACTCCCGCTGAAGCCCTGGGTTCGCGCAGCAGACACAACGACGGGCTGCGCCGCGCCTGGTATTGGGCATGCAAGGAAGAATCGATTGACCCCAAAGCCCCCAGCCGCCTTCCGCTGCTGTTTGCGCTGGACGCCAAGTTTGCGATCCCCAATGGGTTTCACTACGTACCGGACTGCCGTTTGCTCGGATCCCACAACTCCCCGGGTACGGATGGAGGCTCCCCCTACTGCGGAACCGATTTTGCAGAAGGTGGTTACAGCGGAAGCTCAGGAGATTTCGGCGGCATGGACAGCTCTGGCGGTGGCGACGGGGGGAGCGATGGTGGTGGAGACGGCGGTGGCTGTGGGGGCGGATGCGGTGGAGGAGGCGGAGATTAAGTGCCGCTGATACAGCCCCCGTGGCGTCGTTACTCCGTCTTGTCGTACCGCTGGTACTGCCTGCAACGCAACGCCAAGCCAGGGCCGCTTCGCCGGGTCGTGTAAGCGGCTCCAAAGGCAACAGCACCCTGGATGGCTAACTCCCTGCGTTGCATTTGTCGTTCTCGAGATCGCACGCTTACTTCAAAATTTATAGCGCCTTGCGCTTTATTTTTAAGGCCTGCAGTCCACTTTGACTGTTAGTCACAGAAGTGACGCCGTGCACGACGAGGTCAACCTACAGTTTGTGCCCATGAACACCGACCTCACCTGCTTTACGCTGAGCACATCCGGGCATGTGGCTCATCTGGTTCTGAACCGGGCTGAAACGCTGAACACCATGCACCCGACCTTCTGGCGTGAGCTGGATACGGTTTTGGCTCACCTACACCAGACGGGTGAGGCCCGAGCTCTGGTCATCAGCAGCACGGGCAAGCACTTCAGTGCAGGTATGTCGCTGGAAACCTTCGGCGGTGCAATCACGATGGATGACCAAACCCCTGAGGGTCGCGCCGCCATCTTTGACCTGCTGACCGACATGCAGGCCACCTTTACCCGGCTGGAAAACCTCCGTATCCCGGTCATTGCCGCGATCCACGGTGGCTGTATTGGCGGTGCAGTCGATATGGTGACAGCGGCATGCATCCGCTATGCCACGTCCGATGCCTTCTTCTGCATACAGGAGATCAACATCGGCATGGTGGCCGACGTAGGCACGCTCCAGCGCTTGCCCAAGCTGATACCCCTGGGCGTGGTCAAGGAACTGGCCTACACCGGCCGACGCCTGTCGGCAGCCAAAGCGCTGGCCTATGGCTTGGTCAACGAAGTATTCGAAACCCAGGAAGCGATGCTGACAGCGGCTTTGCAGTGCGCACAGGAGATCGCGAGCAAACCGCCTGTGGCCATCTGGGGCACCAAACAGGCCGTCCACTACGCACGCGACCACTCGGTAGAGGACAGCCTGCGCCAGATGGGCTGGCTGCAAGGCGCCATCTGGAGCAACCAGCATGTGCGCGAGGCAGTGATTGCCATGAAGCAGAAGCGGGAGGGAGAATTCCCTGCACTATCCCCTCTTCAACGATTCAGCGAAGTTTCATCTCTCAACGGAGAGCGGGCGTAAGCGCATTTGCCAGCGGCGCTCAAGCTGGTGATGGAGAACGGCAGGCAAAGGTGACGCATCCCGTCTGGGATGAGTGCCACATCAGCACTGGGAGGACGCGAAAGCGCGCAAGACGTTGACCGCATTGAGCCCGAGCTCTTCTGCTGCGTAGCCACCTTCCAGCACAAAAACAGTGGGTAGCCCCAGCTCCGCCAGAGACGCTCCCAGACGCTCAAAATCAGAAGTCTGCAAGGCGAAGTGAGAGATGGGATCGCCCACAAAGGTATCCAATCCCAAGGAGACCACCAAGCCATCTGGCCGATATTCACGAATGCGCTCACATGCAGCGCCCAGTGCGCCAAACCACGCAGATACCGATGATCCTGCGCGCAGAGGAAGGTTGAGGTTGTAGCCAGCCCCCTCCCCCGCACCAGTCTCGTCCGCATGCCCCAGATAGAACGGGTACTCGGTCAATGGGTCGCCGTGGATGCTAACGAACAGCACATCCGATCGGTCATAGAAAATACTCTGTGTACCGTTGCCGTGGTGGTAGTCCACATCCAGTATGGCAACGCGCTTGGCTCCTTGATCCAGCAACGTCTGCGCAGCCACCGCCGCGTTGTTCAGGAAACAGTAGCCGCCCATGAAGTCGGGGCCAGCATGGTGACCCGGTGGGCGGGTACAGCAAAATGCCGCCGGTGCACCCCGTGCAACACGCATGGCAGCACTGGCAGAGGCATCAGCGCCTGCCTTGGCTGCTTGCCAGGTTCCCGTATCCAGAGGGGTCCCGTTGTCCATCGAGTACAGGCCCAGCTTGGCAACGAAGTTTTCAGGCTCCACATCACTGCGCAGGGTGCGCACTGGCCACACGGAAGGAAATGGCTGCGTCTGAGCGTTGTCCGCACTGAGCGCTACCCACTGCTGCCAAGCAGTAGAAAGAAAGCGGAGATAGCGTTCATCATGAACCTTGCCCAGCACACTACCGGCGTCCACTTCTGGTGGCAGCAGAACATACCCATGGGTCTGCAGAGCTTGCTCTACAAATGCCGCACGTGCAGGCTTTTCAAAGCAGTCGACGCGCTCACCACGAAAAAATTCGTGCTGCGGAGCATGCAGGTGGTGTTGAGGGTTGTGAAAGCAGATCATGAAGCGCCATCCCATGAGAATTCGATAGTGCGAAATGATCGCATGGTGGCATGTGCATGGAAGAGTCCTCCGGTCCAAGGCGGATGAAATGACTGCTCAGCGATCAGTCATCTCATGGTGCCGCAGCCAAAACAAAAAGCGCCCTGCATTGCTGCAAGGCGCTTTGAAATTTGGTGGGTGATACATGGATCGAACATGTGACCCCTGCCGTGTGAAGGCAGTGCTCTACCGCTGAGCTAATCACCCTGAATGAGCCATCCTCAGATTTGGACGACCATCAGACTACAAATGGTGGGTGATACATGGATCGAACATGTGACCCCTGCCGTGTGAAGGCAGTGCTCTACCGCTGAGCTAATCACCCGTTTGCGTCAAGCCTTAGATTATGGCACAAATTAAGCGGCTGGCTGGAATTTTCTCCAAATTGTTTTGCCTCCGCTCGATTTGTCGATCTGCACCATCACCTCTTCATGGGCGGCCAGCTCCTGGTCATTGGCTGCGAGTACCTGCAGTGTGAAACGGCTCAAATCCACTGCCGCCACAACCACCCCATCCGAACTCTCAGAGGTGTCATCCACCATGAGCAAGGCATCCTGGCCCCGCGTCAGGTTGATGTAGACATCTGCCAGCAGCTCTGCATCCAGCAACGCACCGTGCAGGGTCCGGCCAGAGTTGTCGACACCCAGGCGATCACACAGCGCGTCCAGCGAGTTGCGCTTGCCGGGATACATCTCCTTGGCCATGGCCAAGGTATCGGTCACGCTGCTGACATACGACTTGAATGGCTTCAGACCTGCCAGCTCAAGTTCCTTGTTCAGAAACCCTACGTCAAAAGCTGCGTTGTGGATGATGATTTCAGCGCCCTGGATGTATTCCAGAATCTGGGGCAGGACATCCTCAAATTTCGGCTTGTCCTTCAGGAATTCATTCGTGATGCCGTGAACCTTGAGCGCGTCTTCATGGCTGTCACGCCCTGGATTGAAGTACATGTGCAGGTTGTTGCCGGTTAGCTTCCGGTTCAACAGCTCCACACAACCCAGTTCAATGATGCGGTCACCGCCTTCGGCAGAAAGACCCGTGGTTTCCGTATCCAGAACAATCTGACGGGACATCAGTGGTTTTCCTTGGCGTGGTTGATGGTGTATTTCGGGATCTCAATCACAAGGTCCTTCTGTGCCAGGATGGCCTGGCAAGAAAGGCGGGACTGTGGTTCCAGACCCCAGGCACGGTCCAGGAGATCTTCCTCCTCTTCCTCTGCGGCATTGAGCGAGGCCAGCCCTTCGCGCACGATCACATGGCAAGTGGTGCAAGCGCAGCTCATGTCACAGGCGTGCTCGATGTTGATCTGGTTTTCCAGCAAGGCCTCGCATACCGAAGTGCCTGCGGCGGCGGTGATCTGTGCGCCCTCAGGGCAGTATTCTGGGTGGGGCAGGATTTTGATGACGGGCATGGCGTCTCTTTTTGTACTTCAGGGGGAATCAAAGGGATTGCACATTCTTACCGGCCAGTGCTTGCTGGATACCCCGGTTCATGCGCTGCGCAGCGAAAGCTTCTGTTCCCTTTGCAAGGGCCTCGGTCGCGGCCTCAATGGCGACGGCATCGTCCAGGTCGCGCAGTTGGCGCAGAGCCTGCATCAGTGCATCGATAGAGGACCGCTCTGCAGGTGACAACACATCGCCATCGGCATCCAGCGCGCTTTGTGTGGCCAGCAGCATCCGGTCTGCATCCACCCGAGCTTCGACGACTGCACGGGCGCGCATGTCCTGCGCGGCGGTGGCAAAACCATCCTGCAGCATCCGGGCGATCTCATCGTCAGAAAGGCCGTAGGAGGGCTTGACGTCAATACGCGCCTCCACACCACTGCCCAGCTCCTTGGCACTGACCGACAGCAAACCATCTGCGTCGACGGTGAAAGTCACGCGTATGCGCGCGGCCCCTGCGGCCATGGCGGGAATGCCACGCAACTCGAACCGGGCGAGGCTGCGGCAATCCTGCACCAGGTCGCGCTCACCTTGTACGACGTGGATGGCCAGAGCTGTCTGACCGTCCTTGTAGGTGGTGAAATCTTGCGCCTTGGCAGTGGGAATGGTTTCGTTGCGCGACACAATGCGCTCCACCAGCCCGCCCATGGTTTCGATCCCCAGCGACAGGGGGATCACATCCAGCAAAAGCAGGTCACCAGCCGTGTTGTTGCCTGCAAGCTGGTTGGCCTGAATGGCGGCCCCCAAGGCAACAACCTCGTCGGGGTTCAGATTGGTCAAAGGCTCTCGACCAAAAAACTCAGCAACAGCGCGCTGGACCTGCGGCATACGGGTAGACCCACCCACCATCACGACGCCCTGCACATCCTCGCGTGCCAACTGCGCATCGCGTAAAGCCCGGCGCACAGCGGAGATGGAGCGGGCCGTCAGATCCGCAGTGGCCGCGTCAAACTCGGTGCGACTCACATCCAATTCGACTCTACCGCTTTCCAGATCAGCGGAAAATGCTACAACTTCCATAGCAGTCAGAGCTTCTTTACAAGCCCGGGCGGCCATTCGCACCACCGCCTTGTCAGCAGGCGTTTGCGCTACCGCACCTGCCTTCTGCAAGACCCAGTCTGCCAAAGCCGCGTCATAGTCATCGCCGCCCAATGCCGAATCTCCACCAGTGGCAATGACCTCGAACACGCCTTTGGTCAACCGGAGGATGGAAATATCAAAAGTGCCGCCACCCAGGTCGTACACGGCATAAACGCCCTCGCTGGCGTTGTCCAGCCCATAGGCAATGGCCGCAGCAGTAGGTTCGTTGACGAGACGCAGAAGGTTGATGCCTGCAAGCTTGGCCGCATCCTTGGTGGCTTGTCGCTGCGCATCATCAAAATAGGCAGGCACCGTGATCACGGCACCATAAAGGTCGTCGTTAAATGTGTCTTCAGCGCGGTAACGCAGGGTCGCCAAAATCTCTGCGCTAACCTCTACCGGAGACTTCACGCCTGCCACTGTGGAGAGGCTCACCATCCCGGTCGCGCCTTCGCCTGTCGGCGAGACAAATTCGTAGGGCAACTGATCCGCCTTCGCCACATCAGCCAACCCCCGCCCCATGAAGCGCTTGACGGACGCGATGGTGTTGCGCGCATCCAGCGCCTGGGCGGCCACCGCGTCGTAACCAATTTGCCGCCCACCCTGGTCCAGATAGCGCACCACCGATGGCAGCAGGACCCGGCCTTGTGCATCAGGCAGGCATTCGGCGACGCCATTGCGTACAGCAGCAACCAATGAATGCGTCGTCCCCAGATCTATGCCCACCGCAATGCGGCGCTGATGGGGGTCAGGGGACTGTCCGGGTTCGGAAATCTGCAAAAGCGCCATGGAAATCAGATATCTTGATAAAGGAGCCGCGGGCAACAACCGCAGCGGCTCACAAGGGAAATAACCACCTATTGTCCCAGTTGGTCACGCCGACGCTCAATGTCTGCAGCAAATCGCGCAATAAACATGAGGGCTCTCACCTGCTGTGCGGCGGCAGGGTAGTCATGGCGCTCATCCAGCAGCGCCTCACACTGCAACAAACCCTGCTTGCGCGCCCGCATGACTTCATCATCCAGCGCATCGATCGCAGCTTCAGTTGCAGCCTCTTCCAGCGCTTCGCGCCACTCCATCTGCTGCATGAGAAAGGATGGCGGCATAGCCGTGTTGTCTTCAGCCTGGAGGGGGGCCCCACGCAGCTCGCACAGATAGGCAGCGCGTTTGAGAGGGTCCTTCAAGCGCTGGTAGGCCTCATTGATGCGTGCCGACCACTGCATGGCCACGCGCTGTGCAGCAGCTCCTTGAGCGGCAAAGCGGTCTGGGTGCGCTTCGCGCTGCAGGTCCTTCCAGCGTTGGTCCAGCACAGCACGATCTTGGGCAAAAAGAGCTGGCAGCCCAAACAATTCAAAGTCGTCAGATTGAAGATTCATGACCAAGTGCAGTCAGCCCTCGCGAAGAGGCGGAAGACAAATCAATAAAAAACCGCCAGCACTAGCGCGATGGCGGTTTGACAGACATGAGCCCTCTGAACGAAGGCGTAGTCGGATAGCTCAGACGCGGAAGCTTTCTCCACAACCACAGCGATCGCGTTCGTTGGGGTTGTTGAACTTGAAGCCTTCGTTGAGACCTTCGCGCACGAAATCCAGTTCAGTCCCGTCGATATAGGCCAAGCTCTTGGGATCGATCAGCACCTTCACGCCATGATTCTCGAACACGAGATCTTCTGGCTCGGTCTCATCCACATATTCCAGCTTGTAAGCCAAGCCGGAGCACCCCGTCGTCTTTACACCCAGGCGAACACCCAGCCCCTTGCCCCGGCGGGCCAGGTAGCGACTGACGTGCCGTGCGGCGGCTTCGGTGAGAGTAATGGCCATTGCTTCAGGCTGCAGTATTGGCGTGCTTGGCCTTGTAGTCGTTCACCGCCGCCTTGATGGCGTCTTCGGCCAGGATGGAGCAATGAATTTTCACGGGCGGCAGAGCCAGCTCTTCGGCGATCACACTGTTCTTGAGAGCTGCAGCCTCGTCCAGGGTCTTGCCTTTCACCCACTCGGTAACGAGGGATGAAGATGCAATCGCCGAACCACAACCATAGGTCTTGAAACGCGCGTCTTCGATGACGCCAGTCTCAGGGTTCACCTTGATCTGCAGCTTCATCACATCGCCGCAAGCTGGCGCGCCCACCATACCGGTGCCCACCGATTCGTCACCCTTGTCGAAAGAACCCACATTGCGGGGATTTTCGTAATGGTCAACCACTTTGTCTGAATAAGCCATGGCAAGTCCTCTTTGGTCGTTTCAGGGCGCGCTCAGTGAGCAGCCCACTGGATGGTGCTGAGATCCACGCCATCCTTGTACATTTCCCACAATGGGCTGAGTTCACGCAGACGCGCCACGTTCTCGCGGATGGTGGAAATTGCGTAATCGATTTCTTCTTCGGTCGTGAAGCGGCCGATCGTCATGCGAAGGCTGCTGTGGGCCAACTCGTCGCTGCGTCCCAAAGCGCGCAATACGTAGCTGGGCTCCAGGCTGGCAGAGGTGCAAGCGGAGCCGGACGATACAGCCAGGCCCTTGATCCCCATGATGAGCGATTCGCCTTCCACGAAGTTGAAGCTCATGTTCAGGTTCTGGGGCACACGGCGCTCCATGCTGCCGTTGATAAACACCTGCTCAATATCCTTGAGACCGTTGAGCAAGCGTTGCTGCAGCGCATGCGCTTTGGCATTGCTCTCGGCCATTTCTTCCTTGGCAATACGGAAGGCTTCGCCCATACCGACGATCTGGTGCGTAGGCAATGTGCCAGAACGCATTCCACGTTCGTGACCACCACCGTGCATCTGCGCCTCCAGACGGACACGGGGCTTGCGGCGCACAAACAGGGCACCGATACCCTTGGGGCCGTATGTCTTGTGGGCCGTCATGCTCATCAGGTCGATGGGAAGCTTGGCCATGTCGATTTCCACACGGCCTGTGGCTTGCGCTGCATCCACATGGAACAAGATGCCCTTTTCACGGCACATTGCGCCAATGGCGGGGATGTCCTGGATGACACCGATTTCGTTGTTCACGAAAAGGATGCTGATCAGGATGGTGTCAGGCCGAATCGCAGCCTTGAGCACATCCAGGTCCACCAGGCCATCTTCCTTGACGTCGAGGTAAGTGACGTCGAAACCCTGGCGCTCCAACTCACGCATAGTGTCCAGAACGGCCTTGTGTTCCGTCTTGAGCGTGATCAGATGCTTACCCTTGCCCTTGTAGAACTGGGCAGCACCCTTCAAAGCCAGGTTGATGGATTCAGTGGCACCACTGGTCCACACGATTTCGCGAGGGTCTGCGCCAATAAGGTCTGCCACCTGGACGCGGGCTTTCTCCACGGCTTCTTCCGCTTCCCAGCCCCAGGCGTGGCTGCGGGATGCGGCATTGCCGAAATGTTCGCGCAACCAAGGGATCATCGCGTCCACCACGCGTGGGTCCACTGGAGTGGTTGCGCCGTAGTCGAGATAAATGGGGAAATGAGGAGTCATGGCAGTAGCTGGCTCAAAGAGCGTTGATGGCTGGCAGCAAAAACAGCGGGTCGATGAAAACTAAAGAACCGGAGAAAAGCGCCACCCCGTTCACAGGGCAGCGCATCGCAATCAAGACTTGGCGAACGCATTCCCCAGAGCGAAAACGGAATTGGGTGCATTGACACGAATCGGCTTGACCACTGGTGTCGTAGAGATAGCGCGACGCACAACAGGCTTGTCTTCCACCTGAACACCCTTGGCGAGCTGGTCGTCCACCAGCTTTTGCAGGGTGACGGAGTCCAGAAACTCCACCATGCGCTGATTGAGCGATGCCCACAGCTCATGCGTCATGCAACGGCCGGCTTCGCCCAAGCAGTTCTCCTTGCCACCGCATTGCGTGGCGTCGATGGGCTCATCCACGGAAACAATAATGTCCGCCACGGTGATTTCGCCGGCCTTACGGGCCAGCGTATAACCGCCACCAGGACCACGGGTGGATTCGACCAGCTCATGGCGGCGCAGCTTACCGAACAGCTGCTCAAGGTACGAAAGAGAAATCTGCTGGCGCTGGCTGATGGCCGCCAGCGTGACGGGACCGTTGTTCTGGCGCAGGGCCAAATCAATCATGGCTGTGACCGCAAATCGGCCTTTTGTGGTGAGACGCATTGCAAGCTCCTTGTGCTGAGGCTCGTTCGTTAAAGAAACTGCCTGCGCTGGCGAATCATCCGGTCAGCACGGGCACCGTCTCCACCCCTTACTCCGCAGACGCTTTTTCTGCTGCGGAGCCCTTCATCTTGGGCTTTTGTTGTTGAGTATTTTGTAAGAGTATACCACAAATCCCTATTGAATCGCTCAGGTTAAAAAACCAACCAGTCGCAATTTCACCCAACAAGTATCCAACTTCACAAAGACCTTCTAGACAGCGATGGAATCCCCCCCGGGTGCACCAAAGGCGCGGTCTTTGAGTTTGGTCAGCTGATCGCGTACACGGGCGGCCTGCTCGAATTCCAGGTTGCGGGCATGCTCCAGCATCTGCTTTTCAAGGCGCTTGATTTCGCGCGAGATGTCTTTTTCAGACATCTCCTCCACCTGGGCTCGCTGCATGGCTTCTTGCTCCAGCCGCTCAGCGTCTTTACCCGCTTTCTCGCTGTAAACACCGTCAATCAGGTCTCGTACCCTCTTGACAATGCCGCGCGGGGTAATGCCATGCGCCTCGTTGTGCGCAAGCTGCTTGGTGCGCCGCCGCTCCGTCTCATCCATGGCTTTTTTCATGGAATCCGTAATACGGTCAGCGTACAGAATGGCGTGACCATTCAGGTTCCGCGCAGCACGGCCAATCGTCTGGATCAGGCTGCGCTCGGCACGCAAGAAGCCCTCTTTGTCGGCATCCAGAATGGCAACCAGCGAGACTTCCGGAATATCCAACCCCTCCCGCAGCAGGTTGATTCCGACCAGAACGTCGAAGGCACCAAGGCGCAGGTCACGGATGATCTCCACCCGTTCCACGGTGTCCACATCGCTGTGCAGGTAACGCACCTTCACCCCGTTGTCGGTGAGGTAATCGGTCAATTGCTCCGCCATGCGTTTGGTCAAAGTAGTGATCAGCACCCGCTCCTGCCGCTCGACACGGATGCGGATCTCCTGCAGAACATCGTCCACCTGGTGGGTGGCGGGTCGTACTTCGACGATCGGGTCCACCAAGCCGGTCGGGCGAACCACCTGATCCACGATCTGGCCCGAATGCGTTTTTTCATAGTCAGCAGGCGTGGCCGTGACAAAGATGACCTGCCGCATGCGCTGCTCAAACTCTTCAAATTTGAGGGGCCGGTTATCCAATGCAGATGGAAGGCGAAAGCCGTACTCCACCAGCGTTGTCTTGCGCGCACGGTCCCCGTTGTACATGGCTGAGAGCTGGCCAATCATCTGGTGGCTTTCGTCCAGAAACATCAGCGCGTCCTTGGGCATGTAGTCCGTCAGGGTGCTGGGCGGATCGCCGGGGGCTGCGCCCGAAAGGTGCCGCGTGTAGTTTTCGATCCCCTTGCAGTGCCCCACTTCGCTGAGCATCTCCAGATCAAATCTCGTACGCTGCTCCAGCCTCTGCGCCTCCACCAGCTTGCCATCGGCCACCAGTTGCTGCAGCCGCTCGGCCAGCTCCAGCTTGATGGTCTCTACCGCAGCCAGCACCTTGTCGCGCGGGGTCACGTAGTGGCTGCTGGGATATACGGTAAAGCGCGGAATCTTCTGACGAATGCGGCCTGTGAGAGGATCAAACAGCTGCAGGCTCTCCACCTCGTCGTCAAACAACTCGATGCGGATGGCCAGCTCAGAGTGTTCAGCCGGGAAGACATCAATGGTGTCTCCCCGCACCCGGAACTTGCCACGCGAAAAATCGGCCTCGTTGCGCTGGTATTGCATGCGGATGAGCTGGGCGATCACATCCCGCTGACCCAGCTTGTCCCCCACACGCAGGGTCATCACCATGCGGTGATAGCTTTCAGGCTCACCAATGCCGTAGATGGCCGACACCGTGGCAACAATCACCACGTCGCGCCGCTCCATCAGGCTTTTGGTGCATGACAGCCGCATCTGTTCGATGTGCTCATTGATGGCGCTGTCCTTCTCGATGAACAGGTCGCGCTGGGGAACATACGCCTCAGGCTGGTAGTAGTCGTAGTAGCTGACAAAGTACTCCACCGCATTTTTCGGAAAGAACTCCCGAAACTCGCTGTAAAGCTGCGCCGCCAATGTCTTGTTGGGCGCAAAAACGATGGCGGGGCGGCCCATGCGGGCGATCACATTCGCCATCGTGAAGGTTTTGCCAGAGCCGGTCACGCCCAGCAGGGTCTGGAAGGCCTCTCCATCGTTGAGCCCTTCCACCAGCTTGGCAATGGCCTCCGGCTGGTCGCCTGCGGGCGGGTACGGCTGGAACAGCTCGAACGGCGAGTCAGGAAAGCGAACAAACTCGCCCTCTTGCGAGGGCTGCATGGCTTCAGTCAATTCCAGCATGGGTGTCGTCAACGTTTGGTGGGGGCGGGCCGTTAAAATCGGCGGAACCCGGCACAGTACACCAGGCCCGGATTCTTCGCTACTGACAACCTTTCAAGGAACTTCATGTCTCTGTTCACCGCCGTCGAAATGGCCCCTCGCGACCCCATCCTGGGTCTGAACGAACAATTCAACGCAGACACCAACCCCAACAAGGTCAACCTGGGTGTGGGCGTCTATTTCGACGACAACGGCAAGCTGCCCCTGCTGCAATGCGTACAGGCAGCCGAGAAGACCATGATGGAAAAGCCCACTGCCCGTGGCTACCTGCCCATCGACGGTATTGCGGCTTATGACGCAGCCGTCAAAGGCCTGGTGTTCGGCGCAGACTCCGACGTCGTCAAGAGCGGCCGCGTGGCCACTGTGCAAGCCATCGGTGGCACTGGCGGCCTGAAGATCGGTGCCGACTTCCTCAAGAAAATCAGCCCCAACGCCACCGTGCTGATTTCTGACCCCAGCTGGGAAAACCACCGTGCGCTGTTCACCAACGCCGGTTTCACCGTAGACACCTACCCCTACTTCGACCAGAGCGCCAACGGCGGCCTGGGCGGCATCAACTTTGACGGCATGCTGGCCAAGCTGAAGGCTGCTGCCGCAGGCACCATCGTGCTGCTGCACGCCTGCTGCCACAACCCTACCGGTTATGACATCACCCCCGCCCAGTGGGATCAAGTGATTGCCGTAGTGAAGGAACGCAACCTCACCGCCTTCCTGGACATGGCCTACCAGGGCTTTGGCTACGGCATTGCTGAAGACGGCGCCGTGATCGCCAAGTTTGTGGCCGCTGGCCTGAACATCTTCGTGTCCACCAGCTTCTCCAAGAGCTTCAGCCTGTACGGCGAGCGCGTGGGTGCCCTGAGCGTGGTCGGCAGCAGCAAGGAAGAAACCGACCGCGTGCTGAGCCAGCTGAAAATCGCCATCCGCACCAACTACTCCAACCCACCCACACACGGTGGCGCCATTGTGGCCGCCGTGCTGGGCAACCCAGAGCTGCGCGCTCTGTGGGAAAAGGAACTGGGCGAAATGCGCGTGCGCATCAAGGCCATGCGCCAGAAGCTGGTCGATGGCCTGAAGGCCGCGGGCGTGACCAAGGACATGTCCTTCATCACCACGCAGATCGGCATGTTCAGCTACTCCGGCCTGTCCAAGGACCAGATGGTGCGCCTGCGTAGCGAGTTCGGCGTGTACGGCACTGACACGGGCCGCATGTGCGTGGCTGCGCTCAACAGCAAGAACATCGACTACGTCTGCCAGGCCATCGCCAAGGTCATCTGACAGATCAGACTGCTCGATCTACGGATAACAAAAACCGCCCTCGGGCGGTTTTTGTCTTTTGGGCCTCTGGCGCTTATCAGACAAGCGCAAGCAGCTCACTTTTTGATAGCTACCCCCACAGCACCGACCGCATCGAAATCGACGCCGACTGGTAACCCGTGTTGAAAAACCGAGGCATCTCCGTGGGCTGCACAGCGCCTGCTGCGTACAACAGGGGCAAGTAATGCTCGTGCGTGGGATGCGCCTGCTTGGTGACGGCCCCCAGACCCAGAAAGTTCTGCAGCGCATCGAGCTGGCCTTTCTTGATCTGTTCCTGCACCACCGTATCAAACTCTGCAGCCCAATCGTAGGCCTCGTTGGGCGCACTACCTCGGCGGCTGGCGCGCAGGTTGTGCACGACGTTACCGCTGCCCACAATCAAAACGCCCCGGTCCCTGAGTGCAGCCAGTTGGCGACCCAGTGCGTAGTGCTCTGCGGGTGGTCGGCTGTAATCCATGCTCAGCTGCAGCACCGGAATTTGCGCCTTGGGAAACATGGGCTTGAGCACGGACCATGTGCCATGGTCCAGCCCCCACTCGCCCTCATCTACGCTGACCGTGTAACCGGCTGCGGGCGACTTCAACTCCTTGGCCAGGCTCTTTGCCACCGCAGGTGCGCCCGGAGCGGGATATTGCTGGTCAAACAACTCCTGGGGAAAGCCGCCAAAGTCATGGATGGTTTTGGGCTGGGCCATGCCCGTCAACTGCCAGCCACCGCGCGTCATCCAATGGGCCGATATGCACAGGATGAGTTGGGGCTGCACCGACCGCGCCAGCAACTCAGCGCCCATCGCCTGCCAGCTGCGCCGCCAGCTGTTGTCTTCAATGGCATTCATGGGGCTGCCATGGCCCACAAACAGCACCGGCATGCGTGGAGATGGCTTGAGTGCCTGCAGCTGGGGCAGACCGGCGGCGCTGGACAGGGATGTCATGAAAAGTCCTGATGTAGAGGCAAGCCCAGCCAGGGCTGCCAAGGAAGTTCTGCGTTGCATGGGGATGAGCGGGCAGCGAAGGTGGCGTAACAAATTATGTATAACCCGTGAAAGAGACAACCCGGCATGCAAAGTTCCTCGGCATGTCATTCATCTACAGCTCCCCCATGTCCAAAGCCCTACCCCAGCCGCTGCAAGGCGTACGCATTCTCAGCCTGGCATTGAACCTGCCCGGTCCTGCAGCCCTGTTGCGCTGTGCCCGCATGGGCGCCACCTGCACCAAGCTGGAGCCACCTGCGGCGCCAGGGCAGCCCAGTGCCGACCCGATGGCCCTATACAGCCCTGAGGCCTATCGCGCATTGCATCCGGGCATACACATCCTCCAAGCCCACCTGAAAACCGAACCCGGCCAAGCCTTGCTGCACGAGGAGCTGGCCAAAACCGATGTGATCCTCACATCCTTTCGCCCCTCCGCCCTGAGCAAGCTGGGCCTGAGCTGGGATGCACTGCACCCGCGCTACCCCCGACTCTCTCTCGTGCGCATCGTGGGCACAGGCGGAGCCCAGGCCGAAGAACCAGGGCACGACCTGACCTATCTGGCCGACGCAGGGCTGCTGACCAGTACTGAGATGCCTGCCACGCTCTATGCCGACATGGGCGGTGCACTGATGGCCAGCGAAGCGGTGCTACAAGCGCTCTTGGTTCGGGCCCAGACGGATGAAGGCCAGTGCCTGGAAGTCGCCCTGGCAGACGCAGCTGCCTGGCTGGCACAACCGCGCACATGGGGGCTGACGATGCCCGAGGGCGATGTGGGCGGCCAACACGCGGGCTACCGCATTTACCCCTGCGCCGATGGACGTGTGGCGGTGGCGGCCTTGGAACCGCACTTTGCAGCCCGGCTGTGTGCCGCAGCCGCCCTGCCCCCACAGGGCGACGCCGCGACCATGCGCGCGCCTGGCACCCATGCAGCGATAGCTGCCTTTCTGAAACAGCAAACCCGGCAGAACCTGGAGGCCCTTGCCGCAGCGCAGGACATTCCGCTGCATACCCTGCCCTGACATCGTCTCGAGAAACGCGGGCACGTGATCAGGCAGGCGCGCAACCTACAACCGAGAAGCGCTCCAGCCTACAAGCCACCGCCACTGCAGAAGGTTTCAATCGTGCAGTTGTATCCACTGCAGGACCTGATCCATGAAACCCATGATCCTCGACTCCACCATGACCAACCTGGGCGGCGTGTTCTACCCCACGGGCCATGTGTTTGCGCTGTTTCCGGACGAGGACTGTGTGAGGCATGCAGGCACCGCGCTGCAATCTGCAGGACACAAGGGAGAGCTGGCCTATGCCAGCCCGGAAGTCATCCTACAGGACATCGTCCACACCTTGGGTACAGCCGATGCGCCCTTGCCCTCCGTGGGCGCGGAGGGCGACATGGTGCGGCGTATTGCCGACCTGGCAGGCACCGGGCACCACGGTTTGCTGATCGCCATGGACAGCAAAGACACGCCTGAACAAGTAGTGGAGGCCATCACGGCGCAGGGGGCCGCTGCAGCGTTTTACTACCGCACCTTCATCATTGAAGACTTGGTGCCCCAAGCCCCCGCGCAAGCATCCCAATCGGTAGTGGTGGGTTCCCGCGCGGTACAAGACAAAAGTTAGCCGCCGACACAAGCTGGGTCAGTAGCCTTTGCTACTGACCCATTTAGTCTGTGGCCCGCGGGCGCTCAACGCGGCTTGCGTGCGGCCGCCTTGGCGCTTCCCGTCACCCGCGGCGGCAGGCCGGTGTGTTGGGTGAGGATGCGGCCTTTGACGGGTTGATTGCCTTTGCCTGGCTTGGCCGCCACAGCAGCAGGCGCGGGCTTTTGTCCCACAGGCGTAGAGTTCTTGCGGCGCGCGCTCTGGTAGCTGCCGTCCGTCATGGGCTGGAAGGTCGGGATCAGGTGGTGCTTACCATTGCCAATCAGATCCGCACGGCCCATGGTCTTGAGCGCCTCGCGCAGCAGCGGCCAGTTGTTGGGGTCGTGGTAGCGCAAAAAGGCCTTGTGCAGGCGGCGGCGCTTTTCGCCACGCACGATGTCCACGGTTTCCTCTTCCGCATCGCGCATGTGGCGGCGTACCTTGGTCAGGGTGTTGCGGCCCGAGTGGTACATGGCGGTGGCGGTGGCCATGGGGCTAGGGTAAAAGGTCTGCACCTGGTCGGCGCGGAAACCGTTTTTCTTGAGCCAGATGGCGAGGTTCATCATGTCCTCGTCGCTCGTGCCCGGATGGGCGGCGATGAAGTACGGAATGAGGAACTGCTTTTTGCCCGCCTCTTCGCTGAACTTCTCAAACATCTGCTTGAAGCGGTCGTAGCTGCCAATGCCCGGCTTCATCATCTTGGTCAGAGGGCCTTGCTCGGTATGCTCGGGGGCAATCTTCAGGTAGCCGCCCACGTGGTGCTGCACCAGTTCCTTCACGTATTCGGGCGACTTCACGGCCAGGTCGTAACGCAGGCCAGAGCCGATGAGAATCTTCTTGATGCCCTTGAGCCCGCGTGCGCGGCGGTAGATCTTGATCAGCGGCCCATGGTCGGTCGTCAGGTTCTGACAGATGCCAGGGTACACGCAGCTGGGCTTGCGGCAGGCGGCCTCGATCTCGGGGCTGCGGCAACCCAGGCGGTACATGTTGGCCGTGGGGCCGCCCAAATCGGAAATCGTGCCGGTGAAGCCCTTGACCTTGTCGCGGATGTCCTCGATCTCCTGGATGATGGAATCCTCAGACCGGCTCTGGATGATGCGGCCTTCGTGCTCGGTGATGGAGCAGAAGGTGCAGCCGCCAAAGCAGCCGCGCATGATGTTCACGCTGAAGCGGATCATCTCCCAAGCCGGGATCTTGGTCGCGCCGTCGTGGCTGCCGTTTTCGTCGGCGTAGCTGGGGTGGGGGCCACGTGCGTAAGGCAGGTCGAACACATAGTCCATCTCGGCCGTGGTCAGCGGGATGGGCGGTGGGTTGATCCACACATCGCGCGCCGTCACACCCTCACCGTGCGCCTGCACCAGGGCACGGGCGTTACCCGGGTTGGTCTCCAGGTGCAACACGCGGTTGGCGTGGGCGTAGAGCACGGGGTCGCTTTTGACCTGCTCGTAGCTGGGCAGGCGGATGACTGTTTTCTCGCGCGGGGGCATCTTGAGCTTGACCCGCAGCGAAGGGTTGGGCACGAACTGGATGGGCTGGATGGCCGGATTGGGCTCGGCTTTTTGTGCGTCAGCGCGGGCGTTGCCCTGTGCCTCATTTTGGCCTACAGCGCCCGTCCCACAAGCGCTGGCAGCTCCTGAATCAGGAGCATCTTCCTTGCTGCAGGTGCTGCCTTGGGCAGCGGCCTGCTCGCTGGTGGTCATGTAGGGGTTGATGTGTGGCTCCACCACGCCGGGCTCGTCCACGGTGGTGGAATCGATCTCGAACCAGCCCTTGCCACTTTCATCGTCGGGGCGGCGCACAAAGGCGGTGCCGCGCACATCGGTGATTTTTTCGACAGGTTCACGCGCGGCAATGCGATGGGCTACCTCCACCAGGGCACGCTCGGCGTTACCGTACAGCAGCAAGTCGCACTTGGAATCCACCACGATGGAGCGGCGCACCTTGTCGCTCCAGTAGTCGTAATGCGCGATGCGGCGCAGGCTGCCTTCGATGCCGCCCAGGATGATGGGCACGTCCTTGTAGACCTCGCGGCAACGCTGGCTGTAGACGATGGCAGCACGGTCGGGGCGCTTGCCGCCCACGTCGCCAGGGGTGTAGGCATCGTCGCTGCGGATCTTCCGGTCGGCGGTGTACCGGTTGATCATTGAATCCATGTTCCCCGCCGTCACGCCCCAGAACAGGTTGGGCTTGCCCAGCACCTTGAAGGGCTCGGCGCTTTGCCAGTCGGGCTGGGCAATGATGCCCACGCGAAAGCCCTGAGCCTCCAGCGTGCGGCCAATCACGGCCATGCCGAAGCTGGGGTGGTCGACGTAGGCATCGCCTGTGACCAAGATGATGTCGCAACTGTCCCAGCCCAGTTTGTCCATCTCCGCGCGGCTCATTGGCAGGAACGGGGCCGTGCCAAAGCGCTTGGCCCAGTACGGACGGTAGCTGGTCAAGGGCTTTGCGGCGCGCGCAAAAAAGGAAACGTCAACGGGGGCGTTCATGCAATAGGAGATGGCCGCCTCGGGCGCTGGGCGGTCACGGTCATGGTGGGGAGGCCGCGATTTTAAGGGCGCAAGCCCTTTTTTGTTGCATGGGCGGGGTGATGGCCCCTCAAAGCGGGGGTGTGTTCGCCGCCGCAGGGGCCCGGAATGCCCCTCGGCCTACCACTCGCCCACTTCGCGCACACGCTGGGCCAGATCGGGGATGTCATCCGCGCTGGAATCCGTGCGCGCACCCGGCAAGGCTACATCGGCGCAGCCTATCGCCAATGCCTGCGCTGAAGGCGCAGCCGCGGCTGATGGCTGCTGAGAATGCCCTCGCCCGAACGCATGGCTGGTCAAGGCATGGTGCAAGGTATGAACGAAGGGCAAAGTAAACATGGCAGAACTCCTGGGGGCGTTGGGTGCATCACGGCATGCCCTCACTGTGAACTCTTCATTGCGTCTTGCCTATCACCCAAATGGGTGATCCGAGTCATCTGTTGCATGCGCACCATGGGTGATTACCCGTGGGTGCCTCACTCCTGTGATTGCGTTGCGGCGTAAACTCGTTGCCCCATGCCCCACACCTTGGCCACCGCCGCGCACAGCGAACTCATCATCAAGAAAAGCCGTTTCATCGGCTGCGTTCAACCCATGACAGACCGAGCCGCCGCGCAAGCGGTGGTGGACGCCCTGTGGAAGCAGCACCCCGGTGCTGCCCATGTGTGCTGGGCGCTGCTGGCAGGCGGGCAATCCGCCGCTGTGGACGACGGAGAGCCCAGTGGCACGGCCGGGCGGCCCATGCTGGATGTGTTGCGCCACCAGGATCTGGAGGGCGTGCTAGCCACGGTGGTACGGTACTTCGGCGGGGTCAAGCTGGGGGCCGGGGGTTTGGTGCGTGCGTACACCGATTGCATCGCACAAGCCCTGCTGACAGCGCAGAAGGTGCCGTTGCAACGCATGAGCACCCTAGCCTGCAGCGTGCCCTATTCCCTGGAAGGGTGGCTGCGCAGAGAGATCGAAGCGGCAGGCGCAGAGCTGCTGCAGGTGGATCACGGATCGGCTGTCACGCTGCAATGGCGCTTGCCCGAAGCGCAAGCGGCGGCATGCCGCCAGCGCATCAGCGACGGTGGGCAGGGGCGTGTGGGGTGGATGGAGGCAGACCGAGTCGCGTCGTAGCGCGGGCTTCAGATCGCGTCGGGCATCCAGATTTTTCAGAAAAATCGACCTCTAGCGCTTACCCAGCAAGCGCAAGCAGCTACATTTTCAATAGCACCACTCCCAGCGCTGCAAAAAGGCCTCAACCCATCGCCCCAAAATGCCGATAACCAGCAAACCACCGGAGGATTTGCCATGGACCTCGCAATGACCAACAGCATCGTCAGCACCGCTACATCGCTGGCCAGCGCCAAGAATTCGGATGCTGTGAACATCGCAGTACTGAAGAAGGCCCTGGATATTCAGGCGGTATCTGCCAGCACCATGCTCGATGCCATGCAGCAATCCATGCCTCAGCCCGCCTTGGCCACCAGCGGCACGCTGGGCACCCAGGTCAACACCTTTGCCTGACCTGAGCAGCGTCGCTGAGCGCTAAAGCCAGGGCCCCATCAGCGCAGGCGGCTGGGCGCAAGCCCCTCGGGCTGCACGCCTTCACGCACCAGCACTTCATCCAGCGGCTCAGAGCAAATCAGGCGGCGCGCCAGCAGGGAGGCCCCCGCAGCGCTCTGGATACCGTAGCCGCCCTGCCCCGCCATCCAGAAAAAGCCGGGCACATGGTTGTCCCAGCCGATCACCAGATCACCATCGGGCACGAAGGAGCGCAGACCTGCCCAGGTGTGCGATGGCCTGCGGATCTGGAAGGTGGTCATTTCCTCGATGTGGTAGATGCCCGTCGCCACGTCCAGCTCCTCGGGTACCACGTCGTGCGGGTGCGTGGGGTCGGCATTGGCGGGGGAGCCCAGCAGCTGCCCCGCATCGGGCTTGAAGTAGAAGCTTTCGTCAATGCCCACCACGGCGGGCCACGCATGGGCGTCCATACCCTCGGGCACCGCAAAGGTGAAGGCGGTGCGCCTGCGCGGCTCCAGCCCAATGGGAGGAGCGCCCGCCATCTGCCCAATCACATCGGCCCAGGCGCCTGCGGCATTGACGAGGACGCGGCTCTGCAGCGTGCGGCCGTCGGCCAGCGTGACGGTCCATAGGCCCTTGGTATCTGCCTCACCCATTTCACCCGCCTCGTTTGCCCCTGCCCCGGCTGCTTTTTCATCCAGGCGACGCAAGGCAGCCACTTCGGCATGGGTCAGCACCTGGCCACCGCGCTGCCGCAGTCCGCGCAGGTAACCCTGGTGCAGTGCATGCACATCCATGTCGGCAGCATCGGGCTCGCCCATGCCTGCGGCCACCACGTCGGGTTTCAGGCACGGCAGCATCGCTAGCAGCTTGTCTTTTTCCACCCACTCCACATTGGGCGATGCAGCGCGGGCTTCGTCATAGGCCTGGCGCAGCAGGTCCAGCTGCTCGGGCCGCGCCACATAGACCACCCCACGCGGAGAGAGGATGGGGTCTGGCCCGAACTCGGCCGGGGGGTCGTCATAAAACGCCCGGCTGGCGCGCGTGAGCGCCTGAATGTTGGGCGTGCCGTAGGTGGCCATGTACAGCGCGGCCGAGCGCCCCGTGGTGTGATAACCCGGCTGGGATTCGCGCTCCAGCAGGATGACGGAGGGCGCACCTTTCCCGTTCTGCCCCTGCACCAATTGCCAGGCGACCGAAGCGCCCGCTATGCCCGCGCCGATGACGATGTAGTCTGCGATGGAAGAAATGCTGTCTGCCATGCCGGTTCCTCAGACTGCCGACACCTGCGCTGCAGAGGCCGCACGGTCTGCACGCGGCAGGCTGCGCGCATCGCGCGGGTCGGGCGCGCCGGTCACGATGGACGTCAGTGCGGGCTCGGCGCGGGTCTGCACCAACTTGGCCAGATCGGGCCGGGGGCGTGCCAGGCCATCAATGCCCTTGAAGGCTTTCTCCAGCGCATGTCCTACGCCCAGCGTGTGCCGGTCTGCACGGAAGCGTCCCACGATCTGCAAGCCGAAAGGCATGCCCAGATCGTCCAACCCACACGGCAGGCTGAGCGCGGGGTGGGTGGTCAGCGTCGTCACGTAGGTGAGACCCAGCCAGCGGTAGTAGTTGGCCTGCGCCTCGCCGTTGATGTGGCTGGCGTAGAGCTGTGTCCAGGGGAAGGGAGAGACCGGCGTTGTGGGCGCGAGGATCACGTCGTAGTCCTCATACAGCTTCTGGAAGCGCGCAAGGATGCGCGTCTGCTCGGCCTGCGCCCAGGCGCTGTCCAGCAGCGTCATGGCCGCGCCCATTTCGTAATTGGCGCGGGTGTTGGGCCCCAGGCTGGAGGGGTCGCGTTCGTAGGCTTCACGGGTGCTGGCCACAAAAGCCTCGGCGCGCAGCACGTCAAAGCAGCGGTGCACGTCGCCCAGGTCCACGTCGATTGGGTCACAACGGGCAAACAGGTGCTTCATGGCCTGCACCTTGCGGCGGAACACGGCGCGAATGCCATCGTCCACCGCGCAGGCACCAAAGTCTTCGGTGTAGGCCACGCGCAGGCTGCCCAGGTCCACCGACTCAGGGATCAGGAAGCTCATGGGGTCCAGCGGGTAGCTGAGCGGATCACCAGCCGACATACCCGCCGATGCAGCGAGTTGCAGGCAAGCCTCTTCCACCGTGCGCCCCATGGGGCCAACCACCGAGATGGGTGTCCAGCCCAGCAGCTTGCGCGAGCTGGGCACCACGCCCGGAGAGGGCCGAAAACCCACCACGCCGCATTTGGACGCAGGAATGCGCAGCGACCCGCCGGTGTCCGAGCCGGTGCACACCGGCAGCATGTCGCACGCCAGCGCCGCAGCCGACCCGCCGGAGGAACCGCCCGCATTGAGGTTGGGATTGAACGGGTTGCCCGTGGCACCCCACACCGTGTTGCGTGAATTAGCACCGGCTCCCATTTCGGGGATGTTGGTCTTGCCCGTGACAATGGCACCGGCTGCGCGCAGACGGGCCACCAGCACGTTGTCCTGGGTAGGAATGTGGTCCCGATAGATTTCGGAGCCGTAGGTGGTGAGCAGCCCTGCCGTGGCTTCCAGGTCCTTCACCCCCATGGGCAGGCCGTGCAGCAAACCCAAGGGCTCCCCCTTGAGCACCGCCTGCTCTGCAGCTTTGGCCTCCGTCCGCGCCCGGTCATAACAAGTGGCGGTGATGGCGTTGACCGAGGGGTTGACCGCCTCGATGCGTTCAATGCAGGCGTCCAGCAATTCCACAGGAGACACCTCGCGGGTGCCGATGCGGTGGCGCAGTTCGTTGGCGGTCAGCTCGACCAGGGTACTCTTCGTTGTCATTTCGGGCTCGTCTCCATAGGGTTGCCCAAGGGGCAACCGCGATCATTCAGCAGTCATCAATCCGCAGCAATCAATCCGCTGTGATGCTGGCGCGCTGGGCAATGGCACGCATCAAAGGCAGTTCCTTGTCGATCAACTCGGCCAATGCCTTGGATGAGCCATAGGCGGGCTCAAAGCCCATGCCAATGAGCTTGTCACGGGTTTCTGGGTCAGAGACTACCTGAGCCAAGGTCAGCTCCAGACGGGTTTTGACGGCTGGCGGCAAGCCTCGAGGCGCCACCACTGCCAGCCAAGTATCCATCTCCAGGCCGGGGTAGCCGTTCTCTGCCAACGTGGGCACCTTGGGCAACAGGGAGGACCGCTTGGCCGTGGTCACGGCAATGGCCTTGACTTTGCCATCCTTCAGATGCGGCAGCGCGGCTGACACCGTATCGACGGTGAAGGGAATCTGCCCACCGATCAGGTCGGTCATGGCGGGCGCACTGCCCTTGTAGGGAACGTGCTGAATCTTCACACCCGCGGCGTGAAAGAACATCTCGCCCGCGAACTGGGAGGTGGTGCCAGCGCCGAACGAGCCGTAAGAATACTTTTCAGGCGCAGCCTTCAGGGCCGACACAAACTGCTTCACGTCGCTGACCGGCACATCCTTGTTGGCCAGCAGGATCAGCCCAGTGCGGCCGGTGATGCCGATAGGCTCAAAGCTCTTGACCGGGTCATACGGCAGCTTGGGGCGTACGGCCGGGTTGATGGTGAAGGTGGTGCCAGAGCTGATCAGCAGCGTGTAGCCATCCGGTGCGGCCTTGGCCACGTAAGCAGCGCCAATCGTTGTGCCACCACCGCCTTTGTTGTCAATCACCACGTTCTGGCCCAGCTTGTCGCCCAGCTTCTTGGCAATCACACGCCCGAGCACATCGGTGGCTCCACCCGCAGGAAAGGGCACCACCAGCGTGATGGGCTTGGTGGGATAAGCCCCATCCTGTGCCACGGCTGGCAGCACCGCTGCCCCCATGGCACAGATCACGGCGGACAAAAGCAGCTTCTTGCGGTTCATGGCGTTCTCTCCAAAGTCACAAAGGTGGAAACAGGAAACAGGGAAATCAGGTGGCCGACGACTTGGCGGCCAGCAAGGCACGCCCGCGTTCGACAAAGGTTTGGTACTGGGCATCAGGCACCAGCAGGCCGCCTGTGGTCCAGACCAGATGCGTGGCCTGGTGCAGGACAGCGTCCAGCCCGCTGGCTTGCAGCCATGCCTGGCCTGCCGTGGTGCCCGTCAACATGGCGGGCCCGCTGAAGCCCGCGGCTGCCGAGGGCTCAATACGCTCGCCCAGCGTGTCCAGCACCATGACGAGGTGCTCGAACAATGTGGCGTCCTGCACGGTGAAAACGCCTGACAGGAGCGGTTTCATCAATTCGGCAGCGAGCAAAGAGGCCCGGGGAACCGCCAGACCATCTGCCTCTGTGCGGTTGGTCAGGCCCCAGTCGTACACCGACGGATGCCCGCCCAGGTGCGGAGCCTGATCGCTCAGCATCTGCACCATGAAGCAGGGAGACTGCACGGGCTCCGCAAAGAAACAGTGCACATGCGGCCCCAGAAGCTGCCGCAGCCCAAACGCAATCCCCGCAGGCGCGCCGCCCACGCCGCAGGGCAGGTACACCAGCAGCGGGTGCTGCGCATCCACCACCACGCCCTGGGATTGCAACTGCTTTTGCAGATGCAAAGCCGCAGCGCTGTAGCCCAGCAGCAGCGAGAAGGACTGCTCGTCGTCCACAAAGTGGCACAAGGGGTCGGCCGCGGCCTGTTCGCGGCCCGCAGCCACCGCGCGCTCGTAGTCGCCGGTGTGCTCCACCACCTGCACGCCACGCAGCCGCAGCCGCTCTTTCTTCCATTCCTTGGCGTCTGCAGACATGTGCACCGCCGCCTTGAAACCCAGGGCTGAGGCCACCACGCCAATGCTCAAACCCAGGTTGCCCGTGGAGCCCACCGCCACCTGGTAGCGCGCCAGCACTTCGCGCGCTGCGGGTTCTGCCAGCACACGGTAGTCACCCCCTTGGCTGACCAGGCCCTGCTGCAAAGCGACCTGTTCCGCAAATTCCAGCACCTCGTGCATGCCACCACGCGCCTTGATGGAGCCCGCCACGGGCAGGCTGTGGTCGGCTTTGATGAAGAGCTTGCCAGCATCTGCCGGAATGCCCAGTGCAGGCAACAAGGCCGAGGCGGGCATGAGCGCGGATTCGACTACGCCCTGGGTCGCCGACAGCTCGGGAAACACCTGGGCCAGCAAGCCCGCAAAACGCTCCAGCCTATGAGCAGCGGCATGTGTATCAACCAAACTAATGGTTCGACCCAATGCCTGCATGTGCTCGGGTGGATGGGCCTGCCGCGCGGCATTGGTCCATAGCGCGGGCTGGGCATTGCGCAGCCGGGTGGTCAGCAAAACATCGGGGGCGTTGCTCATCGGGGGTGAATATTTCAGTGAGAGGCACAGCGCTGGTGGCGTGCTGCGCCTCTGCTTTTGTCAAGGAATGTTTCCTGACTGCATTTTTGGTTGCGTTGCACTTCCCCACAACGCATTTATAGTGACGCAAGCATTAGTATTAGTAATGGACATTCGTCTCTCCCCTTCCCTTCTTGCATGGCTGCGCAGCTTTGATGCCGCCGCGCGGCACGGCAGCTTTACCAAAGCCGCCGCCGAGTTGTGCATTACCCAAGGTGCCGTGAGCCAGCAGGTCAAGCAACTGGAAGACTGGCTGCGCCGCCCCCTCTTCCTGCGAACCCCTCGGGCACTGGTCACCACCCCAGAAGGCAAATGGCTGGCTGTGGTGCTCAGAGAAAGCTTTGACGCCATAGAAAGCACCCTGGCCCAGATGCGCCAGCCGCCAGAGGCTGCAACGGCCACCCTGAGTTGCTCGCCCTCCTTCGCCATGAGCTGGCTGACCCCACGCTTGGGGGAGTTTTTTCGGCAACACCCTCAGACGGGGCTGCGCGTGTTCGGCGAATTCCACACCCTGGACCGCACCCGGATGGTGCGCGATGGCGTAGAAGCCGCCGTCCGCTTTGACCTGAGCCACTATCCTGACCTGAATGCCACGGTGTTTCTGGATGAATGGCTGGTGCCTGTGGCCAGCCCTGAGTTCATCCAGCAACACCCCGGCATACATACCCCCCAAGACTTGCAAGGCGACTGGCTGTTGCACGACGGTAGCGCCTGGGACGGCGCAGACACGTTTGAGGAATGGCAGCATTGGTTTGCCCAGCAGGGCGTGCCCCCGCCAGCCTGGACGGGCGGACAGCAATTCAACCTGTCGCAACTGGCCCTGGGTGCAGCCTTGGCAGGACAAGGCATTGCGATGGGGCGCGCAGCGCTGGTGTTGCAGGACGTGCGCGCAGGCCGGCTGGTGCCCTTGCTGGGGCGCAGTGTGGCATCACGAGCGGTGTACTCCTTTGTCACCACCCATCACCCCAGCCCCACCATGCAGCAGGTGCGCGACTGGCTTGGCGAGGAGGCCCGCCGCTTCTGCGAAGAGCGTGCCAAGGTGATGCCACCGTTGCTGGTGAAGTGATGGGTGCGGAATGTCTTGATGTCGAGCCGACAAGGCATCGAGATGTAACGCCGGGCTATCCCGCCGGGTTTTACGATCGGTTTTTCGATACCCTCGCCAACCAGTTCAGCCACCACAAGATCAAGGGGAATGAGATGGCACAGATTCTGGTCGTTAAATATGAAAATCAGGCGGACGCCAAGGTGTTTGAGGCCCACTATGAAAGCCAGGCCGATCTGGCAGTGTTTGAAGTGCCCTATGACACACAGGCCAATGGCGACGCACTCTGGTATCAGGTGAACTACGAGAGCCAGGCCACGTTTCGCATCTTCAAGGTGAAGTACGAATCACAGGCCGATCTGCGCATCTTCAAAGTGAAGTATCTGGAGCAGGCAGGATGGCGGGTTCAAGGGCACAAGCTGCAGGGCAAGCTGGGCTGAGCCGGGGCATCCATCCGTACTTCACGCCACATGCAGGCTGGTGGTGAAGCTGCTCAGTAAAGCAGCCCCTTCCTGAGCGATTGTTTTCGGCTTCCTGCCATGACCGGATATCGGCTGGCGGCCCCTTCCGGAATGCGCGCACAGACCTGCCGTCTCGCGATGCCTGCACCGCCATTCAAGCCGCGAGGCGCGGCGTAACATAGCTACCCACCGGCGGGCATGGCAGTGTTGCGCTGGATGTGATGCCGCCCACGTATCTCATCCAGCCAAGCCGTTTGCTATATGATTGATAGCACCTTGCGCTTATCCCGCTTGCGCAAACACCTTTTTTGCTCTCATCCATGGCTGCACCTGACCCTCTGCAAGCGCCTCCCTATCCCGATTCCCGCCCCCGCCCGGCCGACTGCAGGGATCTGTTCTGGTCATTCACCTGGCTGGCCTTGCAAGGCTTTGGTGGCGTGCTGGCCGTTGTGCAGCGTGAACTGGTCGAGAAAAAACGCTGGATGACCAATGAGGAGTTTGTGGAGGACTGGGCCGTGGCCCAGATCATGCCGGGCCCCAATGTGGTGAATCTCTCCATCATGATCGGCGAGCGCTACTTTGGCTGGCGCGGCGCGCTGGCGGCCTTGGCGGGCATGCTCACGTTTCCGCTCATGCTGGTCTTGTCGCTCGCAGTGGTCTACGCACAGTTCGCTGAACACCCTGCAGTGGCAGGTGCCCTCAAGGGCATGGGTGCCGCAGCGGCTGGCCTCATTGCGGGCATGGGCCTCAAGCTGGCGTCCACCCTCAAAAAACATCCCCTGGGCTTGCCCCTGTGCATAGCTCTGGCGGTGCTCACCGTGATAGCAATGGCCGTGCTGCGGCTGCCGCTGGCCTGGACGCTGCCTTCCCTCGGCCTGCTGGCTTGTTTCCTCACCTGGAGAAAGCTTGCCCCATGACGAGCACTCAGCAAGCCTTTGCCGCCTTGAGCGCCCTTGATTGGCTGCACCTCTTCACCTATTACATGTCGCTCTCGCTGCTGGCCGTGGGCGGCGCCATCAGCACGGCACCTGATATGCATCGTTATCTGGTGGAGCAGAACAGCTGGCTGACGGATCCGCAATTCAATGCATCCATCGCAATTGCCCAGGCGGCGCCCGGGCCCAACGTGCTCTTCATTGCCCTGCTGGGCTGGAATGTGGGACTGAATGCAGGTGGGCCAGGGGTGGCGGGTTGGGCCTTAGGGTTGCTGGGCATTGTGGTCTGCATGGTGGGCGTGATGCTGCCAAGCAGCGCCCTCACCTGGTTTGCCACGCGATGGGGGCATCGCAACCGCAACCGTCGCAGCGTTCGAGCCTTCAAGCAGGGCATGGCCCCCGTGGTGATCGGGCTGCTGATTGCGACAGCCTGGGTGATTACACGCGGCCACGGGGCTGAACTCCAGAACTGGCCGTTATGGGTTCTCACGGCTGTGTCTGCTTTGCTGGTGTGGCGAACCAAGTTGCATCTGCTGTGGCTGCTGGGCGCCGGTGCCCTGCTGGGCGGGCTGGGCTTGGTTTAACCCTCACACAGCACCCGCGCGATAAGCCAGCAACCAGGAACACCGGGCCGCACGCTTGAGCGGCCCTGGTGGTCGGCCCGTTAACTGATGCGACGGGCGTTTTCTGCGTAGACAGCCAGGTACAAGGCATCCGACCCTACAAACGGAGCCTTGCCGCCAAAGCCCACACTGAAGTCGCCAAACGACAGCGATTTGATGCTGGCAAGACCCGAGCGGAGCCTATCGCGCGTGGGCTCCTTGCCCGCGTTCTTGAGCCCTTCAATCATCACCTGGGCGTTGAGCCAGCCCTCCAGGCTACTGGTGCTGTTGAAGTGAGCGGGATTGGCGCCTACCGCCTTCATCGTTGACTGGAACTTGCGCACCACCACCGACTTCTGGGAATTGGCATCAGGAAACACCTGAACCAGCGCCAGGCCGCGTGTCGCAGAGGCGAGTTTGGGCAACTCGGACGAAACCACCGCGACCGACAGACCTGCCAGCGGTACACCCTGCGCCTTGGTCCGGAACGCCAGCACAAATGCGGTGTTGGCGGTGCCGGTAGTTGCCAGCAAAACCGCACCGGGGCGGTCTGCTGCCACCTTGTCGGCCAGCTCTGCCGCGTTTTTACCGTCCACAGCCAAGGCGAATTCGCCCGAACGTTCCACCTTGGCGTTGTCGAGCGCAGTGGACATGTCCTTGAGCACTTCCTTGCCGAAGGGGTTGTCCAGATACACCACTGCAATGCGCTTGAGGCCCATCTCCACCACTTGCTTGACCAGGCGCAGCGATTCCTCCCGGTAGCTGGGGCGCAGGAAGAACACATTGCGCTGCTCGGCCGTGCGCAGCGACGTGGCACCGGTCACAGGGCCCACGGTGGGAATACCTTTGGACTCCACCATCGGCAGGATGGCGGCAGTGTTGGCGGTGCCCAGGGGCGAAATCAAAGCAAAGGCAGACTGGGCCTCCAGCATGGCGGTCACGTTCTGGGCCGTACGACTGGGTACGTAGCCGTCGTCTTTGACATCCAGGCGGATTTCCCGTCCGTGGATTCCCCCAGCTGCGTTCACTTCCGCGAATGCGGCCTTCATGCCCGCCACTTGCTCCGACCCGGCAATACCCAGCGGGCCGCTCAGAGCGATGGAGCAACCCAGGGTGAGATGCTTTGCGGAAAGCGCTTCTTCAGCAGCAAAGGAAGAAGATGCCCACGCGGGCAGGCCGACTGCGGCCATGGCCTGGGTGGCGTTCAAGAGAAACTGGCGACGACTCATGTTGTGATAGCCCGGAGATTTGCAAAACCGCGCAGGCTATCAAGGAAAAGCAGAATTCCGAGTCGAATAGGCGACAAATGGCCGCCCGAACAACGCTTTGTCAAATAGGGTCACCCCATCGCCGAGCCGATGGGAGTGCGCCTCAGGCAGAGCGCTGACGCAGCGCCTCGTACAGGCACACGCCGCTGGCCACCGAGACGTTCAGGCTTTCCACCGCGCCCTTCATGGGAATGCTCACCAGCTCATCACAGGTCTTGCGGGTGAGCTGACGCATTCCGTCACCCTCCGCACCCAGCACCAACGCCACCGGGCCTTTCAGATCCACCTGGTAGATGGTCTTGGGGGCATCGTCGCTGGTGCCGATGCACCAGATGTTGCGTTCCTTGAGTTCACCCAAGGTGCGAGCAAGGTTCGTCACCATGAAGTACGGCATGGTTTCTGCCGCACCGCTGGCCACCTTGGCCACTGTGGCATTGATGCCCACGGCATGGTCTTTGGGGGCAATGACCGCATGCGCACCGGCACCATCGGCTACGCGCAGGCAGGCACCCAGGTTGTGCGGGTCGGTCACGCCATCCAGCACCAGAATCAACGGCTGTTCCTGGCCAGAGGCTTCGAGCGTCTCCAGCAACTCGTCCAGGGAGTGGACCTGCTTGACGGGGTCCACCCGTGCGGCCACCCCCTGGTGTCCGTTGCTGCCAGCGAGCTTGGAAATGCGCATTCCATCGGCTTCGATCAAGCGGGCACCGGCCTCTTTGGCCCGCTCCAGAAACTGGCGCATGCGGGCATCGCGGCGAGTGGACTCGTAATAAATCTCGATGATGGATTGCGGCGCGGTCTTCAGACGCACGCCCACGGCATGAAAGCCGAACAGGACTTTGGGGGAGGACATGGGCAGGATTATCGTTGCCGAGCGGGCACTGGGAACGATCCGGTTCTACGGCCAACAGCCTCGTGGACGCACATCGGCAACGGGAAAGCGCTCAATCACTATGTTTTTTATAGCTTGCCGCGCTTTACCTGCGGGCGCAGCAGCCATTTTCACACTCACTCCGGCACTACGCGCCCCGCATCAATGGTGATACGGCGATCGCATTGCGCGGCGATGGATCGGTCATGCGTCACCAGCACCAGAGTCGTGCCTTGCTCGCGGTTGAGTTCAAACATGAGCCGCATGATGGATTCGCCTGTTGCAAAGTCGAGGCTGCCGGTCGGCTCGTCGGCCAGCAGCAACGAGGGTTGCACCACAAAAGCGCGGGCCAGTGCCACACGCTGCTGCTCCCCCCCAGAGAGCACCTTGGGGTAGTGCCCCAGGCGCTGTCCTAGCCCCACGCGCTCCAGCATCTCTGCGGCGGCCTTGCGGGCATCGCGGCGCTCGGCCAGCTCCAGCGGCAGCATCACGTTTTCCAGGGCAGTCATATTGCCCATGAGCTGAAAACTCTGGAACACAAAGCCCACCTTTTGCGCACGCAGGGCAGCACGTGCATCCTCGTCCAGGGCAAACAGATCCTGCCCATCAAGCCGCACGGTACCGCGGGTGGGCGTATCCAGCCCGGCGATGATGGACAGCAAGGTGCTTTTACCGGAACCCGACGCGCCGACAATGGCGGCTGTTTCCCGCGCTGCCAGACGGAAATCAATATCACGCAGAATGTCGAGCGTGCCTGTCGAGTCGGTCACCGACTTGAAAACATGCTCCACCGAGATGATGGGCGTATGGGGCGCGGAGGGAGATTCGGACATGAAAGGTTCTTTGCTTTGATTCGCAATCTGCATCGTCGCCACTTTATCCTCAGCTCTGCAGTCGCTCTCGGCATGGGGGTTTACGCCCCGGCAGTGTGGGCACAAGGCACCGCCAAAACGAGCGCATCCCGCACACCGGCCGTGATACTGGTGCTGGGTGATTCGTTGAGCGCTGAATACGGCTTGGCACGGGGCACCGGGTGGGTGGCGCTGCTTGAAAAACAACTCGCCGCTGACAGGATAGAAGCCAAGGTCGTTAATGCCAGCGTCAGCGGTGAAACCACATCCGGTGGCCGGTCGCGCATCACCGCACTGCTCAAGGCCCATCAGCCAACCCATGTGGTCATCGAGCTGGGTGGCAACGATGCGTTGCGCGGTCTGCCTCTGCAAAACACGCAAGACAACCTGAACTTCATGGCGCAAGCCGCCCAGGACGCAGGAGCAAAAGTCCTGCTGGTAGGCATGCAGGTGCCGCCTAACTACGGCACGGACTACGCAACCAAGTTTGCCGGGGTGTTCGAGACAGTCGCCAAGGCCAGAAAAGCAGCGGTAGTGCCCTTCTTTCTGAAGGGTGTGGCCGATGGACCGGACCCTACACGCATGTTCCAGCCCGACCGCATCCACCCCAAGGCCGAAGCCCATCCACAAATGCTGGCAAATGTGTGGCCTGAGCTAAAAAAGCTGCTCCGCTGAGCCCGACAAAGGCTGGGAACGAACTGAGCAAAAGCTCGAATCAGCCTTGAGGCTGCGCGCCCTCCACGTCGGCACGCGGATCTGCGGCAGCGGTGTCGCTTGGCGTCTCACCTGCATCATCGGTGTGACGTCGCTCAGTTTTTGCGCGCTGCTTGTCCGCTTTCTTTTGTTTTTTGGCGAGCTCACGCTGGCGTTTTTCGTATCCGTAGTTGGGTGTTGCCAAGGTGTGTGCTTTCAGAGTTGGAGGACCACTGTAACAGCCGCAGGGAAGACCCCGCGAATTCCACAAGACCGCGGGTGAGGCTTGGAGCGGCTAACAAAACTCAGCGTAGCAGCCTTGGCTAGGCGTTCCGTCGCAGGCAGTACGCCGGTACGACAAAACGGAACAACGACGCCAAGGGAGTTTTGTGAGCCGCTCTTACGACCTTGCCTCGGCCGAGGAAAGACTGGCGCGAGACTGCACTGCCGCACGATAGGCGTGCCAGCTTGCATGCCCCAGCACCGGCCCCACCAGCACCAGCCCCACACTGCCCAACCACAGGCAAACACCCACCAGCGTGGTGATGAGCGCCCCCCACAAAAGCAGGGTGAGCGGGTTTTCCAGCACCACGCGCATGCTCGTGATCCCTGCGGTCAGGGCGTCGGTATCACGGTCCAGGATCATGGGGATGGACACCACCGAGGTGGAAAAAACCAGCGCGGCAAACACACCGCCCACCACCAGATACACCGCTACAAACGTCCAGTTCTGGGGATTGAAGACAGCCTCCAGCACCCCCGTGGTGGACGGCATGCCTATGTTGAAGAACACGGCAAACACGACCAGTGAAGCTCTGCCCCAGAGCAGTTCCAGCACCACCAGAACCAGCACCAGCATGCCCATGCTGCCCATGTGGCTGTCCCAGCAGGTGAGGGATTCACTCAGCTGGGGGGACAGACCAGCCTCGCGCCTTCGACTGGTGTCGTACAGGCCCATCGCCAGAAAAGGACCCAAAAGCAGACATCCGCTTGCCAAGGACATGGTGTACTCGGGCCGCGTGCGAAACACCCAACCCAGCACAATCGCCATCAGCCAGAAGCAGACCCCGTAAAACACTGCGATGCCCGGCGCTGCACGGGCATCCTGCAGCCCCCGACCAAGCCAGCGGAAAGGGTCCGCCAGCGTAAGGGGCAGCAAAACAATGGGCGCATCGTCCCGGCTGGGCGTGACCTCGGTAGCAGATGTATCTTGCATAGTCGGCGCAACGCAGAGTGTTCAAGGGAGGCCGTACAGCAGTCACCGCCAAAGCTCAATCTCTGTACGAACACCACCACACCCTAAATCAGCCGTGCACCCAACGCCACTGAGGAAACTACCACCCTCATCCATTGGCGAAAAGAGTGCTGCGAGGCGCTATGCCGCAGCCCGCTCCATGGCCTGCAGGGCTTGCTCCAGATCGCGTTGCAGATCCTCCACGGCTTCAAGGCCAATCGCAAACCGTACCAGCGTGCCAGGCTTAAGGTGAGGTGTAGAGCCACCGCGCATGCTGCGCAGGTGGTAAGGCACCACCAGGCTGATAGGCCCACCCCAGCTGTAGCCGAGCTTGAACAGGCGCAAGGCATCACAGAAGGCATCGACATGATTTTGTGTGAAGCGGGCGTCAATCATGACGCTGAACAGCCCGGCAGCCGCGCCCTCCCCGCCATTGTGTGCACCACACAGCGCCTTCCAGTGCGCGTGGCCGGGCGCGTCTTGCAAAGCAGGATGCAGCACCTGCGCAATGGCAGGCTGCTGTTGCAGCCACACGGCCAGCTTTCGCGCGGCCAAGTCATGAGCGCGATAACGCAGGGCAATGCTGGGAAGAGAGCGGAGAATGGCCTCCACGTCATTCATTCCCACGCCCATGCCCAAACGCATGTGGCTGAGCTTGATTTTCATGTGCAAGGGCTCTGAGCGGGTGATGATGCTTCCCATTAGCACGTCACCCCCACCGCTGGGGTACTTGGTCAGCGCATGGGCCGACACATCCACCCCCAACGAGCCATCGCCCAACAGATCAAAAGGCTGGAACGCCAAACCGGCACCCCAGGTGTTGTCGAGCGCCGTCAAAACGCCGCGCTCCTTGCAGATGCGCACCTGCTCGCAAAGGTCAGGGAATTCCATGGTGACCGAACCAGGAGCCTCCAGCCAGACCAGCTTTGTGGCCGGGTTGATACGCTGAGCGAGATCGGAGGGGTTCAGTGGGTCGTAGAAAGCGTGGGTAATTCCGTATCGAGACAACTCGTTGACGGCGAAGTCCTTGCCAGGGCCATAGGCGTTGTCAGGGATGAGCACCTCATCCCCTGCGCGCAGCAGCGCTAAATCCACCGTACTGATCGCAGCAAGACCGCTTGGCACCAATACGCACTGTGCACCGCCCTCCAGCGCGCAAAGGCGTTCCTCCAAAATGAAAGAGGTGGGCGTGCCGTGCAGCCCGTAGGTGTAGCCGGTCTTGTCTTTCCACTCCCGGCCGCGCATGGCCGCCACATCAGGAAAGATGACCGTGGAGGCCTTGAACACCCCCGGCTGGGGTGCCGCAAAGTCTGCGGGCGGCTGGTAAGGGTGATGGATGAGGCTGGTGATGAGTTCAGGAGCGTTGGGATCGGTATTTTTCATGCACCGGATGGTAGCGACCTGAAACGCTGAGCAGGCCGCAGGTTCTCATCACCAGGCGTCCTTAACCAGCTGAGATCACCAGAAGGTTGGTGACGGACGTCACCCCCTTCACGCTCTTCGCAATCTCCTGAGCCCGGTCTTTGGCAGCCAGATTAGGGGCGGGGCCGTTCAAGGTCACCGCGCCACCTTGGGTGTCCACATTGATTTTCACTGCGCTCAGGTCGGGGTCTTTGGCCAGACCCGCGGATACCTGCGCTGTGATGCTGGCGTCGTCGACTTTGTCTCCAGCCGTGGCTGCAGCTTGGCGGGCTGAGGCACTCATATCCTGCGCGGCGGCCTGCGCGCGCTCGGCGCCTTTTTCCATTTGGGTCTCTGCTTTGGCCATCGCAGCTTCGGCCTTCACGCGGGCTTCTGCAGCGGCTTGTTCTGTCTTGTCTATGGCGGAGTCCAGCCTCTGGCCAGCCGTTTGCCCTTCCTCACGCCCACAACCTGCAAGCCCCAGTGCCAGCGCACTGACTGCCAGCACCGCAGCAATGCGAGTGGACTTCTTCGGGGAATGGTTTGGCTCGGCGTGGATTTGCAAACTGTTGCTGCTCATGAAAACCTCCTTGCAGTTAGGACAAGGAAAAATGTAAGCACTGCACGGTCTCGCGCCTGTCAGAACGCCAGTCAGGCTCACGTAGGACAAAACCAAATCAGCGTGGCCCCGTGTACGCGACTGCAGCGACAATTCACCCATGCAACTTTCGTCTCTGCGCTCCTGGCTTCCGTTCCTTGCATGGCCCAAACCCAGTGCGGCCCTGCTTCGAGGGGAGTTCTGGGCAGGCATGACCGTGGGGCTGATGCTGGTGCCGCAGGGCGTTGCCTATGCCGCGCTGGCGGGTATGCCCCTGGTGACCGGGATCTACGCCTCCCTGCTGCCTGCGCTGGTGGCTGTGCTTTTCAGCTCTTCCACACGCTTGGGGGTGGGTCCAACGGCACTCACCAGCTTGCTCATCGGCGCATCGCTGACGGGGCTTGCCGAGCCCGGCAGCGCCCAATGGGTGCAGATGGCCGTGTGGATTTCATTGTTGTGTGGTGCGCTGCAGTGCGTGATGGGGCTGGCCCGGTTTGGCTGGGTGGTCAATCTGGTCACTTCACCCGTGCTCAATGGATTCACGCAGGCAGCAGCCTTGCTGATACTGGCTTCGCAACTGCCCGCATTGACAGGGTTGCGTGCGGACTTCAGCGCCCTTGTCAGCACCCCATCCCTCGGGCTTTTTGATCTTGCCGCTGCGGCTTTTGGTTTCGGCAGCATGGCCGCGCTGATCCTGAGCAAGCGGCTCAGCCCCACTTTTCCCTCCGCCATCATGGTGGTGGGACTGGCAGGGGGCATCAGCTGGGCAACCGGGTATGCCGACGCCGGAGGGGCCGTGGTCGGACATTTACCGCAAGGCTTGCCCACGCTGCACTGGCCCGGGTGGATGCCAGCAGCAGACTTTGCGTCCCTGCTGATGCCGGTGCTGGTGGTGACATTGGTAAGTTTTCTGGAAACCGCATCCAGCGCGAAAGTGGAAAGCCAACGCTCTGGCGAGCGGTGGAACGAAAACCAGGATCTGATCGGGCAAGGGCTTTCCAAGGTGGCAAGCGGTCTGTGCGGCAGTTTTGCCACCAGCGCATCGTTTTCGCGCTCCGCCATCAACCTCTATGCAGGGGCTCAAAGCGGTTGGGCCACGCTGTTTTCGCTGGTTCTGGTACTGGTCGTTTTGCTGTGGCTGACGCCCGCGCTGTATTTTGTGCCGCAATCTGCGTTGGCGGCCATTGTCGTGACGGCAGTTTTCAGCCTGTTCAAGCCCGCCACACTGCTCAGGCTCTGGCGTGTGTCGAGGGTAGAGGCGGTGATTGCTGCAGTCACCTTCGCGCTGACACTGGCAACCGCCCCCCGCATGTACTGGGGCGTGCTGGCCGGGCTGGTCATGAACCTGGCCCACTTTCTGTACCAGCGACTGCACCCCCGCATCATTGAATTGGGGCTCCACCCGGACGGCAGTCTGCGAGACCGCCACCTGTGGAACCTCCCACCTCTGGCCCCCCAGCTTCTGGCGCTGCGCATGGATGCAGAGCTGGATTTTGCTTCGGCCAGTGCACTGGAGCGCCGAGTCATTGAACACCTGAACGCGCACCCGGACACCTTGCATCTGTGCCTGATGGCGCAGCCCATCAATCGCATTGACGTTACAGGCTTGGAAGCCTTTGCGCAATTACACGCATTGATGCTGGCCCGTGGGGGCGTACTGCACATCAGTGGCTTGAAGCTGCCCGTGGAAACCGGACTTCGCAAGGCAGGCCTGCTGCCTGCCGCCGCAGGCCTTTGCACGTACCGCACCGACGCTGACGCGCTTGTGGCCTTGCAGCAACTGGCGCCGCAAGCAACGCCGCAAACGCCTCCCTGATTAGTGACATTTGCCGCCCAAAGGTGCACCCCGCTGCTACACTCGGTCAACTCTTCAAGCATGCATTTGTGTCTGACTCGGCGGCCCCTCACCTCGTAGACCTGCGCGATCTGCGCCTGGATACTGCCCATGCCCTGGTCACACAAGTGGCCGGCAGCAGTCCGGCCCCTGCGCTGGACAGATCTCACCCACGACAGTACCTCCAAGGGCTCATCGATGGCCTTTGTGAGCTATCGCTGAAAGACCCACTCACGGGACTTGCTAACCGGCGTCACTTCCGGGCAGTGCTTGAGCGCGAAATTGACCGGGTCACCCGCTCAGGTGAGGCAGCGCTGCTGTTGATGCTGGACATTGACCATTTCAAAAAGGTGAATGATACCCACGGCCACCTGGCGGGCGATATCGTGCTGCAGTCGGTCGCACGGACACTGAGCGCCTGTGTGAGGCCCATGGACACCCTGGCCCGGTACGGCGGCGAAGAATTCGCAGTGGTACTGCCGGCCTGTCAGGCCGCCTTCGGCAACGTGGTAGCTGAGCGCATTCGGCGCGCTGTGGCCAATACACCCATCAAGATATCGCCTTCCATTGAGCTCAATGTCACGGTCAGCATTGGCGGTGCTTTCGCCCTTCAATGGATTCGTTCGACGACCCTGCTGTGGATTGACCGAGCCGACCATCAGCTGTATCAGGCAAAATCGGCCGGTCGCAACCGCGTGAGCATCGAGGAGCAACCAGACAGCACAGTCAGTGCCGAAGAAAAAAGCTTGTTGTTCGGCCCACTGTACTCGCCGTCGGGCTGGGGCGACCTCCCTCCCCCATTGGATGCAACAGGCAGCGCCTACTGAAAGTTAGATGATGAGCGACGCGCTGTCACCCCAACCCACCACACCCGGTCCAGCCCCTGCGCAGGCCAGCCCTGCCGCGGGCGCACGCATCATTGCAATCACCAGCGGCAAAGGTGGCGTGGGTAAAACCTTTGTGTCTGCCAACCTCGCTGCAGCGCTTACACGCCGCGGCCATCGGGTCCTGGTACTGGATGCTGACCTGGGCCTTGCCAACCTGGATGTGGTGCTCAATCTGCACCCCAAGATCACTTTGCACGATGTGTTCACCGGCAAGGCAACGCTGGAGCAGGCTGTCATCAAAGCCCCCGGTGGCTTTTCTGTTTTGCTGGCGGGCTCGGGCATGGTGGAATATTCACGCCTGACGCCTGAGGTCCGCAACCAGTTCCTCAATGTCATCCAGGCCCTGACTCCACAGTATGACGTGGTGTTGCTGGACACAGGCGCGGGCATTTCGGATGTGGTGCTGTTCTCCATTTCACTGGCTTCAGAAGTATTGATCGTTGCCACGCCAGAGCCCACCTCGCTGACCGACGCATACGCGGCCATCAAGGTTCTGGCCATGCAGCAAAAGCGCCAGCATGTACGCATGGTGATCAATCAGGCTGCACGCCCTGGCGACGGGCGCGCCATTACCAGCCAGTTGCAGCAGGTGCTGGACCGGTTTGTAAGCACGCAGTCAGGCCGCCCCGTCAGGCTGATCCACATGGGTGATATTCCTGCAGACGCCTCCGTGCGCGATGCGGTGATGCGCAGGCAGCTTTTGCTGGTTCACACGCCCGGTTGTCCGGCGGCCCTGGCCATATCGCAACTGGCCAACAAGATCGAGACCGCGCTGCTGACCCCTTCGACCTGAGAAGCCCTTGCGACCGCAGCGGTCGTCTATGTCAGCGCAGTGCTGGCCTTCCGGGCACCGCCAACGCGATGTCCGACTGAAAACCAGCGGTACATTCTCCGTTGGTTGCCAAAGCACCCCATCATGGCTTTATCTCTGGTCTGATGACTGGCGAACGCCCTCTTGCACACATGAATTCCGTTCTCAATATCTCCTGCTACAAGTTTGTGCCTTTGCCTGATGCTGCGCAGTTGAAGGAAACCTTGCTGACGCAAGCGCGAGCGGCGCAGCTCAAAGGCACGATCCTGCTGGCGGAAGAAGGCATCAACTTCTTTCTGGCAGGGCCCGCTGAAGCCGTGCGCGGTTTTGTGGATGCGCTGCGAGAAGACGCGCGGTTTGCCGATCTCGCCCCCAAAGAGAGCTGGTCTGACCACGTGCCGTTTCGCAAGATGCTGGTGAAGGTGAAGCGGGAAATCATCCGTATGGACCACCCCACGATTCGCCCTGCGCAAGGGCGTGCACCGGCGGTTGACCCAGCCACTCTGCGCCGCTGGCTGGAGCAAGGTCATGACGACCACGGAAGAGCAGTCGTCACCCTGGACACCCGCAACGACTTTGAAGTGGACGCAGGGACTTTCGATAACGCCATTGACTGGCGCATCAGCAAGTTCACCGAATTTCCAGACGCGTTACGCGCCCACAAAAGCGAATTGCAGGACAAAACGGTGGTGAGCTTCTGCACGGGAGGTATCCGCTGTGAAAAGGCCGCCATTCTGATGCGCGAAGAAGGCCTGGAGCATGTCTACCAACTCGAGGGCGGTATCCTGAAATACTTCGAGAACACGGATGGCGCGCACTACCACGGCGGTTGCTTCGTGTTTGACGAACGTGTGGTGCTGGAGAACGACCTGTCTGCTCGCACCGCGACCGACACCGCTGCAGCCGCCGCTGAAAACGCTATCAAAAAGTGAGCTGCCTGCGCTTGTTAATCAAGCGCTAGTGGCCTTTTCGAACAGATTCTCAGGCTTTAAAGCGCCGCTCCGGCAAGGGAATGTGCTCGGTCTCCCCAGGCACAGACCCCATGCGTTGAGCATCCCAGTCGCTCGCAGCCTGCACGATGCACTCCTTGCGGGTGGAGACGAAATTCCACCAGATGTGGCGTCTGCTCTTCAGCGCATCGCCACCCAGCAGCATGCAGCGCGCACCTTCAGCGCCTGCGGTCAGCGTCACTTCCTGATCCGTGGGCAGTAGCGCAAACGTATGCAGGGGCACGGTGCCTTCGCCCACCTGTAGCGCAGTATCCACCGCATACACGCCAAGCTCCTCTGCCATGGATTGCGGCAGACGCAACTGCCCGTGCGCGGGCAGATGGATGTCGACATACAGCGCCGGAGCCAGGCTCTGTACCGGAGAGACCTTGCCCCAGGCACTGCCGATCAGCACACGCACCGTGGCATCGCCCGCCTGCAACTGGGGGATGGCATCCGCGGGCGTATGCACAAAATCAGGGGCTGCCTCTTCGTGCTCAGGGGGCAACGCGGCCCACAGCTGAATGCCATGGTTCACGTAGGTGGACTGGGCCAGCGATTCCGGCCGCCGCTCAGAGTGAACAATGCCGCGGCCCGCAGTCATCCAGTTGATGGCTCCGGGTTCGATCTGCTGCAGGGACCCCAGACTGTCGCGGTGCATGATGGCACCGGAGAACAGGTAGGTCACCGTAGCCAGACCGATGTGCGGATGGGGGCGCACATCATGTTGCGACTCTGGCGTGACCGTCACCGGGCCAAAGTGGTCGAAAAACAGAAAAGGCCCCACCGACTGCCGCTCGATCGCAGGCAACAGCCTGCGCACCCTAAAGCCACCGCCCAGGTCTTTTTCGTGGGGCTGGATCATTTGTGGTGCCGTCATTCCTGTCTCCTTGAAGTTACGGGCCTGCTGTTGCAAAGGTGGTGCAAACGCCTGCCGAAGACTCATCGGCAAGGGGCTGCACCATCCAAGAGATCAGCGCATCAGGCCTTCAAGCGTGCCGTGATAGCTGCCACGCGCTTGCCGTACAGCTTGGCAGTGTCAAGGTCGCCTTGGGGAATCTCAGTCACAGACGCATCAGAAGGCGACTGCACCAGCAAGCCGACCGAGCCGCCCAGGTTGTTCACGTCATTGCGGGTTGCGGCCTTGCTGTTGCTGGGAGCCAGGCCCAGGCTCACCCACAGGCCGCCATGCTGCGAGGCCAGGGTTTGCAGATATACCAGGGTGACTTGCTTGTCACCATTGAAGCTGGCGCTGTTGGTAAAGCCACCAAACACCTTGTCTTGCCAAGCGCGCGAGAACCATGCCTTGGACGTGGCATCGGCAAACTTCTTGAACTGCCAGCTGGGCCCGCCCATGTAAGTGGGGGTGCCGAAGATGATGGCGTCTGCCGCGTTCAGCGCATCCCAGCCGCCCTCGGGCAGATTGCCGTCTGCATCAATCGCCAGCAGCTGGGCGCCTGCGCCCTCTGCCACTTGCTGCGCCACGCGCTGGGTATGACCATAGCCGGAGTGATAGACCACAACGATTTGAGACATGAAAACTCCTGTGAGGAAAACGACGGACAAGAAAAAAACTCCAGGCAGAGCCTGAAGCCCGTAATGCGCACCCCATTCATGGCGGGGTACGCGAAAAATTCATGGGGCCAGGTCGAACACGAGTACCTCCGCATTCTTGCCGCCAGAAAGCGTCAGCAGGCTCTCGCCTTCCAGCATGGCCGCATCGCCCTGGCGCAGGCAATGCCCATTGGCCGAGAGCTGCCCACGCACCACATGCACATACCCCTTGCGTTCGGGTGACAGGGGCAGTGTGGCGGATTCCTGTGCGTCCAACAAGCCAGCGTACACAGCGGCATCGGCATGGATCACAACAGAGCCAGCCGCGCCATCAGGCGATGCGATCAGGCGCAGCACCCCGCGCTTTTCATCCTCGGCAAACCGCTTTTGCTCATAGCTGGGGGCAATGCCGCGCGTTTTGGGCTCAATCCAAATCTGCAGAAAATGGGTGGCGCAGGCCGGTGCGTGATTGAACTCGCTGTGCGTGACGCCACTGCCTGCACTCATGCGCTGCACGTCTCCCGCCGGTATGGCTTTGATGTTGCCCAGGCTGTCCTTGTGCGCCAGTGCTCCGCACAGCACGTAGCTGATGATTTCCATGTCCCGGTGAGCATGGGGTGCAAAACCGGTTCCGGCAGCAATGCGGTCTTCGTTGATGACACGCAGGTTGCCAAAGCCCATGAAGCGCGGGTCGTAATAGCCCGCAAAAGAAAAACTGTGGAAGGACTGGAGCCACCCATGATCGGCATATCCACGGTCTTGGGACTTGCGCACGGTCAGCATGAGGGCACTCCTTTCATGCCCATCACTGTAGGTTTGCGCAGTCGTTGCCGGTCACAGCAGGATTGATGGCATCATTCAAAAAGTCTGAACAATCTAAAGCCCACCATGCAAAACGCACGCGATGTTTTGACGCCGGACAGCTTGACCATGCTGGAAGTGATTGCCGATGCGGGCAGCTTTGCTGCGGCTGCACGACAGCTGGGGCTGGTGCCCAGCGCCCTCACCTACCGGGTGCGGCAGATTGAGGATGCGCTGGACGTTCTGCTTTTTGACCGCAGCGCACGCCAGGCCCGCCCCACCGAGGCCGGGTCTGAATTGCTGCGGGAAGGAAAACGCCTGCTGCAGGACATTGATGCCGTGGCCCACCGCGTGCGGCGCGTGGCTACGGGGTGGGAGCCGCAGCTCACGCTGTCTGTCGACGGTGTGATTTCTCCGCACACCATGCTGGAGCTGGTGGAGGCGTTCTACGCCACCTCTCCCCCCACCCGCCTGAAGCTGAGCGACGGCATCATGACCGGCACCCGCGAGGCCCTGACCTCTGGCCGTGCAGATCTGGCCATTGGTGTTGCGGGCGTGGGCACCGACGTTGCCGGCTTGCAGCAGTTGCCACTGGGCGAAGTGTTGTTCATCTACGTGGTGGCTCCTCACCACCCACTGGCAGCCGTGCCCGAACCCATTACCGATGCAGTGATGCTGGGCCACCGGGCGATTGCAGTGGCGGATTCTGCACAGCGAGGCGGCATGACGCTGGGCCTTCTGGGAGGCCAGGACGTGCTGACCGTGGACACCATGCAGGCCAAAATCCAGGCCCAGTTGCGCGGGCTCGGAGGCGGCTTTCTGCCTGAGCCCATGGTGCGTCCCTACCTGGAAGCTGGTCGTCTGGTAGCCAAGCGCGTAGCCCGACCCGAGCGGCGGGTCAACATGTGCTACGCCTGGGGCGGGCCAGGCTTCAGCGCGCCAGGCAGGGCCTTGCAATGGTGGCTGCAGCAGCTCCAAAGCCCGGCCACACGCAAGGCACTGCTGGAAAACCACCATCATTTCTGATGCAAGGCAAACGCGGGCGCGTGTAGAGTGACTGTTATTGGATTTACGCTGTTCACTTCACACTCGCTGCTAACGAAAGGCCATCCATGAGCAAGACCCTCCCCCGCTCCGCCAAGCGTCCCCGAAGCGCTTCATCCCCCGCAGCATCCAGCCCTTCCAAGGCGCAGCCGCAGGCCACCCACGCCAAGCGCCACTTTGCCATCGTGGGTGCAGGCATGGCCGGTATTGCCTGTGCCCGCACGCTGGTGCAGGCCGGGCACGAGGTGACGGTATTTGAGCAGCAGGACAGCGCCGGTGGCCGCACGGCCACGCACGACACAGCCTTTGGCACCTTTGACGCAGGGGCCCAGTACTTCACCGTGCGTGATGCACGCTTTGCGAGGGCCATAGACACCGTTCCAGGCGTGTGCAAGCCCTGGAGTGCGAACAACGTGCGTGTGCTGGATGCCTCTGGCCGGGTCACGTCACCGGGGCTGCTGTCCCGCGAGGCCCATTGGGTTGCCAGCCCTGGCATGCAAACGCTGGTGCAGACCTGGGCCGCACCACTGCAGCAAGCAGGCCGCATCCATTTCAGCACCCGGGTGCAACGGGTAGAGCGCGACGCCATGAACCCCCAAGGCTGGCAACTGCGCACCGAAAGCGCTGGGGGCGCACAGCATGTATACGCGGGGTTCGATGCCGTGCTCTTCAGCCAGCCTGCCATTGCAACGCGTGCGCTGCTGACCAAGTCGGCGCTGGAATGCGCGCTCAACGCCCCGCTGGCGCAAGTGGCCATGGCACCGTGCTGGACCATGATGCTGGCCTACCCCCATGCAGTACGGCCGGGGCTGACCACGCTGGGCCCACACTGGAATGTGGCGCGCAGCACCCACCACCGCATTGCCTGGCTGGCGCGTGAATCGTCCAAGCCCGGCCGCAGCTCGGTGGAGCGCTGGACGGTGCAAGCCAACCCGGCCTGGTCTGCAGAGCACCTGCAAGACGACGAGGCCCGCGTGCAGGCCAAGCTGCTCAAGGCATTTGCAGAGGTGACGGGCCTGCGCGCAGAGCCCGCGCATGTCGCGCTGCACTGTTGGCCCTATGCGCAGACCACCCACGCTTTGGGCCAGAGCCATCTGTGGGATGCCCAGCAGTCTCTGGGGGCCTGCGGTGACTGGTGCCTGGGCCACCGGCTGGAAGACGCGTTCATCTCGGGCTTGGAGCTGGCCCTGGCTGCACGATGAGCCACAACCGATGAGCCACGACAAGGGCAAGCCTCTGCAACCCTCTCCTTCCGTGCCCTCTCCCTCAGGTTACGTGGGGCGCTTTGCACCGTCCCCCACCGGTCCCTTGCACCAAGGCTCTCTGGTGGCGGCTCTGGCCAGCTGGCTGGACGCCAAGGCTGCCAACGGGCTTTGGCTGGTGCGCCTAGAAGACGTGGACACCCCACGCTGCATCCCTGGGGCAGATCAAACCATCCTGCAGCAGCTGGCCACCTGCGGCCTGCACCCCGACCTGCCACCCGTGTGGCAATCAACGCGAGGAGCGCTCTACCAGGAAGCTCTCCGCGCCCTGGTCACCCGCGGTCTGGCATACCCGTGCGCGTGCTCCCGCAAGGAGATAGAGGAAGCGCTGGCGGCCCAGGGCCATGCCCGCGAAAGGCACGCGGGCCTGCCCTACCCCGGCACCTGCAGACACGGTCTGCAAGGACGCAGCCCGCGTGCATGGCGATTTCTGGCTTGCAGCAGGATTCAGATCGAATCAGCCTCTAGCGCCGTTGGTACGGCGCAGGCAGCTACATTTTCCATAGCAAAAAGCATCGTCCACTGGACCGACCGCAAACTCGGCCCCCAGCAACAGGATGTGGATGCGGTGGTGGGCGACTTTGTGCTGAAGCGCGCAGATGGCCTGTGGGCCTACCAACTGGCCGTGGTGGTGGACGACGCCGCCCAAGGCATCACCGATATCGTGCGCGGGGAGGATCTGGCAGACAACACGCCCCGGCAAATCCTGCTGCAGCAGGCGCTGGGCTACCGCACACCGCGCTATCTGCACACGCCGCTGGTACTGGGGACCAATGGCGAAAAACTGTCCAAGCAGAACGGAGCCGCCGCACTGGACCTGAGCAACCCCGTGGAGGCATTGGACCGGGCCGCGCAGATGCTGGGCCTGCCAGCGCTGGAACATCCACACAACATTTGTGTGGGAGATGCCCTGGCGCAATGGGTCAAGGCATGGTCACGAATCTACAATGGCGCATCGTGATCGAACAGAACAATATCTCTCTCGCAGACGAGCCACAGGCTCAGCCCACAGCCGCGCCGGGCATGCCCCCCGCTGGCGTGGCCTTTCCCAAAGCCATCAAAAGCTATGTGCGCCGCGCAGGCCGCACCACCACAGGCCAGGCCAAGGCCTTTGAAGAGCTGGCCCCCCGCTTTGTACTGAACTACCGCCCAGAGCCGCTGGACGCCGCCACGGCCTTTGGCCGCACCGCACCACTGATCCTGGAGATTGGTTTTGGCATGGGTGAGGCCACTGCGCACATTGCACGGGTGCGCCCAGATGACAACTTCCTGTGCTGTGAAGTGCATGAGCCCGGTGTCGGCGCGCTGCTCAAGCGCATTGGCGAGCAAGACATCAGCAACATCCGCATCCTCCAGCACGACGCCGTGGAAGTCATCGACCACATGCTGCAGCCCGGCAGCCTCGATGGCATTCACATCTTTTTTCCTGACCCCTGGCACAAGAAGAGACACAACAAGCGTCGGTTGATCCAGCCACCGTTGGTGGCCAAGCTGGCAGCCCGTCTCAAACCCGGTGGCTACCTGCATTGCGCTACCGACTGGCAGCCTTATGCCGAACAGATGCTGGAAGTGCTGGGACAAGAGCCCCTTCTGGTCAACACGGCACAAGGGTATGCTCCACAACCCGAATACCGCCCGTTGACCAAGTTTGAAAACCGGGGCTTGCGCCTGGGTCATGGGGTGTGGGATATCGTGTTCAAAAGACGCTAGCAATGCCAGACACGGTCGTACGTACTTCCACCACCATGAAGCCCATACTGCAACACCTTGTTGAGATGACCGGCCACCGCGACCATTTGCGGCTGGAGGTATCGGTACTCTCAACCTTGCAAAAGCTCAGCAGCATCAAGGAAGTGCGTGCGCTGGAACTGTTCACCGACCAGGGGGAGCCTCACATCCGCCCCCGCACCTGGGTGCAGGACGGTCAGCTTGTGTCCACCGATTCAGACGCCGCCTCAGACCCCCGCAAGGAAGCGCTAGACCGTTACCCTGAACTTTTTGAGTGCGTGACCAAGCAGGGAGACATCGCCCTGGCCAACCCCCGCCCCGGCAGGCACACGCTGTGGTTGCCGGTGTGGATGCACGAAAAGGTCAACACCTGCCTGGAGATCACGCAGTCGCGCCCCTTCTCGGCCCACAAGCTTGAGGTGCTCAAAGGCGTGTTTCTGGTCTACCAGAACTACCAGAGCCTGCTGGACTACTCCGAGCGCGACGCCCTCACCGGCCTGTTCAACCGCAAGACGTTTGACGAGCAATTCGCGCGCACGGCCTCCCCCGGCCTGAGCAGCAGCCGCCCCAAGAGTGCGGAGTCCATGATTGCCGAGGAAGTCACCGCCGAATCAGAACCGGTGCAGAACTGGCTGGCGGTGGTGGACATCGACCACTTCAAGCAGGTCAACGACCGGTTCGGCCATCTGTATGGCGACGAGGTGCTGATCCTGATTGCCAACATCCTGCGCAGCTCCTTCCGTTCGCATGACCGCATCTTCCGCTTTGGCGGGGAAGAGTTTGTGGTGCTGCTGCGCAATACCACGCTGTCCAAGGCGCACAAGGTGTTCAACCGTTTTCGCGAAACGGTGCAAGAGCACCACTTCCCGCAGGTGGGCAACGTCACGGTGAGCTTGGGGTTTGTGGGCACATCCCGCGGCTCTCCGGTCGAAATCCTCGGTCAGGCCGACCAAGCGCTGTACTACGCCAAGGAAAACGGGCGCAACCAGGTGCGGTTTTACGACGATCTGGTGGCCGCCGGTCATCTGGCCACCAAGGTGGCCAATGACGACGTTGAATTGTTCTAAGAACCTGTTCAAAGAATCTGCTCCCAGCCTCTCCCGCGCACTTGCATGACAGCTCTGCGCGACAGCCCTGCGCCACAAGGCGCAGGCCCCAACTTCCACGCCTGAGACTGCTCCATGCTGAACATCCTGTGGCTGGGCTTCTTTGCCACGGCAGCCGTGGCCGCGCTGGCGCAATGGCTGGTAGCGGGCAACCCCCAGGTTTTTGGGGCGATGGTGGAGTCTCTCTTCGCCATGGCAAAGCTGTCTGTGGAGGTGATGGTGCTGCTGTTTGGCACCCTCACGCTGTGGCTGGGCTTTCTGCGCATTGCCGAAAAGGCGGGCATTGTGGACCTGCTGGCCCGCTTTTTGGCCCCCTTGTTTGCACGGCTGATGCCCGAGGTGCCACGAGGCCACCCCGCCCTGGGGCTGATGACGTTGAACTTTGCAGCCAACGCCCTCGGCCTGGACAACGCGGCCACGCCCATGGGCCTCAAAGCCATGCGGGCGCTGCAAGAGCTGAACCCCGAGCTGCACACCGCCACCAACGCCCAGATACTGTTTCTGGTGCTCAATGCGTCCTCGCTCACGCTGCTGCCTGTCACCATCTTCATGTACCGCATGCAGCAAGGCGCTGCAGACCCCACGCTGGTGTTCCTGCCCATCCTGCTGGCTACGTCGGCCTCCACCATCACCGGCCTGCTCGCCGTAGCCGCAGTGCAAAGGCTGCCCTTGCTCAACCCCGTGGTGCTGGCCTACCTGCTGCCGCTGGCGCTGCTGCTGGGTGGTTTCATGGCGTTTCTCAGCACGCTCAGCGCTGCGGCGCTGGCACAGCTTTCATCGCTGCTGGGCAACCTGACCTTGTTTGGCCTGATCCTGCTGTTTGTGCTGGTGGGCGCATGGCGCAAGGTGCCGGTGTACGAAGCCTTTGTAGAAGGGGCAAAGGAAGGCTTTGAAGTTGCCAAGGGCCTGCTGCCCTATCTGGTGGCCATGCTGTGCGCCGTGGGGGTGCTGCGGGCATCCGGCGCGCTGGGCTATGCGCTGGAGGGGATTCGCTGGTGCGTCAACACACTCGGGGTGGATGCACGGTTTGTGGACGCACTACCCACCGCACTGGTCAAGCCGTTTTCAGGCAGCGCGGCACGCGCCATGCTGATCGAGACCATGCAGACCCAGGGCGTGGACAGCTTTGCGGCGCTGGCAGCAGCCACCATCCAGGGCAGCACCGAAACCACGTTTTATGTGCTGGCGGTGTACTTTGGCGCGGTGGGCATACAGCGTGCACGCCATGCGGTGGGCTGCGCCCTGCTGGCAGAACTGGCGGGGGTGGTGGCCGCCATTGTGGTGTGCTACCAGTTCTTTGGCTGACGCGGCTATCGGCGCCCAGAGCCTTTCTAATAAAAAACGCTCTAGCGCCCACCAATCAAGTGCAGGCTGCTATTTATTCAATAGCAAAATCAACCCAGCGCCGTATCCAGCAGCATCATCAGCACAAAGCCCCACATCAGCCCGCCCGTGGCCCAGGCCTCGTGGCCCTTGCGGTGGGATTCGGGAATGATCTCGTGGCTGATGACAAACAGCATGGCCCCCGCCGCAAAGCCCAGCCCCCAGGGCAACAGGCTGACGGCGTGGCTGATGACCACTGCGCCCAGCACCGCCCCCAAGGGCTCCACCAGGCCTGATGCCATGCCCAGCCCTACGGCCACCGAGCGGCGGTAGCCCGCAGCCAGCAGCGCCACAGCCACCACCAGCCCCTCGGGCACATCCTGTATGGCAATGCCAGTGGCCAGCGCACTGGCGCGCATGGCATCGCCGCCCGCATAGGCCACACCAATGGCCAAACCTTCGGGCAGATTGTGCAAAGCTATGGCAAACACAAACAGCCAGGTGCGCCGCAGGGTGCGCGAGGCCGGCCCCTCCACCCCTTTGATGAAATGCTCGTGGGGCAGCCAGCGCTCCAAAGCCAGCAAGGCAGCAGCGCCCAGGAGAATGGACGCCCCCAGAATGCCGCCCGCGGCCCATCCACCCGCCCCGCCCGCACGGGCGGCCTCCAGGCCAGGAAGGATGAGGGAGAAGGAACACGCAGCCAGCATCACCCCCGCGCCAAAGCCAAACAGCGTGTCCTGCACGCGGGCGGAAAGCTGCTGCGAGAACCATACCGGCACCGCCCCCAGGGCCGTGGCCAGCGCTGCCACCAGCCCGCCCAAAAGGGCATCCCGCACCTGCGGATGGGTCTCCACCCGGTGCCAACCGTGGGCCACCAGCACCAGCGCCCCCAGCAACACAATGCCAAACCCCATGCGTTGCCGCCACCGAATACGTACCGTGGGCAGCCCCATGGCGGTCGCAGCCCCGTCCGCAGCCCGCCCCTGCCCGCCATGCAGCGTTGCACCAGCTTCATAAGGCGTGGCCCGCTCAGGCTGAGCAGGCAAAGCAGGCGCAGAGGAAGCGCCGCCAGAGGGCGCGGAATGAATGGAAGACATTGGCATCCTCTCAGGCAGTCAGCAAATCAGCAGAAATGACAGCGCAGCATGCGGGCACACCTCAGCCCAGCGCCCGTGCCTGCGCCAAGGCCACCGCATAACGGCGGGCCACCTCGGGCCAGTGAATCACGTTGTAGAACGCTGCGATGTAGTCCGGCCGCCGGTTCTGGTAGTGCAGGTAGTAAGCGTGCTCCCATACATCCAGCCCCAGGATGGGGGTGTTGCCCGAGCCAATGCCAGCCATCAAGGGGCTGTCCTGGTTGCCCGTGCTCTCCACAGCCAGCTTGCCTTGCGGCGTCACACTCAGCCACGCCCACCCGCTGCCAAAGCGGGTCAGGGCCGCTTGGGTGAATGCCTTTTTGAAGGCCTCCAGCCCACCCAGCTCGGCATCGATCGCCTGCGCCAGCTCGCCTTGCGGCTGCCCGCCGCCCTGCGGCGACATCACCGCCCAGAACAGCGAGTGGTTGGCATGCCCTCCCCCGTTGTTGCGTACTGCGGCCTGCAGGTTTTCGGGCAGCAAAGGCAGCCGCGCCACCAGCTCGTCAATGGGCAACTCGGCATGGGGCGATCCTTCCAGCGCCGCATTCAGGTTGTTGATGTAGGTCTGGTGATGGCGCGTGTGGTGAATCTCCATGGTGCGCGCATCAATGTGCGGCTCCAGCGCATCGTAGGCATAGGGCAAGGCAGGCAAGGTGTATGGCAAGGGAACATCCTCCGTTGAAAAAAGGGTTGGGAGCTGCGACCGACAGATGCGAACAGAAGCGGCACACCCCCTAAAGCATTTGGAGCGGCGAACAAAACTCAGCGAAGCGGTTCTGGTCAGGCGCTGCGCAGCAGGCAGTACGAGCGGTACGACAAGACGGAACAACAATGCCAGGGGTTGTGTTTGCTGCTCTCAATGAGGCCGCATGGACGGCCAGGGCACATCGGCCTCCACCAGCCGGGTCACTTCTGCATCGGCTGGTGCCCCATAGGCCGCTGCATGGCGCAGCAGCGCCGCCAGGGTTTCGCGGGCATGGCGAGGGGCCGCCTGGCGCAAGGCCGGGGCGCAGGCGGGGTCACCCATCCAGCGCAGCAAGGTGGAATGCGCCGCACACAGCAAGCGCCCTGATTCGGCAGGGTCGCCCGCCTCTTGCGCCAGCTCTGCCAGGTTGAGGTGCGACACCACCCACGCCGCTGCGCAATCGTCTTCACGGCCTAAAGGTGGCTCCAGCGCCATCTCGGTCACCAGCGCCAGGGCTTGGCGCTGACACGCCAACGCCATGCGCGGCTGCTGCAGGTGCATGGCAGAAGCAGCGCGGCGCATCAGCCGCTCCCAGTCATCCAGGGGCGAATGTGCGGGCACCTCTGCCCGATGAGAGAGGGGGATGACTGACGCGCTGAGGTCCATAAAGCAACTCCAGAAAAGGCCCCGCATACGTTGGCCGCAGAGGTGCGGTCATGGGGGTAGAACCTTTTGCGTTGGCAGGAGTGCTGCGTAGTCAGGCCTCCAAATGATAAGCATTCTCATTTGAGATGTCTATCTGTGGTGAAGGGAGTTGAGAAACGCCATCACAGTGGGCGCGATAAATCGGGACTTTCCGGGCTGAAGAGGGGTATATGGAAATGGCCCGTTGCAAAGGCGTTTCAATCCTTGCAATCTCACTAAGCCACCTTGGCTTGAATGCCAGCTCCAGTTGCACGCGCCAACAAGTCAACCCGAGGAGTTCTTAGTCTCTGCTTCTATGAGACAGAATTCGGCCAGAAGCGGACATTTGATTGCACCCATGATGACACCTGAAATCGATGCAGTTATCACGCTTTTCCCCTCGCACGAGGGAGGTAGGCAGCACGCGATCAGTGGTGAGTACCGAGGAGTCCTAAGTCTGTCAGAAGATGAGGCCTATTCCATGAGGATCACAGTTCCCCATCAGGTTGAATTCCGCCCCGGACAAACCATGACGGTCGGCGTTCAATTCCTGTTCCCAGAGATGGCGTTGCCTCGATTCCCTATCGATGCGACGTTTCGAGTGTGGGAGGGCGGCATCGTCGGCCACGGTCGCGTTGTCAGAATTCACGACCGGGTGTCTCCGTGAGACAGTTTCCGGCAAGGAGAGGGACATTCCAAAATGACTATCACCCGTGATGCAGCAACAGCGTTGGCGCGCGAACAGATTGAAAAACTGCAGCGGGATGCAGGCTGTGCTCTATCCATACGGCCGGAACTCACTACGGAAACTCCAAATGGATGGGTGTTCTTCTACAACTCGGAAGAGTTCATTTCTACGCGTGTACCGTCTGCAGCACTCGCGGGCAACGGTCCAATCTTCGTCAATCCTGAAGGCGAAGTTCACCTGCTTGTTGCGCACTTGAGTTGGGAAGAGCAGGTCGTAAACCTTTAGGTCCGCTTGGGGCCCAAAGCGGCTGTACGTTTTTCACCAAAGCAGTCTCAACACCATGCCTTAATGAATGCGAGAACCCAGCCCGCCGACCACAAGCCCTGACTGTCGCCTCATCCGCTTTCACAACCAGCGCGCGCACAAGGCCCAACAGCCCCGCAAGAGCGCCCTGCACTCATCACTCTTCCGGCGAACTCAACTCCCAAGACCCCAACTGCTTGCTGGTGGCAGCCAGCCGCGACACCAGCACCTTGATAAAGGCCTTGTCGAAGCGCGACTGCAGATCAGCAGACGCCTCGCGCAGGGAGGGGTTGCGCACCTTGAGCACCAGCACGTCGGTCTCTGCAGTGGCAGTTGCGCTGCGGATGTTCTGCTCGGGCTGCAGGTAGGTCATCTCACCCAGGGTGACGCCGGGCCCCAGGGTGCTGAGGTGCCAGCCCTCGCGCGTCACGGCCACGCGGCCCTGCACCAGCACGTAGAAGGAATCGCCGGGCTGGCCTTCAAACAAAATGACTTTGCCCTTGGGGGCCCAGCGCCAGCGGCCCAGGCGCATCAGCTCCCACAGGGCGACATCGTGAAAGTCGGTAAAGAACGGCAGCGCGCGCAGCAGGGCAAAGCGCTGGGCTTCGGAGTCTTGCGCCCGGGGTGCGGGCAGCGCGTGCTGAGCAGTGAGCAAGGCGTCGGCAAAGTCGGCCCAGGTGTCGAACCGGTCTTGCGGGCGCTTGGCCAGGGCGCACAGCAACACGGCGTCCAGGTGTTCGGGCAACTCGCTGCGCAGCAGCCTGGGCGGGGTGGGCGCATCGTTGCCAATGCGGTACAGGGTGGAAAAATCGGTTTCCCCATCAAAGGGGCGTCGGCCGGTGAGCAGTTCATACACCACCACGGCCAGCGAAAACATGTCGCTGTGGTGGGTCAGCTCTTGCTCCTGCACCTGTTCGGGCGACATGTACGAGGGCGAGCCCACCAGCCCGGCCAGTTGGGTGGCGTCAGACCGCACCGCCAGCGCTGCGCCAAAGTCGGTGAGCTTGATCTCGCCCTCTGCCGAAAGCAGCACGTTCGCGGGCTTGATGTCCCGGTGCACCAGGCCTTCGCGTTGGGCGTGGTCCAGGGCGTTGCAGCATTTGTAGGCAATGTCCAGCACCTGCGCCACGGGCAACAGGGTGTCGGGTGCGGTGTAGGCAGACAGAGGCCGCCCCTCCACATACTCCAGCACCAGGTAAGGCAGGTCTGCCTGCCCGTCGGCATCGAGCAGGCGCACGATGTTGGGGTGGCGCAAACGGGCTGTGAGCATCACCTCGTTGCGCATGAGCTTGCGGTAGCGCTCTGCTTCGTCGGGCTGACGCAGCAGGTGGGCGTGCAGCTGCTTGATGGCTACCTTGCGGCCCTTGAACGCGTCTACCCCGCGGTAGACCACACCGCTGGCACCACGGCCCAGCTCGGCCTCCACCACATATTTGCCGATATGGCTGGGCAGGGAGGACGGTGCGGCCATGGCGTACGCTCAGCCCTGCAGAGCCTGGGCAAAGTCGGCCTGCAGGTCTTGCAGGTCTTCCAGCCCGACGGAGAGGCGGATCATGCCGTCGCCAATACCCATTTGCGCCCGCACTTCAGGCCCTGCCTCCCAAAAAATGGTGTGGGCGACCGGGATGATGAGCGTGCGCGTGTCCGCCAGGCCGGTGGCGTTTATGGGCAGGCGCAGGCGGTTGCACAGGGGCAGGCACTGGGCGGGGTCTTTCAGCTCAAACGACAGCAGCCATGACCCCACGCGCAAGTGCTTGCGGGCGCGCTCGTACTGCGGGTGGCTTGGCAGCAGCGGGTAGTTGACCTGCGCCACGGCGGGGTGCTGCTGCAGCCACTGGGCCAGGGCCAGGGCGGTGGCGCTGGTGCGTTCCATGCGCAGGGCCAGGGTCTCGGCCCCCACGGCGAGTTGATGGGCACTGTGGGACGAGAGCGTGCCGCCCATGTCACGCAGGCCCTTCTTGCGCACCTGCTGCAGACCCCAGCCCTTGGGGTCGCCCTTGCGGTAGGCCGGGAAGATGTTGGGGTAGCCAGACCAGTCGAACAAGCCGGTATCGGTAATGGCACCGCCCAGCGCATCGCCATGCCCGCCAATGCTTTTGGTAAGCGAGTTCATCACCAGTCCTGCTCCCACGGTGGCGGGGCGGAAGGCGTAGGGCGAGGCCACGGTGTTGTCCACCACGTAGAGCAAGCCCTTGTCGCGGCACAGCGCACCAATGCCTTCCAGGTCCGGAATCTGGGTGCCGGGGTTGGCAATGGTTTCAACAAACACCATGCGTGTGTTGGGGCGCACGGCCGCCTGCACCTGGGCAAGGTCTGTCGCGTCCACGGTGGTCACTTCAATGCCCAGGTCGGCCAGGGTGCCAAACACGCTGTTGGTGTTGCCGAACACAAACTTGCTGGCCACCATGTGATCACCCGCCTTGAGCAGGGTGAGGAACACGGCGCACAACGCAGCCATGCCGGTGGAGAAAGCGATGGTGCCCACGCCGCCTTCCATCTGGGTGATCTTGGACTCCAGCGCCGCGGTGGTGGGGGTGCCCTGGCGGGCGTAGTTGAAGCCGCCCTTGGCGGTGCCCTGGAATACGGCAATCAGGTCCTCCACCTTGTCGTACCCGTACTGCACGGAGGAGTGGATGGGCTGGTGGATAGCACCCTTTTCTGCACCGCCCCAGCGGTCTGCGTGAACGATCTGGGTGGTGAAGTGGAGGTTTGGCGGTGTGGTCATGGGTAACGAGGGCAATCGGTCGGTTCAATGCGTCTGTTCAGGTCGCGTCTTGGTGGCTCTGGCAAAAGGCCCCAGCAGCCATGCCCGTTCAGCATGGTTGGGTGGCGTTCAGCGCTCAGGCGCGATGTGTTCGGCGTAATCGTACAAGGCACCCAGAATGTCCTGGCTGCGCTCGTCTTCGGCGGTTTCGGAAAGCTGGTCAATCTCTGCAAAAAGCTGCTCCACCGTGCGCGCCCCGCCCTGCCCGTCAAACAGGCGGGCTGCGCGGTGTGCTTCCCAGCGTTCCTGCTCCTCGGGAGCAAGGGTGTGCGGAAAGTTGCGCGCCCGGTATCGCCACACCAGCTCAGCCAGGCGCGGGTCGTCAAAGCCGGTGCGGGCTTGGGCCAGTTTTTCGCCGCTCATGCTGCGCAGGTCATTCAGGTAGCGCCGGTCGTTGTTGCCCACAAAGCCGCCGTACAAGTCCTGGTCCACGTCAGCCGCAGGCTCTGCCGGGCGGGCAAACACCGCAGGCCAGATGCCGCTCATGTCGGGCAGGCTGCGTGCGGCCTCGGCGTGTGCAGCGGCCTGGGCCAGGTCAATGCCCCAGCGCTGCGCGACTGCGGGGGTGAGCGTGTTGACGTTGCCCACCACCATGGGCGACTTGTTCAGGTGGATGGTTTTGACCGGCAGGCGCGACACGCCCTCGGGCAAGTCGGCAGTACGGGTGAACATGCGCAGGCGGATGTCGTCCACATTCAGCGTGGCAAGCTCAGAGGGGTCATGGGCCAGGTCCCAGGCAATCAGCTCGTTCTTGTTGGTGGGGTGGCTGGCCAGAGGCCACATCACGGCCAAACAGCCCCGCTCTGCCGGGAACATGCCCGACACATGCAAAAAGGGCCTTGCCGTGATGTTGGTGGCGGGCAGGCGCAGTTCTGCCGCTACGCGGTCTTTTTTGTGCAGAGACAGCGCAAAGTCAAACAGCTTGGGGTTGTGCTGGCGAATGAGGCGTGCCACGGCGATGGTGGCGCGCACGTCGGACAAGGCATCGTGCGCGGCTTCGTGCAGCAGGCCGTTGGCTTTGGACAGGTACTCCAGCTTGAAGCTGGGCGTGCCGTCTTCCTTGCGGGGCCACTGGATGCCGTCGGGCCGCAGGGCGTAGGTCATGCGCACCACGTCCAGCAAATCCCAGCGCCCGCACTGGTTCTGCCATTCACGCGCATAGGGGTCGATGAGGTTGCGCCAGAACATGAAGCGCGTGATCTCATCGTCAAACCGGATGGTGTTGTAGCCCACGCCAATCGTGCCAGGCTGGGCAAACTCGGCCTCAATGCGGTTCGCAAACTCGCGCTCGGGCAAGCCCTTTTCCAGGCACAGTTGGGGCGTGATACCGGTGATGAGGCAGGACTGGGGATCGGGCAGGTAATCGTTGGCGGGCTGGCAGTAGATCATCAACGGATCACCAATCTCGTTGAGTTCGGCATCCGTGCGGATGGCAGCAAACTGCGCGGGGCGGTCCAGCCGAGTGTTGGCACCAAAGGTTTCGTAGTCGTGCCAGAGAAAGGTATGAGATGCCATGAAGGTGCAGTGGGGCGAATGAACCTGGATGGGGGCCGATAGTGGCTGTGAGCTTGCGCAGCTCCCAGCGGCCTCCCCTGCGTGCAGCCGCCAACTGTAACCGCATTTGAGATGATTTTGGCCTGTAGCGCTTATTCAACAAGCGCAAGCAGCTATTAAATAGATAGCAAACAGCCTAAGCGACCATGCATCATGCAAGGCGGGCTTGGGCCGCCCCGGATACAGACAGATGCAGCTTGCAGGCACCCGAGCCCCGACGGAAGGCGGTGCAGCGGCCACAATGTGCCATGCACAGAACTGATGCCATGCACACCCGCGCCTTTTACCCCACGTCCACCGCTTCTCGTTTTTACGCTGCAACCTCTTCTGCAGCGCCTGCTTCCAGACTTGCAGCGCGCGCACCTGCTCGCTGGTGGGTTGGCGTTGCAGCCTTGGCGATCCTGAGTTTGGCAGGGTGTGCGAGTCAACCGCCTACCACTCCCATTGCCTCTCCCACAGCCTCAACAAGCCTGAATTCCAAGGGAACGCCCTCAGCGTCGGCTGCCACACCGGTCACAACACCGGCCAGCGCCCCTGCCCCATCAGCAGCACAAGCCAGTGCACCTGCTGTAGACCACTCTGCAGCCTTTGCCCAATGGCGGGATGCCTTTGCCGCGCAGGCCCTGGCGGCAGGCATCCGCCCGGAGACGGTGCGCAATGTGCTGGGCAGCGCTCAATGGCAGCCCCGCGTGATTGAGCTGGACCAATCCCAGCCCGAATTCAACCGAACACCCTGGGCCTATCTGGACAGTGCCGTGTCGCGCCAGCGCATTGCGCAAGGCCAGGCGCAGATGGAAACCCACCGGATCATTCTGGATGCCGCCACCCAGCGCTACGGGGTGCCCGCCAGCATCATCACGGCGATCTGGGGCATGGAGAGCAACTACGGGGGCAACTTCGGCAGCTTCCGCGCCGTGGATGCGCTGGCCACACTGGCCTATGAAGGCCGCCGCCGAGACTGGGCCCGCAGCGAGTTGCTGGCCGCCCTGCGCATCATTGACCTGGGCGACATTGCACCCGAGGCCATGGTGGGCTCTTGGGCGGGAGCCATGGGGCACACGCAGTTTTTGCCTTCGGTGTTTTTAGCCCACGCGGTCGATGCAGATGGCGATGGACGCCGCGACATCTGGGGCAGCATTCCGGATGTGGTGGCATCCACCGCCCGCTTTGTGGCGGATGAAGGCTGGGTGCGTGGCGAAGTGTGGGGCACCGAGGTGAAGCTGCCTCCCGGCTTTGACCATGCACGGGCCGAACTGACGGTGCGCCAAAGCGCATCGCAGTGGGCGCAGGAAGGCCTGCGCAGCATGGACGGCACACCGCTGCCCGCCCTGGCATCCGCCTCTGTCATAGAACCTGCCGGTGCCCGCGGGCCTGCGTTTTTGGTGGGGCAGAACTTTCGCACCATCCTGCGCTACAACAACTCGACCAGCTACGCGCTGGCAGTGGCGCTGCTGTCTCAGCGCATGGAGGGCGGCCCCGGCGTGGTGGCGGAGTGGCCGCGCGACCTGCAACCCCTGAATAGGGAGCAGACACGGCAACTGCAAGCTGCCCTGAACGCACGCGGTTTTGACACTGGCACGCCCGACGGCGTTGTAGGCCCCGCCACGCGGGCGGGCTTGCGCCGCTACCAGCAGAGCCAGGGGCTGGTGGCCGACGGCTACCCGACGATTGAGCTGCTGGTGGGGCTGCTCAAGCAGTAGTGTGAGGGGTGCGGCAGTTCGCCCGCCGTTTTGCTTTCTCGCATTCGCCTCAGCGTTGCGTAAGGGAGCACTGATGGCGGGGGCACGAATCCACTGAAACCGTTCACGCTGAGCCTGTCGAAGCGCCGCACAGCCCACGCCCCGGCTTCGACGGGCTCAGCCCGAACGGATTGCTCCAGTGCGACGCGATTCCAGCTCAAGAATTTCCCGCACCGCCCAAGCCGTACTTGCGGATCTTGTCGTGCAAGGTAGTCTTGGGCACGGCCAAGGCCTCGGCAGTGCGGGCCAGGCTGCCCCCCTGCTGGCGAAGGGCCTCCGCAATCAGCGTGCGCTCAAAGGCTTCTACAGAAGCCGCCAGCGTCAGCGCAGGTGCCGGGGCGGCCCCAGCATCCGCAAAAGGGGCTGCGCCTGCCGCCACGCCAAGCACCACGCGCTCGGCCACGTTGCGCAGCTCGCGCACATTGCCGGGCCAGTGGTAGGCCAGCAGCTTGTGCAATTCGCTGGCGGGCAGCTCCGGTGCGTTGCGCTGGTGCCGGGCGGCAGCCGCCATGGTGAAGTGTTCAAACAGCAGGGGCACGTCTTCCCTGCGCTCCCGCAGGGGCGGGAGTTCTACCGTCGCCACGCTCAGGCGGTAGTACAGGTCTTCGCGGAACTTGCCTTGTCGGCACAGTTCCAGCAGGTCTACCTTGGTGGCGGCGACCACGCGGCAGTCGAAGGGAATCAAGGTGTTGGAGCCCAGGCGCTCCAGCACACGCTCTTGCAGAACGCGCAGCAGCTTGATTTGCATGGGCAGAGGCATGCTTTCCACTTCGTCGAGAAACAGCGTGCCGCCACTGGCGTATTCCAGCTTGCCAATGCGGCGTTTGCCTGCTCCCGTGAACGCACCGGCCTCGTTGCCAAACATCTCGCTGTCAAACAGCGTATCGGGCAGGCCGCCACAGTTGATGGCGACAAAGTGGCCTTTGCTGCGGGGGCTGGCCTCATGCAGGCAGCGGGCAGCCAGCTCTTTGCCCGTGCCTGTCTCGCCGTGGATCAGTACATCCACCGTGCTCGCCGCCAGGCCTGCCAGCCGCTCGCGCAGCCGCTGCATGTTGGGGGCACGGCCCATGACCAGCCGCTCAATCACATCACGCTGCTCCAGGCGGCTGCGCAGCTGGCGCACTTCCAGCACCAGCCGCCGCTTGTCGAGCGCACGGCGCACCGCGCCTACCAGTTGCTCGGGCGCAAAAGGCTTCTGGATAAAGTCATGGGCCCCATCTTTCATGGCCTGAACTGCCATGCTCACATCGCCGTGGCCTGTGATTAGCACCACAGGCAGCTCCGGATCAACGCGCATGACCTCCTGAAGAAAGCTCAGACCGTCCATTTTGGGCAGGCGGATATCGCTGACGATGACGCCCCGAAAATCACGCTCCACCAGAGGCCATGCCTTTTCTGCGCTGGAAGCGCTCAGGGTGGCCAAGCCTTCGAGCTGCAACGCCTGCTCACAGCCGAGCACGATGTCGGGATCGTCTTCGACGATCAGTACCTTGAAGTTATCAGTCATCTTGCGTGTGCACCTTGGCTGCAGGCAGTGTGAAATGGAAAACGGCACCGCCCTCGGGGTGGTTGCTGCCGCCCAGCGTGCCGCCAGACTCTTGCACAATGCCCGCCGACAAGGCCAACCCCAGGCCCAGGCCCTCGCCCGCCCCCTTGGTGGTGAAAAAAGGCTCAAAAAGATGTGTCTGGGCGTCCGGGCTCAACCCGGGGCCATGGTCTCGTATCTGCACCTGCACACGGTCGTCATGCTGTTCACAGCGTATGTCGACCACCGGGGCGCTTTCGCCCTGCATCGCATCCAGCGCGTTGTTGATGAGGTTGACCAGCACCTGCTCAACGCGGTTTCCATCACACCAGGCGACGGGCTCGGGCTGCGACAGGTCCATCTGCACGAGTGCGCCAGTCTGGCGGATGCGCGGCTCCAGCACCGACAAGGCGTTGGCGAGGGCAGCCCGCATCTCCACCCGCTGAGGTTGCCCGCTGGACTTGCGGGCAAAGCTGCGCAGCTCGCCGGTGATCAACCCCATGCGGTCAGCCAGCTGCGCAATGCGCTCCAGGTTGACTTGCACCGTCTTCAGATCGCCCCGCTCCAGAAAGCGCACGCTGTTGCCCGACAAGGTGCGTAGCGCCGTCAGCGGCTGGTTGAGTTCATGGGCCACCCCTGTGGCCAACTGGCCAATGACGGCCAGCTTGCCCGCCTGCACCAGTTCATTCTGGGCCGCCCGCAGGGTTTCCTCGGCACGGGTCCGCTCCTGCACCTCGGACTGCAAGCGCTCGTTGGTACTGGACAGGTCGGCGGTGCGCTGTTCTACCTTGCGCTCCAGCTCGTCGTGCGCGGCCTGCAGCGCCTCGCGCGCAGCCAGGCGGTCACGCACATGGCGGCGGCGCTCATTGAGCATGAAGGCCAGCAAGGCCAGAAATGCAGCACCAATGGTGGCAATCAACGCGTAGCTCTGCGCGGCCTCATCTGCGCGGGCCAGGTGAGAGAAGACCGTCAACGTCCAGGGCGTGCCCGGCAACGCACGGGACTGGGTGAGAAAACGGCCAGTCACCGGATAGACCGAGGCCATCTCGGTGCCCTCACGGGCCACTCGCACCACCCGAGCGCCCTGGTCCAGATCACTGAGCACACGCATGTCCAGTGGCTTGAGAGCGCGGCGGTTGTATTGCAAGGTTTGGTCAAACGCCTTGCGCGTGCCCTCGTCCAGCGGCTTGAGGGCGGTGAATTTCCAGTCTGGGACCGAGCTGAGAATCACCACGCCGTTCTCGTCGCTCACGATGACAGGGGCCTCTACCGTAGACCAGGATTGCTCCAGTTGATCCAGGCTGACTTTGGTGACTGCAACCCCCACAGTGCGGCTGCCATCCAGCAAGGCAGAAGCCAGGTAATAACCTGGCTCCCCCCGCGTGGTGCCAATGCCAAACAACCGCCCCGCCCCGGTGCTTAGCGCATCGCGAAAGTAGGCGCGGAAGCGCAGGTCTTCCCCCATGAAGCTGTCGGGCCTGCGCCAGTTGCTGGTGGCAACCACCCGGCCATCCAGATTGATGAGGTAGATGGACAGCGTGCCCGCGCGGTCGTTGAGCTGCTCCAGATAAGCATTGACGCCCTCCACATGGCGGCGCGGTACGGAATCTGCCGATGCGGTGAGCAGGTTCACCACGTCTTTCTGCAGCTCCAGCGTGCCCGGCAGAAAGGCAAACTTGCTGATCTCACGCTGCAGGCTCGCCGTATAAAGCTCCAGCCTGTGCAAGCCAGTGGCCTGGATCTGCGCCTGCCCCATGCGCTGCGCCAGCGCGTAAGCGATGAAACCGCTCAGCAATACGGCCCCCAACAGGAGCAGTACGGTCACGCGGCGCAAGGATCGAGGGGAAGGCATGGCAATGGATTTGATGTTAGCAGCGCATGGCTGAGCCTGGACGTGTCTGTGAGCCGTGCAAAGGTCAGCAATCGCTCTCGCATGAAATGGATGCGGCAAACCACTCCGTCCATCTCAAAACAAAAAGGCTGGAGCGAACCAGCCTTCTTGCAGCATTGTGTCAGCCAGACTGCGCATTGCCGCCTGCGCTCAGATGACGCCTTACGCAGCGGGCTGGGCAGCGGGTTGTGCCGCCTCATCGTCGCCAGGCGCGGGAATCATTTCTTCGCGCTCGGCCAGTGCGTCAGGCACGGGGTCCACCGCTCCTTCCCACTTAGCCACCACCGCAGTCGCAATGGCGTTACCCATCACATTGGTCAGGGTACGCCCCATGTCCAGGAAGTGATCGATACCCAGAATCAGCAGCACGCCAGCCTCAGGCAGGTGGAACATCGGCAACACCGCTGCCACCACTACCAGTGACGCACGCGGCACGCCTGCAATACCCTTGCTGGACACCATCAGCACCAGCAGCATGGTGATCTGGGCGGACAAAGGCATGTCAATGCCGTACGCCTGGGCAATGAAGATGGCCGCAAAGGTGGTGTAGATCATGGAGCCGTCGAGGTTGAACGAATAGCCCAGTGGCAGCACAAAGCCTGTCACCTTGGGCTTGATGCCGAACTTCTCCAGCTGCTCCATCAACTTGGGGTACACCGATTCACTGCTCGCGGTAGAGAAGCCAATCAGCATGGGGGTGCGAATGAGCTTGAGCAAGCGAAACACATCACGCCCCAGAACGATGTAGCCCGCAAATATCAGCACGACCCACAGCGCCGCAAGTGCCAGATAGAAGCTGAGCATGAAACGGCCAAACACCCCCAGCATGCCCAGGCCCTGCGTGGTGATGGCACCAGCAACCGCACCGAACACACCTACCGGGGCAAAGCGCATCACATAGTCCGTCACCTTCAGCATGACGTGCACTACCTCGTCCAGTGTGGCGACCAATGTGCGAGCGGCCTGATTGTGCAGATGCCCCAGAGCCAGACCAAAGAACAAAGAAAACACCAGAATCTGCAGGATGGCGTTGTTGGCCATGGACTCCACGATGCTCTTGGGGAACACCTGCGCTATGAAGTCACGCAGATTCAGGGCACCCGTCTTGAGCTGGGTTGAGGCCCCCACTTCGGGCAATGGGATGGTCAGCCCGCTGCCGGGTTGCGTCACGTTGGCGATGACCAGACCCAAAGCCAGCGAAATCAGCGATGCCCCCATGAACCATGCCACGGCGCGCGTGCCAATGCGGCCGACAGTGCGGGAGTCTCCCATGCTGGCCATGCCTGCTGCCAAGGTGGCAAACACCAAGGGCGCGATGATCATCTTGATCATGCGCAGGAAGATGTCGGTGAGCAGGCCGAAATAGCCTGCAATTTCCTTGGCTGCCTCAGGGGTAGGTGCCCACGCGTGGCACGCGTATCCCACAACGACCCCCAAAACCATGGCCACAATGACCATCGTGGTCAGACGATTGAGTTTCATGCGAAGTTCTATGGATGAATGAAAAAAGAAAACCGGTCGCGGCGTTTCCTTGGTCCACAGAACGCCGCACTCCAGCAACAGGCTAGGACAAGGCGGCTACCAGCGCAGCCGCAGGCGCATAAGTAATGAGCTGCGGGTGCGATGCAAGAGGCAGCAAAGACGAAGTGCAGACCACAGCCAGTGATCCACCCTTGACGTGATGAGGCATGGTTTTGTCTCCAATGAAGGTGGCCGCGTCATGCGCGGTCTGCCACTTTCATTGCATGCACCATGCCAAGCTGCAAGCGGGCTGCCATCCGCTGCAAGCTATTGATTTTCAAGAGTTTTCGGCTTTGCGAGAAATCGGCGACATTCGGTTTTCCGAACAAACGCCAGCCATGTCGCACGAATAGCCGGATATCCTGACGTGGGCGGCCAAGTCACCGCCAAAAAAGAAAAGCCGACCCGAAGGTCGGCTTTCAGAGAGCGGGGAACCCTTCTGCCTCAATCGGCAGTGGCTTCCTCAGGCTCGGTAGGCTCTGCCTTGGCAGAACGTTCCTTTTTGGGCAGTGGTTGAATGTCCAGTTTGACCTCTGGTGTTTCCACGCCCTTTTCGTCCGTCTTGACCTCAATATCCACAGTCAAGCGACCACCCTCGGTCAAACGACCAAACAGCAGTTCATCAGCCAGGGCACGGCGGATGGTGTCCTGAATCAGACGCTGCATAGGCCGTGCGCCCATCAGAGGATCGAAGCCCTTCTTCGCCAGGTGCTTGCGCAGCCCATCGGTAAATGTGACCTCCACCTTCTTCTCGGCAAGCTGGGTTTCCAGCTGCAGAAGGAACTTGTCGACCACGCGCAAAATGATCTGCTCATCCAGCGCCTTGAAGTTGACGATGGCATCCAGGCGGTTGCGGAACTCGGGGGTGAACAAGCGCTTGATATCGCCCATTTCATCACCAGCCTGCCGCGGGTTGGTAAACCCGATGGTGGCCTTGTTCATCGTCTCGGCACCCGCATTCGTGGTCATGATGATGAGCACGTTGCGGAAGTCGGCCTTGCGACCGTTGTTGTCTGTCAGCGTGCCATGGTCCATGACCTGCAGCAACACGTTGAAGATGTCGGGATGCGCCTTCTCGATTTCGTCAAGCAGCAGCACCGCATGTGGCTTCTTCGTGATGGCTTCGGTCAACAGACCACCTTGGTCAAAGCCCACGTAGCCGGGAGGCGCACCGATCAGGCGGCTGACGGCATGGCGCTCCATGTACTCGGACATATCGAAGCGAATCAGCTCAATGCCCATGATGTAGGCCAGCTGCTTGGCAGCTTCGGTCTTGCCGACGCCAGTGGGACCACTGAACAGGAACGAGCCGATGGGTTTATCCCCCTTGCCCAAGCCTGAGCGCGCCATCTTGACGGCAGACGCGAGCACTTCCAGCGCCTTGTCCTGGCCAAAAACGACACTCTTGAGGTCGCGTTCCAGGGTCTGCAGCTTGCTGCGGTCGTCGTTGGAAACGTTGGCGGGCGGAATGCGGGCGATCTTTGCAACGATCTCCTCAATCTCGGCCTTGCCAATGGTCTTCTTGCGCTTGCTGGGCACAAGAATGCGCTGGGCGGCACCCGCTTCATCGATGACGTCGATCGCCTTGTCGGGCAGATGGCGGTCATTGATGTACTTGGCGCTCAGCTCGGCGGCGGCCTGCAGTGCGGCTGCCGCGTACTTGACGCTGTGGTGCTCCTCAAAACGGCTCTTGAGGCCCTTGAGGATGTCCACCGTCTCAGCCACCGTAGGCTCCACCACATCCACCTTCTGGAAGCGGCGGGACAGCGCAGCGTCTTTCTCAAAGATGCCACGGTATTCCGTGAAAGTGGTCGCGCCGATGCACTTGAGCTGACCGCTGGAGAGCGCAGGCTTCAAGAGATTGGAGGCATCCAGGGTACCGCCCGATGCAGCCCCCGCACCGATGAGCGTGTGAATCTCATCAATGAACAGGATGGCGTTGGGCTTGTCCTTGAGCGACTTGAGCACGCCCTTGAGGCGTTGCTCGAAATCGCCCCGGTACTTGGTGCCTGCCAGCAGAGCGCCCATGTCCAGCGAATACACCGTGGCTTCAGCCAGGATTTCAGGCACATCGTTTTGCGTGATGCGCCAGGCCAGGCCCTCAGCAATGGCGGTTTTGCCCACCCCAGCCTCACCCACCAGCAGCGGATTGTTCTTGCGCCGACGGCACAGGATCTGGATGGTGCGCTCCACCTCGTAGTGGCGGCCAATCAGCGGATCAATCTTGCCGTCTTTGGCGGCCTGATTGAGGTTCTGGGTGTACTGCTCCAGCGGAGACGCCTTCTCGCTCCGCTCGCCACCACTCTCCTCGCTCTCGGCCTGATTTTCAGCCTTGGCTGGCTCTGGTGGCTCGCCCTTCTTGATGCCGTGGGCGATGAAGTTCACCACGTCTAGGCGTGTCACGCCTTGCTGGTGCAGGTAGTACACAGCGTGCGAGTCTTTTTCGCCAAAAATGGCGACCAGCACATTGGCACCAGTCACTTCCTTCTTGCCGTTGCCCGTGGATTGCACGTGCATGATGGCGCGCTGGATCACCCGCTGGAAACCCAGCGTAGGTTGTGTGTCCACCTCATCGGTTCCGGCGACCTGAGGCGTGTTGTCTTTGATGAAGTTCGCCAGCGACGAACGCAGGTCGTCGATATTGGCAGAACACGCGCGCAGCACCTCCGCTGCGCTGGGGTTATCGAGCAATGCAAGCAACAGATGCTCCACGGTAATGAACTCGTGGCGCTGCTGACGGGCCTCAACAAAGGCCATGTGCAAGCTGACTTCCAGTTCCTGGGCAATCATGTGAACTCCTTTGTGCTTGCGTGGAAGGGATGACTTTAGATCGGGATCAAAAACCTGTTATTCAACAGGCTCACTGACACATTGGAGAGGATGCCCAGCCTTGGAGGCTGCATCGAGCACCTGCTCCACCTTGGTAGCTGCTATGTCGCGGGAATAAACACCGCAGACACCTTTGCCATCCAGGTGGATCTTCAACATGATCTGGGTGGCCTGCTCACGGTCCTTGCTGAAAAACTCCTGCAAGATCACGACGACGAACTCCATGGGTGTGTAGTCATCGTTGAGCATGACCACCTGGTACATCTGCGGCGGCTTGGTCTGCTGAGTGCGTCGTTCGAGAACGACCGAACCGCCATCATCCCGCGCGGGCCGTGATACGGGCTGCGCGGTGGGGGGAGAAGGTGGTTTTGTTGCCATGAAAATCATTCTAGCGACCCGGCAGGCCGGTTGTCGCTAGAGAAATCTGATGATCTGACTCTATTTTTCAAGAGCGTGCGTGGATAAATGTCCAGCAGCACCATCAGCCTAGTCGTAGACCACGGAGGTCGTGCCCGATCCCGCCTGCGCACTCCATGCCGCCAAGGCAGCATCCGTGGGGTAGAACCGGCTGCCCTCGCCCAACTGCAGCTCTGCCACTGCAGGGCCGTGTTCGGATTGGCACTTGACTCCCATGCGCACACGCAGCCCGTGGAAGACATCGCCTTCTTCGAGTTCTTCTCGATGAGGAGGAAATTCGGACACCAGCCGATGAACATCGGGTTGGCGGTCACCCATGAGGATGTGCAGGTACTTGCCAAAGCGACAACGCGCTCCTGCCATATCCCACACCTGCTGCACCTTCACGCGAAGCCCTCCGCTGAAGTGGTCCATCTGCAGGCGCCCCATCACGACCACAAACTCGTCTTCTTTGAGTTGATTGCGGTAGGTGTTCAACAGGGCTTCGTCGGCGGACGCCTCAATCATTCCGGACTTGTCATCCAGCTTGAACAAGCCCAGCTTGCCGCGTTGGCCGTTGATCACCCGGAAATCGCTGATGATGCCGGCGAGCACCTGTGGCTCGCGGCTGTCCATCAACTCATCGATCTGTGTCCGCACAAATTTGCGGACCTCAGCAGACACCTCATCAAACAAATGGCCGGACAGGTAGAAACCTACCGCGGTTTTCTCCTGGGTCAGTCGTTCCTTGATTCCCCAGGGAATCGCATCAACCAGCTCCGGCTCCTGTGTGCTGGAGCCATGGGCGTCGTCTCCCATCATGTCAAACAGACCACCCTGGTTCACGTTGGCCAAGGTGGCCGCGGCGAAGTCGAAGGCTCGGTCGATGGATGCAACCAACGCGGCCCGGTTCATGTTGAGTGAATCAAAAGCGCCCGCCTTGATCAGTGCTTCCACAGTGCGCTTGTTCATGCGCCCTTTGTCCACCCGCACGCAAAAGTCAAACAAGCTCTTGAATGGTCCTTTGGTGGAGCCGCGCGGCCCTTCGCCACGGCCTTCACGCGCCGCCACCATGGCTTCAATCGCCTGTTGACCCGTACCTTTGATCGCCCCCAGGCCGTACCGTATGACCTTGTCGGTCACCGGCTCGAAACGATAGAAGCCACGGTTGATATCGGGCGGCTCGAAGCTCAGGCCGAAGTTTTTGACGGCATCTTCATACAGCACCTTGAGCTTGTCGGTGTCATCCATTTCCACCGTCATGTTGGCGCAGAAGAACTCCGCCGTGTAGTGCACCTTCAGCCAGCCTGTGTGATAGGCCAACAGGGAATAGGCCGCAGCGTGCGACTTGTTGAAGCCGTAGCCCGCAAACTTTTCCATCAGGTCAAAAACCTCGTCGGCCTTGTCCTGATCAATACCCTTCTCCGCGGCGCCCTTGCGGAAGATGGCGCGGTGCTCCGCCATCTCTTCGGCCTTTTTCTTGCCCATGGCTCGGCGCAGCATGTCGGCACCACCAAGACTGTAGCCTCCCAGCACCTGAGCCGTTTGCATCACCTGTTCCTGGTACACCATGATCCCGTAGGTTTCAGCCAGCACGGGCTCGACCAGCGGGTGGGGGTATTCCACAGGTTCCTTGCCGTGTTTGCGGTTCACGAACGTAGGAATCAGGTCCATCGGACCCGGACGGTACAACGCGTTCAGGGCAATCAGGTCCTCCAGACGGCTGGGGCGCGCTTCCTTGAGCATGCCCTGCATGCCACGGCTTTCAAACTGGAACACAGCTTCCGTCTTGCCATCAGAAAAGAGCCTGTAGGTGGGCGCATCGTCCAGGGGGATGTTCTCGAACGCAAAGTTCTCCTGCCCCTTGTGGCGCTTCATGATGAACTCGCGAGCGATTTCCAGGATCGTCAGCGTGGCCAAGCCCAAGAAGTCGAACTTCACGAGGCCGATAGCCTCCACGTCATCCTTGTCGTACTGGCTTACAGCCGACTCACTGCCGGGCTGCTGATAAAGCGGACAAAAATCCGTCAGCTTGCCGGGAGCGATCAACACACCGCCCGCGTGCATGCCAATGTTGCGGGTCATGCCTTCGAGCTTCTGCGCCATCTCGATGACGGTCTTGACGTCTTCCTCCTTGCGTACGCGCTCGTACAGCATGGGTTCCAGCTCCAGGGCGTAGTTGTTTTTGTCCCCTTCCTTCTTCACCTCGGGCGGATAAGCCAAGGTGTAGGACATGCCCGGCTTGCCAGGAACCAGCTTGGAGATGCCATCACAGAACGTGTAGCTCATGTCCATGACGCGGCCCACGTCCCGTATCGCAGCCTTGGCAGCCATGGTGCCGAAGGTCGCGATCTGGCTGACGGCGTTCTTGCCGTACTTGTCCTTCACATAGTCGATCACGCGGTCGCGGTTGGACTGGCAAAAGTCGATATCGAAGTCAGGCATCGAAACCCGCTCGGGGTTCAGAAAGCGCTCGAACAGCAAGTTGTATTGCAACGGGTCCAGGTCCGTGATTTTCAGTGCATACGCCACAAGCGAACCTGCTCCAGACCCCCGTCCAGGCCCGACAGGGCAACCATTGTTCTTGGCCCACTGAATGAAGTCACCCACGATGAGGAAGTACCCGGGGAACCCCATCTTGAGAATGGTGCCCAACTCAAACTCCAGACGCTCCACATAACGGGGGCGCTGCTTCTCACGCTCCGCTTCGTCAGGAAACAGGTGCGCAAGGCGTTCGTCCAGCCCCTGGAATGACGCAAACCGGAAATACTCGTCGATGGGCATTCCGTTGGGCGTCGGAAAATCAGGCAAGCGCGGTTTGCCCAGCACCAAGGTCAGACTACAGCGCTTGGCGATTTCCCCCGTATTCGCAAGCGCAGACGGAACGTCTGCAAACAGGGTCTGCATCTGCTGTGCAGACTTGAAATACTGCTCTCGCGTAAACCGACGCACCCGTTTGGGGTTTGCAAGGATCTCGCCCCCTGCGATACATACGCGGGCCTCATGGGCTTCGAAATCATCGGGCGTGAGGAACTGAATGGGATGGGTGGCAACCACCGGCAAATTCAACCGCGCCGCCAATGGAACAGCCGCTGCTACATGAGCCTCATCATCCACCCGGCCTGCACGTTGGAGTTCTATGTAAAACCGGTGGGTGAATATACGGGCCAGTCGCAGCGCGGTATCTGCAGCGCCTTGCTCATCGCCCTTCAAAAGGGCTTGCCCCACAGGCCCGGCCTGTGCACCAGACAGGGCAATGAGCCCTTCTGAAAGTTCCTCCAGCCATGCCCAGGTACACACGGCAAGGTTCTTGACCACGTTCTTGGTCCAGGCCCTGGCCAGCAACTCTGAGAGATTCAGATAGCCTTGCTTGCTCTGCACCAGCACAAGAACGCGCGAAGGGTCGGCACCCGCTTCACCCTCCAGAAAAATCTCAGCGCCCAACAGGGGCTTCACGCCCTTGCCGCGGCCCTCTTTATAGAACTTGATGGCCCCAAAAAGGTTATTGAGATCGGTGATGGCAAGGGCCGGTTGCCCATCGGCCGCGGCGGCTTTGACCACCTCATCGATACGGGTGGTCCCGTCAACGACGGAGAACTCTGTGTGCAGGCGCAAGTGAACGTACATCCCTCCATTGTAGAAAGGCAGTGCACTCCATCCTCCTCATGTAGCAACGTTCAGCCACCGCAAAGCCGACCATTACAATGGCCTCATTGCCCGCTCCACCGGAGGCCTGCTTTCGCAGACCCGCCCGGGGATGAGCGGAATGCCATGTGTTTATTGCCTGAAAGCTGCCTGCAATGCGTCTTGCCCCTCAGTTTCTCTGCACCGCCCTGCTCGCTTCGCTGGTCCTCGCGGGCTGCTCCAGCACACCTGAAGACAAAACGGCGGGCTGGAGTCCCAACCGCATCCACTCGGAAGCCAAAGATGAAATGAACAGCGGTGCCTATGACAAGGCAGTGCCGCTGCTGGAAAAGCTGGAGGGCCGGGCTGCCGGTACGCCTCTGGCGCAACAGGCTCAACTCGACAAGGCTTACGCCCAGTACAAGGGCGGCGAGAAGGCGCAGGCGATTGCTACGCTGGATCGCTTCATCAAGCTGCATCCCGCCAGCCCCGCGCTGGACTACGCCCTCTACCTCAAGGGCCTTGTCAATTTCAATGACAACCTTGGGCTGTTTTCCTGGATCTCCCGGCAGGATCTGTCCGAACGCGATCAAAAGGCGGCGAAGGATTCCTTTGAATCCTTCAACGAACTGGTCACGCGCTTCCCAGAGTCCCGCTACGCGCTCGATTCCAAGCAGCGCATGACCTACATCGTGAATTCACTGGCGCAGTATGAGGTTCACGTCGCCCGTTACTACTACGAGCGCGGTGCCTATGTAGCCGCCGTGAACAGGGCGCAAATTGCCCTGTCCGACTACAAGGATGTGCCAGCGCTGGAAGAAGCGCTCTACATTCTGATCAAGTCCTACGACGCCTTGGGCATGACGCAGTTGCGGGACGATGCCCAGCGGGTCATGACTGCGTCCTACCCTCAAAGCAGCTACCTGCGCGAGGGCTTCAAGGCCAAGTCGGATCCGTGGTGGAAGTTCTGGTAAGTAGCGCCAGCGCGTTCAAAGCGCTGTGAAATGCCTCTTTGCCCTCCAGCCTTTTCATGGGGGGCAAGGTGGTGAGCAGGCGTTTGCCATACCCCATCCTGATGAGGCGGGTATCTGCAATCACCAAAACACCGCGATCTGATTCGTGCCTTATCAGACGCCCCGCTCCCTGCTTGAGAGCCACGGCAGCCTCCGGTAAAGCGCATTCCATGAAGGGCTTTCCGCCTGATGCCTGTACTTTGGCCGAGCGCGCATCCAGCAACGGGTCACCCGGGGGAGGAAACGGCAATTTGTCGATCACCACCAGTTGCAGGGCCTGGCCGGGCACATCAAAACCTTCCCAAAAACTGGCCGACGCCACCAGTACACAGCCGGAAGCACTGGACTGACCTGCCGCCCTGAAGCGCTCCATCAGCTGTCGCTTGCCGCCCTCGCCTTGCACCAGCACCTCCAGCGATGATCCACGCCGGGTCAACGCCTCTCGCAATGCCTGACCAATGGCGGACAAAGCCTTCAGCGTGGTGGTCAGCACCAGGGTTCGTCCACCCAAGAGTTCCGCGGCCTCAGTAACCAAAGCAGCAACAGCAGGGCCGTGAGCAGGATCAGCAGGAGCTGGAAACTCTTCTGGAACATATAGACCAGCTTGGTCTTCGTAGCGGAACGGGCTGTCCACACGAATGACTTCAGCCCCCTGCAAACCACAGCGCCGGGTAAACCAGGTCAGGGCTTCATCGTGTCCCAGGGTGGCAGATGTAAAAATCCATGATCGACCCGGGCCTTGGGAAGCCACCGGCCAGCCATCCTCATCCACCTGCTCACGAGCCGTCTGCAGCACCTTTGACTGCATGGTGTCAGCAATGTCGAGCGGGGACTCCACCAGCCGCACCGTAGAGCCCGCATCCAGCCAGCGTACGCTGCCATCTTGCGCTGGAGCTTGAAACCGGCTAAGTCGCAGCAGCAATTCCGCACCTCGCTCTGCAAGACGTGACAGGTCAGGCGACACCTGCGCAAAAGCATCCAAGGCGCGTGTCAGATCGGCGCAGCATTGCTCCAGCCTCCCCAGCGCCAGAGGCCACCAGCTCGGGTCGGTACCCTCTGGAACCTCTTGGGTCCATGCTACTTTGGGTCCGCCAGGAGCCTGGGCGAACTGATCGCGCCATTGGCGTACAGCAAGCTGCAAAGCAGAACTCAGCCCCGGCCAGTCAGCAAAACCGCGTGCGTGAGACAGCCCCGCGGTCAAAGCATCTTGGGCAAAATCGGTGAACTGCCCGGAAGTGAGTTGAGCACCAAGGAACTGAACACCCGCATCATTGAGTTGATGGGCTTCATCGAATACGACAACGCGCACGGTAGGCAATAGCTCTGCAACGCCAGATTCGCGCACGGCGATGTCCGCAAAAAAAAGATGGTGGTTCACCACCACCACGTCTGACGCAAGTGCCTTGCGGCGTGCCTGGTTCACATGACAGTCTTTGAACAATGGGCACTGGGAGCCCAGGCAATTGTCACGCGTAGAAGTCACAAGAGGAATGACGGGTGACTGCTCGTCCAGAGTTGCCAGCTCAGCCAAGTCTCCCGCCACGGTGGAATGGGACCACTCCTCCACCTTAGCGAGCAGACGGGCCAACCGTCTGTCCTCCGCCCCAATGCCTTGACGAGCAAGACTCAGCCGATGCATGCACAGATAACTGGAGCGCCCCTTCAGCAACGCCGCCTTGACAGGCACCTGCAGCAACGCAGCCAGTTTCGGGATATCACGCGCAAAAAGTTGGTCCTGCAAGGCCTTGGTAGCTGTGGAGAGCAGAACCCTTTCGCCGCACAACAAGGCAGGAACGAGGTAAGCATAGGTCTTGCCGACCCCTGTTCCTGCCTCTACCACGAGTTCCCCGCCGCGTGCCATGGTCCGGGCCACGGCCGCTGCCATGCGCATCTGCCCCAGTCGGGGTTGATAGGCTGGCTCAGAGCGTGCCAACACTCCCTCTTCCGCAAAAATGGACTCTACAACGGCTTCAAGAGAGTCATTCATGGGGTTCTACAGCATCCAAAGAGTGAGAAAGCAACACGGCATGCAAGCCTCAACCGGGCTGCAAAGTGCGAAACGGACAAGAAAATGACGGGAAACTGGCGGTAAGAGAGCGGGAAGCCAGATGCATGGCAAAAACGCCACAGGCAGGACGATAATACGTGCTCCTCGGCCACCAAATGTCCGGCAGCGTGGCACCACGCTACACAATTCTCAGCATGACCAAAGCGTTCCGCCTCATCGCATCCACCGGCATCCACAAGGGCGACCGGGAATACCAGCAAGATCAGGTTGCGCTGATTGCCCACAGCCGTTACAACGGCTGCGTACTGGGCGTAGTGGCCGATGGCATGGGTGGGCGCAGCGGGGGACGCAAGGCATCTGACCAGGTCATGATGACCGCCAAGCAACTGTTTGAGCGTTATTCACCGGACACAGATGACGCCGCCAGCATGCTCAAGTCCATGGTGGAAGAAGCGCACATCGTCATCCGACTCACTGCCATTTCGGCAGAGCAAGAACCTCACAGCACGATTGCGGCATTCCTCATCAACCCTCGGGGCGACTGCCACTGGGTACATGCGGGCGATTCACGCATTTACCACTTTCAGGGCGGTCGGCTGATTCACCGAACCAGCGACCACTCGTATGTTCAGGCACTGGTGGACCGGGGTGAGCTGACCGAGGCAGAGGCTAACAACCATCCGCACTCCAACATCCTGGTAGGCTGCCTGGGTACCGAGAGCGATCCCCCGGCTACCACGCACTTGATTCCTCAGCTGCGCCCTGGCGATGTACTGATGGCTTGCAGCGACGGGGTGTGGCACTACTTTTCACCCACAGAGCTCGCATCTGTGGTGGAGTCGCTGTCGCCGCGCGAAGCGACGGAATTCCTGATCGAAAAAGCGCGCTCCCGTGCGCGGGGCGGCGGCGACAACCTCTCGCTGGTCATCGTGAAAATTGAGGCGCTGGTGGAAGAGAAGAAGGTTCCCAGTCTCACCAGCATGACCTCCTCCTGAATCGGGCGCTTCGACAGTCACTCCGCATCCGGGCGTTTGCTACAACGCCCCTCTGCTCTACCCGATCAATTGCCGAGCTACGCCCGCGGGGAAACAATCAAACACTCAAGGTGGCGTGGGCAGCGGCGCTGAAGGCTGATGCCCGCTCGCTGCAGCCTCTGCCTTCTCTTTGTCCCGGCGGGCACGTCGCTCCTCAGAGGTTTTCTGGGCTTCCAGTTGCCGTTGACGCGCCTTCTCGGCACGCTCGGCATTCTCTTTGCCGCGAGTAGCCTGGTCGGCCTCTTGTGTGCTGGCTCGCTGGCGTTGCTGGGCGGCCCGCTCGGCTGCTTCGCGATCGCGGGTGGCCTGCGTTTCCGGCGGCTTTTCTTTCGCGCCCGAGCGACCGGCGCCATGAGGAGCCCGGATGGTGGCTGAAGCCGCTGGCATGGGTGAAGACGCGCCCGCAGCCGCAGGGACCGCTGGTGAAGACTGCTTTTCCTCAATGATGCGCAAACGTTCGCGGGCCTTTTCCTTGCGCTCTGCGTCGTTCACCTGCACCTCCTGCGCGCGCAGACGCGTTTCCACTTCGCGCCACTGACTGCGGGCTTCACGCAGGCAGTCCTCTACGGCAAAAAGCTTATAGCAGCGGGCTTCCGCCTGCTTGCGCGACTCCGTGTTGCGCGCACGCTCTCGGGCGATCTCGGCCTTCTGCTCCGCACGCTGGGCCGCGGCAGCACTCCCTTCCCGCTCTTTGGAGGCCTCATCAGAAGCAGCCAGGGCCAACGTACTCAACGAGGCGCAGAGGAATGAAACAGAAAAAACAGTACGGAGCAGGCTCATGGAAGGTCCTTTCATGTCAGGCCGGTATCGACCAGTCTCCGCTCCAAATCCAGAAACTCTTTGGATTGCATTTCGTTGAGACGGGAAACCGTGCGCGGAAACTCGTGCGCCAGCGGACCCTCTGTGTAGAGCTGCTCCGGGGGCACGGCGGCAGACAGGATCAGCTTGACACGGCGGTCATACAGCACATCCACCAACCAGGTAAATCGTCGCGCAGGGGATGCCATGTTCACAGGCATGTAAGGCACGCCAGAGAGCAGAACGGTATGGAACTGCGTCGCAATCTCCAGGTAATCGTTTTGCGACCGCGGGCCACCACACAGCACGCTGAAATCAAACCAGACCACCCCGCCCGCCTTGCGCCGCGCGCGGATCTCGCGAGCCTCAATGTGCAGCACGGGGTCCTCATCATGCACCTCGGCCAGCTGGTTGAATGCCTCATTCATGGCGGCATCAGCCTCTGGCCCCAAGGGGGTGTGGTAGAGCTTCACATGCTCCAGCGTGCGGCGGCGGTAGTCGGTTCCGTTGTCCACGTTGACCACTTCCATGCGCTCGTTCAGCAGCGCAATGGCGGGCAGTATGCGATCCCGGTGCAGGCCGTCCGGGTACAAGCCATTGGGCTCGAAGTTGGAGGTGGTGACAAAGCCCACTCCGTTCTCAAACAGCGCTACCAGTAACCGGTGCAAGATCATCGCATCGGTGATGTCCGCCACATGGAATTCATCAAAGCAGATGAGCTTGTACCGTTTGGAGATGCGGGCACCCAGCACGTCCAGCGGATTCACGGTGCCCTGAAGGGCTGCCAGCTCACGGTGAACTTCACGCATGAATTCATGGAAATGCAACCGCACCTTGCGCTTGATGGGTACTGCGTTGAAAAAGCAGTCCATCAAAAAGCTCTTGCCCCGCCCTACACCGCCATACATGTAGACGCCCTTGGGAATGTCGGGACGGTTCAGCAGCTTCTTGAGCGCGTTGGAGCGCTTTGCCTTGTAGGCAGCCCAGTCGTCAGCACAACGCTGCAAGGCATCCACGGCCCGCAACTGCGCAGGATCACTTTGGAACCCTTTGGCGGCCAGCTCGGCCAGATACGCCTGTTTGACACTCACGGTCTTGATGCCTCAGAAAAGGCGAACCCCCGCATCGGCGAGGGTTCGCTATGAAATCAATAGCTGCTTGCGCTTGATTCTATTGCGCTAGCAGCCATTTTCACTGAAAAACTGATATCAGAAATTCAGTGTGCGCTTGTCCACTGCCAAGGCAGCTTCCTTGGTGGCTTCAGACAGCGATGGGTGCGCGTGGCAAATGCGTGCGATGTCTTCAGCGCTGGCCTTGAACTCCATGGCCACCACGGCTTCAGAGATCAGCTCGGACGCCATGGGGCCCACGATGTGTACACCCAGGATTTCGTCGGTCGTCGCGTCAGCCAGGAACTTGACCATACCCGTGGTGTCGCCCAGCGCGCGCGCGCGGCCATTGGCAAGGAAGGGGAAAGTGCCAGCCTTGTACTTCACACCGTCGGCCTTGAGTTGCTGCTCGGTGCGGCCCACCCACGCAATCTCAGGGCTGGTGTAGATGACCCAAGGGATGGTGTTGAAGTTGACGTGACCGTGCTGGCCAGCAATGCGCTCGGCCACGGCAACGCCCTCTTCTTCGGCCTTGTGCGCGAGCATGGGGCCACGCACCACGTCACCCACGGCCCACACGCCGGGCAGGTTGGTCTTGCAATCGCCGTCCACCACAATGGCACCGCGCTCGTCGAGCTGCAGGCCCACGGCTTCGGTGTTCAGGCCAACGGTGTTGGGCACGCGGCCGATCGAAACGATCAGTTTGTCTGCGTCCAGCGTCTGGGCTTCGCCCTTGGCGTTGGTGTAAGCAATGCTCACACCTGACTTGGCGTTCTTGATGTCGCCAACTTTCACGCCCAGCTCGATCTTCAGGCCCTGCTTGTCGAAAGCCTTTTTGGCTTCCTTGGCAATCTGCTCGTCCACAGCACCCAGGAATGTGGGCAGACCTTCCAGAATGGTTACGTCTGCGCCCAGACGACGCCACACGGAGCCCATTTCCAGACCGATCACGCCGGAGCCAATCAACGCCAGCTTCTTGGGCACAGCACCAATGCGCAGCGCACCGTCGTTGGACAGCACGTTCACTTCGTCAAACGGCACACCGGGCAGCGCCCGGGCGTTGGAGCCGGTCGCCACGATGATCTGGTTACCCACCAGAGTCTCTTCTGCAGCACCAGAAACCTTGATCTCGTAGCCGCCTTCAACAGCTTTGACAAACGAGCCACGGCCGTGGAAGAAGCTGACCTTGTTCTTCTTGAACAGGTACAGGATGCCGTCATTGTTCTGCTTCACCACCGCATCCTTGCGGCCAATCATCTTGGCCACATCGATCTGGATGTCCTTGGCCGAGATTCCGTGATCGGCAAAGTGGTGGTTGGCGTGCTCGAAGTGCTCAGACGATTGCAGCAGTGCCTTGGATGGAATGCAACCCACGTTGGTGCAGGTGCCGCCTGGTGCGGGGCCACCCTTCTCGTTCTTCCATTCGTCGATACAGGCGACGTTCTTGCCCAGCTGGGCGGCACGAATGGCGGCGATATAGCCACCAGGGCCACCACCGATAACGATCACATCAAATTGCTTGCTCATAGGAAATCTCGTTGATTCAGTTGAAGAAAAACCCACCGGTGAGAGGCTCCGCACGCGGATGGGTGCCTCTGCTTCACGGGTGGGTTTCAGGTCTCAGGGTTCGATCAGATGTCGAACAGCAGACGGGCTGGGTCTTCCAGCGCTTCCTTCATGGCGACCAGGCCCAGCACAGCCTCGCGACCGTCGATGATGCGGTGGTCGTAGGACATGGCCAGGTAGTTGATCGGACGGATCACGATCTGGCCGTTCTCCACCACAGCGCGGTCCTTGGTGGCGTGCACGCCCAGGATGGCGGACTGGGGTGGGTTGATGATGGGTGTGGACAGCATGGAGCCGAATGTACCGCCGTTGGAGATGGAGAAAGTACCACCCGTCATTTCTTCAATGCCCAGCTTGCCTTCTGCCGCCTTCTTGCCGAATTCGGCAATCTTCTTCTCGATGTCAGCGAAGCTCATCTGGTCTGCGTTGCGCAGGATGGGCACCACCAGGCCACGGGGCGAGCCCACAGCGATACCGATGTCGAAGTAGCCGTGGTAGACGATGTCGTTGCCATCCACCGAGGCGTTCAGCACTGGGTACTTCTTGAGGGCGTGCACGGCAGCCTTCACGAAGAAGGACATGAAACCCAGCTTGGTGCCATGTTCCTTGGTGAAGCTGTCCTGGAACTTCTTGCGCAGATCCATCACGGGAGCCATGTTCACTTCGTTGAACGTGGTCAGGATGGCGTTGGTGGACTGCGACTGCAGCAGACGCTCGGCCACGCGGGCACGCAGACGGCTCATGGGCACGCGCTGTTCTGGGCGGTCGCCCAGGTTGGGGGCAGCAGGAGCAGCCACTTGGGGCAGCGCCTTGGTGGGTACGCCAGTGGGGATCACGCTAGGCGCTGCGGAGGGCTTGGCACCGCCGGCCACGGCAGCCAGCACATCGCCCTTGGTCACGCGGCCATCCTTGCCGGAGCCAGTCACGTCGCCGACAGACAGGTTGTTGTCGGCCAGCAGCTTGGCGGCTGCGGGCATCGCTACATCGCCCTTGGAGCCACCAGCAGCGGCTGGAGCGGCTGCCACGGCGGCAGCGGGCGCTGCAGCAGCGGCTGCGGGGGCAGCAGCAGGAGCAGCGGCACCGGCCTTGCCTTCGGTGTCGATCTTGGCGATGACCTGGTCAGACACCACGGTGCCACCGTCACCCACCACCAGTTCAGCCAGCACGCCAGCCGAAGGTGCGGGCACTTCCAGCACAACCTTGTCGGTTTCGATTTCGATCAGGATTTCATCCGCAGCAACGGCCTCACCGGCCTTTTTCTTCCAGGTCAGCATGGTGGCTTCCGCCACGGATTCAGACAGCTGAGGGACTTTGACTTCTACGATAGCCATGACTAATTCTTTCAAAGAGGGTTTTGTTCTGTATTCGGGTTTCCGGCCTTACTTGGTCAGGACAAAACCCTTGAGCTTGGCGAAGGCGGCATCGACCAGGGCCTTCTGCTGTTCCTGGTGCAGGTGCGAATAACCCACGGCAGGCGATGCCGAGGCTGCACGACCGGCGTAACCCAGCTTCTGGCCATCGAGCATGTTCTCGTGGATGTTGTGCTGGATGAAGAACCAGGCGCCCTGGTTCTGTGGCTCGTCCTGGCACCACACGATGTCGGTTGCATTGGGGTACTTCTTCAGCTCGGCAGCAAACGCCTTGTGCGGGAAGGGGTACAGCTGCTCCACGCGGATGATGGCCACGTCGTCGGCTTCCTTCTCGGTGCGCTTCTTCACCAGGTCGTAGTACACCTTGCCCGAGCAAGCGATCACGCGCTTGACCTTGGCGGCCTTCTTCTCGATGGCTTCGTCCTGCTCAGGAATCACCGTCTGGAAGCTGCCTTTCGTGAACTCGGTCAGAGGCGAAGTGGCGTCCTTGTTACGCAGCAGCGACTTGGGCGTGAAGATGACCAGCGGCTTGCGCAGGTCACGCACCATCTGGCGACGCAGCACGTGGAAGATCTGGCTGGCCGTAGTGGGCTGCACGATCTGCATGTTGGTGTCGGCGGCCAGCTGCATGAAGCGCTCCAGGCGGGCAGAGCTGTGCTCTGGGCCTTGGCCTTCGTAGCCGTGGGGCAGCATCAAGGTCAAACCATTGGCACGACCCCACTTCACTTCGCCAGAGGCGATGAACTGGTCGATCACCACTTGAGCGCCGTTAGCAAAGTCGCCGAACTGGGCTTCCCAGATCACCAGGGTGTTGGGGTCAGAACCTGCGTAGCCGTATTCAAAGCCCAGCACTGCCTCTTCAGACAGGATGGAGTCGATCACGGTGAACGGAGCTTGGTTTTCAGACACGTTCTGCAGAGGCACATAGGTGCCGGTGTCCCACTTTTCACGCTTTTGGTCGTGAATCACGGCGTGGCGGTGTGTGAACGTGCCACGGCCGCAGTCTTCACCCGACAGGCGCACGGCGTAGCCGCTGGACACCAGCGAAGCGAAAGCCATGTGCTCGCCCATACCCCAGTCCACATTGACGTCACCACGGCCCATGGCTGCGCGGTCGTCGTACACCTTCTTCACCAGCTGGTGCGGTGTCACAGTCTCGGGAATGGTGGTGATCTTCTCGGCCAGACGCTTCCACTCAGTCAGCGGGATGGCGGTGTCGCCAGCGTCGGTCCACTTCTTGCCCAGGAAGGGAGACCAGTCCACAGCGTACTTGCTCTTGAAGTTGGTCAGCACGGGGTCCACGGTGTGCTTGCCAGCGTCCATGGCGGCGCGATAGGCCTTGGCCATGTCGTCGCCCAGCGATTCGCCCAGGCCTTGTGCAGCCAGCTTGTCGGCGTACAGCTTGCGTGTGCCAGGGTGCTGCGCAATCTTCTTGTACATCAGCGGCTGGGTCAGGCTGGGGGTGTCCTGCTCGTTGTGGCCCAGCTTGCGGAAGCAGGTGATGTCCACCACGACGTCCTGACGGAACTCCATACGGAACTCCAGGGCCAGTTGCGTAGCCAGCACCACGGCTTCTGGATCGTCACCGTTGACGTGCAGCACGGGGGCCTCCACCATCTTCACGATGTCCGTGCAATACACGGTGGAGCGCATGTCGCGAGGGTCAGAGGTGGTGAAACCGATCTGGTTGTTGATGATGATGTGAACCGTACCACCGGTGGTGTAGCCACGGGTCTGGGCCAGCGCCAGGGTTTCCTGGTTCACGCCCTGGCCGCCAAAAGCTGCGTCGCCGTGCACCAGCACAGGCAGCACCTGGTCACCACGCTTGTCGCCACGGCGATCCATACGGGCGCGCACAGAACCTTCCACCACGGGGTTGACGATTTCCAGGTGCGAAGGATTGAACGCCAGCGACAGATGCACTGGGCCGCCAGGGGTGGACACATCAGAGCTGAAACCCTGGTGGTACTTCACGTCACCTGCAGGCAGATCTTCAGGGGCTGTGTGGTCGAACTCTGCAAACAGGTCCTTGGGCATCTTGCCCAGGGTGTTGACCAGCACGTTCAGACGGCCACGGTGGGCCATACCGATCACGATTTCCTGCACGCCCTTGGCACCGGCTTGCTGAATCAGCTCGTCCATCGCAGCAATAAAGCTCTCGCCGCCTTCGAGCGAGAATCGCTTTTGACCCACGTACTTGGTGTGCAGGTAACGCTCCAGGCCTTCAGCGGCCGTGAGGCGATCCAGAATCTGGCGTTTCTTTTCCGCACCGAAGGTCGCCTTGGAGCGAATGCCTTCAAGCTTTTGTTGCCACCAGCGCTTTTGCGTCTGGTCAGAGGTGTACATGTACTCGGCACCGATGGTGCCGCAGTAGGTTTCACGCAGCGCGTTCAGCAATTCGCGCAGGGACATCTTGTCCTTGCCGAAAAATGTGTTGCTGGTGTCGAAAACGGTTTCCTGGTCTGCATCAGAGAAGCCGTAGAAGGAAGGCTCCAGCTCAGGAATGTTGGGGCGCTCGGTGCGCTTGAGAGGGTCCAGGTCAGCCCAGCGTTGGCCCACGTTGCGGTAAGCGGCAATCAGTTGCTGAACAGCGGTGCGCTTGCGGCCCATTTCGGCGTCGGCGCTGGCCACCACCACTTTGGTTCCACCGGCCTTGGCGCGTTCGGCGAAGGCATTGACCACGGGCAGATGAGGGACATCCTTGGCGTTGCTGCCATCTACAGCGGGTACGTGCTGCAGCGCATCAAAGTATTCGCGCCATGTGTCAGGCACGCTGCCAGGGTTGGCAAGGTAGTTTTCATACATCTCTTCGACATAGGGCGCATTGCCGCCGAAGAGGTAGGTGTTGCCTTGGTAGGCTTGATAGACGGATGTCGTATCGCTCATGATCCGCTGACCTCCGCTCCCCTTGAGGGAGCATTAGCTGGTTGGTAAACCTTCCGCGACACGGCTGAACCGATTGGCGGATGCGACTGTGGCTGGGGAAGGGCCTAGATTGCGGGCGCCATTGTGCCACTGAACCATGGTTTAACCAAGGTCAAGCACCAATTCGGGCCAGCCCGGACGTAAATGCGAGCGCTGCAGTCGCGTACATTGCGGTTTCCGTGCAAGCATCCACCGTCCATCGGGGCCTATGAACCAACATCCGTTTCAGCAAAAAACCTTTCTGCTTCTGCTCACGCTTGTTACCGTGGGATTCGGGGCAATCCTTTGGCAATTTCACGGGGCCATCTTCTGGGGCATGGTGCTCGCCATTCTGTTCGCCCCACTGCACCGCAAAATGCTTTTGAATATGCCCGGGCGCGAGAATCTGGCGGCACTTTGCACGCTCACGGTGTGCCTGGTGATCGTGATTCTTCCGATGACCTTGATCACTGTCTCGCTGGTTCAAGAGGCCAACGCCATTTATGAGCGACTCAAGTCCGGCCAAATCAACATAGGCGCCTACGTGCAGCAGGTAGTGGCGGCCCTGCCCGCTTGGGCCATCAATCTTTTGGAGCGCCTGAATCTGACCACGCTGGCTCAGGTTCAGCAAAAACTGTCCTCCGTGGCGTCACAGGCCAGCCAGATGATTGCAACCCAGGCTGTGAGCATTGGTCAGAACACGCTGGAATTCATTGTGGGCTTCGGCATCATGCTGTACCTGCTGTTCTTCCTGCTGCGCGACGGACGCAGCCTTGCGCTGCGGATCGGTCAGGCCACGCCGCTGGACAACGAGCACAAGAAACAGTTGGTCAGCAAATTCACCACCGTCATCCGTGCCACCGTCAAAGGCAACATCGTGGTGGCAGCCTCGCAAGGCGCATTGGGGGGGATGATCTTCTGGATTCTGGGCATTCAGGGCCCCGTCCTGTGGGGCGTGCTGATGGCGTTTCTCTCACTGTTGCCCGCTGTGGGTGCCGGCCTGATCTGGGTTCCGGTCGCCATTTACTTCCTGGCGACAGGAGCAGTCTGGCAGGGCGTGGTTTTGACCCTGTTTGGGGTGTTCGTGATCGGCCTGGTGGACAACATCCTGCGCCCCGTACTGGTTGGCAAGGACACCAAGATGCCAGACTACGTGGTGCTGATTTCCACACTGGGCGGCATGGCCATCTTTGGCCTGACGGGATTCGTGATCGGCCCAGTGATCGCCGCCCTCTTCATTGCATGCTGGGACATCGCCGTATCCGCCCCATCCCAAGGGCAGACACCGCCTGCCGCCTGAGGATTCCCTCGGCCCCCCCGGGCAGCAGTGCACTTGCTCAATCTCTGTGGCCGTGGCCTCGTCCGCGGCCCGGATGGTCATCCCAGTCCTCTCGTCCCCGCCCATGCCCAGGTGCACGCCCCTTCGGGCGAGGCGGCTCCTGCACAAAATACACAGGCTGGGCACAAGCGTTGTACCGAGCGCAGTGCTTGCCCCAGTTTTTGGCATGCCCCGGCGGCACATACATGTAGATGGGAGCCCGGTGAACGGCGACAGGGGGGCGCTGGATGATGACCGGTTCCGCATAGATGAGCGGCGGCGGCATGCCGCTTCCAATCTGAATGCGCCCGTAAACACCGGGAACGATCTGCCCATCCACCGTGGCATTGACGTAAGTTTGCGCACCAGCCGTTCCCGCAAAGGCAAAACCCGCGAGTAACGATATTTTTTGCCAGACGCCCTGTTTGAACATATCCATTTCTCCGAATTCATTGTGGTTGCTGGCGTTTTTAACCACTGACGCTCGCCTTGAGAAATGACCCGCCCCTTTTTTTGTAACGACGATGCACATCAAAGGGGTGTCGATAAGAAGCCAAGAGAGTGCCTCCAAAGGGCAACGGACACTAGAGCAAGCAGGGGCTTTCAATTACCATGAACCAACTCAACCGAGGAGCATGCCCATGCCACATGAGCGCCGCCACTACGTGCGTGTGCAGTTTGACGCACCCGCCCTGCTGACCATCGCCACGGCAGCGTTCAGCGTACAGGTGCTGGACTTGTCTCTGAAGGGTGCGCTGGTAACGTTGCCAGAACAGGCCACCGTCCCCCCCGGCATGCCTTGCCAGCTCACCCTTCCCTTGGCAGATACTGGCGATCACATTGCCATGACTGCGGGGATAGCGCATGTGGACGGCAATCACGCAGGCCTGCTGTGCCGCAGCATCGACCTGGACAGCGTCACCCATCTTCGGCGATTGATTGAACTGCAGCTGGGCGACCCCGCCCTTCTGGAGCGGGACCTCGCCGAGCTGATCCAGTCAGCCAGCAACTGAAACCTGGGAGGGCAATACCCCGCCCTGCTAGCCGCCAGAGCCGTGCCCACTGCGGGCGGCTGACTCGCTCTCCTGCAACAGCCGCCACATCACCTTGCCGCTACCACTCTTGGGCAGCGCATCCATGAACTGCACGATGCGCGGAGCCTTGTACACCGCCATGTTTTCGCGGCACCAGTCCATGATTTGCTGCTCGGTCGTATCCTTGTGCGATGCGCGCAGCACCACAACGGCCTTGACGGTCTCTCCGCGATAGCTGTCCTGCGCTGCAATGATGCAGGCCTCCTGAATGGCGGGGTGGCGGAACATCAGCGCCTCGACCTCCGCTGGCCACACCTTGAAGCCGCTCGCGTTGATCATGCGCTTGAGCCGGTCGGTCAGGAAGAAATAGCCGTCCTCATCCATGCGGCCCAGATCTCCTGAACGGAAAAATCGCTTGCCATCCAGCTCCACAAAAGCAGAGGCGGTGGCATCAGGGCGCTTCCAGTAGCCTTCAAACACCTGGGGGCCGTGAATGATGATTTCACCCTGCTCACCCACCGGCACTTCCTGCAGCGTGTCAGGGTCCACCACACGTGCATCCACGCTCATGAAGGGCACTCCCAGGCATTGCTGTTTGGGGTTGTCTGGCGGGTTGGCATGCGATGGAGCGGCCGTCTCGGTCAGGCCATAGCCCTCGGCATACCGCAGCCCATATTGCTCCAGCAGGCGCTGAGCCACGGCCTGGGGCATGGCCGCCCCTCCGCCCCCGATGTAGGCCAGGCTGGAGAGGTCGTAGCTGGCAAAGTGGGGGCTGCCCAGCAGGTCAATCACCATGGTGGGGATGTTGGTCCACGTGGTTACCCGATACCGCGAGATCAGGCGTCCCGCCAGATCGCGGTCCCAGCGGGGCATGATGACCAGCGTAGCGCCGCAGTAAATCGACGTATGCATCACGCTGACCATGCCGGTGATGTGAAACATCGGCACCACGGCCAGCGTCACACTGTCGACCGAGCCGCTGCCCCAAAGGCTGCTGGCCACCGCGTTGTGCATGATGCTCTTGTGCAAATGCATGCAGCCCTTGGGCAGGCCGGTGGTGCCGCTGGTGTAGGGCAGCAAAGCCAAGTCCTGCGGACCCGCCTGCAAAGGAGGCGCAGGCTCAGAGCTTGCCATGCAGTCCAGCCATGCATGGGCTTGCGCCCCGTGCAGTTCAGGCACGGGATGGCGCGTCAACAACCAATCACGCCACGCCTCGGGTGGCGCGTCGGGCCCTCCGACATCGGGGTCAAAAGCATCTGCGAAGTGCGTGATGATCAGATGGCGCAGGCGCAACTCTTCCGGTAGATCGTTGCTCGCCTTGGCCAGCTCAGGTGCTAGGTCTGCCGTGGTAACAGCCACCTTGGTGTCCGGGTCTGTGATGTAGTGCTTCAACTCCTCCGCCCGGTTCATCGGGTTCACCGGCACTACCACCGCATTGGCCCGCAGGATGGCAAAGTGCGCCATCACCAATTGCGGGCAGTTCTGCATGCAAAGCACGACACGATCGCCGCGCTGCACCCCCAGCGCAGCCAGGCGCGCAGCCAGCCGTTCGGCCCCCACGGCCAGTTGGGCATAGGTCAGAGTGCTCCCAAAGAAGACGAGTGCCGCCTTGTCAGGGTAACGCCGGGCATTGGTCGCCAGGTTATCCCACAGCGAAACCGCTGGCATGGTGATCGAATGGGGCAGGCGGCGGGGCCAGAACTTATGGTGCGGACGCATAGGGCAGGCGATCTCCTTTGGTCCTCCAGACTAGTAGCGCAGGGTGGCTGCGGCAATGGGGATGCCCCGCACACCCGTCACCAATGTGACCCGAAGTTTTCCAGTCTGCGGCTCTTGGGAAGGGGTGGAGCCTGCACCGGGGGCGGCGGATTGGTCGATGGATCGCTCCCGGGTGTGGAAACGGGGGGATTCACCGGCAACGAAGGATCGGTTTCCACCGGCGACGGACTGGGCTTGCCGGGATCCTTGCGCGGCCGACCGTCGGGCGAATCTATCTGGTTCACCATGGCTCAGTTCTCCCCGCCACCGGCATTGCCGCTGACCGCCGAGAGGTGCGATCGATCAGGGCGGGAAGGCTCGGAAATATCCCGAACCGCGTCACCCGCCGCAGCCTCGTCGCCATCTGTGGCAATGTCACCCAGCGCGATCATGCCCACCAGACGCTTGTCCCGGTCCACCACCGGTAAGCGCCGAATCTGTTCGCCCCGCATGGTCTGCAGCGCTTTGTCCAAAGGCTCGTCTGCGTAGCAATAGACCGGTTCGGGCGACATGATTTCGCCCAGGTTCGCGTCGGGCCGCTCCTGGGCCACAGAACGCAGCACGATGTCGCGGTCTGTCACCATGCCCACCAGGCGCTGCGCATCGCACACAGGCACCGAACCAATGTCCAGCTCCTTCATGGCCTGCGCCGCGAGCAAGCACGAATCCTGAGGTGAAAGGGTGCGTACGCCCCGTGTCATGACATCGGCAATTTGCTTCATTTCTTACTCCTGGTTGAGAAACCCTGTAACGCGACAGACCCAAGGCCAATGCCCATGCCATGGAGTCACGCCGCTGCGAAACGAACAGTTTCCGGACTGCCTCAACGCAGCTGCGTAGGACACGGCGCTCTGCTCGCCCGCTGCGCATCACAAGCGGGGTAAGACTTCGCCTACGCGCATAACGGTTCAGTTCTTTCCACAACAAGCCAGCAACCGCAGCACCATGCAAACGTCAACACAGCAACGGGAGAGCGATATGGCAAAAGCTGCACAGATTGTGGGAAAAGTAGAGTTCCGCTCGGGCGATGGGCCGATGATGCCCATCCCTGAAGGCCCGGTAGACATCGAAATGAACCCCACCGAGGCGACCCTCAGCTGGGTGGATGGCGATGCGCCGGGCGCAGCCACCCTGCCCATGATGGAGTTCAAACGCTACGTGTCAGAAGGCGCGATCCGGCTGCACAGTTGAAGGACGCCAACACGCCAGAGCCGGTCTGGCAGCGGATCTTTGATATCAGCTGTTGACCTGAGCCCACAGCTTGTCCAGCCGCTTCACGCTCACCGGCTGGGGCGTGCGCAGCTCTTGCGCGAAGAAGCTCACGCGCAGCTCCTCCAGCAGCCAGCGCAGTTCTTGCATGCGCGCATCCACCGCGCCCTTGCGCTCAGCCACCAAGCGCCAGTAGCGCTGCTCTTGCGGGCGCAGCTCGGCCAGCTTGCCAGCGTCGCGTGCGGGGTCGGCGCGGTACTTGTCCAGCCGCAACGTGATGGCCTTGAGGTAGCGCGGGAAGTGCGCCAATTGTGCCCACGGGGCCGCGGCGATGAAGTTCTTGGGCACCAGGCGCAGCAACTGCTGCTGTACATCAGCCGTGGCATCGGGCGCGTTTTTGGTGTCCTTGATCTTGCGGGCGGCAGCGGCGTATTCCGTGAGGATGGTGAACGCCAAACGGGCCACTTCGTTGGCAATCAGCGTCAGGCGCCCCCGCCCTTCGTCCACGCGGCGTTTGAAGTCGGACTCATCGGTCGGCAGCGGGTCGAGCAAAAAGGCCCGGTCCAAGGCCACGTCAATGATCTGGTTGCGCAAGTCTTCTTGCGTACCCAGCGGCATGTAGGCCACAGCCATTTTTTGCAGGTCTGGGATGTTCTTTTCCAGGTACTTGAGTGCATCCTTGATCTGCAGCGCAAACAGGCGGCGCAGGCCTGCGCGGTGCTTGGCGGCCGCAACCTCCGGCTCATCAAACACTTCGATGGTGACGGCATCGCCGCCATCAATCAGCGCCGGAAAGCCCACCAGCGTCTGCCCGCCTTTCTTGATCTCCATAAGCTCGGGCAGCTCACCAAACGTCCAGGTGGTGTAGCGCTGGCCGGCCGGGGCCGTGGGTGCTGAGGATGCAGCAGGCGCTGCCGCCTTTGCTACGTTTTTAGTAGCAGCCTGCGCTTGATTACCGGGCGCTGGAGCCGTTTTTTGCTCTGAACCGCCCTGCCCGCCCAGCTTGAGCCCCGCCAGCGCCTGGAAGGCCCCGCGCGCCTTGGCCCCCCATTCGGCCTTGAGCGCGCCCAGGTTACGGCCATGGCCGAGCTGGCGGCCATGTTCGTCCACCACGCGGAAGTTCATGAACAGATGCGGGCTGAGCATGTCGAGCTTGAAGTCTGCCCGTTTCACGTCGAGCGAGGTCTCGTCGCGCACCTGCTTGAGCAGCGCGTCAGTGAGGCTGCCGGTGCCGAATCGTTCAGGCGCGGTGAACAGCTCGGCCAGCCGCGTGGCGGATTCAGGCAGAGGCACAAAGCGGCTGCGCGGGCGCTGCGGCAGGCTCTTGAGCAGTGCCTGGATCTTGTCCTTGAGCATGCCGGGCACCAGCCATTCGCAGCGCTCCTCGCTCACCTGGTTGAGCACGAACAGCGGCACCGTCACGGTGATGCCGTCGCGCGGGTCGCCGGGCTCGTGCAGGTAGCTGGCGGTGCAGTCCACGCCGCCCAGGCGCACGGTTTTGGGGAAGGCGCTGGTGGTGATGCCCGCGGCCTCGTGGCGCATCAGCTCGTCGCGGGTGAGCCTGAGCAGCTCGGGGTTGGCACGGCTTGCGTCCTTGTACCAGCGCTCGAAGGTCGCGCCGCTGCACACGTCCTGCGGCACCTGCTGGTCGTAGAAGGCGTAGATCAGTTCGTCGTCCACCAGCACGTCCTGGCGGCGGGATTTGTGCTCCAGCTCTTCCACCTTGGCGATCAGCTTCTGGTTGGCGGCCAGGAACGGCAGGCGGGTTTCCCACTCGCCCTGCACCAGCGCCTCGCGCAGGAAGATGTCGCGCGCACCGTGCGGGTCCACCTTGCCAAAGTCCACGCGGCGGCTGTTGTAGATGACGATGCCGTACAGCGTGGCGCGCTCCAGCGCGGTGACCTGGGCAGCCTTCTTCTCCCAGTGCGGGTCCAGCATCTGCTTCTTGAGCAGGTGGCCGCCAATCTGTTCAATCCATTGCGGCTCGATGGCGGCGATGCCCCGGCCGAACAGGCGCGTGGTCTCCACCAATTCGGCCGCCACGATCCAGCGGCCGGGCTTCTTGTTCAGGTGCGCGCCGGGGTGCTTGTAGAACTTGATGCCACGCGCGCCCAGGTACCAGTCATCCTCGTCGCTCTTGCAGCCCACGTTGCCCAGCAGGCCCGCCAGCATCGAGAGGTGAATCTGCTCGTAGCTGGCCGGTTGCGTGTTGATGCGCCAGCCATGCTCCGTCACCACGGTGAGCAGCTGAGTGTGGATGTCGCGCCACTCGCGCAGGCGGCGGATGCTGATGAAGTTCTGCCGCAGTAGCGCCTCGTACTGGCGGTTGCTGAGCTTGTGGGTGGGCGCGGCTTCCGGCGCTGGGGAGGGAGCAGGCCCCGGCGCGGCGGCCCGCTGCCCCACGGGCAAGATGGCTTGCGAAGGCGCTTTTTTGAGCGCCATGGCCTTTTGCGCGCGGGCTGAGGGCAGGCTGGGTGCCCCGCCCCGGGCCTCATTGATCCACTTCCACAGCTTGAGATACCCGCTGAACTCGCTCTTCTCGTCGTCGAACTTGGCGTGCGCCTGGTCGGCCTGCTGCTGCGCCTCCAGCGGCCGGTCGCGCACGTCCTGCACGCTGAGGGCACTGGCAATGACCAGCACTTCGTCCAGCGCTCGGCGCTCGCGCGCCTCCAGAATCATGCGGCCCACGCGCGGGTCCAGCGGCAGCTTGGACAGTTCCACGCCAATGGGCGTCAACTCGTTCGCATCGTCCACTGCGCCCAACTCGCCCAGCAACTGGTAGCCGTCGGCAATCGCGCGGCCCGAAGGTGCTTCGATGAACGGAAACTGCGCCACATCGCCCAGGTGCAGCGACTTCATGCGCAGGATGACGCCTGCCAGCGATGACCGCAGGATTTCCGGGTCGGTAAAGCGCGGGCGACCGTTGAAGTCTGCCTCGTCATACAGGCGAATGCAGATGCCGTTGGCCACGCGGCCGCAGCGGCCCGCACGCTGGTTGGCGGCGGCCTGGCTGATGGGCTCGACCAGCAGCTGCTCCACCTTGCTACGGAAACTATAGCGCTTGACGCGCGCTGTGCCTGCGTCAATCACGTATCGAATGCCTGGCACCGTGAGCGAGGTCTCGGCCACGTTGGTCGCCAGCACGATGCGGCGGCCGGTGTGGCCGTCAAAGATGCGGTCCTGCTCGGCCTGCGACAGGCGCGCAAACAGCGGCAGCACCTCGGCATTGCGCATCACGGGTTGGTGCGACAGGTGTTTGCGCAGATGGTCGGCAGCCTCGCGGATTTCGCGCTCGCCGGGCAAAAAGACCAGGATGTCGCCACCCGCATTGCCCTGCCAGAGTTCGTCCACCCCGTCGGCAATGGCCTCGTTCAGGCCATAGTCACGGCTGTCTTCAAACGGGCGGTAGCGCTGCTCGACCGGGAAGGTGCGGCCGGACACCATGATGACCGGGGCAGGCCCTTTGGCCGATGCGAAATGCTTGGCAAACCGGTCCGCATCAATCGTTGCCGAGGTGACGATGATCTTCAGATCAGGCCTGCGCGGCAGGATCTGGCGCAGGTAGCCCAGCAGAAAGTCGATGTTGAGGCTGCGTTCGTGCGCCTCGTCGATGATGAGGGTGTCGTAGGCCTTGAGCAGCGGGTCGGTCTGCGTCTCTGCGAGCAAGATGCCGTCCGTCATCAGCTTGACGGAGGCATCGCGGCTCAGGCGGTCCTGGAACCGCACCTTGTAGCCCACCACATCGCCCAGTGGGGTTTTCAGCTCTTCAGCAATGCGCTTGGCAACGCTGCTGGCGGCAATACGGCGCGGCTGGGTGTGGCCGATGAGCTGGCCACGCACCTTTCCATCCGGGCCCGGCTTGGCATTGCACTTGCCACGTCCCAAAGCCAGCGCAATCTTGGGCAGCTGCGTGGTTTTGCCGGAGCCCGTTTCGCCGCACACGATGACGACCTGGTGCTGGCTGATCGCGGCCATGATCTCTTCGCGCTTGCCCGATACGGGCAGGGATTCGGGAAACTCCAGCGTGAAGCTGCGGGATGGCTCGGACGGACGCGGTTCAGAAGACGACATGGGGCGCGATTATCGGGCCTGACCATGCAGGATGTGCGTTGCACACCACAGTTTCCAGGCCACAGCAGCCCGCTGGCTTGCCAGAGGCGGTGCGGCCCCGCACAATCGCGCCTTCTTTCAGGCCTGTGCACGCAGCCCTTGCGTCCCCTGAAAAGTTCTGGAGGTCATTCCTATGTCGGTTCATTCATCCATCACCGCCTGACCACAGTCCACCGCCCCGGCTGGACTGTGCATTCACTCAGTTCAGCCAAGGCCGAAGCTCCCGCACTCATCGCGGCGCACCTCAAGCCCTGGCTATTTCGCCGGGGTTTTTTGTTGGTGGAACGCACAACGTATGAGTGCAAAAAAACTGTCTCGGGCCTACGCCCAGGGTGAAATCAAAAAGCTGCGCCGCATGAAGCAGCCCCTGGTGCTGAAGCTCGAACCCTCGGGCCCGCCCCGAAACCCTGTGGCCATTGCCATGGCCCAACGCAGCCTGTCCAGCGCCGCAGGCAAACACATCCGAACCCGCGGAGCCCAGCGCCGTGCGGACAACGTCGCCTTGCGCAAGGCGATCCAGAAGGGTTTTTCTGATGACTGAAAGGTAAAGAAAGTAAAGAAGTCAGCGGCCCGCCCTGCAGGCAAGGTTTTCACGCCTTGCCTGCACCGCAGGCTGCACCAATGGAGCCATCTGGTTCTATGATGCGCACTCTCCATACTTCCTCCAGGCAGCTCTTCATGGGCTGCCTTTTTCTTGAACCCTTCACCGAGGTCTCACGCACCCGCCATGTCCGCTGTCTTCAACTTCACTTTTGTGCCCTGGTTCCGCTCGGTCGCTCCCTATATCCACAAGTTCCGCAATCAGACGTTTGTGATCGGGCTCACGGGTGAAGGCATTGCGGCAGGCAAGCTGCACAACATTGCGCAGGATCTGGCCCTGATCCAGGCCATGGGCGTGCGCATTGTGCTGGTGCACGGTTTCCGACCGCAGGTGAATGAACAGCTGGCCGCCAAGGGGCATGCCGCGAAGTACTCGCACGGCATCCGCATCACCGATTCGGTGGCGCTCGATTGCGCACAGGAGGCCGCAGGGCAGTTGCGCTATGAGATTGAAGCAGCCTTCAGCCAGGGCCTGCCCAACACGCCCATGGCGGGCGCAACGGTGCGGGTGATCTCTGGCAACTTCCTCACCGCGCGGCCCGTGGGCATTGTGGACGGGGTGGATTTTCAGCACTCGGGTCTGGTGCGCAAGGTGGACGTGGCAGGCATCACCCGCACGCTGGACATGGGGGCGCTGGTGCTGCTGTCGCCCTTTGGCTTTTCGCCCACGGGCGAGGCCTTCAACCTGAGCATGGAAGAAGTGGCCACCAGCGTGGCCATTGAGCTGCAGGCCGACAAGCTCATCTTTTTGACCGAGGTGCCCGGCATCCGCATGAAGCCGACCGAGCCCGAGAGCGAAGACAACCCCATCGACACCGAGCTGCCGCTGGCCGCTGCCCAGGCGCTGCTGCGCCAGCTGCCCCAGGCGCAGCAACCCACCGATGTGGGCTTTTACCTGCAGCACTGCGTGAAGGCCTGCAAGGCGGGCGTGGAGCGCAGCCACATCATCCCGTTTGCGCTGGATGGGTCGCTGCTGCTGGAGGTGTACGTGCACGACGGCATCGGCACCATGGTGATTGACGAGAAGCTGGAAGAGCTGCGCGAGGCCACCATTGACGATGTGGGCGGCATCCTGCAGCTCATCGAGCCGTTCGAGAAAGACGGCACCCTCGTCAAGCGCGACCGTACCGAAATTGAGCGCGATATTGAGAGCTACACCGTGATCGAGCACGACGGCGTGATCTTTGGCTGTGCCGCGCTCTACCCCTACCCCGAAGGCAAGACGGCCGAGATGGCCGCCGTGACCGTGTCCCCCCAAAGCCAGGGCACGGGCGATGGGGAAAAGCTGCTCAAGCGCATTGAGCAGCGGGCCCGCGCCATGGGGCTGGAGAGCATTTTTGTGCTGACCACGCGAACCATGCACTGGTTCATCAAGCGCGGCTTCCAGCCCGTGGACCCGGACTGGCTGCCCGATGCCCGCAAGCGCAAATACAACTGGGATCGCCGCAGCCAGGTGCTGGTCAAGAAGCTCTGAAGCTTGCGCAACCTCCTCAGAACCTGCGTGTGATCAAGCCGCCCGTGCCGCCAGCACGGCCCGCGCCACCTCGGCAATGGCGGCATCGCGCTGATCGGGCTTGGCGGCAGAGCGTGTGAGGTAGCAGGTCACCAGCACGGGGGCACCTGCTGCTGGCCACAGCACGCCGATGTCATTGGCCGTGCCGCTACTGCCGGCAGTGCCCGTCTTGTCACCCACCCGCCAGCCGGGCGCGCCTGCGCGCAGGCGCTTGTCGCCTGTGCTGGTTTCCACCAGCCAGCGCTGCAAGGTGGCGCGCGATGCGGGCGTCAACGCATCGCCCAGCACCAGCCGCTGCATGGTCTGCAGCATGGCCAGCGGGGTGGTGGTGTCCCGCTCGTCACCCACGGCGGCTTCGTTCAAAGTGGGCTCGTTGCGGTCCAGCCGGGTGGTACCGTCCCCCACCGAGCGCAGCCACGCCGTAAGGGCTGCAGGGCCGCCATGGCGGGCGAGCAGCACGTTGGCAGCGGTGTTGTCGCTCAGGCTCACGGTGGCCGAGCACAGTTCACCCACCGTGAGCCCGCCCCCTGCCCCGGCCTTGGCACCGCTGACGGGCGAATACTCCACCACCTCGCTCTCTGCGTAATGCACGCGCGCATCCAGCCGCTCGCGCCCTTGGTCTACCAGCGCCAGCATCCAGGCGGCCAGCGGCAGCTTGAACGTGCTGCACATCGCAAAGCGCTCATCCTGCCGCCAGCCCAGCGCCAGGCCGCTGCCAGTGTCCAGCATGGCCACGCCCAGGCGGCCTTGGGCATTTTTCTCGATCTGTGCCAAGGTGTGCTGCCAGCGGCGTGTGGTGTCTGCCGACGCGGCAGATGCTGCAGATGCCACAGGTGCCGCGGCACACGCTGCCAGGGGCAGCAGGCCCGCCATGGCCAGCCCCAAGGAAAACTCTCTTCTTTGCATCATGGTTTCATCCCTTTAAAAGAACGGAGCGAATGATGCCGAGGAACCCCGCACAGCACCAACGGCAATAATTACGGACTGACCCCAGAAAAACTTGGGGCAAATCGACACCGCCTCACCGTTGCCCCAACGCCTGCCCCATGCATCTACCGCTGAACGCCCTGCGTGCCTTTGAAGCCGCCGCCCGGCACCTCAACCTCACGCGGGCCGCGCAAGAGTTGCATGTGACGCAGACGGCGGTGAGCCAGCACATTCGCAACCTGGAGGAACGGGTGGGCCAGCCGCTGTTTCGCCGCCTGCCACGCGGCTTGGCGCTGACTGACGAAGGCCAGGCGCTGCTGCCCGCAGTGGCAGAAGCTTTTGGCAGCCTGCAGCGGGCGCTGGAGCAACTGGCCGACAACCGCCCCCGCGAAGTGCTGACCGTGGGGGTGGTGGGTACTTTTGCGGTGGGCTGGCTTTTGCCCCGGCTCAAGCACTTTCAGGAGAGCTGCCCGTTTGTAGACCTGCGCCTGCTCACCCACAACAACCGCGTAGACATGGCTGGCGAAGGGCTGGACTGTGCGATACGGTTTGGCGATGGGGCCTGGCATGGCACGCATGCGCAGCGCATTCTGGAAGCCCCGCTCTCGCCCATGTGTACGCCCGCCATGGCACATGGGCTGGCACACCCCGCCGATCTGGCCCGGCTGCCGCTGCTGCGCACCTACCGCGCCGAGGAATGGACCGACTGGTTTGCCGCAGCAGGCCAGCCCTGCCCGGTGCTGCGCGGGGCGGTGTTCGATTCGTCGTTGACGCTGGCCGAAGCCGCAGCGCAGGGGGCAGGCGTGGCGCTGCTGCCCGTCAAGCTGTTCACGCGCGAGCTGCAGCAGGGCCGACTGGTGCAGCCCTTTGCGCTGGAGCTGCCACGCGGTGCCTACTGGCTCACGCGACTCCAGTCGCGTGCCCCTACCGCGGCCATGCTGGCATTTCAGCAGTGGCTGCTCAAGCAGGCGACTCCAGGTGCCAGCGGTGCACTACCCGCATAAACTCGGCATGTCCGCAGAGAGTTACAAACAAAAAGAGCCGCTAGCGCTCATGCATAAAGCGCAAGCAGCTCTCTTATTGATAGCAAAAAGAGGAAGGCACGCTACCGCTCAGGCAGCGAGCAGCCCCGCCAGGTGCGACTGCACTGCCTGCGTGCCCACCGCAGCCAGGCCGAAGGCCGCGGGCTGCCGCAGCCACTGGTGCATCAGACCATCCACCAGGGCGAACAGGCCCAGCGCCGCAGTGGCGGGGTCAGCGCCTGAACGCAGGTCACCCTTGGCAGCGCCCTGCGCCAGTGCACTCTGCAGGCATTGCAAACCGGCGCTCCGGTCGGCATCCAGCCGGGCCACCAGCGGGGCTGTGCCTTCCGGCTCGCTGACCTGCCCCAGGATGCGCAGCACCTGCTGCGTGGGCTGAGACCCCTCCAGCCACGCCAGCGGTGCCGTGGCCATGCGTGCCAGCATGTGCCGCAGGGGCATGGCTGGCGTAGCTACCGAAGGCGCTCGCTCCCAGGGTTTGAGCACTTCCCACGGGAGCTGGGTGGTGTCCAGCAGGGCCTCCAGCAGATCAAAGCGATCGCGGAAGTGCCAGTACACCGCCCCTCGCGTCACCCCTGCGCGGTCGGCCACATCCTGCATGGAGCAACGCTGGAAGCCCTGCTCCATGAACACCTCCAGCGCACCGTCCAGAATGCTCTGCCGGGTTTGCAGGGCTTCCTGTCTTGTTCTACGCACCATGGCTTGCCCCCGGTTTCAGGACTGTCCGTCCGTCCAGCCGCCGCCCAGCGCCTTGTACAGGGTGACGCCATTGGTCAGCCGGGACAGCCGGGTGCTGATGAGGGATTGACGGGCGCTGTACCACGAGCGCTGGGCATCCAGCACATCCAGGTAGCTGTCCACACCGCGGTCAAAGCGCGCTTGCGAGAGCTGGAACGCCTCGCCACTGGCCTGCACCAGCGCCGTCTGCGCCTCTAGCTGGTCGCCCACTGCGCTGCGCTGTGCCAGCGCATCGGCCACTTCGCGGAAAGCGGTCTGGATGGCCTTTTCATACTGCGCCAGCGCAATACCCTGGGCAGCCTTGGCACTGTCGAGGTTGGCCTGGTTGGCACCGCCATCAAAAATCGGCAGGCTGATCTGGGGGATGAAGCTCCAGCTGCCCGCTCCGGCCTTGAACAGGCTGGAAAGCTCGTTGCTGCTGGCCCCTGCCGTTGCCGTGAGGCTGATGCGCGGATAGAACGCAGCCCGGGCCACGCCGATGTTGGCCGTGGCGGCCTTGAGCTGGTGCTCGGACTGGAGCAGGTCGGGCCTGCGCAGCAGCAGGTCTGACGGCATGCCCGCTGGCAGCTCGGGCAAGGCGTTCAGCGCATCGCCCATGGCATCGGGTGCCAGCGCATCAGGCACCGGGGTGCCCAGCAGCAGTGCCAGCGCATTGCGGTCTTGCGCAATCTGGCCGGTATAGCGGGCCACGTCCACACGGGCGCTCTCCACGCTGGTCTGCAGTTGGCGCAGCGTCAGGGCCGAAGTCGCCCCCACCTCGTAGCGCCTTTGCGTGAGCTGGTAGCTCTCGTTCTGGGTGCGCAGGGTTTCCTGTGCGATGGCGAGACGCTCCACATCCGCAGCCCAGTTCAGATAGGCCGAGGTCACCTCCGCCACCAGACTGATCTGCGTGCTGCGGCGGGCCTGCTCGGTGGCCAGGTACTGCTCCAGCGCCTGGTTGCTCAGGTTGCGCACGCGGCCAAACAGGTCCAGCTCATAGGCGCTCACGCCCAGGTTGGCGCTGTATTGGTGGCTCGTCACGGCACGGCCTGCGCCCGAAAGGCTGGCCGGGGTGCGGGCCGCCGTTCCGCTACCTGCCGCGTTGACGGTGGGCAGCGTCTGCGCGTCCTGCACGCGGTATTGCGCCCGGGCCTGCTCGATGTTGAGCACCGCCACACGCAGATCGCGGTTGTTGGCCAGGGCCAGCTCAATCAGGTTGCGCAGCTTGGCGTCTGCAAAAAAGCTGCGCCAGTCGATATCGGCGGCAGCGGCCGCACTGGCCGAGCCAGTGGCAGCCTGATCGGCAGAAGCACCTGGATAAGACGCAGGCACCGGAGCGGCGGGCCGCTCGTAGGTGGGAGCCAGATTGGCGCACCCCGCCAGCGCAAGCGCGGCAGCCAGCAAGGACAGATTCAGGAAACGAGGCATTTGCATTTCAATGGCCCTCCGACAAAGCGGGCGTGGCTGCGGGCATGGCATGGCCAGCCTCTGGCTTCTTGCGCCCAAACAGCTTTTGAACAATCACGAAGAACAGCGGCACCATGAAGATGGCCAGCACCGTGCCCGACACCATGCCACCCACCACGGCCGTGCCCAGCGCGTTTTGCGCACCGGCACCCGCGCCCTTGCTCAGCATCAGGGGCAGCACCCCCAGGATGAAGGCGAGCGACGTCATCAGGATGGGGCGCAGCCGCATGCGGGCCGCAGTGATGGCGGAATCCACCAGCGAATGTCCCTGGGCGTACAGCTCCTTGGCAAATTCCACAATCAGGATCGCGTTCTTGGACGCAAGCCCCACCGTGGTGAGCAAGCCCACCTGGAAGTACACGTCGTTCATCTTCCAGGTCAGGATCGCACCCACCAGCGTGCCCAGCACCCCCAGCGGCACCACCAGCAGCACCGAGAACGGAATCGACCAGCTCTCATACAACGCTGCCAGACACAGGAACACCACCAGGAGGGACACGGCATACAGCAGCGTTGCACGACCACCGGCCTCACGCTCCTGGCGCGAGACGCCTGTCCATTCAAAGCCGATGCCCGCAGGCAGCTCAGACGCATGGCGCTCCACCAGATCCAGTGCCTGACCGCTGGACATGGCCCCCGGCAAGGCCATCCCCATGATCTCGACCGAAGGCACACCGTTGTAGCGCTCCAGGCGCGGCGAGCCCATGGTCCAGCTGAAGGTGGAGAAGGCGCTGAACGGAACCATGGTGCCGCTGCTATTGCGCACGTACCACTTGTGGATGTCTTCCGGTGCCATGCGGTGCGGTGCATCCGCCTGCAAAAACACCTTCTTCACGCGACCCTTGTCGATGAAGTCGTTGACATAGCTGCTGCCCCACGCGGCCGACAGGGTGTTGTTGATGTCGCTCATCGACAGGCCCAGCGCGCCTGCCTTGTGTTCGTCAATGTCCAGACGGAACTGGGGCGCGTCTTCCATGCCGTTGGGGCGCACCGCCACCAGGCCGGGCTCCTTCATCAGCGCGCCCAGCAACTGGTTGCGCGCCGCCATCAGGGCCTCATGGCCCAGGTTGGCACGGTCTTGCAGCATCAGGTCAAAGCCGCTGGCGTTGCCCAGCTCAGACACGGCAGGAGGCGCAAACGCAAACACCGAGGCATTGCGGATCTGCGACAGGGCACCCATGGCCTTGTTGGCCACGTTCTGCGCCTTCAGGGCGGCACCGGGGCGCTCGTCCCAGGGCTTGAGCTTGACGAAGGCAAAGCCCGCGTTCTGCCCGCTACCCGCAAAGCTGAAGCCTGCCACGGTGAAGATGGCGTCTACGGCGTCCTTCTGGTCTTCCAGAAAGTGCTTCTGTACTTGCTCCAGCACCTTTTCAGTGTTCTTCTGGGGCGAGCCGGGGGGCAACTGCACCAGGGCAAACAGCGTGCCCTGGTCTTCCTCGGGCAGGAAGCCTGCGGGAATCTTGGTGAACACAAAGCCCACGGCCACCACCAGCACGGCGTAGCCCACCATCCAGCGTCCGCCGCGATTCAGGATGCTCTTGACCACGCCCTGGTAGCCGCGGTTGCTGCGGTCAAACGCGCGGTTGAAGGCACCAAAGAAACCCTTGGTGGCCAGGCCGTGGCCCTTGGGCACGGGCTTGAGCAGCGTGGCGCACAGCGCAGGCGTCAGGATCATCGCCACCAGCACCGACAGCGTCATGGCCGACACGATGGTCACCGTGAACTGGCGGTAGATGACGCCTGTGGAGCCACCGAAGAAGGCCATGGGCACGAACACGGCCGCCAGCACCAGGGCCACACCCACCAGCGCGCCGGTGATCTGCCCCATGGACTTGCGCGTGGCCTCCAGCGGTGAGAGCCCTTCTTCGCTCATCACCCGCTCCACGTTCTCGACCACCACAATGGCATCGTCCACCAGCAACCCGATGGCCAGCACCATGGCCAGCATGGTCAGCGTGTTGAGCGAATAGCCGAATGCGGCCAGCACCCCAAACGTGCCCAGCAACACCACGGGCACGGCGATGGTGGGAATCAGCGTGGCGCGGAAGTTCTGCAGGAACAGGTACATCACCACAAACACCAGCACCACGGCTTCCACCAGGGTCTTGACCACTTCCTGGATGGAGATGCGCACGAAGGGCGTCGTGTCATAGGGCTTGATGACCTTCATGCCGGGCGGGAAGAACTTGCTCAGTTCGGCCAGCTTGGCATCCACCCCCTTGACGGTGTTGAGGGCATTGGCACCGGTGGCCAGCTTGATGGCCAGACCGGCTGCGGGCATGCCGTTGTAGCGCGCCACGGTGGCATAGCTCTCGCCACCCAGTTCAATGCGGGCAACGTCCTTCAGGCGCACGGCAGCGCCGTTGGTCTGGGTGCGCAGCAGAATCTCGGCAAACTCCTCGGCTGTCTTCAGGCGGGTTTGCGCAGTGATGGTGGCGTTGAGCTGCTGCTCGGGCACCGAGGGCAAGCCACCGATCTGGCCTGCAGACACCTGTGCGTTCTGGGCCTGAATGGCTGCCTTCACGTCCAGCGGTGTGAGGTTGTAGCTGTTCAGCTTGCCAGGGTCCATCCAGATGCGCATGGCGTACTGCGACCCGAACAGGGTCGTGTCGCCCACGCCTTCCACGCGGCTGATCGGGTCTTGCACGTTGGCGGCCACGTAGTCGGACAGGTCAGAGCCGTTGAGCTTGCCGTCTTCCGAAACGAACGCCAGCACGTTCAGGAAGTTGTTGGCCGACTTGGTGACCTGCACGCCCTGTTGCTGCACTTCTTGCGGCAGCAGGGGCGTGGCCAGGGCCAGCTTGTTCTGCACCTGCACCTGGGCGGTGTCGGGGTTGGTACCGGTCTCGAACGTGAGGGTGATGGTCACGCTGCCCGACGACTCGCTGGTGGACGAGATGTACGACAGCCGGTCCAGCCCCTTCATCTTCTGCTCGATGACCTGGGTTACGGTGTCTTCCAGCGTCTTGGACGATGCGCCGGGGTACGAAGCCGAGATGGCAATGGCGGGCGGGGCAATGCTGGGGTACTGGGCGATGGGCAGTGTCAGCACTGCCATCACACCGGCCAGCATGGTGATGATGGATAGCACCCACGCGAAGATGGGGCGGTCTATGAAAAAACGGGCCATGGGAATCTCTCGGTGGGATGCTCAATGGGTGCCGGTGCCAGCCGCAGGGGCAGCAGCAACGGAGTTCTGGGCCTTGGCAGGCGCTGCATCAGCCGTCTTTTGCACCGCGGCGCTGCTCTCGCCCTTCTGTGCGGTGGCGGGTGCGTAGGGCTGGGTCTGCACGGGCTGACCGGGGCGGGCCTTTTGCTGGCCTTCCACAGCCACCACTTCACCCGCCTTGAGGCCACCGCTCACCAGCCACTGGTCGCCCACCATGCGGTCGGTGGTCAGCATGCGCTGCTCCAGCTTGCCGCCCTCGCCCACCACGTAGACGTAAGGCTTGCCGGTGCTGTCACGCGCTACCGCAGGCTGGGGCACCAGCAGGGCCTGCTCCAGCACACCTTCCTCCAGCACAGCACGGGCATACATGCCAGGCAGCAGGTCTGCACGGGGGTTGGGGAACTCGGCACGCAGGGTGACGGCACCTGTGGTCTGGTCCACGGTCACGTCAGAGAACTGCAGCTTGCCGGGCTGGGCATACACGCTGCCGTCTTCGAGCACCAGACGCACCTTGGCGGTGCCGCCCTTGAGCTTGCCAGCGTCCATGGAACGCTTGAGTGCCAGCAGCGTGGTTGTGGACTGCGTGACATCCACATAGATCGGATCGAGCTGCTGCACGGTGGCCATGGCACTGGCCTGGTTGGCCGTGACCAGTGCACCGGGGGTGACGGTGGAGCGGCCAATGCGCCCGCTGATGGGCGAGGTGATGCGGGTGTAGTCCAGGTTGATGCGCTGGGTTTGCAGCGCCGCGCGGGCGGAGCTGACCTCGGCTTCGGCCTGCTGCAGCGATGCTGCAGCGTCATCCGCATCCTGCTGGCTCACAGCCTTGATGGCGGCCAGCTCCTTGTAGCGACCCGCCTTCAGGCGCACCGTGACCAGGTTGGCCTCGGCTTTTGCCAGGGTAGCCTGGGCGCTGTCCACGTTGGCGCGGTAGGTGGCGGGGTCAATCTGGTACAGCAGGTCGCCCGCCTTGACATCGCTGCCTTCCTTGAAGCGGCGCTGCAGCACCAGGCCAGTGATCTGGGGGCGCACTTCGGCAATGAGTGCAGGGGCTACGCGGCCGGGCAGCTCGGTGGTCAAGGCCAGCTTTTGGGGTTGCACCGTGACCACGCTGACTTGTGGCGTGCCCTGCCCGCCCGTGGCAGGGGGCTTGGGAGCTTCGCCGCAGGCGGCCAGGACGAGGGCAGAAACGGCCGCCAGTGAGGCTGCAGGCCGGAGAAAAACAGTATGCAGGCGCATGAACAAAGCTCCTTTGCCACACACCCCGGTTGGATGTGCTGACAGGTTGAAAATACCAATTAAATGTACCGAACGGTACGGTATTGACGATTATCAAATTGACACATTCAACTTGTCAAGCAAAAATAGACTCATCAGTACAGTTAAGGAGACACGATGAAGGTTCGGACGGAAGCACGGCGCGAGGCCATCCTGGAAGTCGCGTCCCAGGTGTTCCTTGAATTCGGTTTTGAGCGCGCCTCCATGGCCGAGATCGTTCGCCGCATTGGCGGCTCCAAGTCCACGATCTACGGCTACTACCCTTCCAAGGAAGCACTTTTCCAGGCGGTGACAAAAGCTGCCGGGGAGCAGCATGTGCGCCCAGCCTTCGACGCGCTGGCCGCGCATGACATCAGTGCAGGCGTCTACGAGGTGCTGTGCAGGTTTGCAGAGACCCTGGCGGTATTCATGTGCAGTGAGCAGATCATGGCCACGCACCGCATGGTGCTGGCCGAAGCGGGAAACTCCAACATGGGCGAGCTGTTCTACGAAGCAGGCCCGAAATGCGGCACCACGGACCTGGCCGCATTTTTTGGCCGCGTGATGGACCAAGGCAGCATGCGCAAGGCCGACACGGTGCTGGCGGCGCAACAGTTCATCGCCTTGATGCAGGCAGAAATCCAGCCGCGCTGGTACTACCGCAACCCGCCCCCGCTGACCAAAGCCGAAATCCATGCACGCGCCCACCGCGCGGTGGACACCTTTGCCCGGGCCTACGAGTTGCAGCGCACTGCACCGCAGGAGCCTACCGATACAACAGCGGTGTCTGAGCAGGGCGATGAGTCAGCCTGAGCGCTGCAGAGCCCGGAAGCCTCAAGCCAAAATGGCCTCTAGCGCTTATTGATCAAGCGCAAGCAGCTATTGAATTCATAGCAATTCAAAGATCGCACTGCGCGGGGTCCAGAAACTCCTGCGCATAGCGCAGATGCACCCCCTGCTGCACGAACACGTCAAAGAGGTCGGGGTCGATATGGCCGTTGTCGCACATGCGGCGCATGATGGCCAGGGCCTGCGACAAGGTCATGCCGCTTTTGTAGGGGCGGTCTGCAGCGGTGAGTGCCTCGAACACATCGGCAATGCCCATCATGCGGGCCTGCCATGACATCTGCTCGCGCGTCAGCCCCCGCGGGTAGCCTTTGCCGTCCATGCGCTCGTGATGGCCTCCGGCGTACTCGGGCACATGGCTCAGGTGCCGGGGCCAGGGCAGCGTCTCCAGCATGCGGTTGGTGGCCACGATGTGGTGGTTGATCACGTCACGCTCTGCCTGCGTCAGCGTGCCCGAGCGGATGGTCAGGTTCTCCACCTCGTCGGCGGTCAGAAAGCTGGTCTGCACCCCGGCCGGGCTGCGCCACTGGCGCTGCTGGGCAATGTCGCGCACGCGCTGCTGGTCTTGTGCCGCCATAGCCTCCGCACCCACGTTGCAGCGGCGCAGAAACTCGCGGTCACCGTCCAGGCTGGCCAGTTCTTGCTGCAGGGCGTCTTGCACTTTTTGCTCGGCCGCAGCGTCCACCACGGGGCGCAAGGCAAGCTGCTGACGCAAGGCGGCCAGTTCTGCATCGCGTTTGAGAACCTCGGTGCGGGTATCGATCAGCCCGATGCGGTCATACAGCGTCTGCAGCTTGGTGGCCTTGTCCACCACATGCACGGGCGTGGTGATTTTTCCGCAGTCGTGCAGCAGCCCCGCCATCTTGAGTTCGTAGCGGTCCCGGTCGGTCATGCGGAAATCTGCCAGCGGCCCGTGCTGCGCGGCATGTGCTGCCTCGGCCAGCATCATCGTCAGCGCAGGCACCCGCTGGCAGTGTCCACCGGTGTAGGGCGACTTTTCATCAATGGCCACGTTGATGAGGTTGACGAAGGACTCGAACAGCCGCTCCAGCTGCGTGATCAGCAAGCGGTTGCTCAAGGCAATCGCCGCCTGCGAGGCCAGCGACTCCGCCAGGCTCTGGTCGTCCGCAGAAAACGCCAGCACTTCGCCCGTCTCAGGGTCCAGCGCGTTGATGAGCTGCAGCACCCCGATCAGCTCGCCCTCGTGGTTCTTCATGGGCACCGCCAGGAAGGACTGCGAGCGGTAGCCCATGCGCTCATCAAACGCACGGGTGCCAGAAAAATCAAAACTCTGCTGGCAATAGGCGTCCGCAATGTTCACCGTACGCTGGTGAATGGCCGCAAACGCGGCCACCAGGGTGTCGTTGGGCGCTCCATCCGGCCGGCGCAACGGCAGCAGCGGAAAATCAATTGCATTGCCTGTGGTGCCACCCAGCCGCAGCCCCAGCGAATGCGTGCGCAGCATGGCAAACCGCAGCGCATGACCGTCTTCCGTCACGGTGTAGAGGGTGGAGCCATCGGCCCCGACCAGAGCGCGGGCGGCCTCCAGAATGCTTTCGAGCAAACGGTCAATGTCCTGCTCGCGCGAAAGATCGGCACCAATGCGGTTGAGCTGCTCCAGCCGACGCTGCAGCAGGGTTGACGGGGCATGGCCCATGGTGTGGGGGCCTGGGGGCTGCGAGCTCATGGTCTGTAATGGTGGGGAGGCGCGTGGGGCAATCGCAAACCACGCCATCGTAACGAAATGTGGCCGCTATCATCCCCGTCCTTTCCCGGCCTTTTTTCATCTCTCAGGCCCTCTGCCACAAGATGTCCTTCTCCCCTCCCCGCTTTCTGACTGCAGCGCTCTACCAGTTCGTTGATCTGCCGGACTTTGCAGACCTGCGCGCGCCGCTGCAGGCGCAGTGCGACGCCCATGGGGTGCGCGGCATGCTGCTTTTGGCGCATGAGGGCATCAACGGCACCATTGCCGGAACCCCTGCGGGCGTCCAAGCGGTGCTGGACTGGCTGCGCAGCGACAGCCGCTTTGCGGCCCTGCAACACAAAGAGGCCGCGACAGACCACATGCCGTTCTATCGCATGCGAGTGCGGCTCAAGAAAGAGATCGTCACCCTCGGGGTGCCGGGCCTGAACCCGGCGCGCAATGCGGGCCAGTACGTCAAGCCGCAGGACTGGAATGCGCTGATCACCGACCCGAGTGTGGTCGTGATCGACACACGCAACGACTACGAAGTGGGCATAGGCACTTTTGAGCGGGCCATCAACCCGCACACCCGCAGCTTTGCGGAGTTTCCGGCCTGGGTGGCGCAGCAATCGCAACCCGGCGGCGTGCTGGAAGGTAAGCCCAAGGTGGCCATGTTCTGCACCGGTGGCATACGCTGCGAAAAATCCACCGCCCTGCTCAAATCACAGGGCTTTGACGAGGTGTACCACCTGGAGGGCGGCATCCTCAAGTACCTGGAAACCGTGCCCGAAGAAGACAGCCGCTGGCGGGGTGAATGCTTTGTCTTTGACGAGCGCGTCTCGGTAGGCCACGGGCTGACCCAGGGGAGCTACCAGCTGTGCCGGTCGTGCCGCATGCCCTTGGGAGAGGCCGAATTGGCGCACCCCCACTACGTACGCGGCGTAAGCTGCCCTTACTGCCACGGCACCCGCACCCCAGAGCAAGAACGTGCCCTGGCTGAACGCGAGCGGCAAATGCAGCTGGCCGCACAGCGGGGCCAGGAACATATCGGCGCCCGCCAGCCCGGTAGCACGGCACCTGTGACAACACCTTACTCCGAGCAGGACGAAGCCCCATGACCGCCCTGCCCATCCTCTACTCTTTTCGCCGCTGCCCTTACGCCATGCGCGCACGCCTGGCGCTGGCCGTGAGCGGCCAAGCGTGCGAACTGCGCGAGGTGGTGCTGCGCAACAAGCCCCAGGCGTTGCTACAAGCGTCCCCCAAGGGCACGGTGCCTGTGCTGGTACTGCCCAGCGGCCAGGTGCTAGAACAAAGCCTGGACATCATGCACTGGGCCCTGGCCCTCCATGACCCCGAGCGGTGGCTCCAGCCCAGCCGGGGCACCGTGGCCGACATGCTGGCCCTGGTAGCGCAATGCGATGGCCCTTTCAAACACGCGCTGGACCGATGCAAGTACCCCAGCCGTTACCCCGGTGCCGATGTGGAGGCAGAGCGCACGGCAGCCACGGCCTGGCTTGGCCAACTGAACGACGGCCTAGCCACAACGCCCTACCTGTTTGGCCACCATGCGAGCCTGGCAGACATGGCGATTGCGCCATTTGTTCGGCAGTACGCAGGCATTGACGCAGAGGCATGGGCCGCACAGCCGTGGCCCCATCTGCAAGCGTGGCTGGAACAGTTTCAAGGCAGCGCACTTCTCGCCAGCGTGATGGACAAGTTCCCGCCATGGGAAGAAGGAACAGCGGGGGTGGAGTTTCCGCCGACGCACGCGCCCTCTTGACCGCATCACCGAGCCCATCAGTTCCTGTTCTGCAGACTTCAACGCCCGCAACGGAAAAACCAAAGAAAAACAAAAGGCGCTCATCAGAGCGCCTTTTTCGTCACGGGACTGACAACAACCCGCTGCTTCAGGCAGCAGAGAACCGTGCGGGCTGGCTGCCTTTGAGCCCACGCACCAGCAGTGCCAGAAGCACCAGCCCAAAGCCCACAAAGCAGATGAACGACCAGTTGGCAATGGAGCCGCCCAGAAACGTCCAGTCAATGGCGGTGCAGTCGCCCGAGCCACGGAAGATCATGGGGATGGCGCGGCTGATGGGGTAGTTCTCGATCATGCCGTAGAAGTCACGGCCACAGGTGGCGATCTCGGGGGGGTACCACTGCAGCCAGCTTTGGCGCGCGGCCACAAAGGCACCAAAGCCAGAAGCCACCAGCGCCAGCACACCCCAACACATCCACCAGCCTTTTGAGCCTCTGGCGCTTGCCAGACCTGCGCAGACAGCTACCAAAATAAGAGCATACCGCTGCACGATGCACATGGGGCATGGCTCCAGCCCCACCACATGCTGCAGATACATGCCAAAGGCCAGCATGGCCACGCAGGCAACGCTGATGAGCGCCAGCACACGGCGTGGGGCTTGATCGATCCAGTTCAATACCATCATTCTTGTCCTAGTTGTCTAGTTGTCCTAGTCGTCGTAGCTGCCGCAGAGACTCTGGCAGCCACTCCCGTCCAGAAAGGTCAAGAATGGCTGCAGGCGTCAGATGCCTGCGGCATGGTCCAGAAAAACGCGAGCTCGGCGAGGCGTCACCACCAGAGTTTCCCCTTCCTTGAAACCCTGCTCCCGGAATTGCTGGGCCGGGATCTGCGCCTCAATCAGGGCCTCAGAGCCCGCATTGTCCGCTGGTTTGTGATCGTCGCTGGGAATAAGTTCCAGTCGCGCAATCGGCCCCACCACAATCGCACGGCTGAGCTGGGCCACGATACCGCGTGGGCGGCCTGCAGCATCCAGCCCTGCACCGGGTGCGTAGCGCTCCACATCCAGGTCATGCGGGCGCACATAGGCAAAGGCTTTGGCGTTTTGCGCGCTCTGGTGCTCTGGCGAGTCGATCTGCATCCCCTGCAGGTGCACCAGGCCTTCGTGGGCCCGCCCATGGAACAGGTTCACGTCACCCAGGAAGCCGTACACAAACGGGCTGGCGGGCTGGTCCCACACCTGCTGGGGCGAGCCGCTTTGCTCAATGCGCCCCTGGTTGATGACGACCACGCGATCGGCGACTTCCAGCGCCTCTTCCTGGTCGTGGGTCACAAAGATGCTGGTCACGTGCAGCTCGTCATGCAGGCGGCGCAGCCACCGGCGCAGTTCCTTGCGCACCTTGGCATCAAGCGCACCAAACGGCTCATCCAGCAGCAACACCTTGGGCTCCACCGCCAGGGCACGGGCCAGCGCAATGCGCTGGCGCTGGCCGCCCGAGAGCTGCGATGGGTAGCGATCTGCCAGCCAATCGAGCTGCACCAGCTTGAGCAGGTCGGTCACCTTCTGCTTGATCTGTGCCTCGCTGGGCCGCTCGCCGCGGGGCTTGACGCGCAGGCCGAAGGCAACGTTCTCGAACACCGTCATGTGGCGGAACAGCGCGTAGTGCTGGAACACAAAGCCCACATTGCGGTCTCGCACATGCACATCCGTGGTGTCTTCGCCACTGAAATGGATGGTTCCCACGTCGGCCGTCTCCAGCCCCGCAATGATGCGCAGCAAGGTCGTCTTGCCGCAGCCCGAAGGGCCCAGCAGGGCAATCAGCTCACCCGATGCGATATTGAGGCTGACATCCCGCAGGGCCTGGAAATCGCCAAACTGCTTGCTGACGTTGCGAATTTCAATGCTCATGGTGTTTCTTCCTTTGACGGGCCGTTCAGCGGGCCGCTGCGTCTGCGGGGCGCTCGGGCGGCAGGTCGCTGGCGGCCTTCAGAGCCTGTTCATTGCGGTGTTCTGCAATGGTCTTGATGACCAGCGTGACCAGGGCCAGCAAGGCCAGCAGGGACGCCGCTGCAAATGCAGCCACAGACTGGTATTCGTTGTAGAGAATTTCGACGTGCAGCGGAATGGTGTTGGTCTGCCCACGGATGTGGCCCGACACGACCGAGACCGCGCCAAACTCGCCCATGGCACGGGCGTTGCACAGAATCACGCCATACAGCAGGCCCCATTTGATGTTGGGCAAGGTGACGTACCAGAACGTCTGCCAGCCCGTAGCGCCCAGCACGATGGCCGCCTGCTCCTCATCATTGCCCTGCGCCTGCATCAGCGGGATCAGCTCACGGGCAATGAAGGGAAAGGTGACGAACACGGTGGCCAGCACAATGCCGGGCACGGCAAAGATGATCTTGATGTCGTGCGACTGCAGCCAGGGGCCAAACCAGCCCTGCGCGCCAAACATCAGCACATAGATCAGGCCTGCCACCACCGGAGAAACGGAAAACGGCAAATCCACCAGCGTGGTCAAGAACGCCTTGCCCCTGAACTCGTACTTGGCAATGCACCAGGCCGCCGCCACGCCAAACACCAGGTTCAGCGGCACGGCAATCAGTGCCGTCAGCAAAGTGAGCTTGATGGCGGACCACGCATCAGGCTCGCGCAGGCCTTCCAGGTAGGCACCGAAGCCCTTGCGCAGGGCCTCTGCAAACACTGCGGCCAAGGGCAGCACCAGAAACAGCAGCATGAACGCCAGTGCAATGGTGATCAGCGTATAGCGCACCCAGGGTGCTTCGGTGGTGCCAGCCTGGGCGCGGCGCACGGTACGGGTGTTCACGGCGCTCATGCGGGCGCTCCTGCGTTGCGGCGCTGCCAGGCCTGCAGCGCGTTAATGACGAGCAGCAGGATGAACGAGATCACCAGCATGACGACGGCCACGGCGGTAGCACCGGCATAGTCGTACTGCTCCAGCTTGCCAATGATGATGAGCGGCGTGATTTCAGAAACCATGGGCATGTTGCCTGCGATGAAGATGACCGAGCCGTATTCGCCCACCGCGCGAGCAAACGCCATGGCAAAGCCTGTGAGCAGCGCGGGCGTGATGGACGGCAGGATCACTTTGGTAAAAGTCTGCCAGCGCGTGGCACCGAGGCAGGTGGCGGCTTCTTCCAGCTCTTTCTCCGCGTCTTCCAGCACGGGTTGCACCGTGCGCACCACAAAGGGCAAGCCGATGAAGATCAGTGCAATCACCACCCCGGCAGGCTTGAAGGCCAGCTGAATGCCCATGGGCTCCAGAATGCTGCCCACCCAGCCATTGCCCGCCAACAGCGCCGTCAGAGAGATACCAGCCACCGCGGTAGGTAACGCAAAAGGCAGATCGACCAGGGCGTCCACGATCTTCTTGCCGGGAAACTTGTAGCGCACCAGCACCCAAGCAATCAGCAGGCCAAAAAACAGGTTCACCAGCGCCGCCAGAAAAGATGCGCCAAAGGTCAGCCGGTACGAGGCCAGCACCCGGGGCGCGCTGATGGCCGCCCAGAACTGTTCCCAGGTCAGCGTTGCTGTCTTGAAGATCAGCGCCGACAGTGGAATCAGCACGATGATGCTGAGATAGAAAAGGGTGTAGCCAAGCGAGAGCCCGAAGCCAGGCAGCACGCGCTTGGACGCGCGCCTGCCTGCTGGGGCCGTGGCCACAGCAGTCGCAGTGGTCATGGGATGAGCCTGAAAGTAGCCGGGGCCTTACTTGGCGCTGCCGGGGGTGTAGAGCTTGTCGAACTGACCACCGTCGTTGAAGTGCACCTTCTGGGCTTCCGTCAACGAGCCAAAGTACTTGGCCACCGTGAACTGCTTGATGGGCTTGAAGGTGGCGGCGTACTTCTTGAGCACGGCTTCCGAGCGGGGGCGGATGGCATGCTTGGCAGCAATTTCCTGAGCCTCTTCCGAGTACAGGTAGTCCAGGTAGGCTTTGGCCAATTGGGCAGTGCCCTTCTTGGCAACAGTGCGCTCCACCACGGCAACGGGGTTCTCAGCCACCACGCTGACGGAGGGGTACACGGCATCGACCTTGCCGGCACCAAATTCGCGGTCGATGGAAACGACCTCTGATTCAAACGTGATCAGCACATCGCCCTGGTTGCGCTGCAGGAAGGTGGCCGTCGCATCGCGCCCGCCCTTGGCCAGCACGGGCACGTTCTTGTAGAGCTTGCCCACAAACTCGGCAGCCTGCGCCTCGGTTCCGCCTTTTTCGCGGATGGCACCCCACGCCGCCAGATAGGCGTAACGGCCGTTACCGCCCGTCTTGGGGTTCACCACAATCACTTGCACGCCGGGTTTGATGAGGTCTTCCCAGTCCTTGATGTTCTTGGGGTTGCCGTTACGCACCAGGAACAACATGGTCGACGTGGTGGGGGACGCGTCGTTGGGAAACTTCTTGTTCCAGTCCTTTGCGACCACGCCGTTGTCAGCCAGGAACTGCACGTCGGTGGTGGTGTTCATGGTGACCACATCTGCGGCCAGGCCGTCATTCACGGCGCGGGCCTGGGCGCTGGATCCCGCATGGGATTGGTCCACCTTCACATCCTGCCCGGTCGTTTTCTTGTAGTGCGCAATAAACGCGGCGTTGTAGTCCTTGTAGAACTCACGAGCAACGTCGTACGACACGTTGAGCAGCGTGTTCTGCGCGCATGCGATGCCGCTGACAGTCAGAGCCAAGGAAGCCAGAAGAGTCTTGAGTTTCAAAGAAGTCATGTCGCGTCGCCCAAATAGCTGGATATGCCCGATTGTGAGCACCAGCGCTTTAAAACTCAAAAGAATATATTCTTGTTAATTAATCGACTGTGAGAATATAGAAAATGTACGCTGCATTCATCGGAAGCAGACCGCCCTTGCGCAGCGCGCGCAGAGAGCACACCCGCCCAACAAACCGAAGCAGGTTTTCCATGAAATATGGCTCTAGCGCAATCTGGATCAGCGCAAGCAGCTATGTTTTCAATAGCATCAATCCTGCAAAGCGCTTTGCGGATGCTCTGCCATCTGCCCCACCGCGAAAGCCCCGCCCCCCTCCTGCGTGAGAGATTGCAGCAGGGCAACGCCCAAAGGCCATTCACCGTGTCCGGATTCAATGTTGATGTGCCCCGCGTTTTGCATGCGCACAAATTCACTGCCCCAGGCCCTTGCATAGGCACCCGCCAGGCGAATCGGGCAGTATGGATCGTTGCTGCTGGCCACCAGAATGCTGCGGTACGGTAGGGGCGCATAAGGCACCGGAGCAAAGTCACTGAGCACAGCCCTGCGCTCCGGGTCTGCGGGAGCGACCAGCAAGGCCCCCTTGACGCGCGCAACGGCTTCCTCGCCCATGTGGGTCGTCGCAATGCAACCCAGGCTGTGGGCGACGATGACCACCGGGTGCGGCTGCGCCAGAACAGTCTTTTCCAGCTGTGCCACCCAGGCCGCGCGGGTAGGAGTGATCCAGTCGTCCTGCACCACGCGGCAGGCGTTGGGCAGGCGCTCAGCCCAGATCGATTGCCAGTGGCCGGGGCCAGAATCCCGCCAGCCCGGCACGATGATGATGGAGGTAGATGTCACGGCGTCACTTGTCCCTTCGGTCCGGCCCAAGGTATGGCGGTGGCAGAACTGCGCGTCTGCACTGCCGCCCTTGGGAAGGCATGCTTATTTGTTGGGCTGGGGAGTGATACGCAGGTAGGGGCGCACCGCCTTGAACCCCTTGGGAAAGCGCTGGGCGATCTCGGCAGGGTCCTGCAGGCTGGGCACGATGATCACGTCGTCGCCATCCTTCCAGTTGGCGGGCGTGGCGACCTTGTGGCTGTCGGTCAGCTGCAGGGAGTCAATCACCCGCAGAATTTCATCGAAATTGCGCCCGGTGCTGGCCGGGTAGGTAAAGGTCGTGCGGATCACCTTTTTGGGGTCGATGATAAACACACTGCGCACCGTCACCGTGGTGGATGCGTTGGGGTGGATCATGTCGTACAGATCTGCCACCTTGCGGTCTGCATCTGCCAGGATGGGAAAGTTCACCGTGGTGTTCTGGGTGTCATTGATGTCATGCACCCAGCGCTGGTGGGAATCCACAGGGTCCACGCTCACCGCAATCGGTTTCACACCGCGCTTGGCAAACTCGGAGCCCAAGGCCGCCGTCTTGCCCAGCTCGGTAGTGCACACGGGGGTGAAATCCGCAGGATGGGAAAACAGCACCACCCACGAATTGCCCGCCCACTCATGAAAGCGGATGGGCCCGGCAGTGGAGTCTTGGGTGAAATCAGGGGCGGTATCGCCCAGGCGCAGCGTAGTCATGCATGGCTCCCTTGATAAATGAAGCCTGATTGTGGACAGCCACACTTAAAACCCAAACGAATATATAGGCGTTACTTAATCTCGAAGTTATCTAAAGAAACTTCATCCACCTCTCATCGCCAGCGAAGACGACCCAGACGAAAAAAGGCACGCCGAGGCGTGCCTTTGCTGGTTCAGATGCGAGGTTGAGGCTGTTAAACCGGATGAGCAGGCTCAGCTGCCGCCTCTGCATTCATAGGGCTTAGAAGCTCTCCCACTCATCATCCGCCCCACCGGCTGTCTTGGCACCGGCTGCAGCCTTGGGCGCGCCCCCTGCCGCCGCAGTGTTTGTCGCCCCACCGGGCGCTGGCGCTGCCTTGGCCACTGGTGCCGCCAGGCTGGCCGCTGGCTTGTTGGTTGGAGTCTTGCCCAGCTTGGCTGCTGTCTGGCCAGTTTTGCCTGCCAATGCGCTCTTGGCGCTGTAGGCCGGTGTTGCGGCACGGCTGATGCTCTGCGCAGGGGCTGCGCTGCGGTAGCTGGCGTCTTGTGCGAGCTTGAAGACAGCCACGGCGTTGACGAGTTCTCCAGCCTGACCATTGAGGCTGGCTGCCGCTGCGGCCATTTCTTCCACCAGGGCTGCGTTTTGCTGGGTGGCCTGGTCCATTTGCGTGACGGCTTCTCCCACCTGGCCTACGCCCTGGCTTTGTTCGCTGCTGGCGGCGCTGATCTCGCCCATGATGTCGGTGACGCGGCGGATGGCGGTGACGACTTCGGTCATGGTTTCACCGGCCTTGTCTACCAGGAGGCTGCCTTGCTCTACGCGCTCTACGCTGGCGGTGATGAGGCTCTTGATTTCCTTGGCGGCTTCTGCGCTGCGCTGGGCGAGGCTGCGCACTTCTCCGGCCACCACGGCAAAGCCGCGGCCTTGTTCGCCTGCACGGGCGGCTTCCACTGCGGCGTTCAGCGCCAGGATGTTGGTCTGGAAGGCGATGCCGTCGATGACGGTGATGATGTCGGCAATCTTGTTGCTGCTGGCGTTGATGCCTTTCATGGTCTCCACCACTTCGGCAACGACGGAGCCGCCTTGCTCTGCCACGCTGGAGGCGTTCATGGCCAGCTGGTTGGCGGTGCGGGCGTTGTCGGCGTTTTGCCGCACGGTGGAGCCGAGCTCTTCCATGGAGGCTGCGGTTTCCTGCAGGGCGCTGGCTTGCTGTTCGGTGCGTGCGCTCAGGTCGTTGTTGCCGGAGGCGATCTGGGCGCTGGCGGAGGCGACGCTTTCGGAGTTCTGGCGTACGACGGAGACGGTGCGCACGAGGCTTTGCTGCATGCGGGCCAGGGCGCTCAGCAGCTGGCCGGTTTCGTCTTGCGAGGTGACTTCGATGGGGGCTGTGAGGTCGCCTGCGGCAACCTGGTCTGCGATGACGACTGCGCGATTGAGCGGTGCGGTGATGGAGCGGATGATGGCCAGGGCCAGCGCTATTGCAAGGCCGATGGCCAGAGCCATCGCGATCAGGACGTCGCGTTGCAGGGCATGGAGGGCATCCTCTGCACGACTTCCAGCTTCTGTCGTGCGCTTTGCCTGCAGCTCAATCTGCTCTTTGATGGTGGCCTGATAGGCAATCTGCGCTGGCCGCAACTGCGTTTCCAGATATTTGGAAGCCTCTTCTTTATTACCCTGTTTGATCAGCGCAAGAAACTCATCCGCGTGCTTGATGAAGTCACCTCTTTGCGCGGTCATTTTTTTGAGAATGGCTTTACCCTCGTCTGAAGTCACCAGTTCTTCTAGCTGTTTGTACTGTGCTGTAACAGCCTGCCTGGCTTTGGTTATCACATCATTGGCGCGACCATTGATTTCAGGCGAATCAAAAATGACCAGATTTCGGTACTGGATGGCCTGGCTGCTGACTCCGTCTTCCAGAATTCCTAAAGCCTTGGTAACGGGAATTCGAGTCTTCAACACATCATCAAGCTCGGCCTTCTGGTGAGCGGAACGTATCCAGCTCACACTTCCCAAGACGATCATGAGTAACACCAGAATGCCAAATGCAACTGTCAGTCTTGTCGAAATTTTCAGGTTTTTCATAGGAGCTCAGAGTGGGGAAATCAAAGCAACGGAAACGCAACCAAGCTGTTAAAAATTTATACCGTAAAACCAATATCCCTCAGAACTGATTCGACGCATCCTGGCAACAGAAATCAGGCAAACAAGCCCAGATAATGATGAGAATGGCTCGTAAATAGGACTTATGCGCACGAATGGAAATGCGCCAAAACCCCGACAGAAAATGCTTGCTGGGGCGAGCCCGGTAAGGCAAATGGTTTACAAGGTCACCGCTTCGAACGCGGGATAAAGCTCATCAATCCAGTGATCCAGCTCATCCTGGGATACATGCAGATGATCCATGCACGCCTGCCCATGTTGCGTCCATTCGCGGGTGGGCGCGAGGTTTTCGTGGTGGTTGACCAGAAACTCCGCCAGCAAGCCCAAGGCCACAAGATGGCGCACCGTGGGGTCGAAGCGCTCGTCATGCAGGCATGAAAAATCGTGGTGCAGCCAGATGGCCTGGGCCACTTCGGGAGGCAAGTGCCAGGTGCGGGCCACGATGGCGCCCATGACAGCATGGTCCGTGCGGTGCGCAGCGTTTTCTGTCTGGGTAAAGGTTCGATCCTTGCGGGCCAGGGCCTCTGTCACCGTGCCTGAATATCCACGCACCGCCTTGACCAGGACGGGCATGCCGACATGGCAAAACAGGCCGAAGCTGTAACCCAGTCCCGGGTCGAAGCTGTAGAGCTGGCGCCCGATGTGTTCGCAAGCAATGGCCTTGCGCTGTGAGCTTTCCCAGAAATGCTCAAGCAAGGGGGTTCTCACATGCAAAGCGTTGCGGGTGATGAAGGCAGACAGCAGTTCCACGGCAGGCTGCAGGCCCAGCACCATGAGCGCCATGCCGACGGTCTGGACGGGCTGGGCCAAACCGTACAAAGGGCTGTTGGCAGTGCGGATCACCGCAGCGGCCATGGCCACATCAGAGGAAGCCAGTTGTTCGAGCGCCGCTGAATCCAGCTCAGGCGCGGCGATGATTTCCTGCAAGCGCACCAGCGACTCGGGACACGGTGGAATGACGATCGCGCGCACGCTGGGGTGTGCCCGGGCCTTCTGGATATCTTGGTCGATCAAATGAGAGGTCACGGCGGCTACACGCTCAGGTACCGAAGCGGACATGGAGGCGCTTTCAGGACGGTTTCAATTCGTTGCATTGTGCCGCCAAAAGCGGGACGCTCCCGCATAAAAAGCCCTTCAACAGACGCGGTGTGTCGGATGCGCACCGAAGATGGGTCGCACCCGCGTTGAGAGCGCACGCTCACCGTTACCACAAAGTTAAATACTAGGTTCCTGGCCGGTTTGACGAGTCTGTGCGACGCGGAAGACTGTTGCGCCCAGGCATGGTCTCGCCCAAAAAATCGAGAAACCGGCGTACCGCAGGCGAGAGGCCCCGGCGAGAGGCAAACACCGCGTGCACGATCGCAGGGGGCGGAGCCCAGTCGGGCAACACGCGCACCAGCCTGCGTTCGCGCATCTCGTCCTGGCACATGTAGTCGGGCAACCAGCAAATGCCGGTGCCTGCCAATGCCGCAAGCTTGAGGGTCAGCAGATCGTCAGCCACGTAGCGAGGGGTGTAGTGCACCACCTGGTGCACGCCCCCGGGGCCCAACAGGTTCCACGATGCTTTGCCATCCACCGCCGACATGGCCATGCTGTCCATGCGCGCAAGATCGTCCAAGGTAGCAGGCGTCCCTTGCCGGTTGAGCAAATCGGGGCTGGCCACCAGCACCTGCGTGGCCTGGTCCAGGCGCTTGACGACCATGCTGGCGCTGTCTTCCAGCGAAGGGCGAACCCGCAGTGCTACATCGATCCCCTCCTCCACCACGTTGACGGCGCGATTGCTAACCTGCATCTCCACCCTCACCAAAGGGTGTTGGGCCAAAAAGGTGGGCATCAGCTCGGCCAGAACGGTTTGCGCAAGTGTCACGGGGCAGCTCACCCTCACCGTTCCGCGGGGTTCGGTCTGCACCTGGGCCACGATGTCTTGCGCTGCCTGGGCGGATTCCCGCATGGCTTGGCAATGCCGCAAAAAGGCTTCACCCACTTCTGTGAGAGACAGCTTGCGGGTGGTGCGCTGCAAAAGGCGCACACCGAGGTGAGCTTCCAGATCGGACACCCGGCGCGAAAGACGCGACTTGGGAATGCCCAGCGCGCGCCCGGCCGCCGCAAAGCCGCCGCGCTCCACCACCTCCGCAAAGTACAGCATGTCGTTCAGGTCCTGCATGGTTGTCTCTCTGTTCTCCAACTCTGAGCAAAGGGCCACAGGCCAAAAGGCCAAAAAAAATACACATCGTTCCAATATTGGAACAATCTATCGCGTTTGCGGGTGCTTATCAAATGTTTTGAGCACATCCACAATCTCTCTAACGCGGCAAACGGTATGCCGCCTATCGGAGAACAACCATGCAACTGCTTCACATCGACTCTTCCATCGCCGGCGCCGCCTCTGTTTCTCGCCAACTGACAGCACAGACCGTTGCTGCCTGGAAGGCTGCCCATCCAGACACGCAAGTCACGTACCTGGACCTGGTGGCCAATGCGCCTTCTCACTTCACCATGGATGCCATGGCTCCACGCACCGGCCAGACGGAGGGCCTGAGCGAAAGCCAGCAGCGCGAAAACGCAGTGTCCGAGCAGTTGGTAAGCCAGTTCCTGGCCGCAGATGTGGTGGTGATTGGTGCTCCGTTCTACAACTTCGGCATTCCCACGCAGCTCAAGGCCTGGATTGACCGCATTGCCCAGCCAGGCCGCACGTTCAAGTACGGCGCCAACGGTCCAGAGGGTCTGGCCAAGGGCAAGATCGTGATCGTGGCCTCTGCCCGTGGCGGCGTGTATTCCACCAGCGAAGGTGGCCGCGCTCTGGAGCATCAGGAAAGCTACCTGCAAACCGTGATGGGCTTCTTCGGTGTGACCGATGTGCGCTTTGTGCGCGCCGAAGGCGTGGCCATGGGCCCAGACGCCAAGGCACAGGCCATGGCTGCGGCTACCCAGCACATCAGCACAGCGGCCGCCTGAGGGCAATAAACGCTGCGATCTCGCCAGATCGCAACCCTGCAAAAGCGCAAGGCGCTATGTTTTACATAGCGCCTTGCGCTTTATTCATGGGCGCTACAGCCATTTTTTCCTGCAACTCGCTCAGCAAGTCATTGGAACTGCGCCGATCAGGCCACCAAAGCCTCAGGCCGGTGCAACCAATGTGCCTGCAGTTCCTGCGGCGTCAGTGACTTGGCAAACAGCCAGCCCTGAAAACGGTGGCAGCCCATGGCGGCCAGCAATTCAAACTGTGCCTCGGTCTCTACCCCCTCTGCCACCACCTCCAGCCTGAGCGTGCGTGCCAGGGCGTGCACCGTGGCGCAGATCTCCCGGTCATTCACATCCACGCAGATGTCTTTGACGAAGGCTTTGTCGATCTTCAGCTCGGCCAGTGGCAAGCGCTTGAGCTTGATGAGCGAGGAGTGCCCCGTGCCAAAGTCGTCCATGGAAAGGCCAAAGCCCGCCTGCTTGAGCTCCATAGCTGTGACGTACAGCGATTCCTCCAGCAGTTCAGACTCAGTGATTTCGAGCACGAATTCACCGGGGCTGCGCCCAGCCTCCCTGGTCAACTCCAACAGTGAATTGACAAAACCCGGTTCGCGCAACTGGATGGTGGAGATGTTGATGGAGATGAGAGGCACCTCGTAGCCCGCAGCGCTCCACACGGCCGCCTGACAGCAGGCGCGCTCAAACACCCAGCGCCCCAGCGGAATGATGAGCCCGCTGGCTTCAGCAATCGGCACAAACTCGTCAGGCGGCACCAACCGCCCATCCTTGCGCCAGCGCAGCAGAGCCTCCACGCCCACCAGTTGCCGTTGACGGTCCAGCTGGGGCTGGTATTCAAGACTCAGCTCGTTGCCCTGCAAAGCCAGATGCAAGCGACGGCGCAACTCCTGCCGCTCCTGCGCCTGACGGGTCAGCTCCTCGATGTAGAAACGGTAGGAGCCACGTCCACTGCTCTTGATGTCATGCAACGCGGTGTGCGCATTGCGCACCAGTGTGACGGCGTCCTGGGCATCATCCGGGAACAGGCTGATGCCGATGCTGGCACCGACGAACTGCGGACCTACTCCCGCCAGCTCCCAGGGCTCCATGAACTGATCCACCAGCGATGCAGCCAGCTGCGCAACCTCGTTGCGCGTGTGCGAGCGCGCCAGCAGCACCATGAACTCATCCTCACCCAGCCGCGCCAAAAACCCGCGCCCCTGCAGGTGCTGGGCGATGCGCCGGGCGGCCTCCTGCAAAAGCTTGTCGCCCATGCGGTGGCCATAGGTCTCATTCACGTTATTGAAGTGGTCCAGATCCAGCAGCAGCACGGCTACGCACTGGTCTGACGGGCCTTGCTGCGCCGCCAGCTGAACGGCCTGGTCCAGCGCATCCTCGAAATAGCGGCGGTTGGGCAGCCCGGTCAGCGGGTCAAAGTGCGCAACGCGGTAAAGCTTTTCTTCGTTGTGAAGAATGGCCGCCTCTGCAGCGTGCAGGCGGTCCAGCAGGCTCACCACAATGGCTTGTCGCAGGGCTGTCAGCAGCAGCACCGCCAGGCAGCAGGCCAGAATCAGCGCATGCAGGATTCCGCTGCCCCCCTGCGCCCGGAAGAGGAACCACAGCGTGGCACTGGCCATCACCATGGTGAAGAGAGGCACCCAGTTCATGAGCTGATGACAGCGCTGGCGGTATGCAGGGTTGGTGCTGATGTGCCCACGGAAAAACCGTGTCCCCCAGCCCATGAGCATGGCCGCAAGAGAGAACAAGCCATTCGTCCAGTTGCCCGGGGCGGGCTGGCCTTGCAGCTCCATCACATTCCAATGCATCCAGCTGATGCCGTAACAGACCATACCCGCCAGGATCAGCACCTGACACCAGCGCAAGCGCACCCCCAGGCTGGGCACCGCCAGCACAGCCACGCTGGCAGCGGTCAGAAAACTCACGGGGTATGCCACCAGCACCGCGCCCACCAAAAAGGAACGCAAATCGCCGCTGGGCACATAAATCACCAGCGTCACCGCCAGCAGCGACAACACTGCGCCACCAAAGTCCAAAGAAGAGGCATAGACCCGGTCCCGTGACATGCGCTGGAAGCTCACGCGCATGATGGTCAACGCCCAGACCGGGCCTGCCAGCAGGAAAAGCCCATCGGCTGGGGACGGGAAGGGATTCCAGTCCAGAGCCACTTGCAGGTTCCACACCACCTGACCCAGAAAGATCAGCACCGAGCCAGCCAGCAGCCCGCCCACCAAAAAGCGATCTACAGGCGCTGCCATAACCCAGCCACGCCACGAGAGGAAGACGGCCAATAAAAAAGCCAGCGTCCAGCTGGCATTGTCATAAAACAGTTGGGCGGGCAGATGGCCAGAGACCAATGCGGCAGCGTAGAGCCCAGCGACGAGGCCCATCCAGCACATCACCAGCCATCTCTCTGCCTTGTGCATCGCTCCACTGCCCTCGGGGAAGTTGAAACACGGGTTTACACAAGCTTACATGAAGTGTCTTAACCCCCTCTGACGCCCTTCTTGCGACAGCGTTGGGAGCGCAAAACGCAAAGGAATCTCAGACGAAAAAAAGCGGGCTCAAGAGCCCGCTTCACAAAGTCAGCAAAAGTCGAATCGACAAGGCGAAGTTCAGAACCCAGGAATCACTGCGCCCTTGAACTCCGTCAGGATGAACTTGCGCACTTCTTCCGAGTGGTAGGCCTTGACGAGCTTGCCCACCCAAGGCTTGTCCTTGTCGGCTTCACGGATAGCCAGGATGTTCACGTAAGGGCTCTTGGCGCTTTCCTGGGCAATCGCATCCTTGCCGGGGTTCAGCCCAGCGGACAAGGCAAAGTTGGTGTTGATGGCCGATGCGTCCAGGTCATCCAGTGAGCGGGGCAGCTGCGCTGCGTCCAGCTCCACGAACTTGATCTTCTTGGGGTTGTCGATCACGTCCAGCGGCGTGGCCTTGAGGCCTGCCTCGGGGCGCAGCTTGATCAGGCCCTTGTCCTGCAGCACCAACAACACACGGCCACCATTGGTGGGGTCGTTGGGAATGCCGAACTTGGCACCCTGCTTCAGCTCGTCCAGGCTCTTGACCTTCTTGGAGTAGATACCAATCGGGAAGTTGACGGTGTAGCCGGGCGATACAAACTTGTAGCCACGATCCTTGATCTGCTGGTCCAGGTAAGGCTTGTGCTGGTAGCTGTTGGCGTCCAGGTCACCCGCAGCGAGGGCGGCGTTGGGTTGAACGTAGTCGCTGAACTCCACCACCTGAATCTTCAGGCCGTCTTTCTCGGCAACCTTCTTCACCACTTCAAAAATCTGTGCGTGCGGGCCTCCGGTAACGCCCACCTTGATGGGTTTGTCCTGGGCTGTGGCAGCGGTGGCAAAACCGGCGGCCAGAGCCAGGGCGAGAGCGGATTGCAGCAGGGAACGCTTGTTCACGGAAAACACCTTTCGAATAGAGATGTTTCCGATGGTACGCAAGGCACCTTAAAACTCAAAAGAATAAGTTTTAATTACCTTAGCCACAAATGCACATAATTCAACGGACGTGACGTAGCGCTACGTTGTTCAGCTTGTCTAGGCGCTCAGGCCACGGGCCGCCTTCTGCGGCCTGCAGCAGGATGCGCGTCCAGGCAATCCAGGCATCCCATTGCACGCGCTTGTCCCAAGAGTTGCCCCAGGCACTGAACAGGTGCAACGCGCTGGCAGCCGCGGCCTTTGCATCCTGATGCCGACCAGCAGCCAGGTACAACTGCGCCAGCACCATCTGCGGCTCGCCCACCCAGGGGTTGTGGTGCACGGCGCTTTCCAGCACACCGGTCGCCACATCCAGGTCCACCAGGGGCTGGTCTTGCTGTATGACGGACCAGTAAAGCGATGCCGCCGCGGCCTCATTGGCAGCCGACAGGTACTGGCTGCAGTGCGCAAACACGGGTGGCATGGGCAACAGGTTTTTGAGCCCCGGATGCTGCAGCGCCTTGGCCAGCCCGTTGATCTGGTGCACCATGCGCCCCGTGGGCCGCATCGGCCCAGGCCACAAGGATGCCGCCCAGTGCACAGCCTGAGGACGGTGCTGCACCTGCGGAAAGCGGGAGTAGATGTCGTCCTGCCAGCTGAACCATTGCTCGATGGTGTCGGCCATGCTCACCACGATAAATGCGGCCACTTCGTAGGGTGAAAGGCAGTGCCGCTGCCCATCCTTGTCCAGCCACAGGGAGCCGTCGGCCTCCAGACCATGGGCCAGCACCTTCTGCACAAATTGCGTACGCGACTGCGTGCAGAAAAGGTAGACCAGATGCTCGGCAGACTCCCCCACCAGCTCGCGCAGGCGGGCACGTTCGCTGGCAGGATCAAACTTCACCAGATCCACAAACGCATTGCCATAGACACTGTGCAAAAGCCCAAGCAGGCGCACATCACGCGGCTGCTGCCAGACGGTGAGCGAGCGGGTCACCCCCACCAGATGGTGCCGAAAAGTACCTGCCTTGTGCCAGTCCTGCCCCACATTGCGCGCCAGCACCGTGGGCAAAACGGGGGCCAACTCCGGGTCGTGGCTAAGCCACTCATCGTCCAGCAGCGGTTGCGCGCGGGCGAAAAGCGCTGGGTCCAAAGGGTGGAAGGGAAGATTCATGGCGGACTTGTCTCCTGTGATTGCGGGTGACAGGACCGGCAGATCAGCGCCTGGTTGATAAGCGCCTGGCGGCTTGCCTGCCCCGCTGTTGTAGATCGCGCTATCGTGCCACGGATAGCCTGGCATGCGTCATGCACTTCCCTCATCACCCCATGGGTGCAGCCCCGGATTGGTGCGTCGGTCTCCGTACCTCATACTAAGAGCGGCTCACACAACCCAGCGAAGCGGCCCTGGCTAGGCGTTCCGTCGCAGGCAGTACACGTGGTACGACAAGACGGGACAACAACGCCAGGGGGGTTGTGTTAGCCGCTCTAAGGCTGCGCACTCCCTCGCGCGGCCCGCACCCCATCCACCGACCGCCTGGCTCAGGCAAGGAACCAGCATCATGGATCACAACCTCACACTCATCACCACCATCGCAGCAGGTTTCGGGGGCGCATTGGTGTTTGGATTCATTGCGGAAAAGCTGCGTTTGCCCGCGCTGGTGGGTTATCTGTTTGCAGGCATCCTGATCGGCCCGGCCACACCAGGCTTTGTGGCCGATGTGCACATTGCCTCCCAGCTGTCAGAAATCGGCGTGATGCTGCTGATGTTTGGTGTGGGCCTGCATTTCTCGCTGGGCGACCTGCTCTCGGTGCGCCGCCTGGCCGTGCCCGGCGCGGTGGTGCAGATGACCGTGGCCACCCTGCTGGGCATGGCCATGGCGTGGTGGATGGGCTGGAGCCTGGGCAGCGGGCTGATTTTTGGCCTGTCGCTGTCGTGTGCGAGCACAGTGGTGCTGCTCAAGGCGCTGGAGGCCCGTGGCGTGCTCGAATCCATGAATGGCCGCATTGCAGTGGGCTGGCTGGTAGTGGAAGACCTCGCCTGCGTGCTCGTGCTGGTGCTGATGCCGCCCTTGGCCGGATTGCTGGGCGGATCGGCGCAGCAGCCACCCACGGGCCCGCTGTGGATGACGCTGGGGCAGACCTTCATCCAGGTGGCCGCCTTCATTGCGCTGATGCTGCTGGCAGGCCGCAAGGTGCTGCCCTGGCTTCTGTGGCAGGTGGTCAAGACGGGCTCGCGTGAGCTGTTCACCCTGTCCGTCATCGCTGCGGCCATTGGCATTGCCTACGGAGCCTCGGCGCTGTTCAGCGTGTCTTTTGCCCTGGGGGCATTTTTTGCGGGCACGGTCATGCGCGAATCCGCACTGAGCCACCGCGCCGCGCAGGAATCCCTGCCCTTGCGGGATGCCTTCTCAGTGCTGTTCTTTGTCTCCGTCGGCATGCTGTTTGACCCGATGGTCCTGCTCACGCATCCACTACCCGTATTGGGCGTGGTGGCCATCATCATGCTGGGCAAATCGCTGGCAGCGCTGGCACTGGTGCTGTCGTTTCGCTACCCGCTGCATACGGCGCTCACCGTGGCAGCCAGCCTGGCGCAGATTGGGGAGTTCTCATTCATCCTCGCCGGGCTGGGCGTGGCGCTGGGGCTGCTGCCCGCGCAGGGAATGAGCCTGGTGCTGGCGGGCGCGCTGATCTCCATTGCACTCAACCCCCTGCTTTTTGCAGCCATTGCACCGCTGCAAGGCTGGTTGCTGCGCCGTTCTGAACTGGCACGCACACTGGCCCAGCGTGAAGACCCCTACGCCGAGCTGCCCCTGAGCACCGAGAACAAATATCTGCGCGGGCAGGTGGTGCTGGTCGGTTACGGCCAGGTGGGGCGCAACATTGCGCAGACGTTGCAACGTGAAAACATTCCTTTCGTGGTGGCAGAGCAAAACCGCGAGCTGGTCGAGGCCTTGCGCGCTGAAGGCATGGCCGCTGTATCAGGCAACGCCGCCGAACCCGAGGTACTGATCCAGGCGCACATCGCCAATGCAGCCATGCTGGTGATCGCCATTCCTGACACGCTACATGTACGCCAGATGGCTGAAACCGCCCGCGCACTCAACCCGGCAGTGGACGTGGTGGTGCGCAGCCACAGCGAAGAAGAATCGGCACTGTTGCGCGCCGACGGCGTAGGCGCGGTGGTCGTCAGGGATGAAGCCCTGGCCCAGAGCATGGCGCGCCATGTGCTGAACCACTATGCGCATGCAGACGAAGCCCCCGCAAGCCAGCGCCACACCACGGCGGGTGTGGGCGCCTGAGAGCGTGTTCACGTTCTGCGCAGTAGACAGCGTTACTGTTGCTCCGTCAGGCTGCGCACCAGTCGCACGGGTAACTTGGTGTCTTTGCCCACATCCTTGCGCGATTCGCCGGTGCGCAGGTTCACGGCCCAGCCGTGCAGAAACGACATCTGATTGGACGATGTTCCTGAGCGGCTTTGCATGACGTTGCCGTAGGTGTACTGGCTTTGCTGTACCGATTTCACATCGGTGGTGGAAGTCCAATGCCAATCAGGCGGAGATGCGGGGAACAACGCAGTGTCCAAGCCCGGTTTTTGTCCCGGGCGCTTGAAGAGGTGCTGCAGCTCGGGCGCACGCGGCAGCCGCCAGTCCACGCCCTCGGCCTTCGCACGCTCTGCTGCGCGGTTTCGAGCCTCTGCCCTGTCCAGCATCAGCGGGGTGCCTGTGCAGGTTTTCCCGTTCCAGCCCATCCCCTCCACGCAGCGCGCCCAGGCCAAGCGCAAGCGTGGGTCTGCCACATACGATCCGTCGGCTGATACCTTCAAAGGCACCGCCTCCTCGTCATCCTGCGCCCAGCAGGTGGCAGGGGCCAGCACGGCACACAGCAGCCACAAGGCAGCGAGGTAGCGGGTGCTGTGCGTGCGGGATAAAGAATGGGGAACAGTCATGCCAGCCATTCTTTCACGATGATGCGCAGTGGCAAGCCCTACAACAAGCTGTTCGCGCCAAGGTTTGACGCAGCGCACACCCTGCGTGCACTGCCCCTTTCCGGCTACCGTCTCGGATCTCGCACGAGAGATACAAAAACCAAATAAAAATAGCCGCTAGCGCCCGTTACAAAAGCGCCGGCAGCTATTAAATTATGAGCAATGCTGTTTGAGTAACTCGGCGGGCAGGCTCAACGATGGCTCAACTTGCGCACAGCCCAGTCCCCCAGGCTCTGAACAGCTTGCACGAAGAAGATCAGCACCAGCACCACGGCCAGCATGATCTCGGGCAGAAAACGCTGGTAGCCGTAGCGAATGCCCAGATCACCCAGCCCGCCACCGCCAATGGCACCGGCCATGGCCGAATAGCCGGTCAGGCTCACGAAGGTAATGGTCAACCCTGCCACGATGCCTGGCAACGCCTCGGGCAGCAGCACCTTCCACACAATCTGGCTGGTGGTTGCGCCCATGGCCTGGGCGGCCTCTACCAGGCCATGGTCCACTTCGCGCAAAGCGGCCTCTACCAGCCGTGCCACAAAGGGGGCGGCCGCAATGGTCAAGGGCACGACCGCGGCGGCCGTGCCAATCGAAGAGCCCGTCACAAACCGCGTCAACGGGATGATGGCCACCAGCAAAATGATGAAGGGCGTGGAGCGGATGGCGTTCACCACCCAGCCCACCAGCTTGTTGACGGGGCCGTTTTGCAGCACGCCGCCGTGGTCCGTCAACCGCAGGAATACGCCCAGCGGCACGCCCAGAAGGGCTCCCACCACGCCAGAAATGCCGACCATGATGATGGTCTCCCACAGCGAGGTGACAAACAGCTCCAGCATGGCTTCTGTGAAATTCGCAAACATGTTCTCTTACCCTCCGCTTTCCACAACCTGCACTTCCACGCCGCTGGCGCGCAGATGCTCTACAGCACCTTGCAGGCGGGCGGGCTCGCCTGTGGCGTACAAGGCCAGCGAGCCAAAGGTCTGGTCCTGAATTTCATCCACCTGCCCGTGCAGGATGCTCATGTCCACCTGAAACTCGCGCACCATGCGCGAGAGCACAGGCTGATAAGCGCTCTCGCCCGCATACGACAGGCGCAGCAACTGACCCACATGGCCCGGAGCCGAATTGCGCAGCTGGCTCGCAAGCTGGTGCACATGCTGCAGCACGCTGGCGGGCAGCTCTTGCGGAAGGATTTCGTCAATCAGGCTCTTGGTAATGGCCTGCTGGGGGCGGGTGAACACATCCAGCACCCGGCCCTGCTCCACGATGCTGCCAGCATCAATCACGGCCACGCGGTCTGCCACCTGCTTGATGACCTGCATCTGGTGAGTAATCAGCACCACTGTGAGGCCCAGCTCACGGTTCACCTGCCGCAGCAGGTCGAGGATGGAGCGGGTGGTCTCAGGGTCCAGCGCCGAGGTCGCCTCGTCGCTCAGCAGCACCTTGGGGCGGCTGGCCAGTGCACGCGCAATGCCCACCCGCTGCTTCTGCCCGCCGCTGATCTGGGCGGGGTAGCGGTCGGCCAGCGCGGCCAGGCCCACCAGTTCCAGCAACGGGCTCACACGCTCGCGGATGGCCGCTTTGTCCATGCCCGCCAGCTCCAGCGGCAGGGCTACGTTGTCGAACACCGTGCGCGACGACAGCAGGTTGAAATGCTGGAACACCATGCCGATGTCCCTGCGTGCCTCTCGCAACTGGGCATCGCTGAGCTTGGTCAGGTCCCGTCCGTTCACGATCACTTCGCCACGCGTGGGGCGGTTGAGCAGGTTGATGACGCGCACCAGCGAGCTTTTACCCGCCCCGCTGCGACCAATGATGCCGAACACCTCGCCTGGTGTGATGTGCAGGTCAATGCCCCGCAAGGCCTCCACCGGGCCTTTTGGGCCCTGGTATGTCTGGGTGATACCCCGTAACTCAATCATGCAAGCAAACGCGCCGCCCAGGTGGGTCACCCGCAGCGGCGCCGAAAAGTTGTGTAGGGGCTGAAATGTAGTGCGCGGCTATAAAAAATCAAACCATCAAAAAATTACGTCATAAGACACAGAGGTTATTTGGCTGCGGACGTGCTCTCCGCAGTGCAGCCCTGTACAGCAGCCTCCCGGGAGCGTCGCAGCGTGCCCGATATCACCCAGCCCAGAGCCACCACCCCCAGCGCCGCAGCGGTAAAAACAGGCACCAGCCAGCCCCGGTCCACACTCAAAGCCACCAGAAACACGCCCGCAGACTGCCCCATGAACAAGAGGCACGCAAACAGCGTCACGGCCATGCCCCGTGCGTGTGGCGCCATCTGGGTGGCTTGCGTCTGCAGGGTGTTGTGCAGCATGTAAAAGCCAAGCCCCGCCAGAAAACAGCCCACCACTGCCAGCCCCACCAGCGGGGCCCAGGCCAACAGGAGCAACCCACTGGCAATCAGCGATGCCCCAAGCAAAGCCAGTCCATGCTCCCCCAGCAGTGCGAGCCAGCGGCGTGCAAACAGGCTGTACAGCAGGCCGCCCACGCCGTAGAGAACCATCACCCCGCCTGCAGCCGCTGCCGACAGGCCAAACCCCTCCACCATGCGGCTGGGTACAAAGGCCAGGGTACCAAACGCCAATGCGCCTTCCAGCGTGACCACCGTGAGAACCCAGCGCACACGGGGTGCGGCCAACAGGTTGCGGGTATTGAGCAGGTACGAGCGCAAGGAAAACCTGGCAGGTGCGGCGGCCTGCCCGGCCATCGCTGACATCGCAGCCACTGCCGTCACTTGCCGCCACAGCAAAAAGGCCGCCATACCAAACAACAGAGACAACACGGCGAAGGCTACACGCCAGCCCAGCGCCTCCACGACAAAGCCACCAAACCACTGGCCCGCCATCATTCCAGAAACCGTGGCCACCATCAGCGCTGCCAGGGTTTCCTGGCGCTGCTCGTAGGGCACTTGGTCACCAATCCAGGCCATGCACAGTGGAATGATGCCGGCAGCGCATGCCCCCATGGCCGCACGCGAGACCACCAGCGCTGAAAGATTGGGAGCCAGCGCTGTAACACCGCTGAAGAATGCGCAGGCGGACGTTGCACCAATCACCACCCGGGTCTTGCCCCAACGATCGCCCAGGGGGCCATACACCAGCTGCAGCACACCATAGGCCACCGCAAACGCCGCGATCACTGCAGAGGCATCGCCTGTGCTCACCTTGAATTCGCTGGCCAGGGCGGGCAGCATGGGGTCACACACGCGCATGGATGCCATGCTGCAGAAAGCGGCCAGCGCCATGAAGCGCAGCGTACGGGTCGTGGTTTGCATGGCCGAGATTGTCAACGCATCTCTTCCGCGCCGCTCGCGCCAACAAAAAGGCCGACCACCCCAACGGGTGGTCGGCCCTGTTCTCAAATGAATGGAAAAGAGCGAAAGATCAGCGCAGCAAGGTCACGCCCGTCTTGGCCTGGATCTGCTCAAAAGACACCCCTGGTGCCAATTCCACCAGCTTGAGCCCCTCAGGCGTCACATCCATCACACCCAGGTCGGTGATGATGCGGTCCACCACGCCCACGCCCGTCAGGGGCAATGTGCAGCTGGGCAGAATCTTCATGTCTTCCGTCCCATCTTTCTTGCGGGCCACGTGCTCCATCAGAACGATGACGCGTTTGACGCCTGCCACCAGGTCCATGGCACCGCCCATGCCTTTGACCATCTTGCCGGGAATCATCCAGTTGGCCAGGTCGCCCTTCTCGCTGACCTGCATGGCCCCCAGAATGGACAGGTTGATCTTGCCGCCGCGGATCATGGCAAACGACTGGTCGCTGCCAAAAATGGACGAACCCTTGATGGTCGTCACCGTCTGCTTGCCTGCGTTGATCAGGTCCGCATCCACCTCATCTTCGGTGGGGAACGGGCCGATGCCCAGCATGCCGTTTTCGGACTGCAGCCACACTTCCTTGTCGGCAGGCACAAAGTTGGCAACCAGCGTGGGAATGCCGATGCCCAGGTTCACATAAAAGCCGTCTTCGAGCTCTTGGGCGGCGCGCGCCGCCATTTGGTCTTGACTCCACGACATGTTTACTTCTCCAGCTTGTTCTGTACTTGGGTGCTGAAGCAGGCTCACACGCCCGCTTTCTCCGTGATGGTGCGCTTTTCAATGCGCTTTTCGGGATGGGGGTTGTGCACAATGCGGTGCACATAAATCCCGGGCAGGTGAACCTGATCGGGCGGGATGGCGCCGGTCTCCACAACTTCTTCCACCTCCACCACGCAGATCTTGCCGGCCGTAGCAGCCGCGGGGTTGAAGTTGCGCGCCGTCAGACGGAACTGCAGATTGCCCGATTTGTCTGCGCGCCAGGCTTTCACCAGCGACACATCGGGCACCAGCGAGCGCTCCATCACATAGGTCTCGCCGTCAAACTCGCGCAGCTCCTTGCCCTCTGCCACGATGGTTCCCACACCTGTCTTGGTGAAAAATGCAGGAATGCCCGCACCGCCCGCACGCAGCTTTTCAGCCAGCGTACCCTGAGGGGTGAACTCCAGCTCCAGCTCGCCCGCCAGATACTGGCGCTCAAACTCCTTGTTCTCGCCCACATAGGAAGAGATCATTTTCTTGATCTGCCGGGTCTCCAGCAGCTTGCCCAGACCAAAGCCGTCCACACCAGCGTTGTTGGAGATCACGGTCAGGTTTTTGACACCTGAATCGCGCAGAGCATCGATCAAAGCCTCTGGGATGCCGCACAACCCAAAACCGCCCACAGCCAGCAATTGGCTGTCTGCGACTACGCCTTCCAGCGCCTTGGCCGCGGAGGGAAATAACTTGTTCACCACACTCTCCTTGCGAATATCGGATGCACTACGATACTACGTATATCCGTAAGTAGTACCCCGTAAAGAATAGCCCTCAGGCCAAAAGCCCTTGAACAGGCTTACACAAGACACCCCACCATGGACGTTGACTACCGACTCGCTTTTGACATGGCCCCCGTGGGCATGGTGATCTCACGCAACCGCACCATGGTGGACTGCAACCGCCACGTCTGCGAAATGTTCGGAGCCTCGCGCGAGGTGCTGATCGGGCAGTCGTTCCAGGTCCTGTATCCCAGCGCCGACGAGTACGAGCGCCAGGGTGCCCGCATGGCCCCGATCCTTAACGCCAAAGGCCACTATGCCGACAACCGCGTCATGAAGCGGGCCAACGGCGAACTGTTCTGGTGCCACGTATCGGGCCGCGCCCTCAACCGTGAAGAGCCCCATGCCTCGGGCATCTGGAGTTTTGAAGACCTCAGTTCGCAGCGCCCCGTGCGCGCCGAACTGACGGGCCGCGAGCGTGAAGTGGCGGCACGTTTGCTGGAGGGGCTGACCTCCAAGGAGATCGGGCGCACCCTGTCCATCAGCCACCGCACCGTGGAAATTTACCGGGCGCGCCTCATGCGCAAGTACAACGCATCCACAGCAGCGGACCTGGTGCACAAACTGCTGGCGGGGTAAGCGCCCTGCGCTTAGAGCAGCTAACACAACCCCGCTGGCGTCGTTGTTCCGTCTAGTCGTACCTGGTGTACTGCCTGCGACGGAACGCCTGGCCAGGGCCGCTTCGCTGGGTTGTGTTAGCCGCTCTTACCACCACTCAATGCAGCTTGAGCCGCCCTGATACCCGCTGTTGCAGCAACCGCGCCAAAGCCAGCACCACCGTCTTCACCGTGCCCAGAATGGCGCGATGGTGGTTCAAATGCAGTGAGATGTACATCCACTTGGCAATGAGACCTTCCACAAAGAAGTTGCGCCCACCCAGGCCTCCCATCAGATTGCCAACGCCCTTGTTGTCGCCCAGTGAAACCAGCGAACCGAAGTCCCGGTACACAAAAGGCGCTGTCACTTCCTGCTCTCGCAGCAAAGCCCCCAGCACCCGCGCAAGGTAGTCTGCCTGCTGATGCGCAGCCTGGGCACGTGAGGGCACGGTTTTGCCTTCACCCCACGGGCACGCAGCGCAATCCCCCAGGGCCAATATGTTCGGGTCAGAGGTACGCAAACGGTTGTCCACGACGAACTGGTGGAGACGATTGGTTTCCAGGCCAAGGCGGGCATTTCCGTCAGCAGCCTTGATGCCTGCGGCCCACACAATCAGGTCGGCAGGAATCTCCCCCGCAGGGGTCACCAGCGCACCACGGCGGATTTCATTGACGCGAGTCCCCGTCAAAACCCGCACTTGCTTGCGGCGCAATGCGGTTTCCGCCTGGGTCGATATCTTCTCGGGCAAGCCACCCAGAATGCGGTCACCGCCCTCCACCAGCGCAATGTCGAGCCTGAAACGCTGGCTGCTGCTCAGGCTCTCCAGCAATTCAGCATGGGCTTCCAGCAGTTCGGCAGAAAGCTCTACACCCGTAGCGCCTGCCCCCACGATGGCGATGGAGAGTGAACGGCTCTCAGAAAAGGCAGCCCGCGCACATGCGCCCAGCCAGTCGGCATGAAAGCGCTGCGCATCGCGCACGTTTTCCAGCAGATAGGCATGCTCTACGCCCGGAGTGCCAAAGACGTTGGAGCCGCTGCCCAGTGCCAGCACAAGCCAGCGGTAGCTGACCGTGCGGCGCGGCACAAGTACCTCGCCCTCAGCATTGCGGATTTCGTCCAGTTCGATGCACTTGCGCTCCCTGTCCAGCCCTGCCAGATCACCCAAGGCAAAGCCAAAGTGATTGCGCCTTGCCAGCACCGGGTACGACAGCCCCTCCTGATGCGCATCCAGAGTGCCCGCAGCCACCTCGTGTAGCGTGGGCTTCCAGATATGGAAAGGTGAACGATCCACCAGGAGCACGCGATCCCGGCCTTGCCGGGCACCCAGCTTGCGCCCCAGTTTGGCGGCCAGTTCGAGCCCTCCGGCTCCGCCACCCACGATCACGATGTCTGAATGCATGCCTGTCCCTCGGGTCGTTGCGATGCGGCCAGTGTAGGTGGCTGCAATACCATTTCAGCATTCGCGGTGAAGCGCCGACGCTTTGAAGAGGGTCATACGTTGAATCGGGGCCAACCAGTCAACCACTGCGCCGAGCGCATCTGCGGACTCGGTCGGTCCGCAGCACACACTTGACCAGCTCGATTCGCACACAGGATCCCTAGGCAGACGGTGGGGGCGCGTCAATCACCTCTGCCGCAGAGCGAAAAGCCTCTACCGCCGTGGGCACACCGCAGTAGATACTCGCGTGCAGCAACACTTCCTGAATCTCCTGCGGGGTTGCTCCATTGTTGAGTGCACCGCGCACATGGCCCTTGAGTTCATGCTGCTTGCCCAAAGCGGTGAGCATGGCCACGGTGATCAGACTGCGGTTTTTCAGATCCAGCCCTGGCCGCTGCCACACATCTCCCCACGCATTGCGGGTGATGTACTCCTGCATGGGCAGCGTGAATTCAGAAGCGCCGCCAAATGCGCGCGCCACAAAGTCCTCTCCCATCACTTGCTTGCGGGTTGCAAGCCCCTTTTCAAAATCCTTGCCGGGTATATCAGGCGTATCAGGCATGTCAGGTCTCCATCACGGTTGGTAAAAATGCGGGCCAGCAATTCATGATCGCATCGATGCACGTCCATGCAACCGCGTAAACCGCGATGCCCGCCTGCACCTATGATGAGACAGAAAACGCCCCAAAAAACCAAGGAGACAACCCCCGTGACACCACGCTACCCTTTCCCGGACCTCGACACGCTGCCTGAAGACATTCGCACCCGCATTCTGGAAGTGCAGGAAAAAGCGGGCTTCATTCCCAACGTATTTTTGGCGTTTGCACGCCGCCCTGCGGAATGGCGTGCGTTTTTTGCCTATCACGATGCGCTGATGCTCAAAGAAGAAGGCAACCTGACCAAGGGGGACAGGGAAATGATCGTGACCGCCACCAGCGCCGCCAACCAGTGCCTTTACTGTGTGGTGGCGCACGGGGCCATTTTGCGTATCTATGAAAAGAAACCGCTGGTAGCGGACCAGGTAGCGGTCAACTACCGCAAGGCCGATATCACGCCCCGCCAACGCGCCATGTTGGACTTTGCCCTGAAGGTGTGCGAGAGGTCCCACGAGATCGAGGACAGCGATTTCGACGCTTTGCACGCCCATGGCTTCGATGATGAAGACATCTGGGATATCGCCGCGATCACGGCTTTCTTCGGCTTGTCCAACCGCATGGCGAGTTTTGCCGGGATGATGCCGAATCCAGAGTTCTATCTGATGGGCCGCGTGCCCAAACCCAAGACTGCGGGATAAATCCATGGGCAAGCTGCGCCACTTTGTTCCGTTGGTATTGGCCATGCTCGCAGGCAAGGCCTATTCCGAGGGATTTGGTCCGCCCAGTGGCAGCCTGCCTGCGCAACTTCTGCCACTGGAAGTACCGGCCGGGTCACAGTCTCCGTTGCTTTCAGCCACCCTGTTCCGCAGCCAACCGCATGAACACGCTGTGCCCACCTATTACCTGGGCACGGGGATAGGGATTGCACGGCTGCAGATACCCAATGCCCCTGGCGCCGCTGTCTGGCAAGTGGTGAAAGAAGGCCAAGGTGCGCAAGCCCATGTCAAGCTGGTTCCAGTTGCACTGGATGTGCTGCAGGCAACCGACGCCCAGCCCGTCACGGTGCAGGCCTCTGCTCTGCCGATGGAATGCGCAGCAGCGTTTGAAGGCAGTTGCAACAGTCGCGATGGCACGCTGCGCATCACCACCGCGTTTGAAGGCAAGCGAAGACAGTCGAAGGTCCCCGGTGGCTTTTTTGGAACAGAGGCCCCCATCAACGCAACGTTCTACACCGGCGTGCGCACCCTGAGCATTGAGCACCTGCCATCAGGCCGCGTGCTCAAGCTGGAGGAACAACTGCGCAACACACGCGCCTACGAAGCCCCTCAATCCGCCATACGTTACCTGCCTGAGCTGAAACTCATGCTCTTGCTCGGGGTTGCCAAGGTGAACAGAGTACCGGTCGCGCACAGCGTTTTATTGCCTTAGCCACTCAACAGAAACGTGATCGTCACACGGCAAACCCGTCATCCGCGGCAATCACGGCACCATTGATGAAATGGCTTTGATCGCTGGCCAGCATGACCAGCAGCGCATCCAGATCCTCGGGGCTGCCGATGCGCTTGCGGGGCAGCATGTTCACCAGCTTCTGCCCCTGCTCGGTTTGCCAGTGGTGGTGGTTGATTTCCGTGTCGATATAGCCTGGGCAAATGGCGTTGACGTTGATGCCGTACTTGCCCCATTCCACCGCCATGGCCCGGGTCATGTGCACCACCGCGGCCTTGCTCATGCAGTACACGCCAATCTGCGGCAGCACCTTGAGCCCTGCCATGGAAGCAATGTTGATGATGCGCCCCCCCGTAAAACTGCCAGGCGCTGCGCCCCGTGAGCGGGCCAGCATGCGCTTGCCCACTTCCTGCGCAACGAAGAAGGCTCCCTTCACGTTGGTATCGAACACAAAGTCATAGTCTTCGGGGGCGACATCCTGGATACGCTGCGTGGTGCTCACCCCCGAGTTGTTGATAAGGATGTCGATGGAGCCCATCTCGGTCTCGGCGTGCGCCACTGCGGCTTTGATGGAATCGTGATCGGTCACATCCAGTTCCACCACATGGGCATCGCCGCCCTCTCCCTCGATGCGGGCGCGCAGCTCCTTGAGCTTTTCAATGCGGCGGCTGGCCAGCACCACACCTGCCCCGGCGCGTGCCAGCGTGCGCGCAAACTGCGCCCCCAGCCCGCTCGATGCCCCAGTGACCAGCGCCACACGCCCAGACAAGTCGATGCTGTATGCCATGAAAATTCTCCAATGCCTTTAAAAAAAGAACGATCGTTCTATTTTCGATATTCTTTGAATACAATCAGTCGCAAGCCAGACAGTGGTGCACACTGCTGCCTGCCCAGAATCACAGTGACTGACAAAACTCGATACGAGTCTGCTTCAACAGACTTGGCCAGCGTTCCGTGCCGTACACCAGTGCTATACGCGACGAAAATGCCAAGGGGAGTTTTGTTAGCTGCTCCAAGCCCCATTATCAAACTCAAACGCACGACGAGACACGCATGACGAACGAAGAAATCCTCGCCCAGTATGGCCCCCGTGAATCCATGGAATACGACGTCGTGATCGTCGGCGGTGGCCCTGGCGGTCTGTCCACAGCCATCCGGCTCAAGCAACTGGCGGCAGAAAAAGGCCAGGACGTGTCGGTCGTGGTGCTGGAAAAAGGCTCGGAGGCTGGCGCACATATCCTTTCGGGCGCCATCATGGACCCCAAGGCGCTGACGGAGCTGATCCCCGACTGGAAGGCCAAGGGTGCACCACTGAACCAACCCGTCACGGACGATGCCTACATCTTCCTGAGCAAGAAATCGGGCTTTCGCGTGCCCAACCCCTTGCTGCCGCCCTTCGCTCAGAACCACGGCAATTACATCGTGAGCCTGGGCAACGTGACCAAATGGCTGGCCGAGCAGGCCGAAGCCTTGGGCGTGGAAATCTTCCCTGGCTTTGCAGCGGCTGAAGTGCTCTACAACGAAGACGGCTCGGTGCGCGGCGTGGCTACTGGCAACCTGGGCGTAGGCAAGGATGGCGAGCCCACCGACAACTTTCAGCTGGGCATGGAACTGCTGGGCAAATACACCGTGTTTGCCGAAGGAGCGCGCGGCCACTTGGGCAAACAGCTCATTGCCCGCTTCAAGCTGGACGAAGGCCGTGACCCGCAAAGCTTCGGCATCGGCATCAAGGAACTGTGGGAGATTGACCCTAAGCGCCATCAGCCCGGTTTTGTGATGCACACCGCAGGCTGGCCCATGGAGAACGACACCTACGGCGGTGCGTTCCTCTACCACCTGGAAGGCAACAAGGTGGCCGTGGGCTTTGTGACCGGGCTGGGCTACAGCAACCCATATCTCAGCCCCTTTGAAGAATTCCAGCGCTGGAAGACCCACCCCAACATCCGCTACTACTTCGAAAACGAAAAGGGCGAAATCACCGCGAAGCGCCTGTCCTACGGTGCCCGCGCCATCAACGCCAGCGGCATCAACGCGCTGCCCAAGACAGTGTTCCCCGGCGGTGCGCTGGTCGGCTGCAACGCAGGCTACCTCAACGTGGGCCGCATCAAGGGCAGCCACGCCGCCATCAAGACCGGCATGCTGGCGGCAGAAGCCGCCTACGAAGCCGTGGTGGCAGGCCGCCAGCACGATGAACTGACCGCCTACCCGCAAGCGTTTGAAGCCAGCTGGCTGCACACCGAGCTGAACAAGGACCGCAACTTCAAGAACTGGTTCAAGTACGGCCTGACTACCGCCACTCTGATGAACGGCTTTGAACAGTTCGTGCTGCGTGGCCACATCCCCTGGACGCTGCACCGCGACAAGCCCGACCACGCTTACCTCAAGCCTGCAGCAGAGTGCAAGCCCATCGACTACCCCAAGCCCGATGGCAAGCTAACGTTTGACCGCCTCTCCAGCGTGTTCATCAGCAACACCAACCACGAAGAGAACCAGCCTGCGCACTTGACGCTGAAAGACGCCAGCGTGCCCGTCAATATCAATCTGGCCAAGTACGCAGGCCCCGAGGCACGCTACTGCCCCGCAGGCGTGTACGAATTTGTGCCCGACACCGCCCAGGGCGGCAATGCCCAGCGCCTGCAGATCAACGCCCAAAACTGCGTGCACTGCAAGACCTGCGACATCAAGGACCCCACGCAGAACATCGTGTGGGTGACGCCCGAAGGGGGCGGTGGCCCGAACTACGCTGGCATGTAAACGCAACGCAGGCCACCCTGCTTTGCCCACGAAAGCCCGCCCCATCCGGCGGGCTTTTTTCTTTGAACGCTTACATGCAGTTCTGTGCAAAGCGGGCTACGTGCAGCAGCTCATCAAGCGGGCCAAAACTGCCCCATGCCGCAGTCCTATCGCTACAGTTTTGATAGCTGCCTGCGCTTCATCTATAAGCGCCAGACGGCAAAACCCTCACGAACTACACATCAGCCTGCAAACAGTGGCAGGTCCGCCTTCTTCAGCGTGCGCAGCACAAAGCTCGATCGGCTGTGGCGTATGCCTTTGATCTTGTAGAGCTTCTCGCGCAGCAAACGCTCGTAGTCGCGTGTGTCTTTCACCACCACCCGCAGCAGGTAGTCGTAGTCGCCCGAGACCAGGTGCGCCTCAATCACCTCTGGAATGCTGGCCAGCGTCTCGCCAAACTTCTCCAGCGTGTTGTCCGAATGGCTGTCCAGCGTGACCTGCACCAGCACCGTGTCGGCCAGCTCCAGCGACTGGGGGTTAATGCGCACGGTGTAGCCCTGGATGACTCCAGACTCCTCCATCTTCTTGATACGCCCCCAGCACGGCGACGGGCTCAAGCCTACGGCCTGCCCAATCTCCTGCAAGCTGGCCCTGGCATTGGCTTGCAGCACCGCGAGAATTTTCCGATCAAGCTTGTCCATTTGCATGATTATTCCTTACTAAACCAATAAGCAGAAAAATTTTCTGCATTAAGAGATTTTTTTGACAAATTCAGCAAACTTGTCTGCGCGCCTGCGCGCATACTTTCACCCATCAAGGCGCTCTTACCGGGGCGCACAAACTGCCAAGGCCCCGACTGGTTACCGCCAGTGCGGGGCGCTTGCCATTTGGAGCGGCCAACACACCCCCTGGCGTTGTGGTTCCTTCTTGTCGTCCCTGATGTACTGCCTGCGACGGGACGCCTGGCCAAGGCCGCTTGGCGGGGTCGTGCTAGCCGCTCTGAGGGCCTGCCGAGTCCCATTCATAAGCACGCTTACCAGCACAAACCCCGATGCTGCAGCGCAACCACGGCCACCATAATTTGTCAGGCACTGCCCACGCTGGTAGTGCCCCGACACCACGGCCATCAAGAGCCGCCGCACACACTTTCAGGAGACACCATGCGATTGACCCAGCTTGCCTTTGGCATCAGCCTTGCCGTGGGATTGGTAGCCACCGCCGCTGCACAGACCACCATGCGCATCAGCATCTCGACGGCCCAGAACTCCCACCAAGGGGTGGCCATCGACACCTTTGCCAAGGAAGTGGAAAAACGCACCGGTGGTCGTTACAAGATCCAGACCTTCTACAACGGCGCGCTGGGCGGAGAGCGCGAGTCGATCGAAGCCGTGCAACTGGGCACACAGGAGCTCGCCTTCAGCTCCACAGGCCCCGTCCCCAATTTTGTGCCTGAGACCAAGATCCTCGACGTACCCTTCCTGTTCCGCGACAAGGCCCATGCCCGCGCGGTGCTGGATGGCCCCATCGGCCAGGACCTGCTCGCCAAGTTCGACGCCAAGGGCTTCAAGGCCCTTGCCTGGGCAGAGAACGGTTTCCGCCACATGACCAACAGCAAGCGCGATGTGAAGGAGCCGGGCGACCTCAAGGGCCTTAAGATGCGCACCATGGAGAACCCCGTGCACATCGCCGCGTACAAGGGCTTTGGCATCATCACCACGCCCATGGCCTTCCCCGAGGTGTTCACGGCGCTGCAGCAAGGCACGGTGGACGGGCAGGAGAACCCGCTGTCCGTCATCATCTCCGCCAAGTTTGACCAGGTACAAAAGCACCTCACGCTCACCGGCCACGTCTACTCGCCCTGCATCTTCGTGATGAACAAGGCAGCGTTTGACAAGCTCAGCGCGGCCGACAAACAGGCCTTCATCGACGCCGCCAAGGAAGGCACCAAAGCCAACCGCGCCCGCGTGGATGAAGACGACGCCAAGGGCGTGGCCGACCTGCGCGCCAAGGGCATGACCGTGATCGACAACGTGGACAAGGCCAAGTTTGTCGCGGCCCTGGCTCCCGTCAATGCCGAGTTTGAAAAGCAGTTCGGCAAGGCCGCCATCGACAAGATTCGCGAAGTGAAGTGACCGCATGGGCCTCTTCACCCTTTTGCTACACAAACCATAGCTACTTCCGCCCGTTAGTCCTGCGCTAACGGGCTTTTTCATTCATGAAAAATACCTTTCTCCAACTGGAACGGTGGACCACCGGCATTGCCATGGCAGGCGCATGCCTGATGCTGGCCATCGCCTCGTCGCTGGGCATGTTCCAGATCCTGATGCGCTTTGTGCTGGAGCAGCCCGCCGAGTGGACGGAAGTGCTGATCCGTTTCAGCCTGATCTGGATGGTGTTCCTGGCCATCCCCGCCGCCTTTCGCCAGGGGGCGATGGTGAGCGTGGACGTGCTCTACCGCTGGAGCCCGCCCGCCATCCGCCGCGTGCTCGACGCGGTGGTGAGCCTGGCCGCGCTGGCGTTGATTGCCGTGATCGTGTGGTTTGGCTGGGACTACGCCAAGCGCGGCGGCGTGCAGTCCATGGCCGGGCTGGAGTCGGTGTCGATGTTCTGGGCCTATGTGGCCATGCCGGTGGGCGGACTGTTCAGCGCCGTCGGAATCATCGGCAACTGGATCGATCCACAACGCCAGGAACTGGAGACTGCGCAATGACCACCACCATGCTCGTCACCATGGTGCTGTGCTTTGCACTCACCGTCTCCGTGGCCGTGTCCATCGGGCTCGCGTCCATTCTGGGCATTCAGGTGTCTAACGCCAACATGCTGATCTCGGTGAAGGAAATGTTCGCCTCGATCAACAAGTTTCCGTTGGCCGCCATCCCGTTTTTCATCCTGGCGGGCAACCTGATGGAAACCGGTGGCATCTCCCGCCGTCTGGTCGAATTTGCCAAGAGCATTGTGGGCGGCGTGCAAGGCGGCCTGCCCATGACCTGCGTACTCACCTGCATGATCTTTGCTGCCGTGTCAGGCTCGTCGGTCGCCACCACGTTTGCGATTGGCGCCATCCTGATCCCAGCGCTCATCAAGCACGGCTACCCCACCAGTTACGCAGCCGCCCTGCAGGCCACCAGTGCCGAGCTGGGCGTGATCATCCCGCCCTCTATCCCCATGATTCTGTACGGCGTGAGTGCCGAGGTATCGATTGGCGAACTCTTCATTGCGGGCTTCGGTCCCGGCATCCTTATCAGCCTGGCGTTGATGGCTTTTGTGTGGGTCTACTGCAAATACAAGGGCTGGGGCAAGAACGATGGCGATGGCCGCCTGCCCTTTGGCAAGGCCACACTGCAGGCGGGCTGGGCGCTGCTCATGCCGGTCATCATCCTGGGCGGCATCTACGGCGGCGTGTTCACGCCCACCGAGGCATCGGCCGTGGCCGTGTTTTATGCGCTGGTGGTGGGCGTGGTGATCTACCGCGAGATCAAGCTCAAAGACTTGTACGCCATCCTGCGCAAGTCGGCCATCTCGTCGGCGGTGATCATGTTCATCATCGCCAACGCCGGGCTGTTTGCTTTCCTCATCACGCGCGCCGGGGTGCCCGATGCCATCGGCCATTGGCTGGAGGCGGTGCTGCAGTCGCCCGCCATGTTCCTGCTGGGCGTGAACGCAGCACTCTTCGTGATCGGCATGTTCATCGAGACCAGCGCCGCCATCATCGTGCTCGCCCCCATCCTGGCCCCGGTGGCGGTGCACTTTGGTGTAGACCCAGTGCACTTCGGCCTGATCATGGTGGTGAACCTCGCCCTGGGCATGATCACGCCGCCCTTTGGCGTGAACCTGTTTGCAGCCTGCACGGTGGCGAAGATCTCGCTCGACCGCATCGTCAAGCACCTGCTGCCGTTTGTGTGCGTGATCCTGGCGTGCCTCATGGTCATCACCTACGTGCCCAGCATTTCGTTGGCTTTGCGCGATCTGGTCTACGCAAAGTAGGCTTACAATCCGCCCCGTCAGGAGAGAGTGCCCCACCTTGCAACCCAAGGCAGCGCGGCACCGCCGAAGGCGCAGGCAGCTGCCGAACGCTCAGGCAAAAGGACTGACAACCGCCCGCAGCGATGCGGGCGTTCCCTTGCTGGAGAGAGGTGGCTCGCACCATACGTGATGAAGCCCCCCACCGAAGGAGCAAACCGCACGGCCAGCCAAGGCGCTGCGGTGAATCTCTCAGGTAAAGCGGACAGCAGGGCAAATGCCGTAACCCCCGGTGGGTTGCGCCCCCTATTTGCCCTGGAGTCACTGCCGCATGTCCACGCCCTCCGCCCCTTCCGAGTCCCTGCTGACCACACCCCTCAACGCTCTGCATATCGAACTGGGCGCACGCATGGTGCCTTTTGCGGGCTACTCCATGCCCGTGCAGTACCCCGCTGGCCTGATGGCCGAGCACGTGCACACCCGCACCGCTGCGGGCCTGTTTGACGTGTCGCACATGGGCCAGCTCAAGCTCATCGGTGCCGACGCTGCTGCCGCGTTCGAGACACTGATGCCCGTGGACGTGATCGACCTGCCCGTGGGCAAGCAGCGCTACGGCCTGCTGCTGACGGATGAAGGCACCATCATTGACGACCTGATGTTCTTCAACCAGGGCGTGGTAGACGGCGAGCCCACCCTGTTCGTCATCGTGAATGGCGCGTGCAAGGTGGGCGACATCGCCCACATCCAGGCCCGCATTGGCCAGCGCTGCAAGGTGGTGCCCATGCCCGACCACGCCCTGCTGGCACTGCAAGGCCCGCAGGCCGCCACCGCCCTCGCCCGTCTGGCGTCGGGAGTGGAAAAGCTGGTATTCATGACGGGCGGCGCCTTCAACATTGCGGGCTGCGACTGCTTTGTGACCCGCAGCGGCTATACCGGTGAAGACGGCTTTGAAATCTCCGTACCCGCCACCCAGGCTGAGACGCTGGCCCGCGCACTGCTGGCCCAGCCTGAGGTGAAGCCGATTGGCCTGGGTGCCCGCAATTCGCTGCGCCTCGAAGCCGGTCTGTGCCTGTACGGCAACGACATTGACACCACCACCACCCCCGTAGAGGCGGCCCTGAACTGGGCCATGCAAAAGGTGCGTCGCACCGGCGGTGCCCGCGCGGGTGGCTTTCCGGGGGCAGACAAGGTGCTGGCCCAGCTCGACAACCCGGCCACCCTTACCCGCAAACGCGTAGGCCTGGTGGCGCTGGAGCGCGTGCCCGTGCGCGAACACACCGAGCTGCAGAGTACCGACGGCCAGAAGATTGGCGAAGTGACCAGCGGCCTGCTGGGCCCCACGGTGAATCAGCCCGTGGCCATGGGTTATGTGGATGTGGCCCACGCCGCCATTGGCACCCGCGTCAACGCCATCGTGCGCGGCAAGGCCGTGCCCATGGAAGTGCGCGCCATGCCTTTCACGCCGCCCAACTATTTCCGCGGCTGATCTCGCCAGGGCGGTGGCGCGTCATTCGCCGCCCCTGCTGCAGCCGCTACATTCAGGTTTCGCTTTTTCAAACCCTTTTCAACCCATTTTGAGGAGCCCCTCATGACCGTCAAATTTTCCAAAGAACACGAGTGGATCAACGCCGCTGACGCCGCTGCCGCTGTGGTGGGCATCACCGTGCACGCGCAAGACGCGCTGGGCGATGTGGTGTTTGTGGACCTGCCCGAAGTGGGCGCCACATTCAACCAGGGCGACGTGGCTGGCGTGGTCGAGTCTGTGAAGGCCGCTGCCGATGTGTACATGCCCGTCACCGGCGAAATCGTGGAAGTGAACGAAGCCCTGCGCGCCGACCCCTCGCTGGCCAACAGCGACCCGCTGAACACCGGCTGGTTCTTCAAGGTCAAGCTGGCCGACGCCAGCCAGCTTGACGGCCTGATGGACGAAACCACCTACACGGCTTTCGCTGCCAACGCGTGATGCCCTGATGACTGGGTGGGCTCCACGGCCCACTCAGCTTCAAAAACCATAGCTGCTTGCGCTTTATTCATCAGGATTTCAGAAGAAATCCGTGGTAAACCCCATCAAATCAGCGCAGCCAGCTCTCTTTTTCATAGCACCCCAGACTGCCCGCCATGACCGCCGCCCTGCCCACATCCCTGCCGTTGTCCGAGCTTGAAAACGCCACCGAATTCCTGCCCCGCCACATCGGCATCGATGCGGCTGATGAGGCACACATGCTTTCGGTGATTGGCGAGGCCTCGCGCCGCGCGCTGATCGACTCCATCGTGCCCCGCTCCATCGCCCGCAGCAGCGCCATGGACCTGCCCCCCGCCACGACCGAGGCCGCAGCGCTGGCGCAGCTCAAAGCCATTGCGGGCAAGAACAAGCTGCTCAAGAGCTTTATCGGCCAGGGCTACTACGGCACGCACACGCCCGGCGTCATCCTGCGCAACATTCTGGAGAACCCCGCCTGGTACACCGCCTACACGCCTTACCAGGCCGAAATCTCGCAAGGCCGCATGGAAGCGCTGGTCAACTTCCAGACCATGGTGTGCGACCTGACGGGCATGCCCATTGCCAACGCATCCATGCTAGACGAAGCCACGGCAGCAGCCGAGGCTATGACGCTGGCCAAGCGCTCCGTCAAGAGCAAGAGCAACGTGTTTGTGGTGGCGGGCGATGCGCATCCGCAAACCATCGAAGTCATCCAGACCCGCGCCCTGCCCCTGGGCATCGAGGTGAAGCTGGCCAACTCCGCCGAAGAATGGAACACGCTGCTGGCAGGCGACTACTTTGCCGTGCTGGCGCAATACCCCTCTACCAGCGGCCGCATTGACGACCTGCGCGCCGATGTGGAGGCAGCCCATGCCAAGCAGGCCGCCTTCATCGTGGCGGCAGACCTGCTGGCCCTCACGCTCATCACCCCGCCCGGCGAACAAGGTGCCGACATTGTGGTCGGCACCACCCAGCGCTTTGGCATGCCCATGGGCGCGGGCGGCCCGCACGCTGCCTACATGGCCTGCCGCGACGAATTCAAGCGCAGCATGCCCGGCCGCTTGGTGGGCGTGAGCGTGGACGTGCATGGCAAGCCCGCCTACCGCCTGGCCCTGCAAACGCGCGAACAGCACATCCGCCGCGAAAAAGCCACCTCCAACATCTGCACCGCCCAGGTGCTGCCCGCCGTGGTGGCCAGCATGTACGCCGTGTACCACGGCCCCCAGGGCCTCAAGCGCATCGCCCAGCGCGTGGCCAGCTACACCGCCATCCTGGCCCAAGGCCTCAAGCAACTGGGCGCGCCCGTGCGCGAACAGGCCTGCTTCGACACCCTGAGCCTGCACACCGGTTCCGCTACAAAATCCATAGCTGCTCGCGCTGTATCCATGGGCGCCAACCTGCGCATTTACTTTGAAGAGTACCTGTGCATTGCGCTCGACGAGACCACCACGCGCGCCGACATTGAACTGCTGTGGAAGATCTTCGCCAAGGACGGCCAGGCCCTGCCCAGCTTCAGCGCGTTTGAAAACGGCATCGAGCCGCTGATCCCCGCCGCGCTGCGCCGCACCAGCAGCTACCTCACCCACCCCGTCTTCAACACCCACCACTCTGAGACCGGCATGCTGCGCTACATCCGCGCACTGTCGGACAAAGACCTGGCGCTGGACCGCAGCATGATCCCGCTGGGCTCGTGCACCATGAAGCTCAACGCCACCAGCGAGATGATCCCCATCACCTGGCCTGAGTTTGCAGGCGTTCACCCCTTTGCCCCAGCAGACCAGCAGCAAGGCTACAAGGAGCTGGACGAGCAACTGCGCGCCTGGCTGTGCCAGGCCACCGGCTACGCGGGCATCAGCCTGCAACCCAACGCGGGCAGCCAGGGCGAATACGCTGGCCTGCTCGCCATCAAGGGCTACCACGAGTCGCGTGGCGAGGGCCACCGCAACATCTGCCTCATCCCCAGCAGCGCCCATGGCACCAACCCCGCCAGCGCGCAAATGGTGGGCATGCAGGTGGTGGTGACCGCCTGCGACGCCAACGGCAACGTGGACATGGTCGACCTGAAGGCCAAGTGCGAACAGCACAGCGCCAACCTGGCCTGCATCATGATCACCTACCCCAGCACGCACGGCGTGTTTGAGACCAGCGTGAAGGAGCTGTGCGCCCTGGTGCACAGCCACGGCGGCCGCGTGTATGTGGACGGCGCCAACATGAACGCCCTGGTGGGCGTGGCCGCCCCCGGCGAGTTTGGCGGCGACGTGAGTCACCTGAACCTGCACAAAACCTTCTGCATCCCCCACGGCGGTGGCGGCCCCGGCGTGGGCCCCGTGTGCGTGGTGGCAGACCTGGTGCCCTTCTTGCCCGGCCTGCCCGGCCAGGGCGACCAGCCAAAGAGCCCGGCCAACGGCAAGGTCGGCCCCGTCAGCGCCGCCCCCCTGGGCAATGCCGCCGTGCTGCCGATCAGCTGGATGTACATCCGCATGATGGGTGCCGAGGGCCTGAAAGCCGCCACCGAAACCGCCATCTTGAGCGCCAACTACATCAGCGCCCGCCTCAAAGACCACTACCCCACGCTGTACGCCAGCGAAAACGGCCATGTGGCGCACGAGTGCATCCTGGACCTGCGCCACCTCAAGGAAACCAGCGGCGTAATGGCTGAAGACGTGGCCAAGCGCCTCATCGACTACGGCTTCCACGCGCCCACGCTGAGCTTCCCCGTTCCCAACACGCTGATGGTGGAGCCCACCGAAAGCGAAACCCTGTTCGAGCTGAACCGCTTCATCGACGCGATGATCGCCATCCGCGAAGAGATCCGCCAGATCGAAGCAGGCAAGCTGCCGCAGGACAACAACCCGCTGAAGAACGCCCCACACACCGCCGAAAGCCTGCTGAGCGGCGACTGGACCCGCCCCTACACCCGAGAGGCTGCTGCGTACCCCGTGGCCGCGCTGCGCCACGCCAAGTACTGGTCGCCCGTGGGGCGCGTGGACAACGTGTATGGGGATCGGAATCTGTTCTGCAGCTGTGTGCCGGTGAGTGAGCTGGCGTAACGCACGCGGAGCGATGTAGCGCCATCTTGGACGGCTCAACCGCTAGTAACAAAGGCCCGGGTAACCGGGCCTTTGTTTTTGGCTGTTCTAGAAAACGAGGCTTGATTTGTATCCCCTTTAGGGATGTCATGCATAACCCTCGCAAGTCGGTGGTAGTGCGGATCGGGATAGGCCGCAAGGCGTCTTTTCTTGCCAATAGCGTGGCTATTGGCAAGAAAAGCAACGCAGCGGACTGCCCGAGACCGCGCCATCACAGACCGCAGAGAGTTATGCAGGTCACCCTTAGAGGGCTTGAAGCCTAATACACAACTAGATACAATCTAGAAACATTTAAAACTTTTTTAGAGCGTCCCTCAAAATCGTTATCCAAATAATTCAATCAACTGCAAAAAACCTAAAAATCAGAGAACCGCAGGAATAATATAAAATGAATTTTACAATACTTAAAATATTTACAATTATTTTCTGCTCAATATTTATAGTAATTGGTGCAGGCTCCACAATTTTAGCCATTCTATCTGGAGGTGATTTCCTCTCTCTAACTCATGGAATAGCATTCATCATCATTCCTACAATAATTTTAAAAATGAGTCTTTCTTCAATAAAAGAAAGAAAAAGGCAATTACTAAATTTTAAAAAAATGACTTACGAATGGTACAAAAACGAACATCCAGAGCATATTCAAAACAACAAAGTCTATTGCTTTTCATGCGGAGGTCAGAAAATTAACGCCAGAGCGCTTATGAACCATACATATCATCGTGAGCACTTCTGCACACAATGCGGAAAGACGCTTTACTACTCACCCGAACAGTCTTAAGGATGTACGACATAACCCTCGTCAGTCGGTGGCCATGCGGATCTGGGTAGGCCGTGAAGCATTTTTCTGCAGTTAATAGTGGACTATCAGCAAGGAAAGCAATGCAGCAGACGCCTAAAATCGTGCTACCACACACCACTGGGAGTTATTCAGGACATCTTTAGACGATATTTATGAGTTATGTACTAGCAACTACCCACAGCAAAGTGCAGTGGTACAAATTCAATTTCAACCGCTCACTTAAAGAAGGTGAATTTGAACTGCTCAACGAACTAGATTTACACCAAGTTCCATCTTTTGGTGACAAAGAAACAGCCAAGTTGGCTGCTAAAGCTCTGGGTCTTAAAACATGGCGCTACGTAAAAATTTAGCTTTCTAACTCGTCACTCAAGCGCACCCGCGTGCTGCGGGCCGCTTATCTTGGTCATTAGGCCATACAAGGCAAGCAAATATACCTCCCGTGAGATCCCAATAGACTTGGTTAAAAAATAAGAAAATTTTCATGAGGCACATTCAAAATCTCCCACACAACTTTCCAATGGCTCTACTCCAGAAATTTGATTTCGGATTACCGGACGCCAAGGATGATCCGCTACTCGAGGTTTGCGCCTTGAAAATCGCTCCAATTGCGCAGTTTTTAACGGACAACAAATCAATACTAGTTGGCGACAGAGGCTCCGGAAAAACTGCCGTTTTCCGTTTACTGTCAGATAGAAAAATTCAATTCACAAATAATGACAACCTTAATCAAATTCACATCCCTATAGACGAGGAATTATCGTACAAGACCCTCAAGGGGCATATATCAAATCAAATTAAAGAATCAACAAAGGAAGACGCATCCCCTCACCGCTTGGTATGGGAGCTCTTTATTTTTAGTCGTTGCCTAGAAGGTCTTAGAAAGCAGTTTGAAGGCAATCGAAGATTCGATAAAATAAACGAGGAATTCCAAGAGGCTGTAGGATTAAAAAATCCAGGCAAGGTGGGCCTAATTGATTTAATAACCAAAACAAAGAAGACATTTGGGGTCAAGCTTGAGAATGGACACATGGGATATGTTGTTCCGAACTTTTATGCCTCGGTGGAGCCCAAAAGGGAAGCTGACGAGCCCATCGATCAATCCAACTTCCTCGATTTGCCACGATTCAAATCGGAATTAAACTTATTGCTAGCCGATGCAAAAGCTGTTGCCTATGTTCTAATCGACAAGCTTGATGAATTTGTTTCTGGCGAAGAGTACAAAACCCAACTAAGCACATTACAAGCTCTGATTCAAAGCTGGAGAGACTACCAATCATATCCAAAGATAAAGATAAAACTATTTCTACGACGAGACCTTTATGAGCGTCTCGATTTTTCCTCAATCGGAAGAGATAAAATTGAGCCGCGAAAGGTTGAACTCATTTGGACCGACGAGGATATTCGCCATTTAATTGCCACGCGAATATTCCACAACATCCAGAGCATAAATAAAGGAAAGTCGCTAGCAATATACTGCGACGAAAGATACCTAACAATAGATAGACAATTTCTAAACGAAATACGAAGCTTAGACTCAATCCCAGAGAACGAAAGATCAATATTAGATGTTGTGAAGCACAAATTTCTAATGATGCGCGACTATTTGCGTCAACGCAAACGCGACGCCTACGATGCACGCACGACCAATGTTCATGACATGGCCTACACCGCTTTGATTACGACCCTATTCCCTAGGGCTGCAAATCATAAAACCAAGGCCAACAAGATCGAGCAGATTGAGATATCCACGTATTTCTCAACCCATTTCCAATTCTCAAGCAAAACAACAACGCCCCGCATCATACTGCTTTTTCTACAGTATTGCCTCGAGGCCACCAGACATTACTATCTAAACAATCCTACGGAATCCATTCAAATAAACGAAAAGGGGGAGTATCCGGTTTTTCTACGCGACCACCTTTTCCAAGCGTATGAGCAAGTTAGAGTCCTTGCCATGCAAACAATAACTGGACTGAATAGCGCGTGGCAAAGATCGGCCGCCAATATTATGCGCCACGCATCAACCTCAAAAACCCCAGAAGCAATTTCATTTAAAGAAGCGAAGAAGCATTTAGGGAAAGATGTCACAGATGAAGAGCTATCCAATTTTTTTGCTTTTTATGAGCATGCAGGACTTTTTGCATGCACAAATCGAGCAGATAACTTGGACGGCCGAATCTATTCCATCCCGATCATTTTTCAGAGGATGAGCGCCAACGCTTTCACATGAAGCATGCGCCTGAGGTCTAACTGCTCGTTCAACGCGGAAGCCAACACAGTCCACGCCTTCGGCATTCTCATGGCCTGTGTTGGTACCCTCCGCAATTCGTTCTCTGGTGTCGGTTAACTAGGGCGAGAAATGCATTTCGACGAGGAGTACGCTAAATGCTTTGCAGCAAATGCAGGAGTGCACAGTGCCGATACATCATTTAATCTTTCAGCCCAAGTTAAGGCGAACACTCGTTCATGCATGTTGTAACCGTAGCTTCTAACATATCGCTCAACCCCGCTCCCTTCGATCGCTGGACGCTGCGCGATAAAACCACGCAGCGCCGATTAGCTCTACTACAAGCGCTTCCCCCCCAAAAAGTCAAACGAATACTCCTCTGCAATGAATCGCGCAGCGATTGATTGCAGAATTTAAATTCACTTCACTTTGGTACCAGCACACTCAACATGGCGCTGTGTCTGAGTGCAAAGAATCCGGACAGCGAAACTACAAACGGTCATTGATGCAGGCGGTCTGTTGACTGCGAACCTTGACGAAAGACGCACGGCAGGTACCCATTCGTTAGGCCTCTGAGTTGGCAGCACCCCAACTACGTCCAAATGACCGCGAATCTATGAACATTGAACAATTCGCCTCAATCATACGAAGCGTAATCAGAAAGAACGGATTCGGTGACTTTCATGCTTTCCCGACCGGAAAGATGTGAGGTCGCTTTCCGGCGCACAGCAGAACGAGGACCACGAATCGATTGCTCTCCGTTGGGCGGCCAATAAGGCGCAACCCGAGGAGGAGTACCTTGTTGCATTTATGTGCTCCCCCACGCAGTTCAAGGTAGTTCGTTTTGAGCGAGGAAATCGCGAGCAGCAAATCTATACGGCCGAGGCCTAACCAATCGCTAGAGTTGACTCACGTCGGCGAGCCGCCGCTCTCGGCTCAGCTTCAACGTTGGCCCCCTCATAATCCGCTTTATTCAGGCCCCCCCTCACTCCAGTACTTGTGCGCAAAGCGCCAGAAGCTATCATTTTGAGAGTGGGGCACCGCCTCAGAACCACCGGCTGTTCTCCCCGCAGGCAGGTAGCGCCCCATTCCACATCTCCTTACCCCTTGACGCCCCCACAGGCCCTACCATTGGCCTTTGCATTTTTTCCGGAGTTTTCTTCATGCGCGTTCTTTTTGCCCTGCTCGCTTCTCTGGCCCTGGCCCCTGCCATGGCACAAACCAAACCCGTCACCACGGCCAGTGGGCTGGTGTATGAAGTGATCCAGGAAGGCTCGGGCGAATCGCCCAAGGCAACAGATACTGTGAAGGTGCACTACAAGGGCACCTTCCCTGATGGCAAGGAGTTCGACAGCTCTTACAAGCGTGGTGAGCCGACCGAGTTTCCACTCAACCGTGTGATTCCCTGCTGGACGGAAGGCGTGCAGCGCATGAAGCCCGGTGGCAAGGCCAAGCTGACTTGCCCGCCCGAGATTGCTTACGGTGCGCGTGGCGCGGGCGGGGTGATTCCACCCAACGCTACGCTGAACTTTGAGATTGAGTTGATCTCGGTGAAGCGCTGAGGAGACATTGACTGGGCCTGATCGGCTTGATGCGCTGTGCCGGGCTTCGACAGGCTCAGCCTGAACGGATATCGGGCGTTAATTCGCCCGCGCTTGAACTTGCAGTAGTGCATCGGTAGCTGGCAACGCCAAGCAAAAAGCCTCCCGTCTTTTGGACGGGAGGCTTTTTTTGTTATGACCGTGTGGGCTGTGCGGCTTACACGGTGGTCACAAACTGCTCGCGGGGGCGGCGCACCTTCTGCAGGTTCACCAGCCAGTCGCCTTCGTCGGCGCGGTAGCCCAGGGGCAGGATGGTGACGCTGCGCAGGCCCTTGGCGCGCAGGCCCAGGATTTCGTCGAGGGCGGCGGGGTCAAAGCCTTCCATGGGGGTGCTGTCCACTTGCTCAAATGCGGCGGCAATGACGGAGGCACCGAAGCCGATGTAGGCTTGGCGGGCTGCATGCTGGAAGTTGACCTCGGCACCGCGCTGGGGGTAGGTGTTCAGCAGCATGTTGCGGTAGTTTTCCCAGCCTTCGTTCTTGAAGCCGCGCACTTCGTTGGTGTAGTCGAACATGGCGTTGATGCGCTCTGCAGTGTAGTCGTCCCATGCGGCAAACACCAGCAGGTGCGATCCGTCGGTAACCTGGGCCTGATTCCAGGCGATGGCCTTGATGCGCTCGCGCACGGCGGGGTCGGTCACCACGATCACTTCAAAGGGCTGCAGGCCGCTGGATGTGGGGGCAAGGCGTGCGGCTTCCACAATGCGGTCCACCTTGTCCTGCGGCACGGCCTTCGCAGGGTTCATCTTTTTGGTGGCATAGCGCCAGTTGAGCTTGTCGATGAGCACGTTGTCGGCAGAGGTTTGTGCAGTGTTGGACATGTGAGTGGCTTTCTGTCTTGCAATAAGAGGTGAAATGACCACTGAACTGTAAGTGCGATAGAGCGGGCCGGATAGCCGCGCTGGCGAAACATATTGTTCGGGTTTGGGCAACAATCGCACCGTTTTGGACCTGCGCCCCCGGCATTTTTGAGTGAAATGGCGTTTGCAGCGCTGCATGGGCGGGCGTGTCTGCATCACGACCAACTGCTCTGGGGCTTGTGCACACCGTACCGCCGTACACTGGAGCCCTGCAGATGCCTGCGCTGCACCGCGCCCGCACCCACGCGCACCAGATGCCCTGCGCTGCCCACCGCCCCATGAGCCAACCGGATCTTTCCTTTTTGCTGAACCGAGAGCCCGACAAGCCAGAACCGGCTGTGCGGGAGGAGCGCCGCAAGGCAGACCGGCCCCAGGGCTCGGTGGCGAAACTGATTGCCGAGCTGCGCGCCTACCAGGCGGAACTGGAGGCGCAGAACAAGGTGCTGCGCTACAGCCAGACCGTGGCAGAGAGTGCTTCGGAGCGGTTTGAGACGCTGTTCTCCAGCGTGCCGCTGGCGCTGATGGTGGTGGATGAATACGACATGGTGGTGCAAGCCAACTCCATGGCGCACCGCTCCTTCCAGCCTACCGAGCGCGACAGACCCCTCACCTCCCTGATGCCCTTTGTGTGCGACAGCGACGCCGACCGCGTGCAGCAGGCGTTTGCGCAGGCGCGGGAGGAAGGGCACAGCGAGGTGACCGAGGTGGTGTTTGTGATTGCGCCGGATGTGCGCATCACCGGTGACTTGCACATCGCACGCATTGAGACCGCCCAGGGCGAGAGCCCACCGCAGTTGCAGTTTTTGTGCGCAGTGATTGACCAGGGTCCTTTGCTCGCAGAGCGGCAAGCGCTGCAGCAGCGCAACGAACAATTGCACGCTAGCGAAAAGCGGCTGGAGGCGGTGATCAACTCGGCGCTGGACGCCATCATCTGTGTGGACCAGGACGGGCTCATTACCGTGTTCAACCCCACGGCAGCGGCGCTGTTTCAGTGCAGCGCGCAAGATGCCCTGGGCAGCCCGCTGGAGCGCTTTTTGCCCGCAGCCGGGCAGGCCATGGCCTTTGCCCAGTTGACCACGCAGGCCATGCTGGGCGAGATGACCGCCTGCACCGCCAGTGCCAAGGAACTGGCGGTGGAGGTGAGCGTGTCGTTCGAGCGCCATGCCGAGGGCGAAACCACCACCGTATTTGCCCGCGACCTGACGGGCCGCAAAAAGACCGAAGCCCATCGCAACGAACTGGAAGCGCAGCTGCGCGAGTCCCACAAGATGCAGGCGGTGGGCACCATGGCGGGGGGCATTGCGCACGACTTCAACAACATTCTTGGCGCCATTCTGGGCAACGTGGAGCTGGCCAAGGCCGATTGCGGTCCCGGCTCTGCGGCCATGGAGAGCCTGCTGGAGATTGAAAAGGCGGGGCGCAGGGCGCGTGACCTGGTGCGCCAGATTCTGACCTTCAGCCGCAACGAGCCCCCACGCCGCACGGCCGTGGCACTGGCCGAGGTCGCCCACGACACGGAACGGCTGCTGCGCGTGACACTGCCGCCAGGCGTGGAACTGCACATGCAGTTGCCACAGGACCTGCCCCGCATACTGGCAGATGCCACCCAGGTGGAGCAGGCACTGCTGAACCTGTGCACCAATGCCATCCACGCCATTGGCGCGGCCAAGGGCAGCATCCATGTAGAGGCCGCGGCCACCCAGCCCGACCAGCGCCTGAGCGAACGCCTGGGCCTGGCGGCTGGCGACTATGTGGCCCTGACGGTGCAAGACAACGGGCCCGGCATGGATGCCATCACGCTGCAGCGCATTTTTGAGCCCTTCTTCACCACCAAGCCCGTGGGCCAGGGCACGGGCCTGGGGCTGGCCGTGGTGCACGGGGTGATGCGCACGCACGAGGGCGCAGTAGACGTACACAGCGCGCCGGGGGAAGGCAGCCGGTTCACGCTGTACTTTCCGGTGGCGCAGCCTGCGCAAAATGCAGCCCCCCAGCCCGGCCAGAGGATGCAAGCGGATGCGCCCGTGCAATCCCTTGCATCCATCACCACATCTACAGCAGAGCAACCACAAGCCGCCCCGGCTGCGGCCCCAGCTACTGCCGCACGGCCCCCGCATGTGATGTATGTGGATGACGATCAGGCGCTGGTGTTTTTGGTGCAACGGCTGCTGCGCCGCCGGGGCTACCAGGTCAGCGGCTTTACCGATCCGCACGAAGCCACCGAGGCGTTGCGGGCCGCACCGCAGGACTACGACCTGTTGGTCACCGACTACAACATGCCCGGCTTTTGCGGGGTGGATCTGGTGCGCGAAGCCCGGCTGATCCGTCCCGATCTGCCCGTGGCCCTGGCATCGGGCTATGTCACCACCGAGATTGAACAAGCGGCCTTGGCGGAAGGCGCACGCGCGCTCATCCACAAACCCAACGATGTGGAAGAGCTGTGCGCCACCGTGCACCGCCTTGTGCGCGGTGACGATGCTGCCTGACGCGGGCACCGTGACCGCCCCCCTGCCCTACATGCCCCCCGTGCCCGAGGGCGTGCAAGCGGTGTGGGAGGACGAGCACTTGCTAGTGCTGCACAAACCCGCAGGCTTGCTGTGCGTGCCCGGCCGTGGCCCCGACAAGCAAGACTGCCTGAGCGCGCGGGCGCTGCAGCGCTGGCCTGATGCACTGGTGGTGCACCGCCTGGACCAGGCCACCTCAGGCCTGGTGATGATGGCGCGCAGCCTGCCCATACAGCGACAGCTCAGCGAAGCCTTTGCGAGCCGCAAGATGGAAAAGCGCTATGTGGCCGTGGTGCACGGCTATTTGGCAGCGGGCAACGGCGATGAGTGGCAAACCATCAACCTGCCCATTGCTGCAGACTGGGAACGGCGCCCGCTGCGGGTGGTGGACGCAACCACTGGCAAGCCCAGCCAGACCCTGTGGCGCGTGCTAGCCCATGACCCGCACGCAAACACCACGCGCGTCGAGCTGGAACCCCTCACAGGCCGCACCCACCAGCTGCGTGTGCACATGGCAGCGCTGGGCCACCCCATCGTGGGAGATGCGCTGTACGGGTCCACCCAAGTCAGCCATCAAAGGCTGCTGCTGCATGCCAGGGCGTTGGGCTTTTATCACCCGGTTCATCAAAACTGGTGCCATGTGCTGGCTCCTGAGGCTTTTTGACAACCGCCGGGGAATGAAGAAAAACCGCCCGAGCGCTTGGTGAAAAAGCGCGAGCAGCTACAAATTCAATAGCAAATCAACACAAGTGGGGCGCGATGCCCACTGCACGCACCAACCGGTCTTGCCAAGGCAAGGCGTCCACCACGGTAGAGAGCAATTCCAGGTTGCGCGCCCAACCCGTATCTCCACCCGCCGCGTAGACCAGCATCACGTTGGTGCGAGGCTGACCCAGCCGCCGCCACGCAAATGGGCGGTCATGCCACAACAGCTGCAGCTCCCAGTCCCACCCAATAGACACCGCAGGAAACGAGGTGCTGACCCACTCCGTGTAACCGCTGATGACGGTTTCGCTCCCGCAGACGCAGGCCAGAGGGCCGTTATCGGGTCCGTCCAGGCCCGATACCAGGTGCTCGATGGGCAAGGACAGCAGCTCGTCAATCGACAAGCGCAACAGGCCGTCAGGCGATACCTGCATGACCACTGCCCGCAATGCCAAACAAACGCCCTCCCACAGAGCGGCCATGGATTACCAGGAAAACGCGCATGCACCGGGCGCTGCATGAGAGAGAGGTGGCAAGCAAAACGGACATGGACGACAGCAGCGGCGACAAGTCGGCTAACCCAGCAGCCCCAGCATGGCGGCGCGCACGGTGGCTGCCGTCTTGTTGGTGGTCTGCAGTTTGAACACGGCGTTCTTCACATGGAAGTTCACGGTGTTTTCGGAAACGTCCAGCAGCGTGGAGATATCGGCAGACGTTTTGCCATCGGCAGTCCATTTCAGCACCTCGATTTCTCTGGCGGTCAAGTTGGGCTGAATCAGCTCGGCTTGCCGGGTCGTGAAAATCCGGGACAGCGCGCCGTGTGCCACGTGGGCAAGCCAGCGCATCTTCATCTCGTTCTCGCGCAGTTCCTGCTCGCCCACCGCATCGGCCGAGCGTGCCAGCGTGAACATGCCCCGCACGCCGCCACCGTCCACACAGGCTTTTGCCCAGCCAAAGCGCAGTCCGAAGGAGCGGGCATCTTCCCAGAACTCCTGAGCCTGGGCAAACACGGCTGAAGTCCACAGCAGCGGTGCGTGGCTGCGGCATCCATGGTGTACGGTGGGGTCTATCTGCACGTAACTTTCCCGCACATAGCGGTCTTGCCATGCCTCAGGGTAGTTGTTGAGCAAGATGGTCTGGGGGTTGGACAAAGGCAATGGAACCCGCAATCCATAAGCGCAATGCTCAAAGCCCAGCGAGCGAGCCGCAGCTTCAATTTTCCGGAACACCTCGTGTTCCGAACGGGTCTGGTCCAGCACGTCCAGAAGATCTTCTTGCCAGCTTGTCATAGGAGTCCACCCGCAGTCCCTGTGCGCTTGCCTGAGAGCCTGTTGAAAGCAGGAACAAAGCTTCGCCTTAAACGTCACTTAATTGTTACGTTTCAGAACATTCTGGGGGCAACTTCCCAATTTGGCGAGAAGAATTTTGCATAAAACACCGTCGGTGTGCTGTGTCGGGTAGGCCCTACCAAAGTTGGTAGTTACAAATCGCCCGGCGTAATTCTCTAATGACCAAAACGTCTGAGGGGGATTGAGATGCGCTTCACATCCGGTTGTTCTGCTGAGCTGCGCCCTGCCCTGATGCAACGCCTGGCCCGCTATCGCCACCGGGTCTTTGTCGAAACGCTGGGCTGGCAGTTGCAATGCCGCAACGCGCTCGAGTACGACCAGTTTGACCGTGACGACACCCTGTATGTGATTGCGCAGAACGCAGAGGGAGACGTGATTGGCACCGCACGGCTGCTGCCCACCACCAGGCCTTATCTGCTCTCTGAAGTGTTTCCCACTCTGCTCAATGGGGCACAGCCGCCCCGTTCGCCCGATGTGTGGGAGTTGTCTCGCTTTGCAGCCATGGATTTTTCAGGGCAGACGGGAACAGCCCTGGAGCAATTTTCCTCTCCCATCACCACAGGTCTCCTGCGGGCAGCCAGCCGCTGTGCCATGGCACAGGGCGCGCAGCGCATGGTCACCGTGTCTCCGCTGGGTGTGGAAAGGTTGATTCGGCGCACCGGGTTCGAACACCACCGGCTGGGCCCGCCGATGCTGGTGGACAACCAGCCGTTGTTTGCCTGCTCCATCCGCTGCGAGTAAGCCTCCGCGCAGCGCCCATCCACAGCCACTCAACCCCGAAGGCCTGACATGATGAACGCACTGAGGCAACCGACCGAACCAGTCCCAGCAGGCCTGCAAACAGCGCCAACCGCTGAGCGGGTCGTCATTCCCCACACGGGGCATATCACGGCGCATCTGCGTGAACATTTGCTGCAGCAGCGGCCCGTGACCGTGTGGTTCACGGGCTTGAGCGGCGCAGGCAAATCGACGCTGGCCTACGCCCTGGAGGAACGGTTGCATGCGCGTGGCTATTCAAGCTTTGTGCTGGACGGAGACAACCTGCGCCATCGCCTGAACAAGGACCTGGGCTTCACCGCCCGTGAGCGCAGCGAGAACATTCGGCGGGTGGCCGAGGTAGCGGCGCTGATGAATGAAGCCGGTCTGATGGTGTTTACCGCCCTGATTTCCCCTCAGGAGGAAGACCGGGCCACCGCACGCGCCATTGTGGGTGCCGACCGGTTTCTGGAAGTGCATGTCAGCACGCCGCTGGAGGTGTGCGAAGAGCGGGACCCCAAGGGGCTGTATGACCGCGCCAGGGCGGGTGCCATTCCCCACTTCACGGGCATCAGCGCGCCCTATGAGGCTCCGCAGTTGCCCGATCTGGAAGTGAATACGGCTGGTCTCAGCCTGGACCAGGCCTGCGCGCAGGTGCTGCGCTTGCTCACCGAGCGTGGATTCATGGAGCCCCCGACATCATGACGGCGCCCCACCCCACCTCGGCAGCCCCAGCTGGCATGCCCGCTTATGACCTCTTCAACGGCGATGCGGATGGTCTGTGCGCGCTGCACCAGTTGCGCATGATGGAGCCACGCGACGCCGTTCTGGTCACCGGGACGAAGCGGGATATCGCACTGTTTGATCGGCTCCCCAAAAACGTGGCGCTGGAAGTGACGGTGCTCGACATCTCCTGGGACCGCAACGCCCAGCAGGTTGCACAGGTGCTGGAGGCTGGTGGCAACGTCACCTACTTTGATCACCACGCCGCGCAAACGCTGGTGCGACACCCCCGGCTGCACACCCATATCGACACCTCTGCACAGGTCTGCACCAGCATCCTGGTGGACAGGTACCTGCAGGGTGCCATGCGTCAATGGGCCATTGTGGCTGCCTACGGAGACAACCTGCCTGCCGTGGCAGACACCATGGCCCGTGCCCATGGCTGCAACGCTGGTACACGGGGGGCCCTGGCACAACTGGGCTATTTGCTCAACTACAACGCGTATGGAGAAAGCGTCGAGGATCTGCACTTTCATCCGGCGCAGCTCTTTCGCTCGATACACCGCTTTGAGAGCCCACTCGACTTCGTAGCCAAGGCCCACGAGTACCGGCGCCTGCTGGAGGGCCACACCGAAGATCAGCGGGCCGTACAGGCCCTCTCGCCCCACGCCAGTTCGGCGCGGGCTTCGGTGTACCTGCTGCCCGACAAGCCTTGGGCCAGACGCCTGAGCGGCTCACTGGCAAACCAGCTGGTAGGCAGCCAGCAAGGGCGGAGTGTGGCGGTGGTCACGCCCCGCTCGGACGGCAATTTCCAGGTCAGCCTGCGCCTGGGCGCGCAATGCCAGGGCCGTGCAGACGTGTTCTGCAGCCGCTATCCGGAAGGCGGCGGCCGCCAGACCGCGGGCGGCATAGACCGGCTGCCCTCCAGCGATCTGGACCGTTTCGTCGTGGACCTTTTCCAATACCTCCAGGAGCAAACCGCATGACTCAAGCCAAGGCAACAACGTCCCTCCGCCCCCTGCCCCTGCTGATGGTGCCTCTGCGACGCTGCGGCAGCCATGCCCTTCGCCTGCGCCTGAATGTGAACCCAGCGTTCCATTCGCCTTACCCCCTGCACATCGTGGATTTCATGCCTCTGGTGCCGCTGTATGGCGACCTCAACGACGACCGCAACTATCAGCAGATGGTGAAGGATGTGGTGGGCCTGCAGGCGGCTCTGATGGTCAAGTGGCCGGGCGTGAGCTTTGACGCGGCAGACATCTACCGAGCCATTGCCAGCGAGCCGCGCAGCGTGCACCGCATTGCATGGGAGCTGCTGCTTCGCAGTGCCGAGCAGCACCAGGCCAGCGTGGTCATGGACAAATCGCTGGACAACATTCACTACGCGCAAGAGCTTCTGACCCTGTTTCCGAACATGCGCTTTTTGAATGTGGTTCGTGACCCACGTGCGCAGGTGGCTTCCATGAACCGGGCCATCATTCATGACTTCGACACCACGCTCAACGCCCAGGCCTGGGTCAAGGCCCATACCGCTGGGCGCGCATTGGCGCAAAGCCATCCAGACCGGACACTGACCATTCGGTATGAAGACTTCCTGAGCGACCAGGAGCGGACGCTGCGGCGCGTATGCCAATTCATCGGCATTGAGTTCCTGCCACAGATGCTGGACATCGCCTCGTCACAAGAGGCTCAGGAGCTGTCGCAGATGTCGGCCCTGTGGGAGTCCAACTGCTACGCCCCCATTGCTGCGAACCGTGACAAATTCAAGGCCCAGCTCACACCCCAGGAGATTGAAATCATAGAAACCCTGGCGCTTGACCACATGCAACACTACGGCTACGAACGCATGACGCAGGCGCAAGCCCCGCTGCCCGATGCCGAAACCCTGGCAGAGTGCCGCCGCCGTTCAGACGCGCGCCGCGCCGAGGCCTGGGAGCAATTGCGGGCCACAGCACCCAGCGACTATGCGGCGCGAAGAGTGCGCGCCGATTACCTCGAGCGGGTCAGGCAACGTCTGCAAGCTGGCGCACCGGCAGATACGAGCCTGGAGACCGTGGCCTGACAAGGCCCAAGAGACAGCGCCAGTTATATCCGCCAGTTATATCCGCCAGTTATATCCGCCAGAGATATCCAAGCGAAGAAGACACGACAAGCCATCCTGCAGGCACCTGACGGACTCACACGCTGACTTGCCCCATCTCATAGAACTCCAAGGACTCACCATGCGCATCCAAGACCTCAAACTGGGCATTCGCCTGAGCGTAGCCTTTGCACTGCTCCTCTTGATCACCGTAGTGATCGCGGCGCTGGGCATTGTCAACATCTCTTCGCTGCAGCACAGCAATGAGCACATCGCCACGTCAGAACTCAAGCGCCAGGACATGGTGCAGCAGTGGCAAACCGACATCCTGATGAACTGGCTGCGCACGGAAGCGCTGCTCAAGGCCAACGACGCCAAGTACACCGCCAAGCTACGCAAAGACATGTCTGCCGTGGTGGAAGTGCAGAGCAAACGGATGGAGGACGTCAAGAGCTACCTCTTGCCAGGCAAGGAAAGAACCCTTTACGACCAGGCGATTACCGCGCGAGACGCCTACCGCGCCCAGCGCACAGCGCTCATCAAGGCCAAAGAAGCGGGCGAGGACGTGACAGAGCAGACAGACACGGCGCTGGCCCCTTTGTTCAACAGCTACTCTGCGGTGCTGCAGGAGCTGACTCGCACACTGGACGCAGGCGTGGCCAATACCCTCAAAGACACCACCAGCAAGGCGCAGAGCAGCATGCTGTGGGTTGGCGTGAGCACGGGCCTGGCCATTCTGGTGGGGCTGTTTCTGGCTTACTGGACCACGCACTCCATCACAGTGCCCGTGCAACAGGCGGTAGCCGCCACCACGGCCATCGCCGCAGGCAATCTGGCCGTCCACATTCCGGCAGGTGCCAAAGACGAACCCGGCCAGCTTCTTACAGCACTGGGCATGATGCGCGGCAAGCTCTCTGCCATCGTGGCCAACGTGCGGCAAAGTGCAGAAAGCGTGTCGAACGCCAGCGCCGAAATCTCGCAGGGCAACCACGACCTCTCTGCCCGTACCGAACGCCAGGCCAGCGCGCTGGAAGAGACAGCCGCCTCCATGGAAGAACTGGGTGCCACGGTACGCCAGAACTCGGACAGCGCCCAGGCCGCCAACCAGCTCGCAGCCAAGGCCAACACCGTGGCCGTGGAAGGCGGCGAAGTGGTAGCCCAGGTGGTGGAGACCATGAAGGGCATCAACGACAGCTCGCAGAAGATTGCCGACATCATCAGCGTCATTGACGGGATTGCCTTCCAGACCAACATCCTGGCGCTGAACGCCGCGGTGGAAGCGGCCCGTGCGGGCGAACAGGGCCGCGGCTTTGCCGTGGTGGCCAGCGAAGTGCGTGGCCTGGCCGGCCGCTCAGCCGAGGCCGCCAAAGAAATCAAGCAGCTCATTTCTGCGAGCGTGACACGCGTGGAACAAGGCACGGCCCTGGTCGACAAGGCAGGCCACACCATGACCGAGGTGGTGAACTCCATTCGCCGCGTGACGGACATCGTGCGGGAGATCAGCGCAGCAAGCGCCGAACAAAGTGACGGTGTGGCGCAGGTCGGCGAAGCCGTGATGCAAATGGACCAGACCACACAACAGAACGCTGCCCTGGTCGAGCAAATGGCCGCAGCTGCCAGCAGCATGAAGACACAGGCCCAGGAACTGGTCGAGACGGTCGCCGTGTTCCGGCTGGAAGCAGGCGCAACGAGCTCGGTTCGGCACGAGCCTCACACCCACGGTGGTCAAGAGGCAACCCCTGCGCCCCGACTCGCTGTGCCAGGGCACGCCATGGGGCAACGCGCCATTGCTGCGGGTTGATCTGCGCTACCGCCAACTCGGTATGAGCATGGGTGGGGCCAAGAGCCCCGCAATCGCCCCGCCCCTCAAAGACGTTTGCGTGTGGCTGAACACTGAACCAGACCAATGCACACCAGCACCGTGAGCATGCCAACCAGTGACCAGTCGCGCAGCGCCTGCCCCAACAGCACCCAGCCCAGCACCACCGCAGCCACCGGGCTGAGCAGCCCCAACGAAGCCACCGCCACCGAAGGCAACCGGGCTACGCCACGAAACCACAGGGCGTAAGCCACCAAGGCCCCAGCCAGGCACAGATAGGCGTAGCCCAGAACATTCGCCCCGGTCAACGCAGGCAAGGCTGGGTCTGCGAGCAAGGCCACGGGCAGCAGCATGGCTCCGCCCAGCAGCAACTGCCAGCCGGTAAAGGCCAGCAGGGGCAGCTGGGTTTGCCATTTGCGCGACCAGAATGTCCCCGCAGCCATGCTCAGGGTGCCGGCCAATGCAGCGGCCACGCCCAGCGGGTCCCACACCGTGCCGGGTCCCACCAACAGCATGGCCATGCCAGCCACCGCGGCAGCCCCCGCTGCAAGCACCACGGGTGCGGGGCGCACCCGGTCTACCGCCCAGGCCAGCCCCATCACCAGCAAAGGTTGAATGGCCCCCACCACTGCAGCGACCCCACCCGGCAAGCGGTAAGCCGCCACGAAAAGCATGGCCTGGAAAAACCCGATGTTCAGCGCCGCAAGCACCAGCAAGCGGCACCAACCACCGGGCACAGGCATGCGTCTGCACCAAAGCACCAGCAGCAAACCCGCGGGCAGAGCCCGCAGCACTGCTGCGGTGAAGGGTCGCCCAGGCGGCAGCAGCTCGGTCGTCACGATGTAGGTGGAGCCCCAGATGAGAGGAGCCAGCGCGGTGAGGACCACATCCAGTCCGCCCGGCCCTCCACGGGAGGTTGATGAAGGTGAAAGAGATGAGGCAGATGAAGATGTGGACATGAGACAAAACAGGTGCAGTGCGGAACTGGAACGCCAGCCGGTCAACCGACCAAACAATCCGACGACCACATGGCGCCAGGACAGCTATGAAATTTATCTTGAATTCAAGACAAAACCATACCATAAAATCTTGAAATCAAGATAAATGCGTTTCCAACCATGCCAGCCTCACGCCCTTCCCGCCCCGCAGATGCCGTGGATGCCATCCTCGCCCAATGGCAACGTGAAAGGCCCGATCTGGATGTAAGCCCCATGGGCATCATTGGCCGGCTGCACCGCTGCACAGCGCTGCTGATGCGCAAGGTGGAAGACGTGTTTGCGCAATTCGGTCTGAGCGCGTGGGAGTTCGACATGCTGGCAGCTCTCAGGCGCTCGGGGGAACCCTACTGCTTGGCACCCACCACGCTGTTTTCCACGCTGATGGTCACCTCGGGCACCATGACGCACCGGATGCAGCGCCTGGAATCGCGGGGTCTGGTGGAGCGACTACCGAATCCCCAGGATGCCCGCAGCTCGCTGGTGCAGCTCACCCCCGATGGCCTGGATCTCATCAACCGTGCAGTGGAAGCCCATGTGGCCAACGAGCACCGCCTGCTGTCGGCCTTCAAGGCCAGTGATCTGGCTGCGCTGGAAATGCGTCTGGCCCAGCTGCTGCAGGTGCTGGAGCCTGCTGGCGCAGAGTCCACGCCACCCGAGGCCTAGGGATGTCCTGCATAACTCCCTGCGGTCGGTGGTAGCGCGGCCTCGGGCAGTCCGCTGCGTTGCTTTTTTTGCCAATAGCCCCGCTATTGGCTGCAAAAAGACGCCTTGCGGACTATCCCGATCCGCACCACCACCGACTCGCGAGGGTTATGCAGGACATCCCTAAGCAGATAACCTCCCTTCGGTCGACAGGTCAGCCCCGTTTGGCGGATGGATGATGGGAACCCAGACGGGGGCAATCACCAAGCTGTAAGGGGCGCGCACGGCGCTACCATCTTGCCATGCCATCCACACAGCTTTTCATCCTCACCGGTGCATCACGCGGCATGGGTCTTGCCATGGCGCAACAGTTGCTCCGCCCTCATCACACGCTTGTCTGCATTGCCCGCCACAGCAATCCGGATCTCGCTGCAGCAGCCCTGGCGGCCGATGTGGCACTGGAGCAATGGCAACTCGACCTTTCCCGCGGCCAGGCCGCGGCAGAGCAGCTGCAAGCGTGGCTGAAGAAGCAGCCTGCCGGAGCCTATTCCAGCGCTACGCTCATCAACAATGCAGGCGTCATACCGCGCATTGCCCCGCTGTCTGACAGCGACCCTGCAGACCTCGCCAACGCACTGCGCGTGGGACTGGAAGCCCCGATGCAGCTCACAGCAGCCTTTCTGCAAGCCACCTCAGTGTGGCAGGTTCCACGCAAGGTGCTCAACATTTCGTCGGGGCTGGGGCGTCGTCCCATGGCGTCGCAGGCTGCCTATTGCGCAGCCAAGGCGGGCATGGACCATTTCACGCGTTGCCTGGCACTGGACGAAGCCCAAAAGCCCCATGGGGCCAAGGTATGCTCGCTGGCTCCTGGTGTGATCGACACCGACATGCAAGTCCAGTTGCGCGGCGCACCTGCTGCGGACTTTCCGGACGCACCCAACTTTGCCCATCTCAAGAACGGTGGGCTGCTGACCTCGCCCGCCGATGCCGCCACCCGCGTGCTCGCCTGGCTGGACCGGGCCGACTTTGGAGCCCAACCCGTGGCGGACGTGCGCGAGGGTTGACCTCCGCAGCAACAGCCACTCTGTTTTTCATAGCAGCCTGCGCTTGATTGGCAAGCGCTAGCTGCACATTTGACTATAAGGACCTGAACATGAGCCGTGAAGTCGTCGTTGTCAGCGCTGTGCGCACCGCCATTGGAACTTTTGGCGGCAGCCTCAAGGATGTGCCCCCTACTGAACTGGGCGCACTGGTGGTTCGTGAATCCCTGGCCCGCGCGCAGGTAGAGGGCAAGGACGTGGGCCACGTGGTGTTCGGCCATGTGGTCAACACCGAGCCCAAGGACATGTACCTCTCGCGCGTGGCCGCCATCAACGGTGGCTGCGCCGAAGGCACACCCGCCTTCAACGTGAACCGCCTGTGTGGCTCGGGCCTGCAGGCCATTGTGAGCGCCAGCCAGTCCATCCTGCTGGGCGATGCCGACATCGCCATTGGTGCCGGGGCCGAGAACATGAGCCGCGCGCCGTTTGCCAGCCTCAACATGCGCTGGGGCGCACGCATGGGCGATACGCAAATGGTGGACATGATGATTGGTGCGCTGCACGATCCGTTCCACAAAATTCATATGGGCGTAACGGCCGAGAACATTGCTGCCAAATGGGGCATCACACGCGAGGACCAGGACAAGCTGGCCGTAGAGAGCCACAACCGTGCCGAACGTGCCACGGCAGCAGGCTACTTCAAGGACCAGATCGTGCCCGTCACGCTGAAGAGCAAAAAGGGCGAGGTGCAATACGCCACGGACGAGCACTTCCGCGCAGGAGCCACCCTGGAAGACATGGCCAAGCTCAAGCCGGTGTTCGCCAAAGAAAACGGCACCGTCACGGCAGGCAATGCCTCTGGCATCAACGACGCAGCAGCCGCCGTGGTGCTGATGGAAGCGGGTGCAGCCCAAGCCCGCGGAGCCAAACCCCTGGCGCGCCTGGTCGCCTACGCCCACGCAGGGGTAGACCCCAAGTACATGGGCATTGGTCCCGTGCCGGCCACGCAATTGGCCCTGAAGAAAGCCGGGCTCAGCGTGAATGATCTGGACGTGATCGAAGCCAATGAGGCCTTTGCTGCACAGGCCTGCGCGGTGACCCGTGACCTGGGCCTGGACCCCGCCAAGGTCAATCCCAATGGCTCGGGCATCTCGCTGGGGCACCCCATCGGTGCCACTGGTGCGCTCATCACCGTCAAAGCCATTCATGAACTGCAACGCATAAAGGGCCGCTACGCACTTGTGACCATGTGCATTGGCGGAGGCCAGGGCATCGCAGCGATTTTTGAGCGCCTGTAAGCCCAGGCCCTCTGCACCAGCCCACGCCTGCAGCTTGCACGGGGGCTGGCCCCATATTTCCGCATGGAGACTTTTTGATGATCCGCTCTTTGATTTCCTTTACCGCACTGGCCTTCGCGCTGGGCCTCAATGCTCAGGCACAGACCGGGGCAGCCGCTTCTGCGCCTGCTGGTGCTTATCCCAGCAAGCCCATCCGCCTTATCGTGCCTTTTCCTCCAGGTGGCGGTACGGACATTCTTTCGCGCCTTGTGGCGACCAAGCTGACCGAAAGCGCCAAATGGACGGTGGTGGCAGACAACAGAGCCGGTGCCGGAGGCACCATTGGCATTACCGAGGCCGTCAAGTCCACCCCCACCGGCTATGACTTGGTGATGGGCCAGAAAGACAACCTTGTGATTGGCCCCTGGCTGTACAAGAACCTGCCCTGGGACCCCACCAAAGACCTGACCGCGGTGGCCCATGTGGCCTACACGCCGGTCATCATCGTCACCAATGCCAACTCCAAATTCAAGACGCTGGCGGATGTGGTGACAGCCGCCAAGGCATCGCCCGGCACCATCACCTACGGGTCTCCCGGTAACGGAACCTCCATCCACCTTGCAGGCGACCTGTTTGAAAAGGCTGCTGGCATCAAACTCAGCCACATCCCCTACAAGGGCTCCAACCCTGCGCTGATGGACGCGCTGTCGGGCAATGTGGACCTGCTGGTGTCCTCCCTGCCCTCGGCCATGGCCCAGATCAAGTCGGGCAAATTGCGCCCCCTGGCCGTGACCTCTGCCAAGCGCAGCAGCTCGCTGCCTGATGTGCCCACCGTGGCAGAGTCAGGCTTCAAGGACTTTGACGTGAGCACCTGGTATGGCGTGTTCGCGCCTGCAGGCACCCCCGCTGCCGTGGTGAACACCATCAACGCAGAGGTCAACAAGCTGCTGGCGACACCCGAGATGAAAGCCGCCATCCAGGCGCAGGGCGCGGAAGCACAAGCGATGACACCCGCGCAACTGGCAACGCTGCTCAAGACCGACTACACCAAGTGGAAGGGCATTGTGGAAGCCTCGGGCGCAAAGATTGAGTAATCCCTGAGGCGCTTTGCGCCAACGCTGGCGAGAGAGCCAGAAAGAGAAAACAAAAACGGCTCCTGCAGGAGCCGTTTTTGCTGATCAGCACATGGGGCACATGCACTGCAAGAAGTGCCTGGACAGGTCAGTCGCGCACCACCAGAACGGGGATGTGTACCAGCCCCAGCACGCGCTGGGTCACGCTGCCCAACACCAGCTTTTCCAGGCCACGGCGGCCGTGGGAGCCCATGACGATCAGGTCGGCGCCAGTGCTTTCCACCGCACGCACAATGCCTTCGTGCACGGCATGGCCTTCGCCCACCACGGTGGTCACATTCACACCAGCCTCGGTCAAAGCCTTGCGGGCTGCATCCAGGGCGGCATTGGCTTCAGCGGTGGCGGCGCTGAGGTACTGGGCCTGGCCGTATGCAAAATCGGCCCCCACGCCGGTGAAGGGATATGGGTCCACCACGTAGAGCGCTGTCACGGCACTGCCGAAGGTCTTGGCCAAAGCCGTTGCCTTGGACACAGCCAGCATGGAAGTCGCAGAACCGTCGATGGGAACCAGAATGTGCTTGAACATGGTATTGCTCCTAAGGTGATGGAAACCGGGCGGTAGCCCGGATACAAGCCAGAGTGTGAACCTGCACCATACCCTGCATCTTGATTCGCATCAAATTGAGGCGCATCGGCCTGTGCTCATGGCTGTGGGCGATCTCCATCCATCACATCGGCCCCCTGAAAGTTGCCGCGGCGGCAAGTCACCACCAGCGTGTCGCGGTAAGCCCCCGGTTCCAGCGGCTGAATGGGCGTGCTCTCGTGGATCATGCGGACATCGTCCAGCAGCATGAGGGACCAAGGCTGCGTGAGCGTGAAGCGCACACCACTGGGGCCAGTGGCCTCGAACACCCGGGTTTCGCCGCCCTTGACGGCATGGCGACCTACCAGAAACACGGCCACCAGATCCACCCCGTCGCGGTGCGCCCCTTCGGGCGTGGGGCGGCCAATGCCGTCAGTGGTGTCAATGCGGAACTGGTGCGCTTCCAGAAACCAGGGCTCGGTGCGTGGCTGGGCAGCAAACACATCATCTGACAGCCGGGCCAGTGCCTGCATGAGCTGCGTCCACACAGGCCGTTCCACCGTAGCTGGCAACATGGGCCCAAACATGCGCTGCATGCCGCCGTGCAGCGCGTTGTATTCCACAGGCTGCCAATGCGGGCGGTGCGGCACCTGCTGCACAGCACCCTCTGCCTTCACCACAAAGCAGGAATGGCGGCGGCGGCGGTAGCGCCCACCGTCCTTCAAGAAATCGTCCGGGGGCAGGTCCTGCCAATCGGGGTTCAAGGCCATCAACTCCTGCAGATCGCAGCCAACCCAGGTGGCGACATCTGCGGGCGACAGCACGGCATAACCGGTGCTGCGCAACTGCTCTGTGACTTGGGAAGGGCTGGTAAACGGCGGGGAGAAGGTGAGTTGGGTCATAGAACCCAAGAGCTTAACCGCAGGCCCTGCAGCTTTGCCGGGCCGCACAGCAAAACACACGCAGACAGCGAGGTGGATCAAAGAAAAAGCCGCCCCTGGCACAACCAGGGGCGGCTTTTGTTTTTTGCTAAGCCCGTCCGGGAACCGGGGGGCAGCGAAAGGGAGCGTTCGCCTTAAACGCGCTCAGCCACCCAGGCTTGCACCGAGGCCAGCGCCGCAGGCAGCTTGCCTGCATCGGTCCCGCCCGCCATGGCCATGTCTGGCTTGCCGCCGCCCTTGCCGCCCACTTGTTGGGCCACAAAGTTCACCAGCTCGCCCGCCTTGACCTTGCCCACGCTGTCGGGTGTGACGCCAGCAGCCAGTTGCACCTTGTCGCCATCCACCGCAGCCAGCACGATGGCGGCTGTCTTGAGCTTGTCCTTGAGCTTGTCCATGGTGTCGCGCAGGGTCTTGGCATCGGCACCTTCGAGCTTGGCTGCCAGCACTTTCAGGCCCTTCACATCCACGGCCTGCCCCACCAGTTCATCGCCCTGGCTGGAGGCCAGCTTGCCCTTGAGGGCGGACACTTCCTTCTCCAGCGCCTTGATCTGGTCCAGCGCTTGGCCGATGCGGGAGGTCAGCTCGGCGGCAGGCGTCTTCAGCGCACCTGCGGCCTGGTTCACGGTGTCTTCCAGGCTTTGCAGGTAGGCCAGGGCATTGGCGCCCGTCACAGCTTCAATGCGGCGCACGCCTGCAGCAACACCGCCTTCTGCCACCACCTTGAACAGGCCAATATCCCCCGTGCGCTGAACATGGGTACCACCGCACAGTTCTCGGCTGGTGCCTATGTCCAGCACGCGCACGGTCTCGCCGTACTTCTCGCCAAACAGCATCATCGCGCCGGTCTTCTGGGCCGACTCGATGTCCATCACGCGGGCATCGGTGGCTGTGTTCGCCAGGATTTCCTCGTTCACGCGGCGCTCGATCTCACGGATCTCGGCATCGGTGACCGGCGCGTTGTGCGCAAAGTCAAAACGGGTGCGATCGGCATTCACCAGGCTGCCCTTTTGCTGCACGTGGCTGCCCAGCACTTCGCGCAGGGCCTTGTGCATGATGTGCGTGACCGAGTGGTTGCGCATGGTTGCGGCGCGCACTGCGGTGTTGACCTGGGCCTGCACGGTGTCGCCCACGTTGAGCGTGCCCTCTTCCAGCGTGCCGTGGTGGCCAAACACATCGGCCTTGATCTTGAGCGTATCGCCCACTGCAAAACGGGCAGAACCGCTGGTGATGACGCCTTCGTCACCCACCTGGCCACCGCTTTCGGCGTAGAAGGGGGTCGTATCCAGCACCACCACACCGTTCTGACCTGCCTTCAGGGCTGCAGCGCTGGTGCCGTCTACGTAGATAGCTACGATTTTTGCAGTCTCGGCCAGGCTGTTGTAGCCGGTGAACTGGTTGGCGTCACCGGTGTATTCCAGCGCACGGTCCATCTTGAACTTGCCTGCAGCGCGGGCCTGAGCCTTCTGCTTTTCCATGGCGGCCTTGAAGCCAGCCTCGTCCACTTCCACATCGCGCTCGCGGCACACATCGTTGGTCAGGTCGAGCGGGAAGCCGTAGGTGTCGTGCAGCTTGAAGGCCACCTCACCGGGCAGCACCTTCGCGCCGCCTTCCAGCGCTGCGTCTAGAATTTCCATGCCGTTGGCCAAGGTCTCGAAGAAGCGCTCTTCCTCGGTCTTGAGCACGTCGGTAATGCGCTGCTCCTGCTCGCGCAGGGCCGGGTAGGCATCGCCCATCAGGCGGGCCAGGTCGGCCACCAGCTTGTGGAAGAACGGGGTCTTCTTGCCCAGCTTGTAGCCGTGGCGGATGGCTCGGCGCACGATGCGGCGCTGCACGTAGCCGCGGCCTTCGTTGCTGGGGATCACGCCGTCGCTCACCAGGAACGCGGTGGCGCGGATGTGGTCGGCAATCACACGCAGGCTCTTGTTGTCCAGGTCGGTCACGCCGGTTTCGCGGGCGGCGGCCTTGATGAGCTGGTCGAAGATGTCGATCTCGTAGTTGCTGTGCACATGCTGCAGGATGGCCGCCAGGCGCTCCAGGCCCATGCCGGTGTCCACGCAAGGGGCAGGCAGCGGCACCACAGAGCCGTCTTCCTTCATGTCGAACTGCATGAACACGTTGTTCCAGATCTCGATGAAGCGGTCGCCGTCTTCATCGGGGCTGCCTGGAGGGCCGCCAGGGATTTCCGGGCCGTGGTCGTAGAAGATTTCGGAGCAAGGGCCGCAGGGGCCGGTGTCCGCCATCATCCAGAAGTTGTCGGACTTGTAGCGGCCGCCCTTGTTGTCGCCGATGCGGATCACGCGCTCGGGTGGCAGACCGATTTCCTTGGTCCAGATGTCGTAGGCCTCGTCGTCTTCAAGGTACACGGTAGCCAGCAGGCGCTCGGGCGGCAGCTTGTAGACCTCGGTCAGCAGCTCCCAGGCCCACTTCAGCGATTCGCGCTTGAAGTAGTCGCCAAACGACCAGTTGCCCAGCATTTCGAAGAAGGTGTGGTGGCGGGCGGTGTAGCCCACGTTTTCCAGGTCGTTGTGCTTTCCGCCCGCACGCAGGCAGGCCTGCACGGACACCGCGCGGTTGTACGAGCGCTTGTCGGTGCCCAGGAACACGTCCTTGAACTGCACCATGCCCGAGTTGGTGAACATCAACGTAGGGTCGTTGCCGGGCACCAGCGACGACGATGCCACGATGGTGTGGCCGCGCTCGGCGAAGAAGTCGAGAAACTTGGCGCGGATTTCAGATACTTTCATCCGGGTCTTTCTACGCTGCCTCGGCATGCCGGGAGCGGTTGCATCTAGGAAAAGGGTTGGAACGGGGTTCGGAACCTTCAATTATCTCACCGTTATCTGCACGCATCGGCTGGCGTATTGGCTGGCAGACGTCACCCGCCAGCCCTCGCCCGCACGGGTCAGCCGCGCTCACTTGCGGGGCTGCACGCTGGTGGCCCAGGCTTGCAGAAAGCGCTGCCGCTTGAGCGGGTCCAGATACGCAAGCAGCCCCAGGCCGGGCGACAGCAAGCGCCAGGCGCTGCTGCCGGGAGCTACCTCAGCAGAAGCAGCAGAGAGTGCCGAGGCAGCCCCCACACGCCCGGGCAGCGCCAAAGCACGCCCATCGCGCGCCGCAGCCACAGCCTGGCGCACTGGCAAAAGACGTGTATCCCGCGCCAGCACGGCCTGCCCTTGAGGGGAGAGCAGGTAGTCAAGAAAAGGCCTTGCCTTCTCGGGGTGCGGGGCCGTGGTGGGGATGAGGGCGACCCGGGTGGTCAGCAGCGTGTAGTCCTCGGGCACCACCACCCGCAGGCTGGCACCAGCGTCCATGCGCGCCAGCGGGTAAGACGCGGGCACGTTGTAAACCAGCGCGAGTTCGCCCTTTTCAAGCCGGTCCAGCAAGGGCTCAATGTGGTCCCCCAGGCGCACGCCCGCCTCTCCCATCGCCGCCAGCAGCACGCTGGCCGTACTGTCAAAGCGCGAGTCCTGCGTAGCCAGCAGGTAGCCCAGGCCGCTGCGGGTGGCGTCGTACATGCCGATGCGGCCCTGCAGCGGACTGCCAGGCTGGCGCAACAGGGCCAGCAGCTGCCCCCGGGTACGTGGCACCTGCGCTACGGGCAAAAGGCGCGGGTTGTAGGCCATGACCACGGCATCAGCCCCCAGGGTGAACACCTCTCTGCGCCAGTGCGCCCCCTCGGGCAGTTCCCGCGTCTGGGGCGACTGGTGCCCCCAGGCCAACCCGTCGTTGGCCAGCTGGGTTTGCAAGTCGGGGCTGCTGCTGATGATGAGATCGGGCGCATCCTCCGGCACTGCAATCTCTGGGCGACCCAGGGCACTGCCCGATCGCGCTGCAGCGGCAAAGGCCAGCGCCCGGGCATGCATGTCCAGGCTCTGCCGGTCTGCGTACCAGACGGTGACACTGGGGTGGAGGCGCTGAAAGTCGCGGATGGCGGGGGCAAACAGGACCGTGTCGGTGGAGCTGTCAATGCGCAGCACGGCCTCCTCGCGCTCGGGGGCCGCAAACCGGGTGACCGAAGCGGGTGCTGCCATGGATGCCTCCGCAGTGACCGAACGGCACCAGGGTGAGGCCGCAAGGGCCACCCCGCCCAGCAACGCCAGCGTGCGGCGGCGTGATGCGGCAGGGGCGGTACTTTCAAGCGAGCGCTGCGGGCGAAGGTCGATCTTGTTCATGCAATACCTCTCCTAACGGAGGGAGACGCGGGCTCTGCCCCAGCGCCCGTTTCTTGCGGCACCTGGGCATGCAAACGCATGCACACCCGCCACCCCACCACCGTGCCAGCAGGCTCGCTCTTGCGATGCCCCGCCTGCAGGGTTCCACCGTGGCCCAGCACCACGCGCTGCACAATTGCCAGCCCCAGGCCCGCACCGCCCGGGGCCGCGCCCGCGCCCCGCGCAAAGCGCTCAAACATCCGCGCCTGCTCGGCGTCCGGCACACCGGGGCCGCAGTCGTCCACCGCAACACACCAGTGCGCCAGCCCTGTCGCGGCATCCAGTTCGGCAGACACCGTCACATCCACGGGCCCCTGTTCAGGTCGCCCATGCTTGAGGGCGTTGTCCACCAGGTTTTTGAAGGCCTCGCGCAGCATCAGCGCATCGCCCATCATCCAGGCTGCGGGGCTTTCATCAGGTATCTTTTCAGGCTCCAGCGCTTGATAATCAATCGCAAGCAGCTCATTTTTTGATAGCAAAAATCTTTCAGCATCCACATGAGGCTGCCACCACAAGCGCACCACAGGGCGGGGTTCGGCGCGGGGCACCACGTCGTGCAGGGCTTCCTGCAACAGCACCAGCAAATCCACCGGCGCAAAACGCTGCAACTGGTCCTGATGCGTCACGCTGGCATCGCTGAGCAACTGGTTGAGCAAGCGCCGCAAGCGCAGTGCGTTGCGCTCTACCGCCTGCAGGCTTTGCCGCTGGGCTGCGGGGTCGTCATCGTCCAGCCCTTCCTGTGCCTGTGCGATCAGCGCCGCCAGCGGGGTGCGCATCTGGTGCGCGGCTTCGGCAATGAAGGTGCGCAGCGCATCCAGATTGACCGAGAGGCGCTGCATGAAGCCGTTGAGCGCACGCACGGTCTGCGCCAGCTCCTGCGGCACGGGGCTGGTCACCGGATGCAGGGCCGATGCGGGCCGTGCCAGCAACTCCTGCTCCAGCAATGCCAAGGGCCGCAAGGCGCGCTGTACGCCTAGCCACAACAGGCAGAACACCCCGGCCATCAACGCAACGATGGCGGCCGTGGCGCGCAGCACAATGTCTGCCGCCAGCGCATCACGGGCCAGCCGGGTCTGCCCCACCTGAACCCACACCAGCCCTGCCCCGGCACCGCCCGCAATGTAGCGTGGCACCATGGCAAAACGCACCAACTGGCCGCGATAGCCCTGGTCAAAAAACAGGGGCTTGGCCGCCGCATCTGAGGGCAAACCTGCCGGTGGCGCGGGAAGGTCGTCATACCCGGTGATGGTGCGCCCGTCTGGCCCCACGATGCGATAAAACGCCCGGTCTTCAGGGGCCATGGCCAGCACATCCAGGGCCGCATAGGGCAGGTCCACTTGCCACTGGCCCTGCACCAAGGCCACGCTGTCTGCCATCGACAAGGCCGAGGCCTGAAGCAGATGGTCGTACGACCCATCCGCAGCGCGTTGGCCGTAGCTGCGCGCTGCAAAAAACAAAACCACCGTGGCCAGTACAAACAGCGCGTAAATCGCGCGCAGCAAGGTGTGCCGCACCGCAGGCAGCGTACGCACCAGGCTGGGCGAGGCAGGCGAGCTGCTGTCAGCGGGGTGCATCGGATGGCACGACGGTCGTCATCGTGGGGGACTGCGGTGCCTGTGCATCGCCTGCGCCCTCTGACGTTGAAGGCACCGGATCACCTTCGTTCGGCAGCACATCGGCCCGGTAACCCACGCTGCGCACGGTGGCAATGCGCAGGCTGCTGGTCGCAAGCTTCTTGCGCAATCGGCCCACATAGACCTCGATGGCGTTCAGGCCCACGTCTTCGTCAAAGTTGAAAAGGCGACCGGCAATCTCATCCTTGCTGACCACCCGGCCCAGGCGGCCCACCAGAATTTCGAGCAGGCTGTATTCGCGGTGGGGCAAGTCCAGCTCCACGCCCTGCAGGCTGACGCGGCGTGCAGCGCTGTCGATGACCAGCCCTCCCACGTCCCAGCGGCCTGCGGCCTGCCCTTGCGGGCGGCGCAGCAGCGCCCGGCAGCGGGCATCCAGTTCGCGAAAGTCAAACGGCTTGTCCAGGTAATCGTCCGCGCCCTCGTCCAGAGCGTTGACCCGGTCTTCAATGTCCGATCGGGCGGTCAGCATGAGCACGGGCGTCTTGTTGCCCTGCCTGCGCAATTGCGCCAACAGGCTCAGCCCGTCCAGCCCTGGCAGGCCGATATCGAGCAGCACCAGATCGAACGCGGTGTAGCCCAGCACCTCCAGGGCCTTGCGTCCATCAGACTGCCAGTCCACCGCATGCCCCTGCCTGCGCAAGCGGCGCACCACGGCCTCGGCCAGATCGGGGTCGTCTTCTACCAGGAGGATGCGCATGGCTGCAAAAAGGAAAGAAAGTAGAGCAAGGGCAAGACCGTACGGCGCACGCACCGTCTAACCCTCTATTGTTTCACGAGCCACCTACAACCAAGGGTTTACCCTATAAGTGGATACCCTCGATTTTTGGGCACGACAGGCGCACGACAGAGTGAAAACCTAAGGTTCACCCCCATCGCCGGGCGGCGGTGCAGATCCTTCTGCACATGGGCAACCCAGCGTAGCGGCCATAGCAGCCGCTTTTTTTGCTTTGTTTTCCTGCTCTGAACGGAATCCCCGATGACACCCACAAGGAGACCCCTGCCATGCTGCTGACCCTGCTTGGATTCGGCATGGTGCTGACCTTCATGACGCTGATCATGACGCGCAAGCTCTCGCCCCTGGTGGCGCTGATCAGCATCCCCATCGTATTTGCCGCCATCGGTGGGTTCGCCCCCACCATGGGCGGCATGATGCTTGACGGCATCCGCAAGATTGCGCCCACGGGTGTGATGCTGATGTTTGCCATCCTCTACTTCGGCGTGATGATCCATGCCGGTCTGTTTGACCCGGTGGTCGGCGTCATTCTCAAGATCGTGAAGGGCGACCCGCTCAAGATCGTCATGGGCTCGGCGGTGCTCGCGCTGCTCATCTCGCTCGATGGCGATGGCTCCACCACCTACATGATCACGATTGCATCAATGCTGCCGCTGTACAAGCGGCTCAAGATGAACCCGCTGAGCCTGACCTGCGTGGCACTGATAGCGAGCGGCATCATGAACCTCACGCCCTGGGGCGGCCCTACGGCCCGCGCCGCCAGTGCCTTGCATGTGGACCCTGCGGACGTGTTCGTCCCCATGGTGCCTGCCATGGGCCTGGCCATCGTGGCGCTGCTGGGTGTGGCTTTCTTCCTGGGCCTGAGCGAACGCCGCCGCCTGGGCAGCGTCAGCCTGCCAGCCAGCGACACCATCGCTGCCATGGAAGCGGACGAAGAAAGCACGGGCGAACATCTGCCCACCATCGCAGGCCCCGACAGCGCTGACATGCGCCGCCCCCGCCTGCTGTGGGTGAACCTGGCCTTGACTACCGCGCTGATGGTGGCGCTCATCATGAGCCTGCTGCCGCTGCCTGTGCTGTTCATGGTGGGCTTTGCCGTGGCCATCGTCATCAACTACCCCGACGTAGCCGACCAGCGCAAGGTGGTGGCCGAATACGCCACCAACGCACTGGCCGTGGTGGCACTGATCTTTGCCGCAGGCATCTTCACCGGCATCCTGTCAGGCACGGGCATGGTGGAAGCCATGTCCCGCGGGCTGCTGGCAGCCATCCCTAAGAGTCTGGGGCCCTACATGCCCACCATCACGGCACTGCTGAGCATGCCGCTGACGTTCTTCATGTCCAACGACGCGTTCTACTTTGGCGTGCTGCCCATCCTGAACGAGGCCGCACAGGCCTACGGCGTGAGTGCGGTGGAGATGGCCCGCGCATCGCTGATTGGCCAGCCCGTGCACCTGCTGAGCCCTCTGGTGCCTTCGACCTACCTGCTGGTGTCGCTGGCAGGGGTGGACTTTGGCGATCACCAGCGCTTCACCCTCAAATGGGCCACGCTGGTGTCGCTCGCCCTGATGGGAGCCTGCCTGCTGCTGGGTCTGTTCCCCATCATGGGCAGCGTGGTCGCGGCCCACTGATACCCCTCACTGCGTGGCACCGCCCACGCAGTGACTTGCTGCCGCCCGCGCCCCGGCGGCGCGGCAGGGCATTCATGGTGCGTTGTCGGCAATAAAGAGCTGCGCTACTGCGCTGCCTGGGCATGCCGGGCGCGCACCATGCTCTGGTCCAGAAAACTCCACAGCCGCTCATCCAGGCTGAAGGCCACGTTGAAGCGCAGCCAGCCCGTGGGGCGCGATTCCGTCAGGAAGAGCTGCCCCGGCCCCAACATGATGCCCGCCCCCGTGGCTTCTTTGGACAGCTCTGCGCTGTCGGGCAGATCAGGGTGCCGCGCCCATAGGTACATGCCCGCCTCGGGCTCGTGGAACAGCTCAAAACCCAGCGTGTCCAGCCTGCGCCCTACTTGCTGGTGCGCCTCGGCCAGACGTTCGCGCAGCGACTTCAGGTGCTTGCGCCAGCGCCCATCGGTCACCACCCCAAAGGTCAGCCGCTCCGTGATCTCGGACGAAGTCAGCCCAGAGACCATCTTGAGTTGGACCAGTTCGTCAAGCAGATCGCGCCGGGCCAGCACAAAACCGGTGCGCAGGTTGGGCGATATGGTCTTGGAATAGCTGCCCACATACACCACGCGGTGGAGCTGATCGAGGCTGGCCAGCGAGGGCCGGGACGTAGGGTCCATGTCCGCGTAGATATCGTTCTCCACCAGCATGAAATCGTGCTGCTCGGCCAGTTGCAGCAGGCGGTGCAGATGCGCCATGGAGGCCACCGAGCAGGTCGGGCTCTGCAGCCGTGGCTGGGTAAAGAAGGCTTTGGGCTTGTGCTCGGCCAGCAAGGCCTCCAGCGCAGGCAGGTCATACCCCGTGGCGGTGCGGGGCACGCCCAGGATATGAGCGCCCGCAAAGCGCAGCATGAAGGTCAGGTTGGGATAGCCGGGGTCGTCCACCAGCACCACATCACCAGGCTTGACCAGGCGGCGCGCCACCAGATCCAGCGCCTGGCTGGAGCCCTGCGTGAGCAGCACCTGGTCGGCATCTACCGCCAGATGGTGCTCCGCCAGCGACTCCGCCACCACCATGCGCAGCGCCATGTGCCCATGCGGCAGGCCGTAGCCGTCCAGCTCCGGGCCATCCGAAGAAAGCTGCCGCATGCTGCGCCGCACCGCATCGCCAAACAGCCAGTCGTGCGGCAACCAGCCGCAACCGGGCTTGAGGGGGAGGTTGCGGTTTTCAAAAATCTGCTTGAGATACCAGCGCGCATCAAAACGGGGCACGGGGCGCTCTTGCCCTGCGCCCAAAGAGGGCGCCACATCGTCCCCCCGCCGCTTGACGAAAAAACCGGCGTTGGACCGCGACACCAGCCAGCCTTGGGCTACGAGCCGGTCGTAAGCCTCCACCACCGTGAATACGCTCACGCCATGCGATGCGGCAAAGGCCCGGATGGAGGGCAGCTTGCTTCCGGGCTTGAGCACCTGCCCGGCAATCAGGCCACGCAGACCATCCACGATCTGACCGACCAAGGGGGTCTGGCTGTCCGGACTGAGAGTGAGCATCAAGCAAAACCAATCAAGGGAAAAGAGGGGGCGGCAAAAAAATGGGGGCGCATTTTGCACCGTCTTGGCGCACACCAAATCAGGGAATGCCTGTACAGGATTTTAGACCTGCACAGTTCGCGCCAAACAGGGCTGCGGTGTACATGGACGGTATGTGGCGCGACTTCCAGAATCCAGTCCATTCCTCATCAACAAGCTGCTGGACATCATGCAACAAGACCGCCACTTCACCAACGCCGCCCTCCTCGCCCGCCGCCACGCAGCCGTGGCACGGGGCGTGGGGCAAGCCCACGAAATCTTTGTCAACAAGGCACTCAACTCGGAACTGTGGGACGTGGAAGGCCGCCGCTTCATCGACTTTGCCGGGGGTATTGCGGTGCTCAACACCGGCCACCTGCACGCTGGCGTGATCGATGCCGTCAAAGCCCAGCTGGACCACTACACCCACACCTGCTTTCAGGTGGTGGCCTACGAGCCCTACGTGGAGGTGTGCGAGCGCCTGAACACGCTGGCCCCCGGCGCGTTTGCCAAGAAGAGCCTGCTGCTGACCACGGGTGCAGAGGCGGTGGAGAACGCCATCAAGATCGCCCGCTCCCACACAGGCCGCCCCGGCGTCATAGCGTTCACCGGCGGCTACCACGGGCGCACCAACTTCACCCTGGGGCTGACCGGCAAGGTTGCACCTTACAAGCTGGGCTTTGGCCCCTTCCCCGGCGAGGTGTACCACGCCCTGTTCCCCAACGCACTGCACGGCGTGAGCGTGGAGCAGGCCCTGCATTCGGTAGAGCTGATCTTCAAGAACGACATTGAGCCCGAGCGTGTGGCGGCCTTCATTGTGGAGCCCGTGCAAGGTGAAGGCGGCTTCTACGTGGCACCTGCCGAGTTCATCAGCGGTCTCAAGACCCTGGCCGACCGCTACGGCATTCTGCTGATTGCCGACGAGGTGCAGACCGGCGCAGGCCGCACAGGCACCTGGTTTGCGTGCGAGCAGTGGCCCGTCGCGCCCGATCTCATCACCACCGCCAAGTCCCTCGCAGGGGGCTTCCCGCTGTCTGGCGTGGTGGGCCGGGCAGAGGTCATCGATGCGCCTGCCGCTGGCGGGCTGGGCGGAACCTACGCGGGCAGCCCTGTGGCCTGTGCAGCTGCTCTGGCCGTGATTGACGCATTTGAAAAGGAAGGCTTGCTGGCACGCAGCCAGGACATGGGCGCACTGCTGGTGCGCGGGCTCAAGGCCATCGCCGCCAAGGTACCCGCCATTGGCGATGTGCGCGGCCTGGGCGCGATGGTGGCCATCGAGCTGTTTGAGAACGGCGACCCGCACCGTCCCGACGCCGCCCTGACCAAGAAGGTGGTGGCCGAGGCGGCCCGACGCGGTCTCATCCTGCTGTCGTGCGGCACCTATGGCAACGTGATCCGCATCCTGGTGCCACTGACTGCGTCGAACGAGCTGCTGGAAGAAGGCCTCGCCATCCTGGCAGACAGCTTTGCCGCCGTGGGCTGAGCCACCACTCGTACGGTTTGAACCTGACAGGACACCCCATGACACACGCAGAACCCCTTGTCCGCTTCAGCGGCGTGCAAAAGACCTACGACGGTGAGCAGCTGGTAGTGCGTGCGCTCAACCTGGACATCCAGCGCGGCGAGTTTCTGAGCCTGCTGGGGCCTTCGGGCTCGGGCAAAACCACAACACTGATGATGCTGGCCGGGTTTGAGTCCCCCACCTCGGGCGACATTCTGCTCAATGGCAAGCAGATCACCGGCACGCCACCGCACAAGCGCAACTTTGGCATGGTGTTCCAGAACTACGCGCTGTTTCCCCACCTGACAGTGGGCGAAAACGTAGCCTACCCGCTGACGGTGCGAAAAGTACCCAAAGCCGAACAGGCAGAGCGCGTGAAAAAAGCGCTGGACATGGTGCGCCTGTCTGGCATGTCAGACCGCCTGCCCGCCCGCCTGTCGGGTGGGCAGCAGCAGCGTGTGGCGCTGGCGAGGGCCCTGGTGTTCAACCCCCAGCTCGTGCTGATGGACGAGCCCCTGGGGGCCTTGGACAAGCAGCTGCGCGAACACATGCAGATCGAGCTGAAAGAGCTGCACCGGCAGCTGGGTGTCACCTTCGTCTACGTGACGCACGACCAGGGCGAGGCCCTGACCATGAGCGACCGCGTGGCCGTGTTCAACGAAGGCATCATCCAGCAGCTGGACGGCGTGGAAAACCTGTACGAAACCCCCAGCAACCGCTTTGTGGCGGGCTTTGTGGGCGACAGCACCGTACTCACGGGCACAGTGCAAGGCACGGGCACGCAAGCCGCCTTGCAACTGCCCAGCGGGCAATGGCTGCGCGGCACCAACGTGAACAATGCCCCACAAGGTGCACCGGCCGAGGCCTGCATCCGCCCCGAGCGGATCGTGCTGCACCCCGCGCACACCACCGGGGCGCTCAACGCCCTTGCCGCCACCGTTGCAGGAGCCATCTACTACGGCGACCACCTGCGGCTGATGTGCGACATCGGCGCAGGCCAGCAACAGGCCTGCGTCAAGCTGCCTTTGACCCGTGCCGATGCAAACCCGCATCCCCAGCCCGGCGAAAAGGTGCTGCTGGAGTTTCCCCCTGAATCCACCCGTATCTATACGCTCTAAAAAAGCGTTTGGCTGCATTGAGCTCTCCCATTTCCCACTTCCCGTTTCCGCAACTCTCTCCCCTTCAAGGAAAACGCACCATGAAAAAAAGCCTGATCGCCTGCGCTGCCCTGGCCGCCTGCTTTGCCCTGCCCGCCCTGGCACAGCAGCAGCTCACCGTTGTGAACTTTGGCGGAGCCAACGCCAACGCGCAAAAGAAGGCCTTCTACGAGCCCTATGAAAAGCTGGGCAACAAGATCGTGGCCGTGGAATACAACGGCGAGCAGGCCAAGGTCAAGGCCATGGTGGAAACCAAGAAGGTCACCTGGGACGTGGTGGAAGTCGAATCGCCCGACGCAGCCCGTGGCTGCGATGAAGGCCTGTATGAAAAGCTCGACTACAGCAAGATCCTCCCCAAGGCTGACCTGCTGCCTGCCGCCGTGAACGAGTGCGCTGTCGGTATCTTCGTGTGGTCTACCGTGATGGCCTACAACGGTGACAAGCTCAAGACCCCACTAACGAGCTGGGCGGATTTCTGGGACGTGAAGAAGATCCCCGGCAAGCGCGGCATGCGCAAGGGCGCACGCTACAACCTCGAATTTGCGCTGCTGGCCGACGGTGTGAAGCCCGCAGACGTCTACAAAGTACTGGCCACCAAAGACGGGGCCGACCGCGCCTTCAAGAAGCTGAGCGAGCTCAAGCCCCACATTCAGTGGTGGGAGGCTGGCGCACAGGCCCCCCAGTTCCTGGTGGCTGGCGATGTGGCCCTGACAACGGTGTTCAACGGCCGCATTGACGCGGCCAACCGCGAAGGCCGCAACCTCAAGATCTACTGGCCCGGCGGCATCTACGACCTGGACTACTGGGCTATTCCCAAGGGCACGCCCAACAAGGACGCTGCCTTGAAGTTCATCGCCTTCACCATGCAAACGCCACAACAAGCGGCCTATGCCCAGAACATTGCCTACGGCCCCGCCAACACCAAGGCCCTGGCGACGCTGGACAAAAAGGTGCTGGATGACCTGCCCACATCGGCCACCAACGCCAAGGAAGCGCTGCAGTTCAGCGTGGGCTTCTGGGCCGACCAGGGCGAGGCGCTGGAGAAACGCTTCGCCGCCTGGGCAACCCAGTAACAGGTTGAGCCTTTGCCCGGAATGCGCCGCACCTGCTGCGTGCGGCGTACCCGGGCCAGTCCATCGGATCGCAGAGAGCAATACACCATGCAAGCCACTTTGGCCTCCCCCTCCCTCAGTGCACATTCTGGCGAAGCGCAGGGCAACCTGCGCCAGGCCTTGGCGCGTGCAGAATCCCGGCGCAAGTGGCGCGCTTTCGCGCTGACCCTGCCATTGCTGGTGTTTCTGCTGCTGACCTTGCTGGTGCCCATCGTGGCACTGCTGCAGCGTGCGGTAGAAAACCCCGAGGTAGCCAATGCGCTGCCCGCTACCGTGCGGGCGCTGGACGGATGGGACCGCAAGGAGGCCCCCTCTGCCAGCGCCTATGCTGCACTGATTCAAGACCTGGGCCACCTGCCCGACAGCTCAGACGCAGGTGCACTGGCCCGCAGGCTCAATACCGACGTGCCCGGTGCCCGCTCGCTCATCATGGGGGCCTACCGCGCCCAGCCCATGGAAGGCGGGCCGGACGCAATCCGCGCCCAATTGCTGGACAAAGATGCCCGCTGGGGCGAACCTGCACTGTGGCAGGCCATTGCCAAGAACGGGGCGCGCTGGACGCCAGACTACCTGCTCGCCTCGGTCGACCTGCAGCGCGATGCCCAAGGGCATGTGCAGCGCATGCCCGAAGAGCAGCGCGCCTTTGGCGGCATCTTGCTGCGCACCTTTCACATCAGCCTGGTGGTCACGATCGTGTGCCTGCTGCTGGGCTATCCGCTGGCCTGGTGGCTGGCCACCCTGCCTGCCCGCAAAGCCAATGTGCTGATGATTCTGGTGCTGGTGCCGTTCTGGACTTCCATCCTCGTGCGGGTGGCGGCGTGGATCGTGCTGTTGCAGTCCGAAGGGCTGGTGAATCGGGGCCTGATGGGGCTGGGCTTCCTCAACGAGCCACTGGCCCTGCTGTTCAACCGCACAGGCGTGGTGATTGCCATGGTGCACATCCTGCTGCCGTTCATGATCCTGCCGCTGTACAGCGTGATGAAGAGCGTGCCCCCCACCTACCTGCGCGCGGCCGTGTCGCTGGGCAGCTCGCCCATCGCGGCGTTCTTTCGGGTGTACGTACCGCAAACCTATCCGGGCGTGGGCGCTGGCGCACTGCTGGTGTTCATCCTGGCTATTGGCTACTACGTCACGCCTGCGCTTCTGGGAGGGGCCGACGACCAGATGCTGAGCTACTACATCGCGCGCTACACCAATGTGGAGATCAACTGGGGCATGGCCTGCGCGCTGGGCGCGCTGCTGCTCACTGCCACGCTGGTGCTGTACGGCGTGTATCGCCGCATCGGCAAGGCCGAATTGAGCCTGGGGTAACCCGTTTCAGAAAAAAGGCACTGACCATGTTTCGCTTGCTCCCACTCCCTCAGTTTCCCCTCTACGCCACCTGGTCCGACAAGCTCGGCTGGTGGGCGGTGCGTGCGCTGTGTGTGGCCGTTCTGGTGTTCCTGCTGGCCCCCATCCTCGTGATGGTGCCGCTGTCCTTTTCAGAAAGCTCGTTTCTCGCCTACCCCATCCACAGCTGGTCACTCAAGTGGTACCAGCACCTGTTTGAATCGCCCGAATGGGCACGGGCTACGCGCAACAGCTTTATCGTGGCCCCCGCTGCCACATTGATTGCCACGGTGCTGGGCACCCTGGCGGCGGTGGGGCTGTCTCGCGCAGACTTCCGGTTCAAGGGTGTCATCATGGCGATCCTGATCGCACCCATGGTGGTGCCCATCATCGTGGTGGGTGTAGCCACCTACCTGTACTTCGCGCCGCTGGGGCTGGCAGATAGCTACTTCGGCCTCATCATCGTGCACGCGGCCCTGGGGGCACCGTTTGTGCTGACCACGGTGCTTGCGACCCTGGCGGGCTTCAACCACAACCTCGTGCGCGCCTCGCTGAGCCTGGGCGAGACGCCGTTCAACACCTTCTTTCGCATCACGCTGCCGGTGATTGCACCGGGCGTGATTTCCGGCGCGCTGTTTGCGTTTGCCACCTCGTTCGACGAGGTGGTGGTCACGCTGTTCCTCGCAGGGGCCGATCAATCGACCCTGCCGCGCCAGATGTTCACCGGCATTCGCGAGAACATCTCCCCCACCATCGCCGCCGTGGCCACACTGCTCATCCTGTTCACCACCAGCTTGCTGCTGGCACTGGAGTGGTTGCGGGGCCGCAGGGGCTGAAGGCATCAGCATCCAGGCTACCGCCCTTTCACTCGCATGGATTCACTTCTGTGACATACCTGGGCCACCCGCACGGCCGAAAATGCATTGAAGAGGCCGTCATACACACTACAGAAATTCCTTTTTGAAAGACCTTCCATGGACATGAAGACATCCCCCCTCGCCCTGCTGAATGACCCCTCCCTGCTCAAGACGGGGGCCCTGGTGAATGGCCAGTGGCTTCAGGGCACCAGCCGCTTCGACGTGCATGACCCCGCCACCGGCCTGAAGCTGGCTGATGTAGCCAACATGGGCGCGCAGGATGCCGAAGCCGCCATTGCTGTCGCCAATGCCGCCTGGGGCCCCTGGAAGACCAAGACGGCCAAAGAGCGCAGCGGCATCCTGCGCAAATGGTTTGACCTGCTGATGGCACACCAGGACGACCTGGCCCGCATCATGACTGCAGAGCAAGGCAAGCCGTTTGCAGAAGCCAAGGGTGAAGTGGCCTACGGAGCCAGCTTTGTGGAATGGTTTGCCGAAGAAGCCAAGCGCGTCAACGGCGAGACGCTGCCGCAGTTCGACAACAACCGCCGCCTGCTGGTACTCAAGCAGCCCATAGGCGTGTGCGCCGCTATCACGCCCTGGAACTTTCCACTGGCGATGATCACCCGCAAGGTCGCGCCCGCCTTGGCCGCAGGGTGCCCTGTGGTCATCAAGCCCGCAGAGTTGACCCCCCTCACCGCCCTTGCTGCGGGTGAGCTGGCCATCCGCGCAGGCATTCCGGCAGGCGTGCTCAATATCCTGACGGCTGACAGCAGCAACTCCATCGCCATCGGCAAGGTGCTGTGCGCCAGCGACGTGGTGCGCCACATCAGCTTTACCGGCTCGACGGAAGTGGGCCGCATCCTGATGGCGCAGTCAGCCCCCACCGTGAAGAAGATGTCGCTGGAGCTGGGCGGCAACGCGCCCTTCATCGTGTTTGATGACGCCGACGTGGACAGCGCCGTAGAAGGTGCCTTCGCCAGCAAATACCGCAATGCCGGGCAAACCTGTGTGTGCACCAATCGTTTCTATGTGCAAGAAGGTGTCTATGACGAGTTCGTGACCAAGTTTGCCGCCAAGGTGAAGACTGCCAAGGTGGGCAACGGCTTTGAAGATGGCGTGAACCAGGGGCCGCTGATTGAAGAGGCAGCGCTTGCCAAAGTGCAGCGCCATGTGGACGACGCACTCGCCAAGGGTGGCCAGGTGGTAGCCGGCGGCAAGCGCCTCAGCAGCTTGGGTTCAGGCCAGTTTTTCGAGCCCACCGTGGTGGCAGGCGCAACCGCCGACATGCTGTGCGCCCGCGAGGAAACCTTTGGCCCCTTCGCCCCCGTATTCAAGTTCAAGACCGAGCAAGAAGCCATTGACGCCGCCAACGCCACCGAGTTTGGCCTGGCCAGCTACTTCTACAGCCGCGACGTGGGCCGCATCTTCCGCGTGGGCGAAGCCCTGGAATACGGCATGGTGGGCATCAACGTGGGCATCCTGGCCACAGAGCACGTGCCCTTCGGCGGCGTCAAGCAATCCGGCCTGGGCCGGGAAGGCTCGCACTACGGCATGGACGACTATGTGGAAATCAAGTACCTGTGCCTGGGAGACATTCAGAAGTAAGATTCCTGCCCCGCCCTGAACACGGGCGCGGGGCCCTATAATGGACGGCTGTGCGGGTGTAGTTCAATGGTAGAACGGCAGCTTCCCAAGCTTCATACGAGGGTTCGATTCCCTTCACCCGCTCCAGATTTCTCAAAGCCTGATGTGCCCCAAGCCATCAGGCTTTTTGCTTTTCTGCTGGGGCTGATGGCCCACGTTTCTGCTTTGCCAGGAGCGCGTCCAGATCAGATTGCTTCTATGCATAGCTGATCTTCTTCGTTGCCACTGGGCCGGGCTCGCTCTAAATTACAGGCACATGAGCAGCAGAGGCTGTGGAGCCAATGGACCCGAGCCCCTGATCTCTCATGGAGTCTCGGTTGTTTGGTAGGGGGTAAACCTTTGCAGCCCGCTTCGTGCGGGCTGTTTTTTTGCCGCGCGCGATGCACTCCGTCCGTCAGAAACCAGTGGGCTTGGCGCCAGCCTGGGCGGCGTGGTTGATGGCGATGATCTGCGCGATGCCCAGAATCTCCGCCTTCGAAAGCTCTGCCCCAGGGAAGAGTTCCTTGGCCAGACTTTGCGCCTCCTGAATCTGCGCCGTCGCCAGATTGCAGGCCTGGTACAGGCCGCGGGCCAAGGTGATGTTGGGGTCCTGGCTCATGATGTCTCCTCGGGTTCAAAAGACACCAGTATGGGGCCTGCCGGACCGGAAAAATCAGGCTGAGCCACCAGCGGGCATGCGCCCTCAGCCTCGACCGCGAGCCAACGCGACAAGAAACCGCACTCCCGCTATGAATTCAGTAGCTGCCAGCGCTTATGGGTAAAGCGCCAGAACGCCATTCAATCAATCCCCGCTGCGCAGGGCCGCACGCAATTGGGCACCCAGTTCAGGTTTGGCCGCAAATGGATCGGTGGGGTTGCGCCCCATCATCACGTCTTCCATGCGCGTCTGTACTGAGGCCAGAGCCTTGGGGTGGCTGTAGATGTAGAACTGACCCTGGGCTGCAGCGTCAAACACCTTTTGTGCCACCTCGGCGGCAGTCACCTTGCCACTGCCCACGGCCTTGTCGCTCATGGCCTGGCCGATGAGCTGGCTCTTGGTGGGCTTGCTGGCCGCCAGTTCGCCTGGGCGGTTTCGGTGGCTCTGGTTGATGCCCGTGGGCACAAAGAAGGGACACAACACGCTGGCACCGATCTGGTCGGTGACCAGTGAAAGGTCTTGGTAGAGCGTTTCAGACAAGGCGACCACGGCGTGCTTGCTGACGTTGTAGATGCCCATGTTGGGTGCATTGAGCAGGCCCGCCATGCTGGCGGTGTTGACGATATGCCCGCGCCAGGTGGGGTCAGACTGTGCAGCGGCCAGCATCATGGGGGTGAAAAGGCGCACGCCATGCACCACGCCCCACAGGTTGACGCCCAGCACCCACTCCCAGTCTTTGACCGAGTTCTCCCACACCAGGCCGCCTGCACCCACACCCGCGTTGTTGAACACCAGATGCGGCGCGCCAAAACGCTGCTGCACATCAGCGGCCAGCTGCTCCATCTCCGCGGCGTTCGATACATCTACCTTGCGGGCCAGCACTTGGCTGCCTGCCGCCTGCATCTCAGCCGCAGCGGCGTCCAGAGCATCCTGCTGCACATCCACCAGCACCAGGTTCATGCCCAGCCGGGCACCGATGCGGGCGCACTCCAGCCCGAAGCCCGAACCCGCGCCGGTGAGGACTGCGGTCTTGCCTGCAAAGTTGTCGATCATCTGTTGTCTCCTTGATTTTGTTGTGGGACGCGCCGCCCGTCGCTGTGTGCGGCGCGTAGCTCTGTCTTGCGCTCAGGCAGTCGCCTTCTTCATCACATACCCGATGCGCGGGAAATGCAGATGCACGGTGCCAGCGCGCGGGTCGGTGCGGCGCAGGGTGTAGCGCGTGCGGGTGGCTGCCAGCAGCTCGCCCTCGGTCACCTCGGTGCCAAAGCTCTCTGCCGCAATCTGCACCGTGCTGCCCAGCGCAATGCCGTGCTCGTCCTGGAACACATCGCCCACCAGGGGCAAGGGCTCCGCCCCGGCGGCCACGGTGATCGCATCGGCCGCGCTGAACTTCTCCATGCGGCCCTGGCCCAGGGCTTCCATGCGGTCCATCCACTCCAGCACGGCGGGGGTGGCGTCAAAAATGCTGTCCATCAACGGCACCACACGGCGCGTAAACCACAGCGGGTGGTAGGCCGCAAAGTCGGCCACGCAGGGGTCTGTGCCAAACAAAAAGTCGTGCTCTTCCACCATGTGGGCAATGCGCCGCAGGTAAGAGCGGTAGGCCGCCGTAGCGTCCTGCGGGCGCTGGCGCACCATGCCTGCGCTCATGGCCTTGCGGTCTTCTGCAAAGGCCTGCGCAGCCGCCGGTGGCAGGCTGGCAAACAGCATCTCGGCCCCCTGGGGCTGCAGGTTGTAGGCCATTGCGGCCCAGAACAGGGTGCTGTCAGCCCACTGCGCAAAAACGCGGGACACGCCCTTGAGGTGCGGCGGATACAGCACGGGCTCGGGCTGCGTGTGCTCCAGCACATCGCAGATGAGTGCGGTGTCGCAGTAAATGTCAGCCCCCACCTGCAGCACAGGGGTCTTGCGGTAGCCGCCCGTCAGCGCCACCAGATCGGGCTTGGGGCTGATGCTGGGGATGATGACGGACTTCCACGCCAGCTGCTTGAACCCGAGCACCGACCGGATCTTTTGCGCAAAGGGCGACGAGGGATAGTGGTGAAGGATCAGGGCGGTCATGGCGGGCTCTCCTGTACAGCGTTGGCTACCGGGCTACTGAATGCATGGAGGTGGGCTGAGACGGCGGCGTCCACAGCATCTCGATGTGGGGAATATCATCTTCCAGATATTCGTCCGACACGGCAACGAAACCCAGACTGCCGTAAAAGCGCTGCAGGTGGGCCTGCGCACTGATGCGCACAGCCCTGCCCGGCCATACCGCCTGGCAGCGTGCCAGCCCCTCGGTCACCAGCGCGCGGCCTGTGCCATTGCCCCGGGCTTCCTTGGCGGTGACCACGCGGCCAATCGAGGGCTCCGGGTAGTTCACGCCAGGGTCTACCACGCGCAGGCAGGCCTGCAATGCACCCGCATCGTCATAGCCAAGCAGATGCCAGGAATGCTTGTCGGCTCCGTCCGGATCCTGATAAGGCCCCTGCTCCAGGATGAACACCTTGCAGCGCAAGGCCAGGGCATCGTGCAATGCGTGCACGCCCAGATCGTCGAAGCGGGCCCACTGCCAACGCAAAGCGGGCGCGCTGGGCATACCGGCCGTGCTGGGTGGCGATGTCTCTGCTGTAGCCATCAGATCAGCTTGACCAGTTGCTTGCCAAAGTTCTTGCCCTTGAGCAGGCCCAGGAAAGCCTCGGGCGCGGCGGCAATGCCTTGGGCAATGGTTTCGCGGGGGCGCAGCTTGCCGGTGCCCACCAGCGTGCCCAGTTCCTTCAGTGCCTCAGGCCAGACTTCCATGTGCTCGCTGACGATGAAGCCCTCGACCTTCATGCGGTTGATGAGCATGAGCGCCGGATTGGCCATGGGCAGCGGTGCGCCGTCATAGCCCGCGATCATGCCGCACAGGGCGATGCGGCTGAAGGCGTTCATGCGCAGCATGACAGCGTCCATGATCCAGCCGCCCACGTTCTCGAAGTAGCCGTCGATGCCATTGGGGCATACCTCTTTCAGCGCCTTGGACATGGCTTTCACGTCGCCATGCACCTTGTAGTCAACGCAGGCATCAAAGCCCAGTTCTTCAGTGGCATAGCGGCACTTCTCCACGCCCCCGGCAATGCCCACCACGCGACAGCCACGGGCCTTGGCCAAGGCGGCAAACGCGCTGCCCACGGCACCCGTGGCAGCGCTCACCACCACGGTGTCGCCCTCCTTGGGTGCAATGATCTTGACCAGGCCGTACCAGGCCGTCACGCCGGGCATGCCCACGGTGCCCAGGTAGTGCGACAGCGGCACATGGGTGGTGTCCACCTTGCGCAGCGCACCGGGCTGGTCGGCGTTGACCACGCTGTACTCTTGCCAGCCCCCCATGCCCACCACTTTGTCGCCCACGGCGTACTTGGGGTTCTGGCTCTCCACCACTTCGCCCACCGTGCCGCCAATCATCACATCGCCCAGGGGCTGCGATGCAGCGTAGCTCTTGCTCTCGTTCATGCGCCCGCGCATGTAGGGGTCCAGGCTCAGGTAATGGTGGCGCACCAGCACCTGGCCGGGTTGCAGCGCGGGGGTGTCTGTGGCCACCAGTTTGAAATTGCTGGCAACGGCCTCGCCCTGGGGGCGGTTGTCCAAAACGATCTGCTGGTTGCGTGGCATGGAATGGCTCCTCTATCGCTATGAAAAACATAGCTGCCTGCGCTTATATTTATTGCGCTGGCAGCCAATGGGGTTTGAACATCAATCCGTGGAGATCACTTTGAGGCCGTTGACGTTGCGCCCATCCACCGGCAAACGCTTGACGTACTTGAACGTGCCCGTGGCATGGCTGCACACGCGCCCCTGGGCGTCGTACACCGTGCCCTCGGTGAATGCCATGGTGGACGTACGGTGAAGAATGCGCCCCTTGGCCACCAGCGGGCCCACGGCAGGCTGCATGAAGCTGGTTTTCATCTCTATGGTGACGACACCCATCTCGGGCGTTTCGCTGCGCGCCGCCGTGGCCATGGTCACATCAAGCAGCGTCATGGATGCCCCCCCGTGGGTGACCGCAAACGAGTTCAGATGCTCAGGCTTGGCCTCGTAATGCAACTCTGACTCACCACCCTCCATGCGGTGCAACGTAAAGCCCAAGAGGCTGACAAAGGGGATTTCAACGCCAAAACTGATCAAGGTTCATTCCTTTGGATTTGGAAACTGTGGGTTGCGACTGGCAGGGCCGAGGCCAGTAAACGCCGCGCAAGGGCCGCCCCGCCGCGCTGGCGGTGTCCCCCTTCCCGCGCGCAGCGCGAGAGAAGGGGGAAGGCGCAAAGCGCCTCAGGGGGTTGTACTCTACCTAACCGCCAGTCACCACACTCACCCCACCATCCACCGCCAGCCACTGGCCCGTGATGTGCTTGCCCGCATCAGACGCATACAGGGCGCACAGGCCCTTCAGGTCCTCATCGTCTCCCAGGCGGCCCAGCGGGGCACCGGCCTTGAGGTTCTCTTCGCCCAGGGCCTTGAGGGTGCCGACCGTCATCTTGCTCGGGAAGAACCCGGGGCAGATCGCGTTCACGCGGATGTTGTACTTGCCCCATTCCGCCGCCAGGGCACGCGTGAAGTTGATGACCGCGCCCTTGGACGTGTTGTACGCAATGGTGTTCATGCCGCTGGGGTTGCCCCCCAGCCCGGCAATGGACGCCACATTGATGATGCTGCCCTTCTTGCGGGCAATCATGCTCTGCTTGGCAATGTGCTGGCTCAGGATGAAATAGCCACGCACGTTCAGGTTCATCACCTTGTCCCATGCATCCACAGGATGGTCTTCCGCAGGGGCACCCCAGGCTGCGCCCGCGTTGTTGACAAGGATGTCCACATGGCCGCCCAGGCGGCGGATGGCTTCGTCTGCAAGGTTGCGAATCTCGGCCTCGTTCGCGCAGTCCGCGGCAATCCATTGCGCATCGATACCCGCGGCCTTCAGCTCGGCGGCAGCTTCCTCCAGGTCAGACGCCTTGCGCGAGCTGATCAGCACCTTGGCCCCTGCCTCGCCCAGCGCATGGGCCAGTTGCAGCCCCAGGCCCCGCGAGCCGCCGGTGACCAGCGCGGTCTTGCCGGTCAGGTCAAACAATTGCTGAATGGTGCGTGGTGTCATGAACGATGTCTCCTGATATGGAATGAGGGTGAGTGAGGGTGAGGCGCTGGAGGGCGCGAAATTCACTGCGGTTTCGACCCCGGTGAACAGCAGCACTCAGATAGCGCAAGGCATTGTGCGAGGCGCGAGGGGCGCGTGCTGTCACCTGAGTGCTAAGGCCCCTCCACCCGCATGCGGGCCCGCACAAAAATGAGCAAGACACCCACCGCCGCCAGGCCGCCGCCCACCACTTGCAACACCACGCCCAGCGGCCCCTGCGTGCGTGCGGTGGCAATGCCCAGCACCAGGGTCAGCAGCCCGCCGTAGATCAGCACCCAGATCAGCTTGTGCAGACGCTGCACTGCGCGTTGCGAAGCCATGCTCAAAACGCCTCTTCAGGCAGGTCTGCGCAGGTCATGTCGCGCGTGCTGACCACGCCCAGCCAAGCGCTGATCTTGGGCAGCTCGTAGCGGAAGAAGAACTGCATGGCCCCCATGCGCCCCTGGCTGGCAGGCAGGCCCATTGGCGCATCGGCGGCCAGGGTAGCCAGGGCCAGGTCCAGCCACACCCAGGCCAGCACGGTGTGCCCAAAAGCCTGCATGTAGGGCACGGCATTGGCCAGTGCCTGCGTGGGCTCGCCCGTAGCCCAGGCCGCCTTGGTGGCCGCGCCCACCTGCTGCAACGCGCCAGCCAGTGCGTTGGCCTGCACCGCCAGTTGGGGCACTTGCAGGGCACGCTGCACCGTGTCGTTGATGCGCCCGGCCAGCAGTTGCAGGCCACGCCCGCCCTCCATCAGCACCTTGCGGCCCAGCAGGTCCATGGCCTGGATGCCGTGCGTGCCCTCGTGGATCATGTTCAGGCGGTTGTCGCGCCAGTACTGCTCCACCGGAAAATCGCGCGTATAGCCGTAGCCACCGTGAATCTGAATCGCCAGGCTGTTGGCCTCCAGGCACCACTCGCTGGGCCAGCTCTTGGCAATGGGCGTGAGCACTTCCAGCAGCAGCCGGGCCTCGTCGGCAGACTCGGGCGTGCCCGTGTGCTGTTCGTCCACCAGCAACGCGCAGTACAGGTTCAGGGCCAGGGCGCCCTCTCCGTAGGCTTTTTGCGCCAGCAGCATGCGTTTAATGTCGGCATGCTCGATCAGGCGCACCTGGGGGGCGCTGGCGTCCTTGCCGCCTTTTCCCACGGGTCGGCCTTGCGGACGGTTCTTGGCATAGTCCAGGCTGGCGTAATAGCCCGCCAGGCCCAGCATGGAGGCCGCCATGCCAATGCCGATGCGGGCCTCATTCATCATGTGGAACATGCACCGCAAACCATCGCCGGGCTTGCCGACGAGATAACCCACCGCGCCAGCGCCACCGCGCACGGGGTACGTCGCCTCGCCAAAGTTCAGCAGCGTGTTGGTGGTGCCGCGCCAGCCCAGCTTGTGGTTCAGCCCGGCCAGGGCCACGTCGTTGCGTTCGCCCGTGAGCTGGCCCTCGGTGTTGACCAGCTTCTTGGGCACGATGAACAGTGAGATGCCCTTGACCCCCGGCACCAGCTTGCCGTCCGGCCCCGGAATCTTGGCCAGCACCAGGTGCACGATGTTCTCCGTCAGCTCATGGTCGCCCGAGCTGATCCACATCTTGTTGCCCTTGAGGCGGTAGCGCGGCCCCAGCGGGTCGCTTTCAAAATCGGCCCCATCCGGCACGGCACGCGTGGCCACGTCCGACAGCGACGAGCCCGCCTGCGGCTCAGAAAGGCACATGGTGCCCGACCAGCGGCCGTTGAATTCATTGAGCGCAAACACCTGTTTTTGCAGATCGGTGCCATGCACCATGAGCAGGTTGGCATTGCCCGAGGTGAGCAAGTTGGAGCCGATGCTGATGGATGCCGCCGCAAAAAAGCTGTTGGCCGCCGCCTCTACGGTGTAGGGCAACTGCATGCCGCCAATGTCGTAATCCTGCGCGGCGCTGAGCAGGCCCGATTCGGCGTACGCGCGGCGCGCTTCGTAGGTGGCCTGGGGCAGCACCACGCTCAGCGTGCCATCGGGCTGCGTTTCGGTGCGCGGCTCCTCCACATCCACCAGGCGATTGAAGGGCGCGTACTTCTCGCGCGCAATGCGCTCCGAGGTGTCCAGCACCGCGTCAAAAGTTTCGCGGGAGTGGTCGGCAAAGCGTTCGCGCGCTTGCAGCTTCTCGGCATCGAGCCACTGGTACAGCAGAAAGTCAACGGTGGGGCGCAGGCTCATGGCGTTTAGATCAAAAGGCCTCTAGCGCTTATCCATCAAGCGCAAGCAGCTATAAAAACAGGAGTATCGAAATAAGAAACCCCGCTACAGCATCACTCAGCTCGGTGGCACTGCATGCGGGGTTGTTCGGGTAGCGAAACCGCAGCGGGATCAGAACACTTCAAAAATGCCCGCAGCGCCCATGCCGCCGCCAATGCACATGGTCACGCACACGCGCTTGGCACCGCGGCGCTTGCCTTCGATGAGCGCATGGCCTGTGAGGCGCTGGCCCGACACACCGTAGGGGTGACCCAGGGCGATAGCACCGCCGTTCACGTTCAGGCGGTCGGCAGGGATGCCGAGCTTGTCGCGGCAGTACAGCACCTGCACGGCAAAGGCTTCGTTCAGCTCCCACAGGTCGATGTCCTCCACCTTGAGGCCCAGCTTCTTGAGCACCTTGGGCACCGCGAACACGGGGCCAATGCCCATCTCGTCAGGCTCGCAGCCTGCCACCGCAAAGCCCAGGAAGCGGCCCAGGGGCTTGAGGCCCTTGGCACTGGCGTACTGTTCGCTGGTCACTACGCAGGCACCGGCACCGTCTGAGAACTGGCTGGCGTTGCCCGCAGAGATCAACCCACCGGGCAGCGCGGGGCGGATGCCGCTGATGCCTTCCTTGGTGGTGCCTTCGCGGGTGCCTTCGTCCTTGCTGACGGTGACTTGCTTGGTGATCAGGCCCAGGGTCTTGTCGGCAATCCCGGCGGTGACGGTGATGGGGGCAATTTCCGCATCAAACAGGCCAGCAGCCTGGGCTGCGCAGGCCTTTTGCTGGCTGGCAGCGCCATATTCGTCCATGGCGTCGCGGCCGATGTTGTAGCGCTTGGCCACCTGCTCGGCGGTCTGCAGCATGCTCCAGTAGATTTCGGGCTTCTGCTTGGCCAGGGCCAAGTCCTGGATCATGTGCAGGTTCATCTCCTGCTGCACGCAGGAGATGCTTTCCACACCACCGGCCACGTACACATCGCCCTCGCCTGCAATGATGCGCTGCGCGGCTGTAGCAATGGTCTGCAGGCCCGACGAGCAGAAGCGGTTGATGGTCATGCCCGATGCGGTGATGGGCAAGCCAGCTTTGAGCGCAATCTGGCGGGCAATGTTGCTGCCCGTCGCGCCTTCAGGTGTGGCACAGCCCATGATGACGTCGTCTACATCTGCGCCGTCAATGCCTGCGCGCTGCACAGCGTGCTGCACCGCATGGCCGCCCAGGGTCGCGCCGTGGGTCATGTTGAACGAGCCCTTCCAGCTTTTGGCAAGCGGCGTGCGGGCGGTGGAAACAATCACTGCGGATGTCATGTGAATTCCTTGGTTCGGTAGATCGTGGCGCGGATTACTGGAAGGCCTTGCCTTCAGCGGCGAGCTTGGCCAGCAGGGGCGCTGGCTTCCAGGCATTGGCGTCGTCCATGGGGTTTTGCGCGAAGCGGTTCATGGCTTGCACCACGTTGAACAGGCCCACTTCGCTGGCGTAGTGCATGGGGCCGCCACGGTGGATGGGGAAGCCATAGCCGGTGAGGTACACCATGTCGATGTCACCCGACTTGCTGGCAATGCCCTCTTCCAGAATCTTGGCACCTTCGTTGACCAGCGCGAACACCAGGCGCTGCACGATCTCTTCGTCCGAAATCTTGCGGGCTGCAACGCCCAGGCTCTTGCGGTGGTCTTCAATCATCTTGTTCACCACATCGCTCGGAATGGCGTCACGCTTGCCTGCCTGGTAGTCGTACCAGCCTGCACCGGTCTTCTGACCAAAGCGGCCCATCTCGCACAGCAGGTCAGCGGTCTTGCTGTACTTCATGTCGGGCTTTTCGGTGTAGCGGCGCTTGCGGATGGCCCAGCCAATGTCATTGCCCGCCAGGTCGCCCATACGGAACGGGCCCATGGCAAAGCCAAACTTTTCGATGGCCTTGTCCACCTGCTGGGGCGTGCAGCCTTCGTCCAGCAAGAAGCCCGCTTGCTGGCTGTAGCGCTCGATCATGCGGTTGCCGATGAAGCCGTCGCACACGCCAGAAACCACTGCCGTCTTCTTGATCTTCTTGGCCACGGCCATCACGGTGGCCAGCACGTCCTTGGCTGTCTCTTTGCCGCGCACCACCTCCAGCAGCTTCATCACGTTGGCGGGGCTGAAGAAATGCATGCCCACCACGTCCTGCGGGCGCTTCGTGAACGAGGCGATCTTGTCCACATCCAGCGTGGAGGTGTTGGAGGCCAGGATGGCACCGGGCTTGGCCACAGCATCGAGCTGCTTGAACACGGCTTCCTTCACGCCCATCTCTTCAAACACGGCCTCGATGATGAGGTCTGCGTCCTTGAGGTCGTCGTAGCTCAGGGTGGTGCTCAGCAGTGCCATGCGCTGCGCGTACTTGTCTTCCTTGAGCTTGCCCTTCTTGACCTGGGCTTCGTAGTTCTTCTGAATGGTGCCGATGCCGCGGTCCAGCGCCTCCTGCTTCATCTCCAGAATCTTGACGGGAATGCCAGCGTTCAGGAAGTTCATGGCAATGCCGCCGCCCATGGTGCCTGCGCCGATCACGGCCACAGACTGAATGTCGCGCTTGGGTGTGTCCGAAGGCACGTCCGGAATCTTGCTGGCCGCACGCTCGGCCATGAACAGGTGACGCAGCGCACGCGACTCGGGCGTCCACATCAAGTTGATGAAGATTTCGCGCTCCAGCAGCATGCCGTCGGCAAACTTCTTCTTGGTGGCGGCTTCCACCGCATCCACGCACTTGGCAGGCGCAGGGAAATTCTTGGCCATGCCTTTGACCATGTTGCGCGCGAACTGGAAGTACGCATCGCCTTCAGGGTGCTTGCAAGGCAGATTGCGCACCAGGGGCAGCGGACGCGCATCCGCAACACTCTGAGCAAAGGCCAGGGCTTCTTCGGCCAGCGACTCTGGCGATGCCGCCATCTTGTCGAACAGCTTCTGGCCGGGCACGGCGCCAATCATCTCGCTCTTGACGGGCTCACCGCTCACGATGAGGTTGAGCGCGGCTTCCACGCCGATCACGCGGGGCAGGCGCTGCGTACCGCCAGCACCGGGGATGAGGCCCAGCTTGACCTCAGGCAGCGCAATGGAGCAGCCAGGGGCTGCAATACGGTAGTGGCAACCCAGGGCCAGCTCCAGCCCGCCCCCCATGGCCACGGTGTGCACCGCAGCCACCACGGGCTTGGCCGAGTTTTCCACGGCCAGAATCACGGACAGCAGATTGGGTTCCTGCAAGGACTTGTCGGTACCAAACTCTTTGATGTCTGCACCGCCGGAGAACGCACCGCCCGCCCCCGTGATGACGATGGCCTTCACGGCCGCATCGGCATTGGCCCGCTGCAAGCCGTCCACAATGCCTTGCCGGGTGGCAAGACCAAGCCCGTTGACGGGCGGGTTCGACATGGTGATCACGGCAACGGGGCCGTGGACTTTGTATTCAGCGGTCATGCTGTTGTCCCTTGCAAAGTAAAAAAGAACGGTCGTGCGATTTTTATTGTAGTGGCTCACAATGACTTTGCCAGTGACAGTGCGTATCTGTTTGTCCCGCTCGGGACAAGACAAGGGGATTCCCTGCGGCCCCTGTGGATCTGCTCAAAGAAAACGGCCACAAAAAAGCCCCCGGGCGGGGGCTTGGTGAACGAGGCGAGCCGCGACAGTTCGCAGTGAAACCTCAGTGAAAGGCGGCCTCCAGCGCCTGCAAGCCTACCTTGGGGTCCAGCAGGCCGTTGTAGATGGCGGGAATCTCCCGGTCGATACCCAGCAGCTGGTAAGTCGCCAGCATGGCGCAGCGCACCGAATACTCCACGGTGAACACCACGTCTTGTTCCATCTCCACAAACTGGCCGAGGAAGGCAAAGTTCTGAGCGCCATCCGGCAGCACCTTGGGCCGATCGCCAGGAGCCCGGCAGGCAAACAAGGCAGAGGCGTAGGGCATCATCACGGTGGTGATGTCGGTGGTGGCCAGCACATGGTCCAGCAGGTCATCAAAGCCCATCTGCAGGATCAGCTCCGTCAGGATTTCGCGGCCCGTGGCCTGCGCCATGGGCTTGCGCACGTAATCCCCCAGGTTGTCCACCTGGAAGCCGTAGCCCCACAGGGTGTAGGTGCCTTCGGCCATGCCATAGAAATGAGGCTGGTATGGCACCACCACCGAGAGATGCCATCCCGATTCGTACCACGTCATCAGCGCCCCGGTGCCGGGCTTGTTGCCCGAGTATTCGGTGATGCGCTGAAGCAAACGGTCGTCGCGCATGGTCAGGGTGAACGACTCCCACTTGTGCTCGTCCACATTGCCGCAAAACGCCGCGGGGCGACCAAAATCCGGGGCCTTCTGCGCAATGCTCTCCCACAAGGCCCAGCCATGGTCCTGCCGGTCGCGCACCAGCGCGGGCACGTCGTCGTTGCCACCATAGCGCGCATCAGAGGTGATGGAGCCCAGGGTGAAAAACGCAATGTCGTCAGCCCCCAGCGGCAAGGTCGAATCGGTGATGGAGCCACCCTGCTGCGCCTGAACCCGCAACGATGTCGCACGGCGGCTGCCATCAAGCAGCGTTTCAAAAGCGGCGTCCACCACGCGGTGCCCAAAGCGCACATCCACGCCCTGCTGCATCAGCCAGCGCTGCAACGGCATCACCATGGAGTCGTACTGGTTGTATTTGGTGCGCCGCACCCCGGCCAGGGTGTGGATGCGCGGAAACTCCTGCACAAACCGCAGGAAGTAGCGGCGCAATTCAATGGCGCTGTGCCACTTCTGGAATGCAAAGGTCGTCCGCCACATGCGCCAGAAGTGGGTCTGGAAGAACGCTTCGTCAAAGAACTCTTCGATGCGTCGGCTGCCAATGTGTTCTTCGCTCAAGGCCAGCAGGCGCAGCATCTGCACCCGGTGCCCCATGCTGAAGCCCAGCTTCGCAGCATCCGCAATCCGGTGCTGCCCATCGATCAGGCGTGCCTGGGCATGGGTGTGCACCTTGGCGTTGAACTGTCTGCACTCTTCGCGCACCGACACCGTGGGGTCTTCCAGCGAAGGAATGCTCTCAAACAAGTCCCACAGGCACAGGTAGGTCTCATCGGTCAGCATGCGCCCGCCACGGGTCACCCAGGTCTGCGGGGCTGGAGCATTGGGCGCGGCCCCACCGTCCATGGAGCCACCGGGGATGGCGGTCTCTTCCAGGATGTGGATATGACTGGCCGGTACCCCGCCGTCGCGGATGGCGAAGGCAGCCACAGACATGCCTGCGATGCCACCGCCCACGATCCAGAGGTGGGCGGTCTGGGGGTTGAAGGGTGTGAGATGGGGTGTGCGTGTCTTCATGTCGGCGTGCTCCCTGATGGACTCGTTGGTTGGAGTCGTTGATCCGTATTGCTGACCAGCACCGGTTCACGTTGCGATTGACCATGCGAACCGGCCCCAGCCATCCACGCCAAGCTTCAGAGCCACGCTGCCTGTCCGGCAGCGGGTGAGCCCCCTGGCTGGCGTTGCAAAACGTTATACGCCTCGCCCGTGAAGGCCGTGAGTGCGCTGCCTGCAAAAGAGGCAAGTTCCAGACACAGATCAAATGCCGCGCCAAAAAAAGAGCCCCAGCAGGGTTGCCGGGGCCTCAAGTCACTTTCACTGACAACGTGCTGGGAGACGTCAGCCTGTGGAGGGCATTGCAGAGGCCAACGCGCTTGCGCTGGGCAGGGTGACACAGTTGGCAATGGCTCCAACACTGAACGCTGCCCAATGCCTTTGCACACTACCAGCGCAGACACACTTTGACTGTTGAACCCGGCAGGGTCATCGGCAATCAGGGCCCGGCTTTGCCTGTACCAGTTGCGGCAAAGGCGGTTAGCGAGCCCAATGCTCCAACCGCACCATGCGTCGCAAATCAGCCTGCCGGAGATTGCCCGCAAGTGCATTGCTAGTCTGCTGCACCATCAGGGACTGTCTCGGGTCAGAGGGTGTAGGGAGACAAGATGCAAGACTTGATCCTACTTTCCATCCAGGCGCAGTTCTATCGGCGCGCAGTCCGCACATGCAAGGCGCTGCTCGGCACCCGTGCATCCAACCGCTTAATCAAAGACAACCCGGAATACGGCCTCATCCAGCGACAGATTGAACGCGAGGCTGAGCTTGCACAAAGCCGCTTTTGGGAGAACGACTGATGAAGAACATCACCCTGCTCTATCGCTTGGCCAGTATGCGCAGTGATGCTGGTGCTGGACCCGTCAAGTCCACCAAATGGCCTGCTGGCCTGCTCTGGCGAGCGCGGTGATCTTGCGCGGGCTCAAAAAGAAAAGCCCTCTTGTGAGGGCTTTTTTGTGCCTGCGACCACTGCACTCAAAGGACTAAACGTACGCAAATGAAAATCCAAACATTACAAATCATGGTTTTTACCCAAGGCGATATCCCCAGCGCAACCATATCGGAAGAATCTTCCTTTTTCGCAAACAACAACACTGGCACCATTAAAGCAAAGTAAAGAACTACAAACACAAAAAATATATGACCAACAATATTTTCGAGTTTGGGCACCGCATTGCTCAATACCAAAGCAATCAACAAAAAACTCCCCAGAATGAACAAAAAATTCCAGCGCAGTTTCATTATCATTGCAATGATTTTTATTGATAGGCTCGCGTATATTTTTGGAGTAGGCATCTGCGCAATAGTTAAATATGAAAACAGTCAACTCTAGCCAAAATAATTATAACTACCCATAAACAACATTCCTAATGAGGTCGTAGTTCATTACCTTAACTTGAGAACGACGAACCAAGCATGTGCCGAGTCTGCCAGGGAAGCTCTTCACAAATCTGTTCTGGCTGAGCCATAGCGCTGCCAAACCAAAAACAGCACCTGCTTTCGAGAATTGGTCACCCCCAGCAGGCGCTGCGAAGGCGCTGGGGTAGAGTCTTGTCTTTTGACCCATACGTGTATTTCTCACAAGCCTAATCACGCTCCAGCGCTTATTGAGCAAGCGTAAGCAGCTATCAATTAAATAGCAAATACACTGCGATGACCTGCACCGCATGGCGCAGTCTCAATGCGGCAAGGAAGCGCTGTTTGAGTACGTCCACGACGCCACAAGCCAGCTGCAAAACTCCAAGGTCGTCACCCGCCCGCCTTAACCGCGCCTTCGCCAACGACTCCCGATGGCGAAACACCTCTAACCGCAAACAACGCAGCCCCGCCACTGCGCAAGCAAGGCAGGAACCTGTCTACACCTCCAGCCACTCCTTGCGGATGTAGTTGTCCGCACGCAGGCTGTCTGGCGTGCCCTGAAAGACGATGGAGCCATGCCCCATGACCAGCGCGCGGTCCGAGATGGTCATGGCAATCGTGAGCTTTTGCTCAATCAGCAACACAGAGACCCCCCGGGCCTTGAGCGCCTGGAGGTATTGCCCCACCAGCTCCACGATTTTGGGAGCCAGCCCTTCGGTGGGCTCGTCGATGATGATGAGATCGGGGTCGCCCATCAGGGTGCGGCACAGTGTCAGCATCTGCTGCTCGCCGCCAGACATCACGCCCGCCTCGGTGTGCTGGCGCTCCTTGAGGCGGGGAAACATCTGGTACATGTCGTCAAACGACCAGCGGCTGCCCTTGCCGTTACCCTTTTGCCCCAGCAGCAGGTTCTGGTGCACCGTGAGGTTGGGAAACACGTCGCGGCTTTCGGGCACGTAGCCTAGGCCCAGGTGGGCAATCTCGTAGGCTTTTTTGCCCCGCAGGTCCTGCCCTTTCCACTGCAGGGTGCCTTCCCAGTCCACCAGCCCCATGATGGCCTTGGCGGTGGTGGAGCGGCCTGAGCCGTTGCGGCCCAGCAGGGCCACGATTTCGCCGGGCTGCACATCAAAGCTGACGCCGTGCAGCACATGGCTTTTGCCGTAGTAGGCGTGGAGGTTGTCGATTTTCAGCATAGGTCAGTGTCCCGCTCCCTGCGCATCTGCAATGGCCGACCCCAGGTAGGCCTCTTGCACGCGCTGGTTGGCGCGCACCTTCTCCGGGGTGTCAAAGGCAATCACTTCGCCATAGACCACCACGGCAATCTTGTCGGCAAGGCCAAACACCACGCCCATGTCGTGCTCCACCGTCAGCAGGGTGCGGCCCACGGTCACTTCCTTGATGAGGCGGATGAAGCGCGAGGTTTCACTTTTGCTCATGCCTGCCGTGGGTTCGTCCAGCAGGATGACGTTGGCCCCGCCTGCGATGGTGATGCCGATCTCCAGCGCCCGCTGCTCGGCGTAGGTCAGGTTCATGGCCAGGGTGTCGCGCTTCTTGTCGAGCTTGATCATTTCCATGAGCTGGGTCGCCCGCTCGTTGGCATCGTGCAGGCCCGATAGAAAGCGCAGGAAGGTGTACTTGTAGCCCATGCTCCACAGCACGCCGCAGCGCAGGTTTTCAAACACGCTCAGCTTGGGGAAGATGTTCGTGATCTGGAAGCTGCGCGAAAGGCCCCTGCGGTTGATTTCGTAAGGCGGCAGGCCGTTGATGCGCTGGCCGTTGAGGATCACATCACCGCTGGTGGGCGCAAAGCGGCCACTGATCAGGTTGAACAATGTGGACTTGCCAGCCCCGTTGGGGCCGATGATGGCCACGCGCTCCCCCTGGGCTACCGCCAGGTTGGCACCGCGGATGATCTCGGTCTTGCCGAAGCTCTTGCGCAGGTCGCGCAGCTCCAGCGCATAGGTTGCGTTGTCAGCCGCCATGGTTACAAGGCCTCCCCGCGTTTGATTTCATGCTCGATCTCTTCCTGGATGCGCCCCCACTGCTGCAAAAACTGACGTCGGCACAGCTCGAAAAGCCCTGCCCCCGTCAGCAACACAAAGCCTGCCCCGAACCAGCTGGTCAAGCCCTTGGCGTTGATGGAGGCTCCGAGGAAATTCATCTGCGGGCCCAATGCGGCATTGAGCTGCAGGTGGTACGTCATCTCGACCATGCAGGCCACGCCCATCACGGCCACCAGGCCTGAGCCAGCCAGCCCCAGGTAAGAGGCCCACAGCTGACGCAGCTTGCCGTACTTGGCCAGGCGCAGGTTCATCATGATCAGGCTGGCAATGCCGCCGGGCGCAAACATGACCATGAACAGAAAGACCAGCCCCAGATAGAGCAGCCAGGCTTTGGAAAGCTCTGACAGCAGCACCGACGCAAGCACCAGCAGCACGGCACCGATGATGGGCCCGAAGAAGAACGTGGCACCGCCGAGGAAGGTGAAGAGCAGATACCCGCCAGAGCGCACCACACTCAGGCTGTCTGCGCCTGTGATGATTTCAAAGTTGATGGTGGCAAGCCCCCCGCCAATGCCCGCAAAGAAGCCCGCAATGATGAAAGCGAAGTACCGCACGCGCTGCGTGTTGTAGCCGATGAACTCCACGCGTTCGGGGTTGTCGCGCACTGCGTTGAGGATGCGACCCAGAGGTGTACCGGTGAACGCAAACATGGCGGCGGTGCACACAAAGCAGTAGGCAGCGATCAGGTAGTAGACCTGGATGGCTGGGCCGAAGCTGATGCCGAAAAACGGTTTGCCGTATACCCGGTCGGTAGTGATGCCGCCCTCGCCACCAAAGAACTCGGGAAACATGAGCGCCATGGAGGCCACCAGCTCGCCAATGCCCAGCGTGATCATCGCGAAGGTGGTGCCCGACTTTTTGGTGGTGACGAAGCCGAGCAGAATCGCAAAAAACGCCCCCGCAAGACCGCCCACCAGAGGAATCAACACAAGCGGAATGGGCAGCGCCCCCTTGCCAGCCATGTTCATGGCATGGATGGCAAGAAAAGAGCCCAGCCCCGTGTACACAGCATGCCCGAAGCTGAGCATGCCCCCCTGCCCCAGCAGCATGTTGTACGAAAGGCAGATGATGATGAGGTAGCCAATCTGGGACAGCATGGTCAACGCCAGGCTGCTGCGAAACAGCATGGGCGCGACGATGAGCGCAATGGCAAACAGCGACCAGATCACGAAGCGCCCCACATTCCAGGGCTTGAACCGGTAGTAGGCCACGGGGCCCGATGCAGAAGACGGTTGGGTGGATGTTGTCATGCGTCAGTCCTCCCGGGTACCCAGCAGGCCCTTGGGGCGGAAGATCAGGATCAGAACCAGGAACAGGTACGGCAGGATGGGTGCCACCTGCGAGATGGTGAGCTTGAGCAGCGGGTAGCCAAAGGTCTGCTCGGTAACTGCTACCCCCACCAGCCGGAAGGCATGGATCAGCGAATAGTCCAGCGCCACCGCAAAGGTCTGGACGATGCCGATGAGCAGAGAGGCCAGGAATGCCCCCGCCAGCGAGCCCATGCCCCCCACCACGACCACCACGAAGATGATGGAGCCCACCGATGCCGCCATGGCAGGCTCCGTGACGTAGGTGTTGCCCCCGATCACCCCGGCCAGCCCGGCCAGGGCCGCACCGCCGCCAAAGACCAGCATGAACACGCGCGGTACGTTGTGGCCCAGGGCCTCCACCATTTCGGGGTATTTGAGGGCTGCCTGAATGACCAAGCCAATGCGGGTGCGCGTGAGCAGCAGCCACACCGACAGCAGCATCAGCAACGCCACCAGCATCACAAAAGAGCGGGACTTGGGGAACTGCGTGCCGTACAGCGTGAACAGCGGGCCTTGCAATTGCTCAGGCAGCCCATAAGGCACCGTAGAGCGGCCCCACACCAGTTGCACCAGTTCCAGAATGAGATAGGAAAGACCGAAGGTCACGAGCAGCTCAGGCACATGGCCAAACTTGTGCACCCGGCGCAGGCAATAGCGCTCAAACGCGGCCCCCATCACGAACACGACCAGAGGTGCCAGCACCAGCGCGGGCCAGAAACCCACCACGCTGGAGATGGTGAATGCGAAATAGGCCCCCAGCATGTAGAAGCTGGTGTGCGCAAAGTTCAGCACCCCCATCATGCTGAAGATCAGCGTAAGCCCTGAACTCAGCATGAACAGCAGCAGCCCGTAGCTGACGCCGTTGAGCAGGGAGATCACGAAAAACTCAAGATTCATGGGAATTTTTCATCTCTGGATCGTAAAAAAAAGGCCCGAGTATGTCGGGCCTCCGAGCTGTGCCGCCGAGCTTACGGGCGCTTCATCTGGCACGAGGTAGGCGTGCTGGCCACATAGGGCTCGTAATACTTCACAGGTACAAAGGTGTAGCCGGTATTTTCAGAGTCGATGGGGTACTTGTCGTTGACCTTCTCCCACTTGGAGATGAACAACCCCTGTTGCAGCTGGTGGTCGGTCTTGCGCATTTCGACCTCACCATTGAAGCTCTTGAACTTCATGCCCTCCAGCACCGCGGCCACCTTGACGGGATCGGTGGATTTGGCTTTGACAAAGCCTTCGGACAGCATGGTGTAGGCGTGATAGATGGAGCCGGTGTACATGTCGTCGTTGAACTTCTTCTTGTAGTCCAGCACGATCTGGTTCAGCGGGCCAGGCAAGTTCATGTGCGCATAGGCCACCATGTAGACGCGGCCTGCGGCGGCCGAGCCCATGGCCGTGGGGCTGCCAGTGACCGAGCCGTAATAGGTGTAGAAGTTGACGTTGTTCAAACCTGCATCGTTGGCGGCCTTGATGAGCAGCGCCAGGTCAGAGCCCCAGTTACCGGTGATCACGGTGTCTGCCCCTGACTGCTTGATCTTCGCGATGTAGGGAGAGAAGTCGCGCACCTGGGCCAGCGGGTGCAGGTCGTCGCCCACAAACTGCACATCGGGGCGTTTGCGCGCCATCATCTCCTTGGCGTACTTGGACACCTGCTGGCCATGCGAATAGTTCTGGTTGATGAGGTAGACCTTTTTGACCTCGGGCAGGTCCTTCATGTAGGTGGTCAACGCCTCCATCTTCATGGAGGTGTCTGCATCCAGACGGAAGTGCCAGTAGCTGCACTTGCTGTTGGTGAGGTCTGGGTCCACCGCCGCGTAGTTCAGGAACAGCACTTCCTTGCCGGGGTTGCGGGCGTTGTGCTTTTCCAGCGCATCCATAATGGCCAGCGCGGGGCCAGAGCCATTGCCCTGCACAACGTAGCGTGCGCCCTGGTCCATGGCCGAGCGCAAGGCGCTGGTGGTTTCCTGAGGGCTGAGTTTGTTGTCGATGCCGATGATCTCGAATTTCACACCTGCGGGGTTCTTCTTGTTGAACTCCTCCGCCAGGAACTGAAAGCTCTTGAGCTGGTTGGTTCCCACCGCTGCCATCAAGCCCGAAAGGGGGTCGAGCCAAGCGATCTTGACGGTCTCGCCCTTTTGGGCAAAAACCCCGCCAGCGCTCACCAGAAGTACGGAAGCCGCTACAGCCTTGATAGCAAATTTCATGGTGTTGTCTCCTTGTTGATCGACACGACGCAGAGTACCGCTTTGCAATCCCTGAACGCTCAGGGATTGCCCCTAGCAGCTATCGCACACGCGACTGGAGGCCCACCATGAAGTGCCAGAAGCCTGTTGACGGACCACGCCAAAGACCCGGAGAAACCGCCCAAAGCCCCGCCAACAGGGGCTTTGGCGGCATCCGCAGCGTGGCCCTCAAGCTCAGAGGCCTGGCAGCTTGTAGTCCTTGAGCTGTTCGCGCAGCTTGGTCTTGAGCATCTTGCCCGTGGCTCCGATGGGGATAGCCTCGACAAACACGACGTCATCCGGTATTTGCCACTTGGCCGTCTTGCCTTCGTAGAAGGCCAGCAACTCCTCGCGCGTGACTTCTGCCCCTGCGCGCTTGACTACCGCCACGATGGGGCGTTCGTCCCACTTGGGGTGGGGCATGCCCACGCAGGCGGCCATGGCGATCGCGGGGTGAGCCATCGCGATGTTCTCGATGTCGATGGAACTGATCCACTCCCCACCCGACTTGATCACATCCTTGCTGCGATCGGTGATCTGCATGAACCCATCGGCATCAATGGTGGCCACGTCACCGGTGGGGAACCAGCCCCGGCCCTGCGCATCCTTGACCAGCGGGTTGCCGCCCTCGCCCTTGAAGTAGCTTGCAACGATCCACGGGCCTTTGACCAGAAGGTCGCCATAGGTCTTGCCGTCCCACGGCAGCTCCTCGCCATCGCCTCCCACGATCTTCATGTCCACGCCGTAGATGGCCCGCCCCTGCTTTTGCACGATCTTCATCTGTTCGTCCTTGGGCAAGGACAGATGCTTGTTCTTGAGCGTGCACAAGGTGCCCAGCGGGCTCATTTCCGTCATGCCCCAGGCATGCAGCACGGTCACTCCGAACTCTTCCTGGAAGGCGGTGATCATGGCGGGCGGACAGGCAGAGCCACCGATGACGGTGCGCTTGAGCGACGAGAACTTGAGCCCCGCCGGTTTGACATGGCCCAGCAGCATTTGCCACACGGTGGGCACACCCGCCGCGTAGGTCACCTGCTCTGCCTCCATCAGTTCGTAGACCGATTTGCCATCCAGCGCCGGGCCGGGGAAGACGAGCTTGCACCCTGTGAGCGCTGCCGAGTAGGGAATGCCCCAGGCATTGACGTGGAACATCGGTACCACGGGCAACACCGAATCGCGGGCAGAGATGCACATCACATCTGGCAGGGCCGCGGCGTAGGCATGCAAGGTGGTGGAACGGTGGCTGTACAGGGCTGCCTTGGGGTTGCCCGTGGTGCCGCTGGTGTAGCACATGCTGGAGGCCGAGTTTTCATCAAACTCCGGCCAGGCGTAGTTGCTGTGGTGCGCCCCAATCCAGGCCTCGTAGCTCACCAGCCCGGGCACGCCCGTGTCAGCGGGCAGCTTGTCTGCATCGCACATGGCCACCCACTGCTTCACTGTGGGACAGCGGGCGTGCACGGCCTGCACCAGGGGCAGGAAGGTCATGTCAAAACACAGCACCTGGTCTTCTGCATGGTTCACGATCCAGGCGATCTGATCAGGGTGCAGGCGGGGGTTGATGGTGTGCAACACCCGGCCCGAGCCGCTGACGCCGAAATACATCTCCATGTGCCGGTAGCCATTCCACGCCAGAGTGGCCACGCGGTCGCTGAACTGGAGCTGCAAGGCGTCCAGGGCGTTGGCCAGCTGGCGCGAACGCGCAGCAAGGTCCCGGTAGGTATAGCGGTGAATGTCCCCCTCCACCCGCCGCGAGACGATTTCGGCATCGCCGTGGTGGCGCTCTGCAAATTCGATGAGGGATGAAATCAGCAGCTGTTGACTCTGCATCAGACCCAGCATGTTGGCTCCTTGGATGTAGTTATGGACAAAGAGATCATCGTAATGCGCACAAAGCGCTGAGCGTGTCGCAAAAGGCACGTGAAATCCCTTGGTTTCGCCCCGAAGCCGGTACGCGCGATGGCCCCTCGGGCGGGGGGAGTTTGTGCGCTACGAGACAATGCCACCATGCAATCACAGTCCCCCAGCCCGCACAGCGAGCCACTGCAACTGCAGTGGCAAGCCGGGTTCGCTGCCTTGGGCAGCGCCTTTTACACGCAGCTGCGCCCCACCCCGCTGCCCTCGCCTTATTGGGTGGGGCATAGCGAGAGCGTGGCGCAATTGCTGGGCTTGCCCGAGCAGTGGCAACACGCACCCGATGCCCTCACGGCCTTTTCGGGCAGCACCTTGCTCGCGGGCTCTGAGCCGCTGGCCAGCGTGTACAGCGGGCACCAGTTCGGTGTCTGGGCAGGACAGCTGGGCGACGGGCGGGCCATTTTGCTGGGCGAGACGGCGGATGGGCAGGAAATCCAGCTCAAAGGTGCTGGCCGAACCCCCTATTCACGTATGGGCGACGGGCGCGCCGTGCTGCGCTCCAGCATCCGAGAGTTTTTGTGCAGCGAAGCCATGCACGCGTTGGGCATCCCCACGTCACGCGCTCTGTGCATCACCGGTTCGCCTGCGCCGGTGTACCGCGAGGAGGCAGAAACCGCAGCCGTGGTTACCCGCATAGCACCCAGCTTCATACGCTTCGGGCATTTCGAACATTTTTCGGCCAACGGCATGGAGGCAGAACTGCGCCAGCTGGCCGACTATGTGATAGACCGCTATTACCCCGGCTGCCGCACCGAGACCCGCTTTGGCAGTAACCCATACGCGGCCTTGCTGCATGAGGTGAGCGAGCGCACGGCACGCCTGATGGCCCAATGGCAGGCCGTAGGTTTTTGCCACGGTGTGATGAACACGGACAACATGAGCATCCTGGGCCTGACCGTGGACTACGGGCCATTTCAGTTTCTGGATGCCTTTGTGCCTGGGCACATCTGCAACCACAGCGACACCCAGGGTCGGTACGCCTACAACCGCCAGCCCAACATCGCCTACTGGAACCTGTTTTGCCTGGCGCAGGCGCTGATGCCATTGATTCAGGACCAGGAGCTGGCCCTCGCGGCGCTGGAGCCGTACAAGACTGCCTTCCCCACAGCATTCATGCACGAGATGCGCCGCAAGCTGGGATTGACCGCAGCGCGTGAGGGAGACGCCGAGCTGATCGATGGGCTGCTGCAACTGCTGGCACGCAATGCAGTGGACTACACCATCTTCTGGCGGCGCTTGTCGCATGCGGTGGGCAATGGGCTGTTTGAACCTGTGCGCGATCTGTTTGCCGACCGCGCCGCCTGGGATGCTTGGTTGCTATCATATTCAGAGCTGCTAGCGCTGGAAGATAAAGCGCTAGCGGCCAAAACCATGCTTAACACCAACCCCAAGTTCGTTTTGCGCAACCACCTGGGTGAACAGGCCATTCAGGCAGCAAAATTGGGTGATTATTCCGTCCTGGCCACCTTGCAGCGGGTGCTGGAAAGCCCGTTTGAGGAACACCCGGACCACGAAGCGCTTGCAGACTTTCCGCCCGACTGGGCTTCCTCCATCTCCATCAGTTGCTCATCATGACCTTCCCCATCCAGAAGACTGAAGCCGAATGGCAAACCATCCTTCGTGAAAAGGGTGCAGAACCCCTGGCTCTGCAGGTCACGCGCCATGCCGCGACCGAGCGCCCGTTCACCGGCAAATATGAAGCCCACTGGGCAGATGGCAGCTATCACTGCATCTGCTGTGGAGCCAAGCTGTTCGACTCGGACACCAAGTTTGACGCCGGTTGCGGCTGGCCCAGTTTCTCGCAAGCCATTCCCGGCACCATCAAGGAAATCGTGGACCGTAGCCACGGAATGGTGCGCACCGAAACCGTGTGTGCACAATGCGGGTCCCACCTGGGGCATGTCTTTGAAGATGGACCGGCTCCGACAGGCTTGCGCTATTGCATGAACTCCGCGTCACTGGACTTTGAACCCGACGCATCCTGACCCGCTGCGCCAGTGGTTGCTGGCCTTGCTTTATGAAGATATTGATTGATTTTTTCCCGATCCTGCTCTTTTTCGGGGCCTACAAGCTGTTCAACATCTACACCGCAACCGCCGTACTGATGGCGGCCACTGCGTTGCAGATGGGGCTGATTTACGCCATCGACCGCAAACTGCAGACCATGCACAAGATCACGCTGGTGCTGATCCTGCTGTTTGGCACGTTGACACTGGTGCTTCAGGATGACCGCTTCATCAAGTGGAAGCCCACCGTGCTGTACGGTGCCATGGCCTTGGCGCTGGCGATTGCCGTGTGGGGCATGAAGAAGAATATTTTGCACATGCTGCTGGGCAGCCAGCTCAGCCTACCCGACGGGGTTTGGATGCGGCTGAACCAGGCGTGGATTGTTTACTGCGCCTTCATGTCAGCCGTGAATGCGTATGTCGTTTTCAACTTCAGCACCGAATTCTGGGTGGACTTCAAGCTCTGGGGCTATGCATTCCCCTTGGTCTTTCTGGTGGGCCAGGGCCTGTACATCGCTCCGCACATCAAGAGCGACGAACCCAGCAACTCGTGAAGGCCTACCCCATGACGTCTGTCGCCCAGCAAATGCACGACAAGCTCAGCCGCGTGCTTTCGCCCAGCCAGCTCGAAGTGCTTGACGAGAGCGCAGCCCACGCAGGGCATGCAGGCTCCAACGGAAGCGATTTCGGCACCCACTTTCGGGTGCGGATAGCGTCACCTTTGTTTACAGCAAAGTCGCGCGTAGCCCAGCACCGCCTTGTGTATGATGCGCTGCAGGAATTTATTGACCGGGGTGTTCACGCACTCGCCATTGAAATTCTCTGAGCCGGCCCCACTCTTCAGAACTTGCCGGTTTTCAGCCTGAAAACACCTTCTCTTTATTTGGATTTCGCATGAAGAAACAGCTCCTGTCTGGCCTCGTGGCCGCTGCCGTGCTGGGCACGATGGCCCTGCCCGTTTCCGCCCAGAACATCGCCATCGTCAACGGCAAGGCCGTCCCCAAGGAGCGCGCTGAAGTGCTGCGCCAGCAGGTTGAGCGCTCGGGCCGCCCCGTGACTCCCGATGTGGAAGGTCAGATCAAGGAAGAAGTGATCGCCCGCGAGATCTTCATGCAAGAAGCCCAGAAGCGCGGCCTGGAAGGCTCCGCAGACTTCAAGGTGCAAATGGAACTGGCCCGCCAGACCATCCTGATCCGCGAATTGTTCGCTGACTACCAAAAGAACAACCCCGTGACCGACGCCGAAATTCAGGCTGAGTACGACAAGTTCGTTGCTGCCAACAGCGGCAAGGAATACAAGGCCAGCCATATCCTGGTGGAAAAGGAATCGGAAGCCAAGGCCATCATCGCCGCCCTGAAAAAAGGCGCCAAGTTTGAAGACCTCGCCAAGAAGCAATCCAAGGATCCAGGCTCCGCAGCCAAGGGTGGTGATCTGGACTGGGCCAACCCCGCCAGCTACGTCAACGAGTTCACAGAGGCTCTGCTGAAGCTCGAAAAGGGCAAAACCACCGAGACCCCCGTCAAGAGCCAGTTTGGCTGGCATGTGATCCGCTTGGTGGACGTTCGCCAAGCCGAGCTGCCCAAGCTGGATGACGTGAAGCCTCAGGTTGCACAACAACTGCAGCAACAAAAGCTGGTGAAGTTCCAGGAAGACCTGCGCGCGAAGGCCAAGGTGGAATAACCTCGCCCGACCCTCAGCACTGAGGGCACGGAAATCAAAAGACGCGGCCAAGGCCGCGTTTTTTATTGATGAGCTGACGGGGACGAGGTCGGTTCACCGAAGGCCCAGCTTCAACGGCTTACAAACCACAGCACCGCCATCAAGCCGCCGATCAAAACAGGCTGATGCAGCATGTAGTAGCTGAGACTCCACCGCCCCAGAACCCCCAGCCATGCACACCCACGCGGCGCTGACCATTGCAGCCAGCTGGGCTTGTAGCGCAAAGCCCATTGACCCGAAGCCATTCCCAGCCACATCACCCCTACCCAAGGGAAGACAGGCACGTAGTCCTCAGTGAACGGCTTGCGGCTGACCAGACCCAGCCAATTGAGCCAGCGCCCATTGAATACAGGGGCCCAATGGGCGAAATCATGAGTCAACAGGTGGGCAGCCAACGAGGGCGCACAGAGCGCAAATACGCCAGCTAACCAGAGCCAATGTCCACCATTCGCTGAACAGCGAACCAGCACAAGCATGACGGCCATGCCGTGCAAAACCCCAAAGTAGATATAGCTTTGCGGGAACATGATGTAAGACCCTATGCTCACGAGCAAGGCACATCCCGCAATCTGCAGCCATCGCCTCCCAAAGCGCCCCCAAGCCTGCCCCTGCTGCACGGCAATGGCTTGCGACAGCCCCGCGCAGAACAAGAAAAGGCTGACGATCACTGTGCGCTGCCCAGTCCAGAACGGATCCAGACGAAAGTTTTGAGACCACAACCCAAAGTGGGCCAAGTCAAAACAAAAGTGGAACAAGGTCATCCACACCATGGCGAAGCCCCGCAGTTGATCCACGATGGGGTAGCGGACAGTCGGTCGATGGGAGAGTGATGGGCTGGCGGTCATGGGAGTTGAAAAAATGCCTGTCCAAGCCTGAAAACAGACGAAGTCCATGTGGGCACAACTTGGAAGATGTTGTGCCGACCGAAAAACAATGCAAAAAGGGTCTGCAACTTGCGTTGCAGACCCTTTGAAACAATGGTCGGAGCGGCGGGATTCGAACTCGCGACCCTCTGCTCCCAAAGCAGATGCGCTACCAGGCTGCGCTACGCTCCGACAGCTCGTATTCTAACCTGTTTTTTCTAGGTTTCTGGCCAAACAACAATGTTTTTGAAAACACTCTTGTTTACGAGATGACCAGATCAGTGATTTGCCAGCGAACTAACCAAATACTGAAGAGCTTTAAATTATATGCTGGATTTAAGCCGCTGAGAAAAAACTCAGCGGTTGCCACCCGAGGGGCCAGGACCTGGGCCACGTCCTGCCAAGTGGCGGAAAGTGATGCGACCCTTCGTCAGGTCATAGGGAGACATTTCCAGAGAAACCTTATCGCCAGCCAGAATGCGAATGTGGTGCTTACGCATCTTTCCACCGGTGTAAGCAATGAGCTGGTGTCCGTTGTCCAGGGTCACGCGGAAACGGGAATCGGGCAGCACTTCAGTGACGGAGCCCTGCATTTCGATAAGTTCTTCTTTGGCCATGAGGTAGGTTTGGTGGTCTCGGTAATGAGTCAATAATTTGCGCGCTGCACATGCGGGCATCCGCCGGTCGGCCACGGAAGTATCAATTCCAGTACCGAATCCGGTGCCTAGCAGGCGGGTGAGTCGCTGCACCCGGGGCGCAGATCAGAATGAAAAGAGGCCTGGATGAGACGGCTTCAATGAACAGGCAAGGCGCTGTGCACAAGCTCTCATATTGTACTGCGCTGCCACACTTTTGCCTATTCTCCAGGAAACGCTGCATGCGAGGGCCCGGGCAGGCGACTCAATCCCTTATCTTTGGTGACACAGTAAAGCGATTCAGACAAAACAAAACGACAGGGATGCCCGTCAGAGCTCCCTGCCGCCTTTAAAAGTACAAAACTTCGTGCTTACTTCGCAGTGATGGTGATGGGCACCAACGCCTGAGCAGTTCTGCCCGCCGAGTCCTTCGCCACCACCGTGAGCTGGTAGTTACCCGTGACGGGCGATGGCCAGGTCGCGGTGATCGTAGTTCCGCTGATGGAGAAGCCCATACCGAAAGGCACGCCCGTGATGGAGACTGAAAGGGAGGTGCCTGGTTGCGCGGAAATCGCAATCGTGCCAGTCAACACCTTGCCCGCCACACCAGTCATCGCTGGCGCAGTGATGGTCAGTGCAGAGGTGGCGATCTGTACCGAATAGGTACCCTTGCCTGAAAGACCTGTCTTGGTGTCCTTGGCGGTAATCACCACCGAGTAGGTTCCCAGCACAGGTGAACTCCAGCTCACCATGCCTGTAGTGGAATTGATGGTCATCCCCGCTGGGGCACCTGTCATGGAATAGGTGATGGGGTTCGACGAAGCCACCGCAGCGCTGAATGACAGGGCAACGCCCACCTTGCCAGAAATGGTGCCGCCCGCCACCACTGGCGCGCTAGGTGGCGGGGCGATGTTCACCGTGTAAACGCCCTGCCCCGTCAGACCGGTCTTCGTATCTTTTGCAACGACAGTGACTGCGTAGCTTCCTGCCACGGGTGTAGACCAGGTCACAACACCCGTCGTGCTGATCACCATACCGGAAGGCGCACCGCTCAAGGAGTAGGTCAGCGGATTCGGTGCAGTCACCGAGACAGTGAACGAGACCGGAGTCCCCACTTGCCCTGTGATCGTGGCAGGCGTTACCGATGGGGGTACCGCAGGGGCTGAGGCACCCGACAGAAGACTGATCAAGCTGCCAGCATTCGGCGTTCCCAAACCGCTGAGCTGGTCGTAGCCACTGCGAGCTGCACAGGTGCTGCAAGTGCCGTGCGATCCCGAAGTGATATCAGCAAAACCACTGGCGTAGTTGCCCGGCACTGCGCCAATCTGCGAGTACAAGGTAGCGTGAGCTGATCCACCCAGAAGCGGCTTGGATGCTTGCAGACGGGTGGCGTTAGCAACAGCAACCAAGCCAGCCCACATGGGCGAAGACAGGCTCGTCCCGCCCGCGCTGATCCACTGCACGGTGGTGCTGCCTTGGGCAATCACCGCAACGTAATTGCCAGTGGCAGGGTCTGCATTCATGGCCACATCGGCCACGGTACGACGCGCCACCGATCCAACACCCGGGAGTCCGGATTGCTGGTACGTGGGAGTGGGGACATAAGCGCTCGTGCCTCCGCCCGTGCCAGACCAGCTCACCTCAGAACGGGTGCCCGTGCCTGTGTACGTCAGGGAGGTCCCTCCTACACCCAGCACATTGGAGGCAACCGATGGCCACATCACACTGACCCCGTTATCTCCTGTGGCGGCCAAGTAGGTCATGTTGGTGCCGGTGAACAAGGAATCCAGCGATGAAGTCCATGTGCCTTCCGGCGCCCCGAAGCTCATGGACAGCACGCCGGGGCCCATGGAATTCGCCAGACGAATGGCGTAGGCCAAACTGTTGACCGATGCATCAGGCGCCTCGACCAGCACGATGCGGGCCAGGGGAGCCATGGCGTGGGACCATTGAACGTCCAGCGCAATCTCGGTTGCCCAGCCAGAGTCATAGGCGGGCGGAGTGGAAGTCAAAGTGCCTGTGGTTGTGCTGTAGGCAAGCACCAATTCGCATCCAGAAGCCGAGGCAGCAGCCAAAGGCAAGGATGTGGAAGGTGCGAGAGTGCGCACAGCACAGTTGGGCAAGCCAAACTTCTGGTTGAACGCTGCCAACTCGGCCGCCACATTGGGATTGTGCTTGGCGGCAACGATATAGATCGTCTGCCCAGCGCCTAATTGGGCAGCCTGGGCACCCGTGGGAACCGAGCCCACAGCGGGCAGCGCCGGGAAGCCGTAAGCTGCGCGCATCTGGGCCACTGTATAGGTTGTTACGACGCCGGTTCCAGCCAAGGGAGTTGCTGACTCACCGTCAGCCGATTTGACCGCTTGAGCGCCCTTGGTGCGCGCCACTTCCAGGGCTTCAATCGTCAACCGCTTCGTCGACAGCGACCGCAGCTCAGAAGGCACTACCTGGGCCTTGGGGGCCATGAAGGCAGAGGCGTTGGCCTCACGCTCATCAACGTCGTCAGGAGGCGTGAGAACCACAGGGGCCACGTGGAAAGTGGGCTTGGCCAGCAAGGCAGGATCTGCCGTACCAACCTCCGCTCCGTCCAGATGCAGAGTGGTGGTGGTCGTAGCAATCTCTGCTTGTGCCTGAGCGACCGGATCCGTACCGCCCCCGCCGCAGGCAGCCAGCGCTGCCGCCACAACACCGCTCATTAGCCATCGGGTGGCACGCGAGGCGGGAGGTAAACCAATGATGGATGAACTGTGCATGTATGACTCCAAACAGGGCTGCATCAATACAAGGCACGTTCAGCGAGAGTCTCGTTCAGCCGCCACGTTCGTGGCATGGAGCGCTCTCATCAACGGCCTCATGGAGATCCGCTGCGCTGGCAACCCCGCTGTCATGCCCATAAACAGGTTTAGACCGGAGGCTTTGCGACCCCGGCTTTCGCTCGGGTGTGCCTTGATGGATGTAAATGTAATTACTTGTTTCAATTGCGTCAATAGCATTTACATCATTTTCATCAAATGAGAATGACTGGCATTCCGTCGTGCATTCACCCTCGCACGCTTAGAATGGCCCGCAACCACAGCCTTGAAGGAATAGCCCTTGTCTGATCGCCTTGCCGTGCTACCCCAATACCTGCTTCCCAAGCAGGCTCTGACATCCACTGCGGGCCGCCTCGCCCGCGCGCGGGCCGGCAGGTGGACGACAACAGCCATTCAGAAATTCATCGCTCGTTACAACGTGAACATGGCCGAGGCGGCAAACCCCGACCCAGCGTCGTACGCCACCTTCAACGACTTCTTCACACGGGCTCTGAAGCCGGGGGCACGTCCGTTGGCAGATGCGACGTGGATCTGCCCTGTCGATGGGGCGATCAGCCAGTTCGGTCGGATTGAACGGGACCAGGTGTTTCAAGCCAAAGGGCATGCCTATTCCACGACGGCGCTGGTGGGTGGAGATGCCCAGCGGGCCGCCGTGTTTGAAAACGGCTACTTTGCCACCCTGTACCTGAGCCCCAGGGACTACCACCGCATCCACATGCCATGTGCAGGGCAACTGACCCATATGGTGCACGCCCCGGGTGACTTGTTCTCAGTCAACCCGACCACGGCACGGGGGGTGCCTGGTTTGTTCGCCCGCAATGAGCGCGTTGTGTGTTTTTTTGATTCAGAGAACGGGCCCTTCGTCATGGTGCTGGTGGGCGCCACCATCGTGGGCAGCATGGCCACCGTGTGGCACGGACTCGTCAACCCGCCCCGCACCGGGCAACTGCGTCGGTGGGACTATGCCCCCGGCCAGGTCCACCTCCAGCAAGGCGAGGAGATGGGCCGCTTCCTGCTCGGCTCCACGGTGGTGATGCTTTTCCCCAAGGGAGCCATGCAATTCAACCCGGCATGGGAGCCCGCGCGGCCGATTCGGCTGGGCGAGGTCATGGCGCAACGCCGCTGATTCACAACGGCACAGTGTCTTGTTCTCTGGTGAGCAGGCTCACCAGAGGTCGGTAAGAAGTGTTCCGTACCGTTCAGTACCCGCAGTCGCGGTCTGGTTGACGGGTCAGGCAAAAAGCCGTGGGTGCCAATTGCAGGGATTCAGGATGCACTGGTGAGTCATGCCCACGCAGATACACCATCAGTGCAAATCGGCGCAGCACGACGTGGCTCACGGTCTCCTGGCGGGAGCCCCATAGAACGGCTGCTCCGGGGCGAAACAAGGGCATGTAGTAGTAAGCCGCATCGTGCATGGTCTGCGGCTCCTCCCGCATCGGTGGCGGAGCCACCGGGCCTGCCCCACTGCGGGGCTAACGTCTGCCTGCATGGTAGCACCTCAATCGCATGCGCAGCCGGGTTAGCACAAGCAAAGAGCCCCCCGGCAGACAGACTGAGCAAATCGCTACATATGCGATTTGCGGGCAAAGGCCAGTGCAGCGTTCAGCATCTGTTCGAGCACAGGTTGAATGCGCTCGGCACGCTCAGGCAGGTAGTCAAAGGGCAAGGCCTCCTGCATGTAACTGCTCTGCGTCATCTCCAGTTGCACGGCATGCACGCCCTGTTCGGGCTCGCCGTAGTGGCGGGTGATGTAGCCGCCCTTGAACCGGCCATTGAGCACTGCCGTGTATCCGTGGGCCGCCTTGGCAAGGCTCAGCAGCTCTTGCGCCAGTGCAGGGTCACAGCTCGCTCCATCAGCCGTGCCCAGGTTCAGGTCGGGCAGCTTGCCTTCAAAAAAACGTGGAAGCACCGAACGGATGGAGTGTGCGTCCCACAGCATGGCCACACCATGCTGGGCCCGAATGCGGTCCAGTTCAGAGCGCAGTTGGGCGTGGTATGGCGCCCAGACCGCATCGCGCCGGGCGGCAATCTCTGCGTCGTCCGGTACATCGCCTGCCGCGTAGATTGGCGTATCGTCAAACGTGTCTACCGGGCACAGGCCCGTCACGCTCTGGCCCGGATACAGACTCGCACCATCGGGCGGGCGGTTCAGGTCCACCACGTAGCGCGAATGCGTGGCCACCAGGATAGACGCCCCCATGTCTTTGGCAAACGCGTACAAACGCTCCATGTGCCAGTCGGTATCGGGCACCTGGCGGGCTTCGGGCGTAAAGCGCTCAGCCAATGCGGTAGGCACATAGGTACCTGCGTGTGGCATGGAAACCAACAGGGGCTGCGTGCCCTGATGAAAAAGAAAAGGAGGGGGTGCGGTTTCAGACATAAAGACTCAAAGCAGAGGTTCAAATAATCAATCAGCCGCGACCGTGGCGGCACGCGCGGCCACAAAGGCACGGGCAGCGGGCTCATGAAGCGCATGACGGCCTTGTGCCACGCGGCACTGGCCGCCCACCCACACGCTGTGGATAGCCGACGTGCGGTGGCTAGCAAACACATGGGCGGACAGCATAGAGGGTGCGGGCAACCCCTGCAGCGCGACGTGCTGCGCGTCCAGCACCACCCAGTCCGCTGGCTGACCGATTGCAATGCCCGCCCCAGCCCCAGCCCCAGCCCCAGCCCCAGCCCCAGCCCCAGCCCCAGCCCCAGCCCCAGCCCCAGCCCCAGCCCCAGCCCCAGCCCCAGCCCCAGCCCCAGCCCCAGCCCCAACCCCCAGGCGGCCCGACGCCTGCGCCCCGCCCTGCAGGGCCTGCAGCGTCATGGCCGTGGCTACTTCTGCGTGGGTTTCAGACGCCAGCACATTGCGCTGGCGGCGCGACAGACGCTGGCCGTATTCAAGTATCAGCAGTTCCTCCGCCGCATTGACGCAGGCGTGGCTGTCAGAGCCCACGCCCCAGCGCCCGCCGTGCTGTAGCCACAGGGGCATGTCAAAGATGCCATCGCCCAGATTGGCCTCGGTGGTAGGGCAGATGCCGGCCACCGCGCCGGTGCGCGCCGCGCCTGCGTATTCGTCCTCCGTCATGTGCGTGGCATGCACCAGGCACCAGCGCGCATCCACCAGCGCATGGTTCAGCAGCCACTGCACGGGGCGCTGACCGCTCCAGGCGATGCAGTCCTGAACCTCCTGCGTCTGTTCGGCAATGTGGATATGAATGGGAGCATGCGGGTTGAGCGCCGTGACTCCCTGCACGGCAGCGGTCAGGCTGTCAGGCGGCACAGCGCGCAGCGAATGCGGAGCCAAGCCCAAAACAGCCGCTTGCGCTTGTGCAGCGGGCGCAAGACGCTCTAATAATGAGAGCATGTTGTCCGTGCTGCGGATGAAGCGCGCCTGGTCAGCCCGGGGCGGCTTCGCGCCAAAGCCGCTGGTCTGGTACAGCACGGGCAGCAGTGTGATGGCGATACCCGCCGTCTGCGCCGCACGCAACAGGGCCAGCGACAAGGTGGCGTCGTCGGCATAAGGGCGGCCATCGGTGTCGTGGTGCACGTAATGGAATTCGCACACGCTGGTGTAGCCCGCCTCCAGCATCTCGATGTAAAGCCAGGTGGCAATCGCCTCGAGCGATTCGGGCGTGATGCGCTGGGCAAAGCGGTACATCAGGTTGCGCCAGCTCCAGAAGCTGTCTTGCGCCTGGCCGCGGTATTCCGTCAGGCCCGCAAACGCGCGCTGGAAGGCATGCGAATGCAGGTTGGGCATGCCGGGCAGCAGCGGGCCTGCCGCGGTGGCCACGCCAGCAGGGGCGGCAGCATGGGGCGTGACCTGGGTGATGCGCCCTGCCCCATCCCACGCCAACAGCACATTGCGCGCCCAGCCCATGGGCAGCAGCGCATCGGCAGCAAACAGTTGGTGCGTCATGGCGCTCATGCAGCGTCTCCGTACACGCGCCCCTGGCGCACGATGGTGCAAGGGGGTTTGTGGCCGAACCAGTAGGCCAGCTCGGCAGCAGCGGCCACAGGCCAGAGCACAAAATTGGCGGGCCGCCCCGATGCGATCAAACCGTGCGAGTCTTGCAAGCCCAGCGCGCGCGCGGCGTGGGTGGTGACGCCCGCCAGCGACTCGGGCACCGTCAGCCGGAACAGCGTGCAGGCCATGTTGGCCATCAGCAGCAGGCTCAGGGCGGGCGAGGTTCCGGGGTTGTGGTCGGTTGACACCGCCATGGGCACACCCGCATCGCGCAGCGCCTGGATGGGCGGCAGGTGCGTGTCGCGCAGCGTGTAGTAGGCCCCTGGCAGCAGCACGGCCACGGTACCTGCGGCCTTCATCGCCGCGATGCCCTCTGCCGACAGATGCTCGATGTGGTCGCACGAGAGCGCACCGTAGCGCGCTGCCAGCACCGCGCCCCCCATGTCCGAGAGCTGCTCGGCATGCAGCTTGACGGGAATGCCCAGCCACTGCGCAGTCTGGAAGACCTGCTCGGTCTCGGACAGAGTGAAGGCAATGCGCTCGCAGAACACATCGACCGCATCCACCAGCCCCTCGGCAGCCAGCGCGGGCAGCATGTCGTTGCAGACGAGGTCGATGTAGTCCTGGCTGCGCCCCGCATATTCGGGCGGCAAAGCGTGTGCGCCCAAAAAGGTGGTGCGCACCGTCACGCCAAACACCTCGCCCAGGCGGCGGGCCACGCGCAGTTGCTTGCGCTCGTGCTCCAGCGCCAACCCGTAGCCTGACTTGATTTCGATGGCGCACACGCCTTCAGCCAGCAGCGCCTGCAAGCGCGGCGCGGCCTGGGCGAACAGCTCGTCCTCGGTCGCGGCACTCGTGGCCTTCACGGAGGACACGATGCCGCCCCCAGCCTGGGCAACTTCTTCGTACGTAGCACCTGCCAGGCGCATGGCGAACTCGTTGGCACGCTGCCCCCCGTAGACAAGGTGGGTATGGCAATCCACCAGCCCTGGGGTCGCGAGAGCGCCAGCACCTTGCCTGTGCGGCAAATGCTGCCAGGCGGGTGGCACAGCGGCATCAGGCCCCACCCACCGGATCTGCCCCTGTTGCACCACGATGCTGGCACGGGCCGTGGGAGCCATGGCAGCGTCTGCCACCGCGAGGCCTTCCGCCAGCTGCAGCCCGTGCCAGATGCCGTCTGCACTGGCGCCGGTTGCACTGCTGCCGTCAGCAGTCGTACCGTTTGCAGTCGTGCCAAGAGGTGGAGAAACAAACGCTGTCATGGCCGCAATTACTCTCTTTTTGATAGCTGCTTGCGCTTGATGGATAAGCGCTACAGCCTGATTTGACTATATATCACCGGAGCGCACATCCACCCACACCAGCGCAGGCCGTGCATCCGGAGCAAACGGATGAGGGTGTGCGGCCTCTGGCCCCAGCGGCTGCAGAGGCTGCAGCACGCAGGGGCCGATGGGCGCGGGCCACCACAGGCCCTGCCCCGGCTGCAGCAACTGGGCCATGCCATTGCCCAGCACGGCCCACTGGCCCTGCAGCACCATGACCAGCCCGGCACCTGTGGTGCCCACGGTGCAGGCGTCGCGCACCACCTGCATGCCGCCATGCCAATGGCCTCTGCGCACCATCAGGTTGAAGTCGGTCGATGGCCCGCCGATCAAACAGCAATCCAGTGGCAGTTCTCCGGCAAAGCTCCAGGGCTGCCATCTTTGCTGCAGCGTGTGGCACAACTCCGACTGCTCGCCATACAGCGTGACGCCGTCCCCATCGAGCAGCATGATCTGCCGGTCCACGTCCGGAAACGCGGAAAAAGGCCCAGGCGCAGCGATGCGCGCCACGCTTACGCGCCAGGCAAAGGCTTGCGTCCCTGCACCGGGCGGCCAGCTCACCAGCTCACGGGTGCTGCCACCGCCGTTCTTCCACGGGGTGGCGGGCACCGTACGCAAGTCAAACCAGTGCACAGCGCAGTCCGGCTGCGATGCAGGTTCAGGCAGGGGGTGCATGGTGGCAAGCGCGGTGGCAGACATTCACCCGTGCCTCAGCTCTTTCCTTTCCCGCCGGTCGTCCCCTCAGCCCCTGCAATCATGGGGAGCTTCAGCCCCTGCTTCTTCGCGGTTTCCACGGCCAGGGGGTAACCTGCATCGGCATGGCGCATCACGCCGCTGCCGCAGTCGTTCACCAGCACACGCGCCAGGCGCTCGGCCGCAGCGTCGGTGCCGTCGGCCACGATGACCATGCCCGAGTGCTGCGAGTAGCCCATGCCCACCCCACCGCCGTGGTGCAGGCTGACCCAGGTGGCACCGCCCGCCGTGTTGAGCAGCGCATTGAGCAGCGGCCAGTCGCTCACGGCGTCGGTACCGTCCTGCATGCCTTCGGTCTCGCGGTTGGGGCTGGCCACGCTGCCAGTGTCCAGGTGGTCGCGGCCGATGACGATAGGGGCCTTGAGCTCGCCGTTTTTCACCATCTCGTTGAAGGCCAGGCCCGCGATGTGGCGCTCGCCCAGGCCCAGCCAGCAGATGCGTGCGGGCAGGCCCTGGAAGGCGATGCGCTCGCCCGCCATATCGAGCCAGCGGTGCACATGCTTGTTCTCGGGGAACAGCTCTTTGATCTTGGCATCGGTCTTGCGGATGTCTTCCGGGTCACCCGACAGGGCCACCCAGCGGAACGGACCCTTGCCTTCGCAGAACAGCGGGCGGATGTAGGCGGGCACAAAGCCGGGGAAGTCGAACGCGTCCTTCACGCCTTCGTCAAACGCCACCTGGCGGATGTTGTTGCCGTAGTCCACCACCGGAATACCCATGTGCTTGAAGTCCAGCATGGCCTGCACATGCGCCGCACAGGACTTGGCGGCCGCTTTCTTCAGCACCTCATGCTGGGTCACGTCCTGCTGCGCGGCGCGCCACCGGGCCACCGTCCAGCCTGCAGGCAGGTAGCCGTTGACAAGGTCGTGCGCCGAGGTCTGGTCGGTGACGAGGTCGGGCTTCAAGCCCCCCGCCTTGGCGCGGCGCACCAGCTCGGGCAGGATTTCTGCGGCGTTGCCCAGCAGTGCAATCGACACGGCCTCTTTGGCTGCGGTGTGCTGCTGGATCAACTCAAACGCGTGGTCAATGTCACGCGCCTGCTTGTCGACATAGCGCGTGCGCAAGCGGAAGTCGATGCTGCTTTGCTGGCATTCGATATTGAGCGACACCGCCCCCGCAAAGGTGGCGGCCAGCGGCTGTGCACCGCCCATGCCGCCCAGGCCTGCCGTAAGGATCCACCGGCCTGCAAGCGAGCCGCCAAAGTGCTGGCGCCCGGCTTCGGCAAAGGTCTCGTAGGTGCCCTGCACGATGCCTTGCGTGCCGATGTAGATCCAGCTGCCCGCGGTCATCTGGCCGTACATGAACAGACCCTTGCGATCCAGCTCGCTGAAGTGCTCCCACGTGGCCCACTTGGGCACCAGGTTGGAGTTGGCCAGCAGAACGCGCGGTGCATTGGCGTGGGTCTTGAACACGCCCACGGGCTTGCCCGACTGGATGAGCAGCGACTCGTCCTCATTCAGATCCTTGAGCGAGGCGAGGATCTGGTCAAAACATTCCCAGTTGCGCGCAGCACGGCCAATGCCGCCGTACACCACCAGGTCTTGCGGGCGCTCGGCCACCTCGGGGTCGAGGTTGTTCTGGATCATGCGGTAAGCGGCTTCGATGAGCCAGTTCTTGCAGGTCAGCTCGCTGCCACGGGGGGCGCGGATCACCCGGCTGGCGTCGTGGCGCGGGTCGGTGTGGGCGGAAGCTGCTGCGGCGATGATGGCGTCATTGGCGTTCATGGTGGGCTCCTGGGGAATATGGCGGGACGGGGTGGTGGCTCTCAGGCGTAGCTGGGCTGACAGGCGCGCAGCGGTGCGGGCCAGTCAGCCTGCAAAGCCCACTGGCGCATGGCTTCGATGTCGGGGGCGAGGTAACGGTCTTGCTCCAGGAAGGGCACGCGCTGGCGGATGGCGGCGAACTGCGCTTCCATCAGCGGGGAGGATTTCAGCGACCGGTCAAATTCCATACCCTGCGCAGCGGCCATGGCTTCGACGCCCACCACCACGGCTGCGTTGTTGACCATGTCTGCCAGACGGCGCGCGCCGTATGTGGCCATGGAAACATGGTCTTCCTGGTTGGCCGAGGTGGGCAGGCTGGTCACGCTGCTGGGGTTGGCCAAGCATTGATTTTCTGCCGTGAGTGCCGCGGCGGTGACCTGGGCAATCATGAAGCCAGAGTTCACGCCGCTGTCTCGAATCAGGAAGGCGGGCAGGCCCGACAGGCCTGTATCGAGCAGTAGCGCCATACGGCGCTCGGAGATCGCGCCAATCTCTGCCACCGCCAGCGCAATGATGTCGGCCGCAAAGGCCACGGGCTCGGCGTGGAAGTTGCCGCCCGAGATGACCTCGCCCGTGTCGGTGAACACCAGCGGGTTGTCCGATGCGGCATTGGCCTCGATGCGCAGCACGCGTGCAGCGTGCTGCAGGTTGTCGAGGCACGCACCCATCACCTGCGGCACGCAGCGGATGGAGTATGGGTCTTGCACACGGCCACAGTTGGGGTGCGATGGGTCGATCTCGCTGCCTTCGAGCAAGGCGCGCACCGCCGCCGCCACGGCAATCTGCCCCAGCTGGCCGCGCGCCTCGTGGATGCGGGCATCAAAGGGTTTGACCGAGCCCTTGATGGCTTCCAGCGAAAGGCAGCCTGCCACCAGGCCTGCAGCCAGCAGGTTCTCTGCCCCGAACAGCCCCGCCAGGGCCAGCGCGGTAGATACCTGCGTGCCATTGAGCAGGGCCAGCCCTTCCTTGGGGCCCAGCACGAAGGGTTCAAGGCCGATGGAGCGCATAGCCTCGGCACCCGACACCACCTTGCCATCCAACTTGGCCTGGCCTTCACCAATCAGCACGCAGGACAGGTGCGCCAGCGGCGCCAGATCGCCCGATGCGCCGACCGACCCCTTGGCGGGGATGACGGGCAGCACGTTGGCGTTGGCCAGCGCCAGCAGCGCATCAACCAGCGCAGGGCGAATGCCCGAATGCCCCCGCGCCAGGCTCACGGCCTTGGTGGCCAGAATGAGGCGCACCACACCGTCGGGCAGCGCATCGCCCGTGCCCACGCTGTGCGACAGCACCAGGTTGCGCTGCAGCTCTGCCAACCGGTCATGCGCAATCTTGGTGCTCGCCAGCTTGCCAAAGCCGGTGTTGATGCCATAGACCACCTGGTCCTCGTCCACGATGCGCTGCACCACGGCCTGCGCCTCGCGCATGCCCGTCAGCGCAGCAGGGGCCAGACGCAAGGCAACGCCCCCGGCATGGACGCGGCGCAACTCGGCCAGGGTGACGGCACCGGGCACCAGCGTGATGGAGGAAGAAGGGCTGTGAGGTGTAGAGGTGGTCATAAATCTCATCCTGTATATACAGGTAAGTATCAGCGAAAAAATGGATCTTGAGAAGAGGTCAATTCCTAGGGATGTCCTGCATAACTCCCTGCGGACGGTGATAGCACGGCGTCGGGCGGTCCACTGCGTTGCTTTTCTTGCCAATAGCCGGGCTATTGGCCGCAAAAAGACGCCTTGTGGCCCATCCCGATCCGCACTATCACCGCCTCGCGAGGGTTATGCAGGGCATCCCCGGGATATCTCCGAATCGGTTCACGGGAGAGGAACACGCGCGCACTCCCCTGCCCCTCTGCGTCAGCCCGCCGCCGGGTTCCCATCGGCCTTGAAGCGGCTGCCCAGCCGGTAACGGGATGCCGGGTGCAGACAGCGCACCACGGTGATGGGCACGCCACGCGACCAGGTGCGCCGGGTCAGCAGCAAGCAGGGTTCGGTCACCGGCATCTCCAGCAATGTAGCCTGCTCCGCAGTGGGCATGACGGCATCCACCACATGCTCCACCTGATCAAACGGCACGTTGCGCACCAGGTATTCGGACGGCTGCAGCGCGACAAAGTCTTGCGCTGCAAACTGGGGCACCTGGCGGGGGTTGACGTACCGGTCTTCCAGCTGCACCGGCAGGCCGTCTTCACGATGAATGCACAGCGAATGGAACACCGACTCGCCGGTGCGCAAATCCAGCGCAGCAGCTACCTCCAGCGATGCGGAGACTCGCTCCACCGCCAGCACATCGCAGCGGTAGTCGTGCCCGCGCTGGCGTATCTCGCTGGCCAGGTTGGCAATCTGCAGCAGGGTGGACTGGGGCTTGTCTTCCGCCACAAAACTGCCCACCCCGGCCACACGCACAATGCGCCCCTGCTCTGCCAGCTCGCGCAAGGCGCGATTCACGGTCATGCGCGAGATGCCAAACTGGGTGACCAGTTCGCTCTCCGAGGGCAGACGGTCCCCCGCGCGCCATGCACCCTCCTGGATCTTGCGGGCAATGAAGTCCTTGACCTGCTCGTACAGCGCCATGGCGGACGTGGCCGCAGGGGCCGACTTTGACATCACGCCCTTGGCCGCCGCTCCCCCCTGCCCTTCACTGGCGTGGGTTGCCCGCCGCCCCTTCACCCCTGCAGAGCGCTTGGCGGAAGAGGTGTTTAGGGCAGGAGTGGCAGGGGCCGCGATGCGGCGTGGGGAACGGACAGGCATGGAGAATTCAGGCAATCAGTGCAAATCGGCAGCCATGGATTCTGCGCGAATCTCTTCGGTCAACCGGGCTTTGAGCTGCATGAACTCTGGGCTGGTCTTGACGGTGTAGTGACGCGGATGCGGCAGGTCCACCGCCATCTCAGTCTTGATGCGCCCGGGCCGCGCACTGAACACGGCGACACGGTTGGCCATGAAGATGGCCTCGTCAATGTCGTGGGTGACGAACAGCACGGTCTTGCGTTCAGCCTCCCAGATGCCCAGCAGCAGCTCTTGCATCAGCACGCGGGTCTGGTTATCCAGCGCGCCAAAGGGTTCGTCCATCAGCAAGATTTTCGGGTCATTGGCGAGAGCTCGGGCAATGGCGGTGCGCTGCTGCATGCCGCCCGACAGCTGCTTGGGAAAGTGCTGCTCAAACCCACGCAGCCCCACCTTGGCGATGAAGTACGCAGCGCGTTCTTTCTGCTGGGCTTCGGGCATGCCGCGCTCGCGCAGGCCAAAGCGAATGTTCTGCTCAATGGTGAGCCACGGGAACAGGGTATAGCTCTGGAAGACCATGCCCCGGTCTGCACCGGGGCCTTCCACCGGTGCGCCGTCCAGCAGCACACGGCCGCTCGTAGCGTGGTCCAGCCCTGCCACGATGCGCAGCAGGGTGGACTTGCCGCAGCCCGAAGGGCCCAGGATGGTGACGAAGTCGTTGTCACGCACTTCAAAGTCCACCGGCAGCAGGGCCTGGGTGCGCTGGCCTTGGGTGGTTTCAAAAATGCGCGAAACCGCTTGAATGGAAACTCGGCTCATGGGTGCGTCCTCAAATAAAGCTCCACGCAAACAGGCGACGGTTGAGCGCCTTGAATGCGAAGTCAGACACCAGCCCGATCAGGCCGATGACGATGATGCCGAAGATGATCTGGCCGGTGTTGAGCAGCGCCTGGCTGTCGGTAATCATGTGACCGATGCCGCTGGATGAGCCAATCAGTTCGGCCACGATCACATAGGTCCAGGCCCAGCCCAGCACCAGGCGCAAGGTCTCCGCAATCTCGGGGGCTGCACCGGGGATCAGCACGCGGCGCACGATGCCTTGGTGCCCGGCACCCAGGGTGTAGGCAGCCTCCACCAGATCACGCCGCGCACTACCTACGGTGACGGCCACCATCAGCGTGATCTGGAACACCGAGCCGATGAAGATGACCAGAATCTTCTGCATCTCGCCAATGCCCGCCCACAGGATGAGCAGCGGAATGAAGGCAGACGCAGGCAGGTAGCGGCAGAACGAGACGAAGGGTTCAAAAAATGCCTCGATGCCTTTGTAGGCACCCATGGCAATGCCCAGGGGCACGGCAATGACGGCCGCCAGAACGAAGCCACCGACCACCCGCCAGATGGTCATGCCGATGTCCTTGATGAACCCGTATTCGGTGAACAGCGACCAGCCTTCTCTGGCCATGGTGACGGGGCTGGCCAGGAAGGTGGGAGACACAAAGCCCCCCAGCGTGAAGAACGCCCACACCGCCACAAACAGGGCAAAAAAGGCCAGGCCCAGCATCCAGCGGGCCCGGCTGCTCACGGGCTCCAGCGGAGCCAGCGAACGCCGACGGGCAGTGGCATGGATCTTGGTGTCGGGCTCAGACACAGACAGGGGTTGCACGGCAGACATGGCGCGTTCTTCTTTTCTCTGTTTACTTGATGAAGCTCGCGTCAAAGGTCGCATTCAGGTCATCCGGCGCCTTGCGGATGATGCCTGCCTCCAGCAGGATGGCGGTGGCGTCTTTCATGAAAGACTGCAGTTCACCGGCAAAGAACTTCTGGTTGGCCGCCTTGTCTTGCCAACGCAAGAAAGAAGATGACTTCGCAAACTGCTCGCCCGTCTGCTTGACGGCGGCTCCCATGATCTCGTTGGACTTGGCTGGGTCGGCCTTGATCATGTCCAGCGCCTGGAAGTAAGAGTTAGCCAAGGCCTGCGCGGCCTTGCCGTTGGCCTTGAGCCAGGCAGGATCGCAACCCACGGTGTCCATCACCATCGGGTAGTCCAGCGTGGTGGCCAGAATCTTGCCCGCGCCGGGGTTTTCGCGCACGGTAGACAGGTAGGGCTCATAGGTCATGGCAGCATCGTTCTGCCCTGCTACAAAAGCCTGCGCAGCAGCCTGGGGGGACAAGGTGGTGGTCTTCACATCCTTGAGGCTCATGCTGTTCTTGCTCAGCATCCAGGCCAGGCCGAAGTAAGGCGCGGTACCGGGCGCATCCACCCCGACGGTCTTGCCCTTGAGGTCAGCAAAGCTGTTGATGTTGCCGCGCACGGCGATTCCATCAGCGCCGTAGGACTTGTCCATCTGGAAGATCTGCACGATGGGCACGCCGTTGGCATTCCAGGCCACATGCGTCTCTACGGTGGTGGCGGCGCACTGGATGGATTTGGAGGCCAGTGCCAGGTGGCGGTCTTTCTGCGGAATCATCTTGATCTCCACATCCAGCCCGTTCTTCTTGAAGATGCCTGCCTTGTCGGCCAATGTCAGCGGTGCAAAGCCCGTCCAGCCCGACATGCCCAGCACGATTTTGGTGTCCTGGGCCACTGCCTGCCCCGCAACCACTAATGCGCACGCCGCAGCGGCTGCCAGCTTTGCCATCTTCATCACCGATCGAGTCATCATCTGCTCCTGTCTGAAAAAAATGTGGGTTGCCTGTCCGGACGGCACCAAGCTCCTGCCGGTTCATCATGATGGCACTCAGGACATACCTGTCTATACAGGGTAAGTACCAACGACACCTCCAGAACACCAGGCTGCACTTGTTCAGCAAGAACAAGGCCAGCCTGAGCAACACCGCATTGAATTCTCAAAGATTTTGATTTGCTACTCTTTTGATAGCTGCCCACGCTTGATTCAAAAGCACTGGAGGCCAGTTTCAGCCTGAGGCAATAAAAGTCCGGCGCATTGACTGCAACGCACCGCAGCGGTGCGTGCAAACCCGGCGGAAACGGATACCTGGGGATGAGAAGCTGCAGCGCAGCCGTCAGGCAGGACTGGTGCTGCTGGCAGGCGGCAGCACCACCCGCACCAGCAAGCCGGGGGCCGCATTGCTGAAGTGCAAGGAGCCGCCATGGGCCTGCGCCACCAGTCGGCAAAGGTACAGCCCCAACCCCACGCCCCCCGTAGCCCGCTGACGCGCCGTATCTGGACGAAAGAAAGGCTCTGCCAGCCGCGAGAGGTGTTCTGGATCGACACCCGGGCCATAGTCGCGCACGCGCACCACCACGGCACCGGCGGCATCCCAAGTGCAGTGCAACTCCACGGGAGGCAAGGCAGGGTCGGTATGGCGCAGGCTGTTGTCCAGCAAGTTGCGCAGCAGCAACCGCATGCGCGAGCGATCCAGCGGCAGCAAAGGCATTTGATCCGCTGGCCCATCGGTGCGCACAGCCACGTGATGGGCATGCGAATGGCGAGCCGACAACTCCTCTACCACTTCGCGCGCCAGCGAAAGCAGGTCTACCGGTTCGCGATGAAGCGCCGCGTGACGTCCTGCCAAGCGCTCGCTCTCGAGCAAATCAGAAATCAGCCGCGCCATTTCCCCCAGGTCGCGCAACAATGCGTCCCGCTGGGGCTGGGTATCGGCGCTCTCGGGCAACAGCTCGGTATGGAGACGGGCACGCGTGAGGGGACTGCGCAACTCATGGCTCATAGCCAGCAGCAGCGCCCTCTTGGCTTCCAGCATTTGGTGGATGTCTTCACCCATGGTGTTGATGGTGGCTGCCAACTGGTGCAACTCATCAGGCCGACGTGTGGGCGGCAAGGCGATGGGTTGCGAGAAATCACCCGCACCAAAGCGCCGTGCGCCTTGCCGGATATCTTCCAGGGGGCTCAGAAGACGGCGAACCCAGGCGTAAGCAAATGCTGTGAGAAGCAGGAGCGCCGTGAGCGTGAACCAGGCGATGCGGGGTTTTTGCTCCCAGGTCATGGCGTTCAGCCCAAAGACGATGGTGTGACCATCCTCCGTCACCCGTTGCAGCAGTTTCTGCCCATCGACCTCAGCCAGCCAGCGCTTGTCGGACCGGACCGCATGGCTCATCCACTCGGGTCGGGGCTGCTCGGGGTGTGAATCCCAATTCACCTTCGGGCCCGCAATGTGCATGTGGATCGGCAGCCGATTCACGATGGCCCGGGCGCGCTCAATGTCCGGCGGTGTTCCCACCTCTTCCACCAAGCGGTCCACATAGTCCATCAGAAGAGGCCGCGCGGCCTCACGCCAGCCCATGGCAATAGCCTTTTGCACCCCGCCCAGGAAGATGATGGTCATGGCCAACGCCAGCACCGTGAACACCAGCATGAGCCGCAGACGCAAGGAGTAACCCACAGCATCGCGCGTGCGCCGATGCCAGGGGCAGGGTCTGATGCCCGCCTTGGGCGTGGCCGCGGCTCGCAAAGCCGCCGTGTCACTCCACCGTGCGCGGGAGCGACGGCGATGCCAACCCAGCCCTTTCACGCCTGCACCCTGCGCAGGGCAAGTGCGTAGCCCGCGTTGCGCAGGGTCTTGATGCAGTCCAGCGGCTCGAGCTTCTTGCGAAGGCGGCTCACCACAATATCAACGGCCCGGGTGTACAGCTCAGCATCGTGCCCTCGCAGCTGGCTCAGTATGTCGTCGCGGCTGAAAACGCGGCCCGGTTCCCGGGCCAGCAGGTGCAACAAGTCAAACTCTGTTCCTGTCAGCTCCACGGGCTGCCCCTGCCGCATCACGCTGCGGCGGCTGGTATCCAGGCTCAACCCTTCAAACTTGAGAATGTCTCCAGGCTCTGCCTGCACACTGCTGCGGCGCCTGCGCAGCACTGTCTGCATGCGGGCCACCAGTTCGCGCGGTTCGAACGGTTTGGGCAGGTAGTCATCCGCCCCCAGCTCCAGCCCCACAACGCGGTCCATCACATCGCCTCGCGCCGTGAGCATGATGATGGGCAGGTCGCTTTGCTTGCGTATGGTGCGGCACAGTTCAAATCCGTCCATCTCGGGCAGCATCACATCCAGGATGGCGGCATCAAAACCACCCTGCCCCAATTGGGAGAGGCCCTCACTGGGCTTGAGGGCATGGGTGAGGGCCATTTCAAACCGCTGGAAATAAATCGCCAGTGGAGGGCCCAGCTGTTCGTCGTCGTCGATAAGCAAAATCCGATGCATGGGGGATTCTTACACCATCACCCGCCAGCACCGCACGCCAGCGCACGGTGTCGCAAAATCATCCGGCGCAGCCGTGTCTGGGCCGCTACCTGAAGCTGATCAAACTGGTCTGCGGCATCCAGCAAGGCGGGCAGCACGGTTGCCGCAGCCTGAGGCTGACGGGCCACCAAACCCATGGCATGGGCGCGATCAAAGCGAGGGCCCCAAACGAGGGACATCAGCTCGTCATGCGGTTCAGCGACACCCGCCAACAGAAGCGGGCCATGTTGGCGCAGGCCGCGGGCCAGACTCAGCACGGGCTCTTCACATTGGGGCATATTTCACTCCCTTTTGTTCAGGAATGAGAAGACATCCATCCCCGGCGGCGCTGCATCATGTCGCGCACTTTTTGCTGCTGCTCAGGGCGAAGACTGTCATAGAAATCCCCCATGGCTGCGATGACCGAGGGGCTGCCCGACTGAATCGCCTGGGTCTTTTCGTTCACCAGTGCCTGGGCGGCGGCGCGGTCAAACTTGTCGCCAGATACCAACGCCTGCACTTGCGCGCGAGGCTCTGCGCCCGTGCCCGCCATGGCTTTGCGCTGGGCAACCAGCACCTCCGACAGCGCCTGGAGCTTGAGCTTCTGAGCCGCGTCCAGATCCAGCTTGCTCGCGATTCGCTCAACCATCTTCCCCTGCATCGCAGCCATGTGCTCGGGGCTGCCGCCATGCTGCCAGGGGCGCACACCTGAACACGCAGTGAGACCCCCCAGTGCAATACCCGCACCAAAAACTGCAAACAAAGATCTCTTCCACCAGGATTTCATGGTCCCCTCTTTTGCCAAGCGTTGAACATGGCATCCATGGTGCCGGACCAGCCCCTATCGGTCTTCTCTGGACGGTTTCGGTTTATTGCGCTTTGTTTCAATGATGGAGTATGGCGGCGTGGAGCGCTGCCGCTCACCCACCATCGCTCTGCAGCCCTGCCCCCATGGCAAACGAATCGCACAACTCCAGCAGTTGGCCTGCGTAGGGCTCTGGAAGATGCCCGCCTCGCAAAAGCACGGAGCGCTTGATGCCTCGAAGGCGAAAATACAGCTCGTCCTCCAAGGCCTCCACCTCTGCTGCATCCGCTGTGGCAAGGGATTCAGGATTCCACAGACCACTCTCGTTCCACCCCGTTCGCAGTCGCTGCAAAAGGAAAGCTGCAAGGGTCAACGCCCCCTGGTGCGCTGGCAAATCGGCAGAAGCAGCTTGTAGTCGAACACCCTCTTCCGCATCGTTCAGCACGGCATCCAACGCGGCAAGTCGCTGCTCGACTTCCTGGCGCTCCAGCACCGCAGCCTGCGGAGGCTGCGCACTCGCCGCCGCGGTGATCTTGCCGACCCAGTGAAGATCAAACTCGCCAGGCACGGCACGCAGCGCCACACTGGCGTGCAGCAGGTGGCTGTAGGGACTGCGCAGCGCTTGCAAAGTGGCCTCAGTCACAGCCAACATGCGCCCCCACCGAGAGAGATCATCGGCCTGCAACGCGTTGGGATAACCAGAGCCGTCCAGCTTTTCGTGATGCTCGGCAATCGCGCGGGCGACCTCGGGCGGGTAATTGGTAAGTTGCAATACCAGCAGGTAGCCCACATGGGGATGCACCACGAGCTGCTGGTAGCTTTCAAAATCCAGATCCCGGTCAGCCTCCGCTTCACCATGGTCAGGGCCAATGTACATCTCGCCCAGATCATGAAGCAGCCCGGACAGCATCGCCATGCGCACGGCCTTGTCGTCGCCCGCATCAGAAGCCATGAGAGCCCCGTTGAGCACCATCGCAGCCACCGCGTGCTCGAAACGCTCAGGCCGAGCAGTCTGCGCAGCGGTCAGAAGCAATTGCGCAACAGGGTGCAAGTTCAACTGGGAAACAAGCCCGAGCAGATACTCACGCGACTCCCCCACCAGTATTGCCAGCGGAGGCATCTTCGCGAGCAGCGCACGCACGGCATCAGCCAGAGTGGCGGGCGAGACCCCATCCTGGGCGACGAGACTCGTTTCCAGCGGTTCGCGCAACTCGCGATCCAGCAGCTTGCGCTGCAAGGCCGCAGAAACGGGCTGATTGCTCGCCCACAGCTTGATCCCCGAGATGTCGTAAATATCGGTCGCAGAAATGATGCGACGGGTTTCACTGGCCTCCAGAATCGTCGCCAGCGCGTGGGGATTTGCTGTACCAAAAGCATTGCGGCGGGTTGACACAGATGAGGTCATGGCGCACCTTTTCCGGAACGTGATGGGAAGATTATGGTCCCGACACAGTGCCAACGCACCTGTTTTGTGCAGCTCCACTCCGATGCTTTGGGTGATCAGGAGGCTCCATCGCCTGCTTCAACCGCACAAAAGAAAAAGCCCAAGCATTGCTGCTTGGGCTTTATCTTGGCGGAAACAGAGTCTTTCTCCGCCAAATGCAAGCACGTCCAACCTCTTCAAAATAAAACCTCTAAGTGATTGATTTATAAAGATTTCAATGAATTTTCACCTCTCGTCATTTCCAATGAAATCCAGTGAAATCCGCTCTAATCCAATCCATATTGGTAGATAAGATGGTGTAATATTTCTCACTCAAATCTAATGGCGGAGAATTTTAGCGATTGACCCCATAAAAAATCGTTTCAATATAAGAATTCAGAATAAGGCAAAAAATGCGAAGGAGCTCTCAGCCCTAGAAGTCGGACGCCTCACCTCTCCAGGAAATCATGCTGTAGAGGGGTTGCAGGTCTCTATTTATATGTTGTGGATTCAGGTGCAAGATCCTGGGTTCTCCGAACAATGATCGGCTCCAAGCGCCGACATATGGGGCGTGGCGGTTTTCCGGAGGTGCCTCTGGCAAAAGCTAAAGAAAAGGCTCGAGCCGCAAAAGAACAGATAACCCAAGGGATTGATCCGATAGCCCATCGGCTTGCCACTGCCAGCAGCCTCAAAGCCCAACAGGCCACAGAAATCACGTTCGCAAAGGCAGCTGAGGCTTATATCGAAGCACATGGCGAGAGTTGGAAGAGTCCGAAACATCGTGCGCAATGGACAGCGACCTTGACGACGTACGCGTATCCGCACTTCGGCAACTTGCTCGTCAAAGACGTTGCACAGGAACATGTCCTCAAAGCACTTGAGCCCATCTGGAAATCAAAAACGGAGACCGCCACCAGATTGAGAGGACGTATTGAATGCATTCTGGATTGGGCAACCGTACGCAAATACAGAACGGGTGATAACCCGGCGCGATGGAAAGGACACTTGGACAAGCTCCTGCCAGCCCCCGGCAAAATCCAGAAAGTGGAGCACCACAAAGCGCTGCCCCTGTCGCAGATGACTGCTTTCATGCAGGACCTGAGAACGAGAGAAGGGATTGCAGCCCGAGCCTTGGAGTTCGCAATTCTCTGTGCCTCTCGTAGCGGAGAGGTTCGCGGCGCCCGCTGGTCTGAAATTGACATGCAACAAGCTGTCTGGGTTGTACCTGCAGAGCGCATGAAAGCAGGCAAGGAACATCGTGTGCCACTCAGCACTCAAGCTCTGAACCTGCTGAAATCACTTGCAAAATCCGAAGCAAGTGACTTGGTATTCAGATCCACATCTGGGAGCCAACTGTCGGATATGGCGCTGACTACCGTAATGCGACGAATGAAAGTCGATGCTGTGCCTCACGGGTTTCGCTCAACGTTCAGAGATTGGGCAGGTGAAATGACAAACTACCCTCGCGATGTTGCGGAACAGGCCTTAGCTCATGCGTTGGAAAACAAAGTAGAGGCAGCGTATCGCCGAGGAAATGCGCTGGAAAAAAGGCGCCTAATGATGCAAGAGTGGGCGGATTACAGTGATGCATCCAAGCAAAGCGAACAGGGACTAACCTCAGCGATGCATTCACAGGCGGAGTCGCATCAGCTAATTGACATAGCAGGACGAAGCACCACAAGCGAGTGACTGAAGTTGCGACACTCCCGCGATGCCTCATTGCGAATAATGCTACATATCAAGACAGAAAAGACTCACAAATGAGTGCGGTGGAACAAGCAACAAATTGACGCACCGCACGTTAGATGTGTCGCCACGACTCATTGCTCTGCTGATAGCAGGATGTAACCTTGCGGCCTAACGCTACTTCGGTCAACTCAACCGTACTATCCGGTCTTCAGACGAAGACTCAAAGAGTAATGCTCACCCTCTGTGATTTAGCGAATTTTCGCGTTGAAACACGGAAACTTCTTTGCCAATGCACTATGAGAGCTCTGACCTGATTCAGCTATCTCTTCATCTTCAAAAGAGTAAAGACTTTTCGATTTCCTGAACCTTGCGACGCGCAAGCGCAAGGTTAGCCTTCGATTTATCAAGGACCAGATAAATAAACACCCCTTCTTGTTGCAGCATAGGTCGGATAATGTGGTATTGCTTACCCAGAGTAATCAGGATGTCATCAATAACGTCATCCAGTCCCAGTGCGCGCATGGTTTTGATTTTTGCTCGGACTACCTCTGTATTACCCGCTGCTGCCAGCTCCATGTCAACGCCACCTCCAGCACTGCCAAGCAGCATACCGCTAGTGCTGTCAACTACTGCAGCACACAAAGCGCCGTCAACAGCAACCAACTGACTCAAAGATTCATTCAGATTAGACACTTACTTTCCTTTTGTAGATTGGCCTTTAAAAATCAGACTGTGGCGGCCAATAGAAAGCCACACTCCTAAAATCAGGATTTGGATGAAGTAGCAAGCGAAGAGTCTTCCACCAGAACTTTCGCAATCTCTCCGGCCGCCCAAAGCAAGCGTCCCAGAACCCCTCCGCGCTTAAGAACCATACACAGGATGCAAGGGAAACCGCCTCCTATAGATTGGAAAAGTACTACATTCCCCTCTGCCTCAAAAATGAGCCTATTACAAGAATTAGCTTGAATTTCGCGAGCAACTGCGCGCCCCATGGCCATGAGTGAACTAGACATTGGAGCCAACCGATTGATCCGAAAATCTGAGCCTCTGCTAAAAGAAGCAATGTCAAAACCGTCTAAAGTGGTTATTAAAGCGACTTCTAACCCTTCTATGGAGGCGGCATAGTCACCCAAAACTCGGTTAGAGGTATTAATTAATAGCGGGGGAATTGAAGAGTATGAGGGATTCATAACAACTCGCTGCGCAATGAAAGCATGGCAACCAAAACCTCCAGAACTTGAAGGAGTTGATTTCGATCCCGAACATCAACCGGCAGAACTGGCATCACGCCAAAGCCAGCTGACAATAAATCATTCGAAAAGGATAGAATCTGGTCGTTTGAAGCTTCGCGTGCGCAAAGTATTAACGTCACAGGACGTGTCGGAGCGAGAGAGATCTCCCGTAGCAAATCAGTGGCTGACTCCATCACCTTTTCAGAGCCTAAGTCCACCATCACAAATATGCCAACAGAGACAGATATAAGCCATTGACGAGCGAAGTCAAAACGATCTTGACCTGGGCAACCCCACAGTTGGACTCGCTCACCGCCGCCAAGATCTATTTCACCAAACTCGACGCCTACTGTGGTGTGTTCTTTCGTATGAGCGATCCGATCTAGGTTTGGAACATCAGACGAAACAATGTCACTGCCGCACAGAACACGAATCGCAGTAGTCTTGCCAATCCCCATCGGGCCCAATAAAGCAATACGATGCATTCCGTCCGTCATATCAGAGGAGCCGAAATGCTTAGTCATACGCGCACCGTTCCGATGATCCAATTGCTGAGACGCTGAACGAACCGTCGATAGCTACTGTGTGTAGAAGATCTCGATTTAATGTCCACCTTCCCGCTCGGCGGAGAAGTAACCTTACTTACGTGTAGCACTTCTCGTTTTTGGAGCTCCATCAGCAGGGCGCGTACTTGATCTTGGGATAAGCCGGAGTGATTCTTGAGTTGCGACAGCGTTGCAGCCTCGCGCGTCATTAGAGCCAGGGTTCGAACATATTCAGTTCGATCAAATGGAGGGGCTAGTGATATCCAACTCATCAATTGGTATTTGACACTAAAGGTATGTTCAGCGTGTGACGTGCCATGCCCTTTGATAGCCAAAGTCGAATCATGAATTCGGCTCCCCTTCCAATCCATTAGAAATACAGCAGCTCTGTCCAGTATATCGATCAATTCTGAGACGGTGTAGTTCTGAGGCAATAGCTTCACCCAGTCAAAATTATGTGAAAAATGTTTTGGCTGCTCCCCAAGCCAGATCACACAAGGTGGCCAACTCGGTAAATTGATATCCATTACGGTGCTATCGAGAACCAGCACCTTCGCATGCGAGAGCTCTGCCTCACTCCATGCAAATACCGACTTTCGTGAGGCAACAGAAAATAACTCGAGAAAACGCGCCCGGAGGTTCTGAGACAACAAGCAGGTTGCTATATCTCCATTCAATTTCCTACTCATATGCACACACCTCAATCAAATCCGCAATTACCAAGCACAAGGCAATCTAAACACCTAAAACAACCAGAGATACTACTTTTTTAAAAAGCAGAACCATAACCAATAGATTAGATTATCACCAAACAAATCGCCACCACTTTCAAGAAACAACCTTAAAAAACCAAAATAAGTAAGGCATTAAGTTGCACTCTTCTTTTTACGGCGTCGCTGAAGATAGAGACCGACTAATCCGAGCATGCTAGAAGTCGCAATTAAACCCACCTCATCGAGAACAGGAATTGGCTCGACACCGGTGGCATTCGTAGTTGCACTTCCAGAACAAGTCAATGTTGCAGTAGCGGGTACCTGCATCTGTCCAAGAGTGGTATTGAATTCCCCTGTCAATGCACCATCTTTATTTCCGAGCAAAGCGGAGCGAACACTACTACTATTGGCAGGGGTAATAGTATTAGTAATTGTCGGAGATGATAGACAAATATTCGCAGCTTCAGTGGTTTTCGGCCATTCAACTTCAGCAGTAACTTGGCAACCAGTTATCGGAATACTAGTATTTGTAAGACTTATAGTCGAGCTTCCTGAAACTGCTGTGAAGCTACCTCCTTGGCAAGAGTGCGATGCACTCACCAAACGAAGAGGAGAAGGCAAAATATCTGTCAGATTTGCACCAGGCACCACAGTACCCAGACTTGGGTTCTTAAGCAAGATGATGAGAGTACTTCGCCCCCCTAGGGAGATTGTCGTCGGTGAAAAGCTCTTGCTCACGCTCGGAGAGTCCGCTATCCGAACATCCCCATAAATGAAATCTGCTCCCGCAGAATTGGTGGCACGAAATGTAATTTCGCGCACATACGGTGTCAATTTTATTTTTAGCCCGTTACTCTGAATATTACCAGAGCCAGGCGTAGTGACCTCAAGCTGCATACTGCCAGCATTCCACACAACCTGTGCTTGCTGAGCGTATGTGCCTGCACCGACTGGATTGAAAGTGCGCGGAAACGATATTTCATCCCCAAAATTGCAGGACTCTAACAGCAGACTGAGTGGATTAACACATTTGGCGCTAATGTATTGAGTGCTAGACGCTCTCTGATCCCCTACTCCTATTTCGTAAAAAACATTATTGTTTGGGGACACCTTATAAGTGGTGCCAACTGGAAACCCTGGATTTCTAGCAATGTATGTATGATCTGCTGCGATGAAACTCTCTCCCGTATACGGAGATACTTCCATATTTCCGTTATTTCCACTCACAGCAACTGATGAGGAGGCGCCTCCTAGTACTTGCGAAGAAAACTCCAATAAGCGCACATTCTCCGCGGCACCTACTTCTGCAACCACACCATATGCAACCATCAAAGCAAAGATATGTCGCCTAGGAAAACAGCAAATTGAAAGTTTGATCATACACCGACCTCCGTTTTTTGAAATTACCGATATTTATGGAAATAATTAGAAACGCTACGACCTGCTGAAAAACAGCATAAATTCAAATATCACAAAAAACCATTTTCGAATTAGAAAACGTTCACTGACTCAGCTAAGCGAGAGGATCGCTCCTTGAGAGAAAACGCTGCAGTAGCTGATTCTTCAACTAATGAAGCATTTCTCTGAGTAATTTGATCAAGCTGCATAACAGCTGAATTGAACTGAGTGATACCGGCAGATTGCTCAGTGCTCGCAGTACTTATTTCAGATATCAAATCACGAACTTGTTGAACTTTCTCAACAATACCTCGCATTACATCGCCCGCAATATCGGCCTGCTGAGCGCCATCCTCCACCTTAGCAACGCTTGTACTTATCAACAATTTAATCTCTTTTGCGGCATTGGCACACCGCTGAGCAAGACCTCGAACCTCACCAGCAACTACGGCAAAGCCTCTCCCCTGCTCACCTGCCCTTGCAGCTTCCACGGCAGCATTCAACGCCAATATATTTGTTTGAAATGCTATTCCATCAATCACACCAATAATATCTGCAATTTTTTTGCTAGCATTTCTAATTTCTTGCATTGAATTAACTACCTGATTTACCACCTGACCACCAGATGTTGCGGAGTCACTGGCACTACGAGCCAAACTTGTGGCATGCACAGCGGCTTCTGCAGTATTCTTAACATTGACGCTCATTTGCTCCATTGATGAAGCAGCACGCTCAAGATGGGTTGCTGCCGTTTCCGTTCGCTCGCGTAAATCATTATTTCCTTGAGCTATTCCACTGCTCGCCATATGTACAGCCGACACTTGCTCACGGACGTCATCTACCAGAGACCGAAGATTGAGGCTAGACTGATTCACCGCTCGTAAAATCATTCCTATTTCATCGACACGATTGAGATGTATACCTTCGGCAGCTTGACCGGATGCAACACTTAATGCTTGCTTCTGAATCAATTTAAGAGGTTTTGATATTTGATTTTCCAGCCAAATACAGACCCCTCCCAAGAGAAGCCCAACCAAAAAAAGACTCAGAATAAGTGCTTGACCAAGAACACCCAAAACTATTAAATTAGAAAAAAATATTATTGCAACGATTAACATTGCGAGTCGAATTCGCCATCCGACCGACATAGTTTGAGATAGTGACAGAAAGCTCAGAATTCCTTTTTGAACGACCAAGCCCTGATAAAACGCTCGCGATCCGGCTTTTTTTTCACGGATTTTTTATATAAAGACTCAGCTTTTTGAATCTCAGACGAACTGGGTTTTTTCCGCACGGACATATATCCCGCCTCCCTCCCATCTCTTACCACTGGAGTTGCGCTAGCGCGTACCCAGCAATGGTCACCATCTTTGCGCCTATTTTTTACCAATGCAGTCCATGATTTTCCTGCCATCAAGGTCTTCCACATATCAGCAAAGGCTTCTTGCGGCATATCTGGATGCCTAACAAGATTATGTGCACTACCAATAAGCTCATTCTTATCAAAACCACTCACAGATATAAATACTGAGTTTGCATAAGTTATATTGCTTTTCGTATCCGTGGTAGACATCAACGTAGCACCAGCTGGTATTTTAAATTCACGACCAGTGACAGGATAATTTTTGCGCATAACAACTCCTTGAGCAACTAAAACATGTGCCTCAAATAATCCACATCCGATCCAGCAAATACAAAACCAACCTATTTACTACTAAATCTTGCCAAAGCCTTAATCTCTATTCTCTCAGGATCCTTAATTATTATTTTTTTATAGCCAATTGAAATTAATCCATCCTGCTCCAAATCTCTCAGAGCTTTATTGACATGTTGTCGTGAAGATTGAATTAAAACAGCCAACTCTTCTTGCTGAATAGACAACTCCAGATCAGGAACACGTGCTCCATGCTTGGCGGCGGACAAACCAAATTGGTAGATTGCAGAAATCAATCTGTCTCGTATCGCACCTGCATAAAGTACTAAAGCCAATTTGATGCAGTGCCTTTGATAAACAATTGCCGCTTCAGCGGTAGTTTTCCACAAGACAGGAGAGCTCTCCAATTGCCCAAGAAGTACCTTTGCAGAAATAGAAAGAACCTCGACCTCATCTACGGCATAGAACTCGTATTTTGGCTCATCATGGAAGAATTTCTGCGCTAATTGAGACAAGCCGATTAGTGTTGAAGGGTACGCAATTCCAAACTTCACAACTTCAGCCTCATTGCGCAGACATGTCCACACCGACCCTGACAAAACAAACACCAGATTCTCCCTGGCGTCATCGCTATAGACAAGGTCCGATTTAGAGAAATGACGCACCTCACATCCCGCTAACAGCTTATCAATCTGCAGATCATTCCAATTAGAGAACCATATACTCCTTGAAAGCTTATTCTTTACAAGCGGAAGAGACGTCGGCGAAATTTTCATACTCTTTCAACTGCAATATCTAAATACTTAGACCAGCTATCAAAGACCGAATACCTATTGCTACCGATCTTTTTTGCTTTATACAATGCATCATCTGCAAAGCGCATCACTTGACCTAGCGTGACTCTTGAGTCCCATAACGCAATACCAATGCTTACGGTAACCTCTACGCCGCAAACAACAGAGCCCTCTATCTGCGCGTTAATTGCATTAGCAAGACTGCACGCTTCAATAAGATTGCCTTTCTTAAGAATGGCAAACTCATCACCTCCAAGACGACCACACAAGTCGACTCCTTCAGTTTTTTGCAGTATCTCTGCAATTTTTACTAGTACCTCATCCCCCACGTCGTGACCAAAAGCATCATTAATATTTTTAAATTTATCAACATCGATCAGCAACACGTACTTCTCATCATTTGTATTGCCATCAAAAATATTCTGCATTTGAAGCAACAAAGCTCTTCGATTATTTATTTTCGTCAAACTATCTTTATAAGCCAAATCAACAAGATACCTCTTACTTTTATATATTCCGACCCTATCAAGAAAGGTACGAAAATTAACCAAAGCACCAAAAGATACTGACGACAACATTAAACAAAAGAGCCATCCACTTTCGTCATTTGCTAAAATCCCATCCCAATCATGGACTAACATCCAACAAAAAATAATGCAGCTCGTTATGAAATAGGACATGGGCTCATAGTGCAATGTCGACATTGCTACCATAACAACTGCACATATAGATACGTGCCAAAACACTGAGTTAAATGATTCGCCGCTGATGACAAATAAAAAATTCACACAAAAAAACTACAAACACAACTCTTGAAAAAGCCCCGACAACATAGCTTTGAGAATTCGCTGAAATAACAAGGCTAAAAAGCATCAAGCAAGCGGCAGAAATCAACGAATAGATCGACACCTGATTCAAATCAGGGTGAACAACATAGGCAAAGGCGCATGCAAATATCGCCATAAATTGCACTAGCAAACTAGAGCGCCTGCTGTTTTCTTCTTCGAAATTAAAATAATTTATGTACTCACTTGAAGTCAAAAAGCCGACCGAGCCATCCACCTCCAAAATCATTTCATTTAACTTCATACACGCCAATGGCAGTTTAGAGATAGATATGAAAACCCATCGCTTTTATTTAGCAAACAATAGATAAAGAACACATTTTTTAACAGTTTTTCAAACCATGCGAATGCAGTCAACGAACGAATGTCCGAATGAGGACAATCAAAGCAATGCAATTGGTTATTTGACAATCTTTAACATTGATTCACTTCGAAATTTGAGTGATGGCCCTTGAGTGCACCCTGCCGCCGATGGCAAAAGGAGCCAATGACTTCCCGCTCTTTGCTGGATGTGCCCGTGCACTAATCAAAAGCACTTGGTATATCTGGTACTGCAATCAGAAGTGCGACGTGTTCGGTCCGTGGGCACCGGCTCATCTGGACGCAAGAATCCAGTGCGATTTGGGCACTAAAGTGAGCGCTCTCCAGCGTGTATCGCAACCTTGCTCCGCGAACCTCCAAGGAGGGAACAAAGGCGCCCCTTACCCAGGGTGGAGGCTGGCACCTAGGGCTCAATGTGCAAACTTGGGCTTCCCATAGCACGTGCTGCGCGCCTACATCCTCAGGTAGCGCATCATTCAAAGGCGTTTGCGACGCCTGATTCTCTGCAGTTGGATGATTTGCGTAGTGGACCTACAGCCATGGCCACTCACCCATGCTACCCAGCCCAATTCAAGCTACTTACCTCTCGGCCCGCAAGGTCTCTCGGTGCTGCACCGTTGTATACGATGACGGAGTATTCGAACTAAACTGACGAACCTACGTCCACTGAAGTCATCACGAGAAAAGCACCGAAGTCAAGCCGAGCCGCAGTACAACTACCGAAACCAAGCGGATGTGCAGACAGGATCAAACACGCATTTCGCACGGGGAACTCATTGCCACACCAATGAAGCTGGGCTATTGAAGCGGAATGCGCCCCAAACCAGCAGTTGTGCTGTAACGCACATTACGCCACGCAGCGAAACAAAACTGGACATACCGCTTTCTGAATTCTGGCAGTTGAGTGTGAGTGATCGAGATTCGCTTAAAGCAGTCGCAGCAAGCGAATGAATGCGTCTTCTAAAAATTCTGACCTTATGAACAAAGACATCCGAGAGCTGGATCGCCAAATTGCTGATTTACAAGCGCGCCGTGACAAGCTGATAAGAGAGCACAGGAGCCAAGCCATTCAGACGGCCCGCCGGCTAGTTGAGGAATTTGGACTGACACCTTCACAAGTAGGCCTGGGCTCCATCAGCCGCAAACCACTTCCTCCATCTACCAAACGGCCTACCACCTTCTACGATCCCAACCATGGTCTTTCCTGGGATGGTTCATTGACCAGCCGTGGACGAAAGCCTGCATGGATAACACAGGCCATTGCCGACAAAACCATCGAGTTCTTCCGTATCAAGGTGCAGTCAGCGACGACCGATTCAATCTGAATCGTCAGGCGTGGACACAGTGCATATGTCTTTGCTCACCCCATAGTGGGAGGGAGTTCGAATTTGCGAGGACGGCCCCTGTTATATCTAGATCAACAATGCAAAGCTTCGAATAGCGGTCGGCTTCATGCAGATAACAATTGTTGTATTTATTGATGTGTAATCGCCCCAAGGATGGACTTGGATGCTCTTAGGATCAAAGCTCTTCAAAGTGCCCGCTGTACGGTCTCGCATTTATGCCTCTTCCTCCTGTACTCGATCGCTTTTCTCAAGCTCAAGAGCCCCTATGGGCTCGAATACTGAGTGAGTTGAAAGCAGGGAAAAAGCGCAGTCACTGGATGTGGTTCGTTTTCCCTCAATTCAAGGGGTTAGGCCGCAGCGAAACAGCAGAGCGGTATGCGATTCAGTCGATTGCTGAGGCGCAAGCATACTTAGCACACCCTATTCTCGGTAAACGTTTACGCGAGTGCTGCCAGATACTCCTGGGCCTAGACGCATCTTGTGCTTCGGATGTTTTTGGAACACCGGATGACCTTAAGTTGCACTCATGCGTGACCTTGTTTTCTGCGGTGTCTAATGATGAGCCCGTCTTTCAGGCAGTTCTTGATAAGTTCTTCGGGGGCGAGGCGGATCCAGTTACGACAGCACTATTGAATTAAGTGCTATTAGCCCACAAAGCGACCTCTCATTGAAACAGCAATGAAAGCATGCACGCTGGTAGCGACTGATCAAGGTAGTAGGCTCCACCGTGAGCAGCTATTGCGCTGGTCATGACGACGACAGCTGATACCCGCCAGCTTATTGGTTTAGAGGATCGGGTGGACCTCGTAACCTCGAAGTCACATCCCGCAGACGGAATGCTCCTTGCAGCACCGTAATGTGCTAGTCGAAATGTACAGGTTGCCAAGTCGTAACTGCACATAAGATTCTGTGTCGTCTCCACAGTAGCCAAGAATTGTTTTTTGCTCACCTTTGTTGGTGCTCTCAGCCTTGGCCAGCATGATTGCCTTGCTAGTATCGATGCGCTCGGTGATCAGTCGTACGGCATAGTCTTGACCAGCCCTGCGCTTATCCAGTCTCATCGCCAAGTGCGGATCTCACGAGGATTGACATCGGGGCGTTCGTGCGGAGCCCGCCATTGAGCTTCTCCCTAAGCATGGGTTTCCTGCCGATCTAACCTAGCTTTCAGTCTCGACAGCCTTGTTTGCGCTACAGGCTTTGTTCCGTACCAAGCTAGATCCGTAGATCCACGCTTTGGTAGAACTTCACGCCAAAAATCAATGCTGACTTTTTTGCGCTCGTTAACTCGGGGGCAAGTAGCCACCATGGCTCTTCGCCATACTGGACGCGCCATCGCCTTAGGGCTCCCAGGCATCAGTCCCTTTGCTGTTAGCAAATCGATGATTACTCTCAGAATTTGATCGAGACACCTTGTGCATAGCTGGCACATGGCGTATCCGTAGGATGGTCACTCATCGGGTAACCGGTAATCCCAACCGCGAAAGCTTGCAAGGGTCCGAGACAGCAGCCCATCTTTCACCGCTGATTCCGACAGGCTCGATCACCTAATGCAAGAAGTGAAGGTGATCTATCGCCTCCAGGAGAAACCGTCGGCGTCCGACACCCCATTGGACACTACTGATGCCACCAAGTCCATGTCGCCCACAAACTCCCAACGCCCAGCGCATTTGGTAGAGCGGGAAAGGCATATGAATCACCGAGTCCTGACATAGACCGTTCATCTACTCATTCGGCTTTCAATGCGAACACAGCCTCCTGCGATTTAGGCAGGCCTCCTTATTGCTCAACCAAAATGCAAACAATTGTTATTAAGACAAATTAATGATCTAAATTGTACCGATTGTGACTTTTTTTGATTGACGCATAGAGATCCATTTGAAAGACTTTCAAATAGAAAATTCAATCAAATCCTTAAATTATTACACAAATCAATAAAATTCTCATGATATTTTATTGACATCTTTAGCCACTATATTTTATCTATTAATTATGCATGTCTTTCGCAGATTCTTTTTTTGCTTGCTATTATTGAGTGTGGGGCTAGCTTACGGTCAAATTAGCATATTTAATTCGCTTCAAGCCGGTAGCCCTGAGCCGGGATATTGTGCAGCCACACCTTTTAAAATGGCAGTAGTTCTGGACGTACCGTCCGGCAAAAACTACAGACTGTCCGAGATAACTTGGTCGTTAAGCTACGAAACAACAGATCCAACTGCGGACTTTCAGCTCGCCATCTATGCAGATGGAGGGACAGGGCCAGGCTCCATCGTGGGGACTTATTGGAATCAGCAAACACCCTGGTCCAGCTTTCCATCTGTAAATGATGTCTTGGTTTCCGGTGGGGATGTAGTCTTCAAGCCTGTTAATCCGGTCACGCTGCAAGCGGGTCAAAGATATTGGGTTGTGGGCGGATTCACAGATATCGCTCGTTGCGCCGGATATGCACGCCAAGGTGGGAGCACTTCTGCTAGTGGCCCCCTTGTTTTGAGCAGCTACTCGCAGTTCTATGCAGCCATCGGTAACCCCTCTTGGCAACAAACGTCAACTCCAACAAGCATTAAGTTGGTCGCTCTGGCAGTGAGCGTGGTCGACGACGGGTACGCTGTATCTGTGGATGCGCCGACTCCTTTGAATGTCACAAGCAATGATGACATTGGCGCCACTCTCGACACTAGTTTCCCACTAACACTATCAAACCCAGTTGCGGGGACCTTGAATTACTCAGGCAATCAAGTGCTATTCACACCCAGCGCGGCCAGTTTTACTGCGCCAGTGACCTTTACTTACCGGGCCTGTAAGGTAGGTAACGATTGTGGAACGGCTACAGTTACCCTCACTCCCTCGCGAGCGACGCCTGTACCTACATTAGAGACAACAGGATTACTATTGACAGCGTTGTTTGTCGGCGTGGGTGGGGCGCTGACGAGCCGCAGGGACAGGCGCTTCGGTTCGAGATGATCCTGTGAGCGACAGATCATTAAAACTCTCGTTTTTTGGCGTTCCAGCCTGTGAGAGGTAGGTCTCTAAAGTGTTATCTGCAGATGAGGACTAGGACCCGTAACCGGCTATTTGGTTTGATCCCAGTCACCACAGTGAGCGAGATATTTAGTCGCACCAGTCTTGAAATACTCCCAGAGGTTGGATAAGATTCGATGGACGACATAAAGCAGTATCGAGCGGAGTTCAAGCTCAAAGTGGTGGCAAGCTTTTTTGCAGGTAACGATTTAAAGCTTCCGCGGCCCCCTCAAGGCCGAGTACTTCTGCGTCGCAGCGCACACTACCATTCATGCACGCGAAGGAGCATGAATCGTCCCGGTTTTCGCTGGCCGCTGCCATCATCGCCTTGCGAAAGATCAGTCTGCCCGTTAATATTATTTACGGATAAATCCAAAGACGGCTCTGCGCCAACTCTCTCCGACCTTGCGACCAAGGCAAACGCCGGGATGTTTGGCAAGGCGAAGCCATCGCCGTGGGTACCCGCCAGAATTCATAAGAAAACACACACTATCGCTTTATTGATAAGCGATAGTAGCTATCTCTTCGATAGCGTTTCGGTATCGGACTCACCGGCGGTCCGGTGGTTTTGACGCCAACAAAATGCCCACTTCAGTCCAGCCGTTCTCGCAGCGGGCGGTGGTCTCGCCCGCGTGCATGCGGGCAATGGCCGCTGTGATGGCAAGGCCCAAACCGTGGTTTTTCTGCCCATGCGTGCGTGAGGTGGATGCCCGGAAAAACCGGTTAAACATGCGCTGCAAGGTGGCGGCTGGCACAGCCTCGCCCTGGTTGGCGACCGCCATGCGCACCCACCCACCCGCCACTTGCGCAATGCGCACCTGCACCTGCGTGTCGCGCGTGGCGTATTGCGTGGCGTTGTCCAGCAGGTTGGACAGCGCACGGCGCAGCAAGGCGACGTCAAACTGCCCACTGCCATCGCCCTCAATGCGCAAGGTGAGGCCCGCTTCGGCCAAGGCGGCCTCATGGTACTCGGCCACTTGCGCCGCCAAGTCCGCCAGGCTGCCCACCGGCACGCGCCGCGCCAAGGCACCGCGATCGGCTTGCGAGAGAAAAAGCATGTCGTTGACCATGGCCTTCAGCCGCTGCAACTCCTCCAGGTTGGAGGCTAGCACCTCGACCATCGCAAACCGCTCGGGGTGCCTGAGGGTCAGCTCATTGCTCGCCAGCAGCGTGGCCAAGGGCGTGCGCAACTCGTGGGATACATCGGCATTGAAGCCCTCCAGTTGCTGGTAGGCAAGGTCCAGCCGCTCCAGCAACCCGTTGAACTGCTCCAGAAACGGCGCCAGCTCCGCAGGCTGCCCGGCCATATTGAGCCGCTGGCCTAAATTGCTGGCGGACAACGACCGCAACTGCCCCGCCAGCTGGCGAACCGGACGCAGCCCCAAACCAACGAGGGTGAAGCCGCCCACCGAGATCAGCACGGCGCCCACTAATGCGGCCACCGCCAGCGTGACGCCCAAGCGCTGCAGGTGCTGCACATCGCCCGTGATGTCCATCGACAGCGCTACCCGAAAGGCGGTACCGCTGCCCTGCGGTGCCGGCACTTCGAAGACGCGGCTGGCGCGCGGGGCACCGTCCTCTGCAGGCAGCACGTCAGGAAACAGCAGCACGCCCGATGCAGAGCGCACCACCAGCCGAAAGTTGTCGTGCCCGATCAGGAAGTCCTTGAGCGTGTGCTCCGCCGGCACGTGCTCTTCCGTGTTTGTCAGCAGGTGCCGCACGATGGCCTCTTTTTGTGCCAGCGCTTCATCTTGCCGGGCCACCTGGTTGAGTGCCGTGGCCAGGTACACCACCAGGCACACGGCGCCCAGGCCCAGCAGACTTTGCACCGCCAGCCACAGGGACAAGCGCGCCCGAAGTGACTGCAGCCGCAGTGTGCGCCCCGGCATGCTTAGCGCACCTCCATCACATAGCCCATGCCGCGCACGGTGTGCAGCAGGGGGTTGTCAAACGGCACATCCATCTTGGTGCGCAGCCGCCGTATGGCCACCTCCACCACATTGGTGTCGCTGTCAAAGTTCATGTCCCACACTTGCTCCGCAATCAGCGTGCGCGACAGCACCTGCCCCTGCCGCCGTAAAAACAGCGACAGCAGCAAGAACTCTTTGGCGGTGAGGTCCAGCCGTTGGCCGGCGCGCGCAGCGCGTCGGCGCAGCAGGTCCAGTTGCAAATCGGCCAAGGCAAGCACGGTCGGTTCGCTCGCCTCGCGCGGGCCCAAAGCGCGCCGCAGCAGCACCTGCACCCGCGCGCACAGTTCAGAAAAAGCAAACGGCTTGACCAGGTAGTCATCCGCTCCGGCCTGCAAGCCCCGCACCCGGTCTTCCACGCTGGCGCGGGCCGTCAGCATCAGGATGGGCGTATCGTGCGTTTGCCGGTACGCGCTCAACAAGGTCAGGCCGTCAATGCCCGGCAGCATGCCGTCCAGAATCAGCAGGTCGTAGGCGCCTTCGAGCGCCTGGTGCAGGCCATCCACACCGTTGTGCGCCACATCCACGGCATAGCCCGCCTCGCTCAGCCCCTGGCGCAGGTAATCGGCCAGCTTGGCCTCGTCTTCAATGATCAGAATTTTCATGGTCTGGGTGTGCCAGCGTGCGCCCCTGGCGGCCGCCCAAAGGGGGCGATGGCAGGGGCCGCTTGCGGAGATAGCGCCAGCGGCGTCGCATGGCGACGCGATGCCGCTGGCGCTGTGCGAAGGCTCTCAGGCCGCGTGGGTTGCGGGTGGGTGCTCCGGCTCAGCGGTCACGTCCTGGGCCTGTTCATCGGGCTTGTGCGCCAGTCGGTACAAGATGGGCAGCACCAGCAGCGTGAGCAAGGTGGACGACAGAATGCCCCCAATCACCACCGTGGCCAGGGGCCGTTGCACTTCCGCCCCGGTGCCCGTGGCAATGGCCATGGGGATGAATCCGAGTGAGGCCACCAGGGCGGTCATCAGCACCGGACGCAGCCGCGTGAGAGCGCCCTCGCGAATGGCCGCGTCCAGCCCCATGCCCTCTTCGCGCAGAGTGCGGATGTACGAGATCATTACCAGCCCGTTGAGCACCGCCACGCCAGACAGCGCGATGAATCCTACCGCGGCTGAAATGGACATCGGAATATCCCGCAGCCACAGCGCCAGGATGCCGCCCGTCAACGCAAACGGAATGCCGGTAAACACCAGCAAACCGTCTTTCGCATTGCCGAACATGGCAAACAACAGCACGAACACCAGCAGCAGCGACACGGGCACCACAATCTGCAAGCGCTGCGAGGCGGACTGCAGGTTTTCGAAAGTGCCGCCCCAGCTCGTCCAGTACCCCGCAGGCAACTGGATCTGCGCCAGGCCCTGCTCCGCCTCGCCCACAAACGAGCCCACGTCGCGGCCACGCACGTTGGCGCTGACCACGATGCGCCGTTTGCCGTTTTCGCGGCTCACCTGATTGGGGCCCGGCGCCAGCTCCAGCGATGCCACCTCGGCCAGCGGAATGAAGTTCACCCGCGCGGAATCAAGAGCGCCCGCTGCGCGTGGCAACGCGATAGGCAGGCGTTTCATGCCGTCCAGGTCGTTGCGAATGGACTCGGGCAGGCGCACCAGAATGTCGAACCGGCGGTCGCCCTCAAACAGCGTGCCTGCCTCGCGCCCGCCCATGGCGGTCGACACGGTGTCCTGAATGTCGGCCACATTGAGCCCGTAGCGCGCGGCTTTTTCGCGGTCGATGTTCACGGTCAGCATTGGCAGGCCGGTGGTTTGTTCCACTTTCACTTCCGATGCGCCGGCAATTTTCTGCAGCATGGCCGACACCGCTTCGGCCGACTGGTTCAGCGTGTCCATGTCGTCGCCAAAGATCTTGATGGCCACGTCACTGCGTACACCGGAGATCAGCTCGTTAAAGCGTAACTGGATGGGCTGCGAGAACTCGTAGTTGTTGCCCGGAATCTGTCCCACCACCTCCTGAATCGAGGCCAACAGCTCATCCCGGGTGCGGCGCGGCTGCGGCCACTGATCCATGGGTTTGAGCATGATGTAGCCGTCTGAGATGTTGGGCGGCATGGGGTCGGACGCAATTTCGGCCGTGCCGGTGCGGGCAAAGACGCGGTCAATCTCGGGCACCTTCGCCTTGAGGGCCACCTCGATTTGCCGCTGCATGGCCACCGATTGCGACAGGCTTGTGCCCGGGATGCGCAGCGCCTGAATGGCAAAGTCGCCCTCGTTGAGCTGCGGCACAAATTCGCTGCCCATGCGGGTTGCAATGAGCCCACACAGAAGCACAGCCACGCCCGCCACGGTAAGCACCACCGCCTTGGCCGCCATGACCCGCTCCAGCAGCGGAGCGTAAATGCGCTTGGCGTGGCCGAGCAGGAAGTTCTCTTTCTCATCGACCCGCTGGCCGATGAACAGCGCCACAGCCGCGGGGATGAACGTGACCGACAGCACCATGGCGCCCACCAGCGCGGCGACTACCGTGAAGGCCATGGGGTGGAACATCTTGCCCTCCACCCCCGTGAGCGCAAAGATCGGCAGGTAGACGACCATGATGATGAGCTGGCCGAACAGCAACGCGCGGCGGGACTCTTTGGACGCGAGGAACACTTCATGGAAACGCTCTGCCCGCGTGAGTGGGCGGCCCATGTGCGCCTGTGCATGCGCCAAGCGACGCACGCAGTTTTCGACGATGACCACCGCACCGTCAATGATGATGCCGAAGTCCAGCGCCCCCAGGCTCATCAGGTTGGCACTGACCTTGTAAGACACCATGCCGGTGAAGGTAAAGAGCATGGACAACGGGATCACGGTGGCGGTGATGATGGCTGCCCGGATATTGCCCAGGAACAAGAAGAGAATGACGATGACCAGGATCGCGCCCTCCAGCAAGTTTTTCTTCACGGTGCTGATGGCTTTGTCCACCAGCACCGTGCGGTCGTAGACGGTGACGGCGTGCACGCCCTCGGGCAGGCTGCGGTTGATGTCACGCATCTTCTTGTCCACCGCCTGCGACACGGTGCGGCTGTTTTCTCCAATCAGCATGAATACGGTGCCCAGCACCACCTCCCGGCCGTTGTCGGTGGCGGCGCCTGTACGCAGCTCGCGCCCCAGGCCTACGTCGGCCACATCGCGCACCCGAACGGGCACACCGCTGGCACTGCTCAAAATCACATTGCCGATGTCGGCCAGCGATTTGACCTGGCCCGGTGCACGGATCAGGTACTGCTCGCCGCGCTTTTCGATATAGCCCGCGCCCACGTTGCCGTTGTTGCGCTCCAGCGCCGTGACGATGTCTTGCAGCGTGACGCCCAGCGACGCCAGCCGCTCTGGGATGGGAGCAATCTGGTATTCCTTGGCGTAACCGCCGATGGAATTGATTTCCGTCACGCCAGGCACGTTGCGTAACTGCGGCTTGATGATCCAGTCCTGGATCTCACGCAGGTCCGTCGGTGTGTAGGGGCTGCCGTCGGGCTTCTTGGCGCCGTCTTTGGCCTCTACGGTCCACAGATAGATCTCGCCCAGCCCGGTAGAAATAGGCCCCAGCGCGGGCGTAATGCCTGCGGGCAGCTTGTCGCGCGCTTCTTGAATGCGCTCGTTGACCAGTTGGCGCGCAAAGTAGATATCGGTGCCGTCCTTGAAGATCACCGTGACCTGCGACAGCCCGTAGCGAGACAGCGACCGGGTTTGCTCCAGATGCGGCAGCCCTGCCATTACCGTCTCGATGGGGTAAGTGACGCGTTGCTCCGTCTCCAGAGGCGAGAAGCCTGCCGCCTGGGTGTTGATTTGCACCTGTACGTTGGTGATGTCAGGCACCGCATCAATGGGCAGCTTCTGATAGTTGAACACGCCCAGCGCGGCCATGGCCAGGGCCGCGAGCAGCACCAGCCAGCGCTGTTCGATGGAAAACCGAATCAGTTTTTCAAACATGGGGTGGGCTCCAGGGTCAGTGCGCGTGTTCGGCGGTGGACTTGCCCAGCTCAGACTTCACAACGAAGCTGCCGGTCGCGGCGTAGGGGGTGCCGGCCCGCAGGCCTTGCAATACTTCGGTGCGCTGGCCGTTGCTGCGCCCCAGCTGCACGGGCTGTGCCACGAAGCCGCCAGGCACTTTGACGAACACCGAGGTCTTGTCGCCCACGGACTGCACCGCATCGTTGGCCACCGTGACCGGCGCCTTGACCTCATCGGAGACCACGGCCACATTGACGAACAGGCCCGGGCGCCATGCGCCATGCGGGTTGGCCAGGACCACCCGCGCTTTGGCGGTGCGGGTTTGCTCGCCAATGAGTGAGCCCACGAAGGACACCTTGCCCGTGGCCGATGCATCGAAGGCCGTGGCCTTGATCGTTACGGGCTCGCCGACCCGAACCTGAGGCAAGTCCTTGGCCGGTACGTTGATTTCGGCCCACACCTGGCTCAGGTCAGAAATGGTGAACACCGCGGCGTCTTCCCGCACGGCTTCGCCGAGGCTCAAGTGCTTTTCAATCACCACGCCGTCGAGCGGGGCACGCAGTTCCACGCGATTCATGCCGGCTGCCGAAGCCCCCGCCAGCCCGAGTGCGCCAAGTTTCTGCTGCGCATTGGCCACGGCCACTTCGGCCTCGCTCAGGGCTTGCCGCGCCTGCTGGTAGTCCTGCTCGGCCGACACCTTCTGCTCCCACAGCTTCTTTTCGCGCTCGTAATTGGCTTGCGCAAGCGCCAGGCGTTTGCGGGCGGTCTGCAGCTCGCTGCGTTGCTCTGACGCGGCAGGGCTGGCAATTGTGGCCAGAAGTTGCCCCTTCTTGACGACCTGCCCCAGGTTCGCGTTCACGCCTTCCACCACCCCGGCCAGCCGGGGCACAACGTGCGAGGTGCGGTCTTCATTGAGGCGAATCTCCCCCGGCAGCATCAACGCCGACTGGATGGACGCTGCCCCGGCGGTATCGATGGCAATCGCAGAGGCCTGAATCTGCGCATCCGTCAACGCCACCTTGCCCTCATCTTTGCGCACGACAAAGCGGGCCGACGCATCGCCTTGGCGGGTTTGCACGGTGATGTCGAATGCGTGCGGCTCCGGCACCGTTTCCTGGCTGACCCAGCCGCCCTGGTCGGGCTTGAACGTCAGTGTTTGCTGGTCGCCGTTTGGCCGGGCGATGGTTGCTGTCAGGCTGGCAGCGCCCGGTGCCACGGGTTGTCCTTTGGCCTGCAGCCATAAGCGCAAACGTGGCTCGCCACCGTCTTCGGACAATCGCGCTTCCAGGCTCCAGTCGCCCTCGCGCAGCACCTCGCCACCATGTGCGCCCGGCGCCGCGGCTTCTTCGTGGTGCTCTCCGTCGCCATGGCCTTTATCGTCGGTATGGCCCTGGCTGGCGCCCTTTTCGTGGTGTTCGGTGTCACCGTGGCCCTTGGCTTCGGTGTGGCCGCCGTGGCCGTGCCCGTCGCCTTCTGCTGCAGTGGGCTTGGTTTTGCCACCTTGGAGGATGGCCACGCCGGCGGCCGCGCCCATGGCCATCACCACGGCCATGGCCATCAGGTGCTTTTTGCTGATGCGGTTTTGAAAGAGTTTCATGGGCTGCCTTATTGCAATGGGGGGTTAAGGGGAGCGCTGGCGCTGCGGCCCAGCAGGCGGTCGATGTCGGCGGCCGCGCGGTGCGCATCGGCCAGCGTCTTCAGGAATTGCGCCTTGGCGGTGAAGTACGTGCGTTGGGCGTCCAGCACTTCCAGAAAGCTGAACTTGCCGTTGTCAAACCCCAGCGTCGCTGCGTCGTACGCAGACTTGGCGCCGGGCAGCACATCTGTCTGCAGCAAGCGGGCTTCCTCCGCCAGGGTGCTGAGCCGGTCGTGTGCCTGCATCAGTTCGCTGCCAAAGCGGATACGGGCGGCCTGCAGCTCGTCACGCGCCTTGTCTTCCAGGCGCAGCGCTTCCAGCAAATTGCCCTGGTTGCGGTCGAACATGGGCAGCGGAATCGAAACGCCCAACAGCACGACATTGCGCTCCGCGTCATTGGCGCGCTTGACCCCGGCACTCACGGTGATGTCGGGAACGCGCTTGCTTTGCTCCACGGCCGTCAAGGCCTGGCGGCGATCGACTTCCAGCCGCGCCTGGACCAGCGTGGGGGCGGACTCGGCGGTTTCTTGCAGCGCGTTCAGCGGGGGCACCCACGGCATGGCGTCGCCCGTGGACACCAGGGTCAGGGGCGCAGATGGTGCCAACCCGACAAGGCTCCTGAGCCGTGTCAGCGCATTGCGTTCGTCGCTCGCGGCTTGGGCCAGTTCCAGCCACACACCGGCTTCGGCGACCCGCGCCTTGGTCTCTTCAACCGGCGAGACTTTGCCTGCCGACACGCGCTTGCCCACGGCATCGGCGGCCAGCTTTGCCAGTGCTGCGCTGTCCCGCGCCAACGCCAGGCGCTCCTGCGCAGCCAGGGCGTCGAAATACGCGGTGCCGACATCCGCCTGCAGCGTGGCACGCACGGCCGCCCATTGGGCGTGCGCTTGTTCGCGGGCGCGCTCGGCGGCGGCGATGCGCGCGCGGCGCTTGCCGCCCAGCTCCAGGGGCAGGTTCAGTTGCCAGCTTTGGCTGCGGGTGGCAAACCGCGTGTCTTCGAGTGAATAGGCCAGCTCCGGGTTGGGGCGCACGCTGCCTTGCACTACTTGGCCTTGCGTGGCCTCGACCAGGCGCTGCGCGGCGGCGACGTCGCCGTGGGTTTGCAAGGCGCGGTCCACCGCCTGCGCCAGTGTTAAGGGCGTGTTGGCAATGGTTTGTGAGGCACTGCCCGGGCTGGTGGCAGCGGGTTGCAGGCTGGCGGGGCGCTGCCCGCTGGTATCTGACGCTGGGGCAGCAGCAGCCGCTGCCCCCAGCATGGCTATGACAACGGCCACCAGCGACCGCAAGGGCAGTCGCGTGCCACGGCCGTCGCCGAAAAATGGGTCATTTCGCTTAAACATCCGGTTCTCCAATGGCTTCCAAGATCGAAGTCATCGGCGGGTGCGGCCAGCGTGGTGCTGGCCCTGGGCTCACGGGTTTAGGCGCGACACACGCGCACGCCTTGGCCGCAGCACGGCGGCAAAGCGTTTTGACTAGAAGGAGCTGCCCCGCCGATCAGGCGAGGCGCGGCCACTGTGGGCGTTCAGGCGGATGCGGAGTGTGTTGCGGCAGGTGCCCCACGGTGGGGCCTGCCCAGGTGCTGGCGCGCGGCGGCGCCCACTTGGGCGCCGGTTGCCACAGCACCCCCAGCCCCAGGCCATGGCACATGCGGCAGTCGGGATCGGCACGGTCCATGCGGCTATCGCCTTTGCCGCTGTCGTTGTCTGCTTGGGCGAGCGGCTGGGCTTGGGCCTCGGACTTACCGGGCTCTTTGCCGCCCGCGTGCTGGTGCTCGTGGTGCCCCAGGTGCTGGTTGCGCGCTGGAAGGCCCCCCCGTTCGTGCTGGCAGTATGCAGCGACCGCAGCCCAGCTAAACTGGATCGGTAGCAACATCAGCAGGCAGGTGAGGATCCAGCGGCGCATGGTTTTCAGTTTAGCAAAGGCGATAGGAGTGCACGGGCTGCGGCGGGCTGGGCGTGTGGGAATCGCTCAGCGGTTGCCGGATACGCCACGCAGCAGGCGCAGCCCGTTGATGACGACCAGCAAGCTCGCGCCCATGTCGGCAAACACAGCCATCCACATCGACGCGTTGCCCAACACCGCCATGCCCAAAAATGCGGCTTTGATGCCCAGGGCGACCACAATGTTTTGCCACAGCACGTTGCGGGTACGGCGCGACAGTCGAATCACATCGGGGATGCGGCGCAAGTCGTCGTTCATGATGACGATGTCGGCCGCCTCCATGGCGGTGTCGGTCCCGGCCGCGCCCATGGCTATGCCGATGTGGGCACGGGCCAGCGCGGGCGCGTCGTTGATGCCATCGCCGGTCATGGCCGTCGGCCCCCGCTCCGCCTGCATGCGCTCGATGGCGGCCAGTTTGTCTTCGGGCAGCAGGTTGCCGTGCGCTTGGTCAATGCCTGCCTGTTTCGCAATGGCGTTAGCGGTCGACACGTTGTCGCCCGTCAGCATGACAGATGCCACCCCCAGGTCACGGAGTTGGGCAATGGCATCGCGCGAGCTGTCTTTGATGGTGTCGGTTACGGCGAACAGCGCCAGCACCTCTTGCGCGTTGGCGAGCAAGGTGACGGTGCGGCCCTGCGCCTCGTGTACTGCCAGCAGTTCGGCCAACGCCTTGGTGGCCAAGCCCTTTTCCTGCATCAGGCGGTGGTTACCGAGCCAAAGGGTTTCGCCCTGCACCTGGGCCTGTACGCCTCGGCCAGGCAGGGCAGTGAAGTCGGCCACTTGGCCAGTACCGGCAGGTAGCCCCTGAGCGATGGCTTTGGAGACAGGATGGTCCGAATGGCCCGCCAGGTCTGCCGCCCACGCGAGCACGGTGGGCTCAGGTGCGTCAGCACAGAGCACCTCGCGGGCCACCAGCTGCGGCTTGCCTTCGGTGATGGTCCCGGTTTTGTCCAGCGCCACGGCTTTGATCTTGTAGGCGTCTTCCAAATACACGCCACCTTTGATGAGAATGCCTCGGCGCGCCGCTGCCGCCAGCCCACTGACCACCGTGACGGGCGTAGCGATGACCAGGGCGCAAGGGCAGGCAATGACGAGCAATACCAGGGCCTTGTAGAGGGCCTGCGTCCAGGTCAGATCCAGCAGCATGGGCGTGAGCACCGCCACCAGCACGGCCATGATGAACACGGCGGGCGTATAGATGGCGGCAAAGCGGTCAACAAACTGCTGCGTGGGTGCGCGCGAGCCTTGGGCCTGCTCCACCGCCTGGATGATGCGCGCCAGCGTCGTGTTGCTGGCGGCCACCGTCACCGTGATTTCGAGGGTGCCTGTTTCGTTGATCGTGCCTGCAAACACGGGGTCGCCCAGCGCCTTGTCCACGGGAATGCTTTCACCCGTGACGGGGGCTTGGTTGACGGCACTCACGCCAGCAGCCACCACGCCGTCCAGCGGGATGCGGCCGCCGGGTTTGACGCGCACCGTGGCGGCCATCGGCACTGCGCCGGCGGGCTGGTCGGCCCAGGTACCGTCGGGCTGGCGCACTTCTGCGGTGTCGGGCGTCAGGGCCAGCAGGCTTTTGATGGCATTGCGGGCCCGGTCCACCGCCCTGCCCTCAATCAGTTCGGCAATCGCGTACAGCGCCATGACCATGGCCGCTTCCGGCCATTGGCCGATCAGGAACGCGCCGGTGACGGCCACCGTCATGAGCGCATTGATGTTCAGGCGCGCCTGCATCAAGGCCGCCAACCCCTTGCGGTAGGTAGAAAATCCAGCCAAGCCGATGGCGCCCGCAGCAAGCACCATGCCGAGGCTCTTGAATACGACCGTATCGGGCGAAAAGAACGCCACGGCCTCGGCAGCAATCGCCAACGCGAGTGCGAGCACCATGCGCCACAAACCTTCGCTGGGGCCATGCGCGTGTTCGTCGTCCCCCCTGTCGCCGAGCGGTTGCGGCGTGAAGCCCGCTTTGCGGATGGCAGCCAGAGCGGCGGGAATAACATCGTCCGGAGCGTCAATGGTCAACGTGCGCGCGCCAAGCTGAAAACCCAAGCCCCGGATGCCGGGAACCGATTCCAGCGCTCTGCGAATCTCGCTCTCCTCCGCCGCGCAGTCCATGGCGGCGATACGGAACACGCTGCCTTGCGTGGCCGATGGGCGGGCTGGGGACGCGCCCGCTGGTTGGGCCGACGCGTCGTGGTTGTGTCCGCAACAGGTGTGGGCATGGTCATCGGCGCTGGGGTTGAGGGGCAGGTTTTCGGCGGACTTCATGGTGTGATGGCGTTGTGTTGGGCCTATTGGAAACCTTGAAGTGACTTCAATGTCAAGCCTTCGGGTGAGCTGGGATTCCTTGCGATAGAGCGAACCGGGTTACGCGTGCAAAAATCGCCTGGCATCTTTTTGAAAGGTGAATGGATTGGTTGAATGAAAATGCATTCAGAAAATAGCAAATCATTAACCCGTCAAAATTCATAAACTACAGAGCATCGACCAATATAAATAGAGGGATGGCGGATGGGGGGCTGAGCGCCGCCCCTTTATCCGCCACCGATACCATTTAAATGGTCGAATGAACCGCGATGGACCGATTACCGTTCGCCATCGACAAAACTCGCGTTGCTTTGGCGCTGGCCCGAACGTATCGCCTCTGCGCGCACTTGCTCGCGGGTCAGGCTGGATCCCTGGGCTTGGTCTTTGGTGTTCTGCAACGCGTTGCCGCGAGACAAGGCGACGAGGCTGCCGTCAGCACGCGACTTTTCCAGCTCCTGGATCACGTCCGAGCGTTGCAGGTTGCTGGGCTTGACGTGCGATGGAAACTCCTTGTAGCCAATTTCTCCATCCACCGAGTGGTATTGCGCGCTGGCCATCGAAATGCCGGGCACTGCCATGGCCAAAGTTACCAGAGCGATATTCAATTGTTTTTTGGAGAGCATGATTTTCCTTTCGATTTAAAACATGCCAACCCGGAGTGATAGGCTTGGCATGGAATGAATGTTAGAAAATCAAGGCACTCAGACCCCAGACAGAAAGATTACGTTTTTGTCATCGAGGGATCCTCTGCACAAATCACCGCGCCGTGTACATCTGCAGTCTCGGGCGGTCTGCTGCGTTGCAAATGCTCGCAATGGCTACAGCTATTGCTGCGCTTTGCGCCTTGCAACCCATCCCCTGTTGATTTCCATGCAAAGCTGACCCACCATTTCCATCGAATCTTGACCCACCCTGATTCGTGAACTTCACGCTCACGTTGTGGATAAGTTCTTGGCTGTCTTCTCCTTCTTGGTGGTCTGTGGTGGTTGCTATGCGGAGCTATTTTTGAACCGGTAGCTGTCATTGCCGGTCTCAAGAATATGGCAGTGATGGGTCAGTCGGTCCAGCAATGCCGTGGTCATCTTGGCATCTCCGAACACACTGGCCCATTCACTGAAGCGAAGGTTGGTGGTGATCACGACGCTGGTGCGTTCGTACAGTTTGGATAGCAAGTGGAACAGCAAGGCGCCTCCTGATGCACTGAACGGCAGGTAGCCCAGCTCATCCAGGATCACCAGATCCACATAGGCAAGCCGGTGTGCCATCTGCCCTGTCTTGCCTTGGGCCTTCTCTTCTTCCAACGCATTGACCAACTCCACAGTGGAGAAGAACCGCACCCTGCGGTGATGGTGCTCAATGGCTTGCACTCCCAGGGCTGTGGCAATGTGGGTCTTGCCCGTACCCGGTCCACCCACCAGCACCACGTTGTTGGCGTTCTCCAAGAATTCGCAGCGGTGCAGCTGACGTACCAGTGCCTCGTTCACCTCGCTGTGGCTGAAGTCAAACCCAGCCAGGTCCCGGTACGCAGGGAACTTGGCCACCTTCAATTGGTAAGCCACCGAGCGCACCCCCCGCTCGGCGGTCTCGGTCTTGAGCAGTTGGGACAGGATGGGCTGTGCTGCATCAAAGGCCGGTGCACCTTGCTCAGCCAGTTCCGCAACCGCCTGGGCCATGCCGTGCATCTTGAGCTCGCGCAGCATGATCACGATGGAAGCGATGGCAGGGTCATGACGCATAGCGCACCTCCCTCAATTGGTCGTAGCGAAGCACATTGGCCTGGGGTTCCACCGCCAGCTTGAGGGACTGCGGCGATGTGACCGGTGCTGGAGCGGGCTTGCCGTCCAGCAGGCGGTGCAGCATGCTCAGGATGTGGGTCTTGCTGGCAGCCCCTGACTCCAGTGCCAATTCCACTGCAGCGAGCACAGCCTGTTCATCGTGGTGCAGCACCAGTGCCAGTACCTCCACCATCTCCCGGTCGCCGCCGGTTTGCTTGAGCAAGGTGGCTTGCAGTCGCTTGAAGGCCGCTGGCAGCTCCAGGAATGGGGCGCCGTTGCGCAAGGCCCCAGGCTTGCGCTGCAGCACCGCCAGGTAGTGGCGCCAGTCGTACACGGTCTGTCCCGCCCCATGTTGGTTACGCTCGATCAAGCGCTGGTGCTCGCACACGAACTGGCCTTCAGCCGCGACCACCGGGCGATCTGCGTAGACCCGCAAGCTCACTGGGCGATTGGCATACGGCACCGGCACGTTGTAGCGATTGCGCTCGAACTGGACCAGACAGGTGGGGGAGACGCGCTTGGTGTGTTCCACAAAACCATCGAAGAGCCGAGGCATGGGCATCAGGGCTGCCTTCTCTTGAGCCCAGGCATCCGAGGCGGTGCCCGGCAGCTTGCCGTGCTCGCTCTCGTGCCGCAGAGCTACACAACGATCCTCAAGCCAAGCATTGAGCTCAAGCAGGCTTAGGAATGGCGGCACGACCGGCCACAGGCGGTGGCGGGCATCGCGCACGTTCTTCTCCACCTGGCCCTTCTCCCAGCCCGAGGCTGGGTTGCAGAACTCGGCCTCGAACAGGAAGTGGCTGACCATGGCCGCAAAGCACGCATTGACGTCACGGTCCTTACCACGGCGCACCCGGTCTACAGCGGTGCGCATGTTGTCATAGATGCCGCGACGAGGCACTCCGCCCAGGACCACGAACGCATGGTTGTGGGCATCGAACAGCATCTCGTGAGTTTGCAGCGGATAGGCGCGCAGGTAGAACGCGCGGCTGTGGCTGAGCTTGAAGTGTGCTACCTGTAGCTTGGTGCGCACCCCGGCGAGCACTGTCCAGTCTTCGCTCCAGTCAAACTGGAAGGCCTCGCCCGGCCCGAAGGTCAGGGGAACGAAGGTGCCACTGCCAGTGGTCTGCTGGGCCACAAGGCGCTGCTAGTTCCATAGGCGCGCAAAGGCCGCCACACGGGTGTGGGAGCCGTCATAACCGAGCGCCTGCAGCCACGTACATCTGCTTGACGGTGCGCCGCTGCTTGCGGGATCGGCCAGCTTCTGTCTTGAGCCAGCCCGAGAGCTTCGATGCAAAGGGATCAAGCTTGGAAGGACTGACCCGCTTGGCGTAGTGCGGCTCGGCCTCGCTTGCGCGCAGGTACTTGCGGAGAGTGCTGCGTGAGAGGCCCGTGTGGCGGGCGATCTCTCGGATGGACAGCTGCTCTCGCAGGGTCCAGCGCCTGAGGACACTCAGGGTTGCCACATCTATCACTCTTGGTCTCCCTACTGCTCAACAAAGCAGCAGGTTAGGGTTAGTACGTGGATCAGATTTAGATGGAAATCCTGGGGGGTTAGTGGGTCACTTCTGCGTGGAAATCAACAGGTACATGTCCTCAAAGCGCTCGAGCCCATCTGAAAAACCAAAACAGAGGCAGCCACGCGACTGTAAGGACGGATCGAGAGCATTCTGGACTGGGCGACGGTGCGCAAATACAGAACAGGCGACAACCCAGCCCGATGGAAGGGGCACCTGGACAAGCTGCTACCAGCACCCGGCAAAATCCAGAAGGTGGAACACCACAAGGCCCTCCCCGCAGCGCAAATGCCGAGCTTCATCAGCGATTTGCAAACACGCGAAGGCATCGCAGCGCGAGCATTAGAGTTTGCTGTTTTGTGTGCGGCCCGTAGCGGGGAAGTACGGGGGGCACGTTGGTCTGAAATAGACATGGTCACCGGTGTGTGGGTTGTACCCGCACAGCGAATGAAGGCAGGCAAAGAACACCGCGTGCCGTTAAGCACACAAGCCATGGCCCTTTTGAAGGCATTGCCCCGCGCGACAGAGAGCGCCTTGGTCTTTGATACCAATCAGGGGAAACCGCTATCTGACATGGCACTCACATCGGTAATACGCCGCATGAAGGTGGATGCCGTTCCTCACGGGTTTCGCTCCACATTCCGTGACTGGGCGGGAGAGATGACAAACCACCCCAGAGAAATTGCCGAACAAGCGCTAGCCCATGCGCTTGAGAACAAGGTGGAAGCGGCCTACCGGCGCGGAGACGCTCTGGAAAAACGACGGGCCATGATGCAAGACTGGGCAGACTTTTGCTACCCCGAGGTCGCCACCCCACCGGCGTTCAAATTGAGCGACGCATTCACCGGAGGGAAACGAGCTGGGTAATTGCAAAGCGCCCAAGCCAACTCACCAGCACATACAAAAGTGGGCAACGCCGCTGGCCCCACGGCATGCCAAGGCGCACGCGCTGCGGGCTTGGGGCCCACCGTCGACGCGATGCACAACTCTTCCAGGAAGTATGTCCACGCCTGCACGCAGGTCACAGACTTGCAGGGCCAACCAGATGGTGTCGTGGCGAACCTCGCAAAGTTGCCCCCTAGAGGTGGGGCAGAACACCAAAGGTGTTGCCGGAAGGTGAATCACCTATAAAAAGTGGCTTTCCAGCAACTCCCTATTCATTTCTCGCTATGAAATTAATAGCTGAAATCATCACGGGAGTGAGTGGCGGTGATGGGGATTGCTGCACCTGCACCGTACGGCTGGCTTGCGAGGGTTTGCCCGTCACACTGGGGGCGGTGGCGATCAGTGTGTGGTTACCGTCTGGCGCCTGTGTGGTGTTCCACTGCACTATCCATGGCGCTGCCGTGAGGTTTCCTGCAAAACCCTCTGGCCCGACACAATCCTGCTGACGCGGGAGACGGACAACCCCAGTTGCCGGGCAATCTCTGACAGGCTGATTTGCGAGGCATAGTGCGCCTGATACAAAGCCTGCCCACGCGTGGGGCACAGGGCCAGCCAATCTTGCAAGCTCTTGGGGCTGGCGCGCTGGGCTTTGGGTACCTCTTTGGCGCTGACAGCTCGGTTACTGGCCAAAGCCTGCATGCGCAATACAAACTCTTCATCGCCCAGATACACCTGCTGGCGCAGCCCCTGGGCCCACAGCTGCACCCCTTGCCCAGCCTGAACCAACGCGGCATACGCCTGAGTCGCTTGGTCACGTGTGCCCTCATCCACAACATCACGCCCCAGCAGATAACCCCACACGGCCTGCACATCCAGCCAATCCGGGGCTGGGCGCACGCCCGTCAGCGCGTGGTAGCTGCACCAAGGCCATTGGGCCGGATGCTCCACCAGCTGGGCGCGCACCCGGTTGAGCTCTACATAGCGGCACACCTCCAGCAAATAGGCATCGCGGTCTACCAAAATGGCCTTGAATCGCCCTTGAAACAGATGCCCCACCTTGCCATGGCGGCGGTTGAAACGCTGGGTATAGACACCGTTGATATGGCGCATCAACAGCGACAAATTGGGCTGCCGCGTGTGCAGAACAAAGTGGTAGTGGTTGTCCATCAAGCACCATGCCAAGGCACAAGCATCAAACCGATGCAGCGCCTGGCCCAAAACGCCCAACAGGTCTTCGCGATCCTCATCGCCCAGCACGATGGGCTCGCGCCGGTCGCCCCGAGAAGTCACGTGATACACAGCGCCTGGGAACTCGATGCGCAAAGGTCTTGCCATATTCGGAAACTCCGCTGAGTTGGATTGCCGCGGAGTTTCTGCGGAGTGGGGGCAAAAGGCAAGACCTGACCCCGTTGTTCGAAAGGCAAGAGCTGACCCCGTTGTTCGGGCTGACCTCAGCGCCTTGGAATTCCTGCCCGCGTCGATCCCGCCCCAAAGTTCAAGGAGTTCGCAGCGACCGCAGCCTGGGCCAGATGGGGTTGGAGCCGGATCGTCAGAACGATCACCCATGATCAATCACAGACCGGCAGCCACAAGACCTGTGCGGGCCACAAGGCTTGCGATGATTGGACAGGCTGGGGAACAGAGGATTTTCTGGGGCGGTAAATGCCGCCAGGGGCCGTAGGCAAGGCGCATCACTGCGCTATGTCCAAAGCCTTGATCCTGATGGGTGACTTGTGCGCTGCGGCGCAACCAATGCTTTGGGAACCAAGCGCGCGGTGAGTTCGAGGACGGAGGATGCAGTCTTGAAAGAGCAATCCGGATGGACAAAAGGGTGCGCTCTTGCGGTGCAGGGGCGTGTGTTTGCCACTTGACGGGGACGGCTAATGGGTGACCCCGTTGCTCGCGTTGCTCGCATGCTGGTATCTAAGCTTGGCCCTCTCCTTAGGGTGTACGGAATTTTGCGCCACAGTCGGCGACTAAGCTCATAATATTCGCTGTCTCAGGATACGCGATACATTTCCATGAAACAACGTTGCTATCAAACTGAGGTCGCGCAACGATCACCAATTTTGATGTCTCATTGATAACAATGATCGTCCCGTCTTTTCCGACATACCCAAAATCTAAGTCACCAGATTTCGGAATAGCTCTTTCGGATATGGCACCTTTTTTCGATCGGGCAACTTCATTCTGGACTATAGCTAACCTAGGCATAATGCTTGCTAATTGGCACCTCACATCTACACAAACATCAGCGAGACGCCACAACAGTAGCGACAGCACAATAGCGGTTATTATTAGAATTACGAGAACGATTCGAAACCTTTTCATATTACTGGCAAGCGCATTGTTTCTTTAATTTGTTATACACATCCCCAGCGTGCTGTGCCGCCTTATCTTCTATTTGCCAATGAGGATCTTGAGGGTCATAGTTATCATCAGTGAGGCCTTTCATGCGTAACTGAATGAGGAATGGTTGACCGGTATGTTGCGCTTCGTGTGCGACCGTCATCACGAGTTGAAACAGATCCTCGCATTTGAGTGTGAACCCGTAAGTGAATGCATTGATATTCACCCAATTTCCAATTGTAGTTGCCTTCCCCCTTGGCCAAGGAGCGACAGTGAAATTAGGATTTAGACCACCATATGTACCGGGGAAATCTTTCCTGAGCGTATCGAATATCTGGTTGACGGCATCTTTTGTCGATAGCAACCCCGTCGGATCAACCAAGCTCAGAGGATTCCCCCCCACATAGGCAAAGGTATTAATCCCACCTTCGAGCCCAATAGGATCCCGCTGCACGTACCGCCCTACTCCCGGCTTGTAGTCACGGAAGTAGTTTTGGTGCAATCCACTCTCCCCATCAAAGTACTGCCCTGCAAACCGCAGGTTCATCGTGATGGCGCTGGCGGTGTCTAGCTTGGTTTCCCCAAACGCTTCACTGATCGCCCTCCACGTTTGCATGCCAGACTTGTCTGTCCCCAGCACCGGGGTTTCCAGGTGGTCTGTGTGCAGGTAGTGGTAGCCGGTGCCTGGGCTGCTCAGGCTGTTGTTGCCTACTTGAGCTTGCCAAAGCGGTGCGGTGCTCCACAGGCCCGCTGCCTGCGGGTTCCAGCCATAGGCGGTTTGTATTTGTCCTTGCTCGTTCATTTCTGCCAACAGGCTGCTGTCGCCATACACGTAGTACGTGGTCTTACTGCTGCCACCCTGGATGGTGGTGGTTTTGCTGATTCTGCGCCCAAACGGGTCGTAGCGGTAGCTGGCTTGTACGGCACTGGCACTTGAGGTTTCTTCATAACGCACCAGCCGCTCTGCAGCGTTGTACTGGTAGGTCTTGGTGCTTTGGCTGTTCGTTTCCTTTTGGATGTGCCCCTGGGCGTTGTATTGCATTTGGGTAGGCAAGGTCTGGCCGTTTTGCTGTGCAGGGTATTGCGTCAGTTGGTTGTCTGCGTTGTAGCTCCAGGCTCCTGGCTGGTGGGCGCTGCTGGTGCGGTTGTGAACGCTGTCATAGGTGTACTGCTCTGTGGGCAAGCCCAAAGTTTGCAGGGCTGCGTCGGGTTTGGCCTGGGTGAGACGACTGAGGGCGTCATAGCTGTATTGGGTGGCTCCCAAGTCGCTGGTGATTTGAGTGATGTTGCCTACAGGGTCGTATTGGTAGCTGCGGCTCATCAGAGTTTGGTTGGCTGCGCCTTGCACTGTGACACCCAACGGGCGTTGCAGTGCGTCAAACGTTTGGGTTTTGGTGGCCCCAGGGGTTTGGATTTTGGTAGGTTGCAGCCATTGGTAGTCGCCGTAGGTGATGGCGCTGCCGTTGGGTAGCTTGACTTGGGCCAGTTGGCCTTGCAGGTAGCTGTATTGGGTTTGGCTGCCGTCTGGGTAGGTGTGGCTGGCCAGTTGCCCGTCGGGGTGGTAGCTTTGCCCCAGGGTGATGGCGCTGGGGTTGTTGCCCAGTTGGGTGCTGCGCTGGGTGATGCGGCCCAGGGCGTCGATTTGGTAGGTGGCAGCGCTGATGGCTTGGCCTTGGCCGTCTTGTTGGTTGTAGGCTATGAGCCGGTTGTTAGCGTTGTATTGGTAGGTGATGCGCTGCTCGAGCGTGGTGCCTGCCTGAAGGTGTTCTTCTTGCGTGAGGTTGCCTGCTTTGTCGTATAGGTAGCGGCGGGTGTTGCCGCCTGCGTCGGTGCGCTGGGTCAGTTGGCCTGATGCATCGTATTGGAAGCGCGTGGTGCCGCCACCAGGGCGGGTTTCTTGCAACAGTCGCCCGGCTTTGTCGTAGTCGAAGCGGTGGGTGTTGCCCTTGGCATCGGTCACGGTCAGGAGCCTGCCGTGAGCGTCCCAGGATTGCACTGTGGTGTTGTTGAGGCTGTCGGTGGTTTTGATGAGCCGACCGAGCGCATCGTACGTAAACAGCGTGGTGTGGCCTGCAGGGTTGGTAGCGCTGATGCGCTGGCCCAGTGCGTTGTACGCAAAGTGCCATGTGTGAGAAGCCAGGTTACCTGTCGAGGTGCCTGAGGGCTTGCCAAGGAGTTGACTGGCTTGCGTGACTCTGCCTCGCTGGTCATAGCGGTATGACGTTTGGTAAGTAGGGTATTGCACTGCGACGAGCAGCCCCGCATCAGGCGCTCCGTTGGCTCCGTACTTGTATTGGGTGGTGTTGCCCGCTGCATCAGTGGATTGGGTGACGCGGCCAATGGGGTCATACGCAGTTTTGACGATCAGACCACCGGGCGTAGTGGCGCTAGCCACTCGGCCAAAGGCGTCTCGGGTTAGCTTCCTGATCTGACCCAACGGGTTAGTCAACTGGGTGCTGAGAAGGCCTGTGCCGTCATAGGTGCTTTGCCAAACCTCTCCTCCCATGCCAGTTTCTCGAGTGGCTTGATTGGCGCTGTTGTATTGGTATTGCTCGGTATTTCCGAGTGGGTTTTGGACTGCCGCAAGCCGGCCAAGCTTGTCGTAACTGCTAGACCAAGAATTTCCCAACGCATTGGTCAGGGTGGTAGGCAGCCCCTTGCTGTTGTAGGCGTAACGATACACATTGCCCGCGGCATCCTCGGTTTCAACTTGGTTGCCCCAGTTGTCATACACATAGGTCTCTGTGACTGCATCTGCGCCCTGCCCATCACCAGAACCTCGTCGGTAGCTCAGCGCGTTGCCCCATTGGTCGTAGGTGTAGAGATGGCTGCGCTGCTCGGGTTTGCCCAACGCATCGATCGCTTGCAGAAGGCTCCCCTTCGCGTCATATCGCCAGGTCGTGACGGTTCCCTCTGCGTTGGTGTAGCGCACTATTCGTCCTTGGCTGTCGTACTGCCAAGACTCCTTACTGCCATCTGGCTGGATGGTTTGCAGCGGACGGTAATGGGTGTCGTAGTTGATGGTCGTTGTCAAACCACGAGCATCTAGCGTGCGGTGCTGCGTGGTACTGTCCATCTGCCTCTGGGTTTGCACCTGTCCATCCACGACATATTCCAGCAACCAACCTTCTTTGCTGTAACGGTACTGAGATGGTGTGCCGTCAGGGCGCTGCACTGACACCAAGTACTGCTGAGTGACGCGGTTGAAATCAATGCGATATACCCAACGCGCACCGTTTTCGTCTTGGTATGTTGCTACCCTGGCATTACGTGGTTTGGGGCTGCTGGTGCTCCCACTGCTGGGCAGCGATTGGCCGGTAACGGCACCACCCGTTCCCGTGCCTGCAAACCCAGCGGTGTAGGGCATCTCACCGGGGGCCGTTGCATACGTGATGTGCAAGCTTGCGCCTTCTGGATTGGTCCTTTGCGTGATTTGCTGGCGGTTGTCGTATTGATAGCGCCACACCTGCCCTTCAGCGTCTGTTACCTGAGCCAGTACGCCGGGATCTTGCCACTGGTATTGCACGGAGGCCCCTGAAATATCAGTGATGCGCGAGATGCGTCCCTGGGAGTCGTAGTCGAAGGTGTAGATGGTGCGATCCAGTGGATCTGTGAGAGCAACCAAATTCCCGGCAGCGTTACGCACAAAGCCGATCTTGGCACCGTATGGATTGCTGTAGCTTTGAATCACTCCCGAGGAGTTGTAGTCGACGGTGTTGCCCAAGCGGTCATACCACCGCCAACCTGTTGCTGTCTTTTGTATGAGGTTGTCGCTATCGAAACGGTAAATGCTGCCTTGGGAGGCCGTGCCCCCTTCGGCTATCCCCACAGCTTGGCCTGCGGCTTGGCTCCCAGCCTGGCTACCGGTGCGTTCATACATGCTGCCTGCGCGTTCGACAGCCAGCACTCCGCCCAGGGGATCAGGCAACAAGCGCAGGTTCGCCCAAGCAGGATTGATGTACCACTGACCTGCGACCCATGTGCGTTGTATGCGCACCAGACCAGCCAGAGTTTTCACACTGAGATCTACCTTGGTCTCTGTGTACTCCTGGTTGGGCTGCGAGATCTGCTGGGCCTGCACTGTGGAAGGCAGCAGAAACAGCCCCGCCCCCAACGAAAGAAGAGCAGCCAAGAGACGGTTGCAACAACCTTCTTTCAAGCTACCGAAAACGGACTTCAATACAAACATGAATTCAACCTTACTTGTTAGCCCTGCAACTACCAAACGGACCGTCTTTACTGTCTGGCTTTTGGTTGCTATCCAGATCACTTGGTAGCGGCACTGGGGCCGGATTTGGGCTACCTGGCGACGTTGGTGGACTGGCTGGAGGATCGCCGTATGGGCCGTACGGACCATAGCCCGGCTTAAAGCCACACCAGGCACCGGTGCATCCACCGCCACCGCCACCGCCACCGCCACCGGGGCCAGGACCAGGACCAGGACCAGGACCAGGACCAGGACCAGGACCAGGACCAGGACCAGGACCAGGACCAGGACCAGGACCAGGACCAGGACCAGGACCAGAACCAGAACCGCCACCAGGGCCAGTTCCTCCGCCCGCACACCGGCTGCAGCCCCCAGGCGGGCACTTGGTGATGAAGGTGAACAGTGATCCCCCCGCACCGCCAGAAGCACCACCGCCCCAACCACCTGGTGGAACACCTCCGGTACCGCCTGAACCGGTACCGCCGCCACTTGGAGCGGTACAGCTGCCACCAAACAAGCGACTGATATTCACGCAGAAGGACGCTGTGCCCGTATCCCCCGCAGCACATGTGAATTTGAAATTCACACATGCACTGGCCCCGTAGCTACTGCAACTTGCTGCCTTGGCGACTGCGTCTGCCTTCTCATGAGGCACTGCCGCGCTCTTTCCTGTGGTCAAGAGGTTGCGAATGGCCTGCTGCACCTGAATGCTTGGGCTGTAGCCCGTGGCAAGCGGCAACAACTTGGTGGTGTCATTGAGCACCACTCCGCTCTTGATAGGCGCAATCGCTGTGATCCGATAGGGAATGACCACGCGGGACTTCGCGGCCAGCTCTTTGGGCATTTCGCCAAAGAACTCATAGCGGTAGTTTTGGTCTGTCTTGGGCAACGTGAATTGCAGGTCGTCTGCACGCACCAATCCATAGTTGCTGACAGTAATCTCGCCGGTGATTTCCTCGCCCACCTGCATGTCTGGAAGATTGATGCTGGCGGGTTCCATCAGAACGACAGGCGCTGGAACCTGAGTTTGGTAGGTTGCCTCCAAGGTGATGTGGTACTCATCCTTGATGGTGGTCTCCGTCACGCTGAACTCAACGCTGATCAACTGGCTGTCCAAGAAGACGCGCTCACTTGCCGTCAAACCGGCACGCACTTGCACGCGGCCGCCTGCATCCGTGTGCCCGGGTGCACTGACGCGCCAGCGGTAGTTGCCCGGAGCCAAGCTGGTCGCCTCTGCAATCCCTTGATCGTTGCTGGTAAGGCTGCGGATATCCGCCGTCAGTGCTTCGTTTTGAAGCTTGATCGTGGCGCCCGCCAAACCGGGGATCAACTGGCCGGTCTTGTCCAAGGTGTTGGTGTAGATGTCCACCAGTTTGAAACGCACACCCCCTTCACCACTTTGGGCCACAGCAATCGTGACGGGAACCTTGCCACCGGCATCGTTCTCGGCATTGATGCGCAGCTCGTATTGGTAGTAGCCGTCGCTGATATCAGCGCCTGGACTGGCGACGATCTGCAAGCTGGTGGATTGCCCGATGTCGAGATTGCCGATATCAGAACTACTTGCCAAGCGCACCCAGTTGGGTGGGGTGCCGCCGGTTGGCGTGAGCAAGCTGGCCTTCACGGCCTTCGCCGCAGCCAACCCTTTATTGGTGACAGTCACGACACCACTGGCGGATTCCCCTTGCTTCACACCGATTTCCACCAAACTCGGTGACGGGCTCAAGCCCGGGGTCGCTTCATGGAGCTGATAGTCCAAGCGCAGCTCAGCGCGCGGCGTAGTGCCACTCTCTTGTGCGAATGCCTTGAGGATGATGGTGCCCGTGGCACCTGCGGCCTCACTCCCCTTCAGCGTCAATGTCATTGGCACGGCTGTGCCCGCGGCTACATCGATTGGCTGACCGAGGTCGAGTGTGATGCCAGGGGGCAAGCTGCCCGAAGGCTGGTCAGCAGCTTGAGCGACCCACCGCACCGCCTTGGCCCCTGTGCCAGCACTGGCTCGCACCTGCAACTGCACTGGAGTCGCCTGGCCACGTATGGCATTGAGCTTGTACTGGCTGTAATTGAAACTCAGACGGTTGATCGTGAATTGCCCAGCCGCTGGCCTGGCCGCGTAGGTGCTGTCGTCGGGGTGGACAACGTAGACCGAATAGGTTCCAGCATCATTGGACTGCGGAACAAAGCTGTAGCTGAATTGCCCCGATGCATCACTGACCAATGTGATCCGACGCTCGAAGCCTTGCACACGCAAAACCAGCTTGAGCGAGGCGTTGGGTACAGACTGCGCGGAACTGTCTGTGGTCGCAACCTGTCCAGTGATGATGATTGGCTGCTCGCCAAAAGACAGTGCCGGCGTGACATTCAGAGCACGAGTGCCGTAGGGCATGACCGGGGCAGGAGGTGGTGGTGGCACTTGCTGCACTTGCACGACGCGACGAGCTTGTGCTGATTTTCCGGAAACGCTCGTAGCAGTCGCCGTCAGCGTGTAGTTGCCGTCAGGCAGAGCGCCCGTGTTCCACTCCATTGACCAAGGCGGCGAAGTGAGAGTCCCGAGCACCACTGGGCCTGCAGCGGTATCCGCTTGAATCTGTACTTGTGAAATTCCATTGGCATCAATTGCACTGACCTGGACATTGACCAAGCCCCTCACGATAGCCTGATCGCTTGGGCTCAAAAATGTCACCGTCGGTGGAGGCTGCACGTATGACACAGCAACCGCCGCACTGAGCGGACCATCGCCACGCGCATTGATCGCCCTGGCCTGGAGCGAGTGGGTACCTTCCGCTGGAAGCTGAACGCTACCGGCAAAGTTGCCACTGCCATCTGCGGCATCAAGCTGTCCAATCACTTGCCCATTCAGGGTCACCTGTATATTCGACCAAGGCTCCGCCGTCCCGGTGAAACTCAGAAGGGGCGATGTAACCGTCGCGCCATTCGAAGGACTCGTAATGGCAGCAGCGCCGGGACGTTGCATATCCAAAGTGAAAGGCACATTGATGGTCGTCATACCACCTTCGGGATCACGCGCGATGGCCAAGATCGTGTGCGCGCCATTGCTGAGGTTTTCAAAACGCAGGACGCGACGAGCTTCTACGGGGCTTGCTTCGGTGCTTGGTGCAGGTGAGGTGCCGTAGCTACCACTAGCAACGAGTACGCCATCAACGAAAGCTTCAATTTTTGTAACGCCTTTGGCGCTGTATGCGCTGAGCAAAAGCTCTCCTGCATTGCGCAGCGTAGCGCCTGAAGAAAGAGCTTGCCCCGCAAAACTCAGCTTCATCGCGGGACCAGGCTTCCCTGTGGGGTCCATCGTCAGATAAGGCTGATATGCCACGCCTGTACTGACCCTGCTGCCTTGCCCGGACGGGTTACCAACACTGTCTCTAGGACCTGTGTGATGTCCCCACCAATTGTTTGCGGCCTGCACCACGGACTGTGGTGAGTCATTCAACACGCCGTACGAGGTGTTTTCTGCGAGACTGCTTTGGGCAATTGTGGGCGTTGACATCGCACTCGAACGCAGGCCGATGACATTACCGGTAATCCGACTCGATTGGATTTGCGGGGATCCTTGCCCCGTTACCCAAAGGCCTACCAAACTTTGCTCCAGGCGCAAATCAGAAAAGACAAAGGAGCCGCCTTTCAGATTCAGCGCCGCACCGGCATTGGCCAGCGCTGGAGGAACATTCTGAGTCCCGCCCGCATACCGCAAGGTAAGTCCGTTAATGCTGATGTTCGTCGGCTTGACCTCGTCAGACAGAAAGACGCCCAGCCAATCAGCAGCAGCAGGCGTGCTGCTGGAGTTGCTATGAACAGGAGTACCCGCTGTGGAGTCATGCTCGCTGGTGAAAACCACGCCTGAACCGGTTCGCAGTTGACCTCGGACCCAAAGCCCGGAGCCAGGCTTCTGTGCATTGGCGCCTGCGCCAAACTTGACCACGACCCCGTCTGCAACAGTCAGTTGAGCATCTTCCGCGGCGGCGGTCGGGGCTTGGCCTAAAGCAAACCACAAGCTAACAAAGGCCAACAGGCACTGACGGACGACAGGCATGCCCAGCGCATTTATGCACTTGGTCATAACCATCATTGAAAACATGTTGCTCGACCTCGTCACGGTTGCACCTCAAAACGCTTCGTATGGGTTGGTACACCAGGCACATTGACCGTCAACTGAGCAACACCAGCTGAAATGAAGTTCATTTCAAGATAGACACACTCTTGCTTTGCCGGCCAGATATCTATTGGCGTCACACGTGCCACAGCTGGGTTGGAGGTCGACATCTGAATATTCATGTCCGTCAGGGAATAACTGCGCACACCCCATCCCGGCTCAGACAAGCAGACTTCAAAGGTGCGGCTTTCTCCCGCCGTTACATCAACTTCCGGTGTTTGCCAGTCGCGGCTATCGAAGGACAGACTGGGCGGCACCACTCTGATAGATCTACTTCCAACGTCAGGGTAGACATCAAGGGATGCGGGGACAGTAGCTTCAAGACTTGTCCGCCCTGGACTCAGTCCCGTAACCTCAAAGTACGCATACTCCTCGTTGGGCATCAATTCGACCGGCGATGTCGCACTGCAACCCGATACGTCAGCGCAAACGATTTGCACACTCAACGGCTGTGAAGGAGGCTGCGGCAACCCCCGATAAGTTGCATACGCACCAAAATTGGCGGTGAAACCCTGCACGACGGTAAGTTCCACGCAATCGCCGCACACTGCCCTCATTGCGATCTGGTCATCGGCCAAAACAGTGATGGCCTCTGATTTACTACTCATGCCGTTGGCCATGTTCAAGCCAATGCGATAGCTGCCACGACGGCTCGCTTCACCCACGTACAGGGTATTGGTACATGATGATCCGGTCTCAATGCGAGCTTGAGTGACCGATGATCCACCTTCCGGCTGGTTGTAGATTGCGCCGACCAAACCAATGGGCGCTTGATCTGGCAAGCTCAGATCCATAACCCAAGCGGAAGCACTCAGCTCTTGACGGTAGTAAGACGACGTGACGTTAGGGACAGATAAACAAATACTGAAGCCCTGGCGGACGCCCATGTAGCGCTCACGCGAGACACTCCAAGCCAGTTCAGGCTTCACAACATTCACGTCGGCGATGGCAGCCACTGCGTACTCAGCCGATGCACGTAACTTGGTTGCACCAGCTGCGTTCCCTGTTATGGACACCATCACCGACTGCTGCCAGGAAGGTATATAGACGCTCTGGGTGGAACAGATTGATGAGTCTTCACAAGCGAGAGTGACGTACACACCATCGCTGTATGCGTGGTAACTCAAGGGTTCGACTTTCCGGCCTACACGGACCCTTCCGACCAACCCTTCACCAATCACAAACTTTCCATTTTCAGAATATGCCTCAAGATATAGCTCGGTGGGCTTGACCACTGTGACGTTGTTTGGACTTGCCATAAATCCAGCACCACTCAGTTGCAAACGAGCCTCACCAGGAGCAATAGCTTGAACCAGGAATGGAGGCGTCGTTTGTGGATACAGCTCCTCTCCACTTACAGAGGCCTCGTTAACAATCACTTTCAATACAGAAGGAGCGGAGCTATCCATCTGCGCTTTCAGTCCGCCCTTTGGTGCTGGTGGAACCACTTGCCTGACAGAAATTTCAAGCTGCTCCCCTACCAGCATGCGGCTCGGCGCAAGGAGTTCAGCATAAAGACCAGAAACGAACTCAAGATCCACCGCCCCCTCGCGAATGGCATACCCAGCTGCAGCCTGAGCGCTCACAGTGGCCGTTGTCCCGGATGCCGCTCCCTGAACAACAAAGGTGGCGCTGCTCTCTCCCTCAGCAATGGTGACACTCGCAGGATGCTGCACAGCACCGACAGGGGTACTCGACAACGGCACTGTTACCCCTCCGCTAGGTGCAGGCACGGATAAATTTGCAGTCAGCGTGTAGGGAGCGCCCGCCAACATTTGATTGGAACTGGACAGCACCCTCAAGTCGATGGAAGGAATATCAGCAACCTCCACCCGGACTCCAGCTGTACCTAACTCAGGATGAGAGACAGAGATGGAAGCCGCGCCCAACTGAGACAGCGAGGAAACGTTGAAATTGACTTCACTCGCCCCCTCTGGAACCCTCAGGACGCCAGGGCCTTGGACAATGTAAGAGGCGGATGAAACAAACGAAAGGTCTCTACCGCCCTGAGGGGCCGGTTGCGTCAGCTTCAAGCGCAATGGCACATTCGAGTTACGCGGCATTTTGACCTCCGCTGGCTCAATCAGCATCTGCGCAAGACCGACCTCCACCAGACCTTGCTCAACAAAATAGGGAATGCCAGCCAGCGCCCAGCTGACTTTCCCAGTGATCACACCCGCAGGTACCAGCACTGCATTGATCAGGTTTCCCTCCGCTGTAAGTCCCTTGCCAACAGGCGACGACTCCAGATCTATTCGGACAGCGGGTCCATTGTTGAATCGCAGCGAAACACGGTTCAACGTAGGAGAAGACTTTTCGACAACGAGACCGCTGCCGTACTCGACACGTACATAGTCCCATTGGGTTTGCTCATTTCGAGTTCCTTCAGTGAAACGCCACACCCCCCAGTCGCCAGGGGCTGGCGATGACTTGGCTGAAGTAATGACGATCGGCTGATCTTGAGTCCCCACGGCACGCACAGCCCCGCGCATGACTGTGAAGCTGGACGACGGCTCCATGCGTATTTGCACGCCAGGATCCACAGTCAACGTAGCGTCCTGATCCAGCGTCACATTGCCTTGCACCATGATGGGAGACTGCGCCGCAGTCCAGCGGGTGTTCGCTGCAATAGAGCCAGAGACGGTCAATGCCCAAGCGGATTGGGATGCGCAAACACCCAACAGCAGTCCCACGAAGGTTGCTGCGGTGCTTCTCACCACGCTCAACCGCCGCTGGTTTGTAGCGGCCTTGAGGACTTGCATGAATGAACCGATAGATCGCATGAAAAACCCCAAATGCTCAAGAACCACACGAGCGAGGCAAAGGACGCCCTGCATGGGCCGCCGACTGCTGCTGCTGTTGCAGATATGCGTTGTAAGAATCCCAACCGCCAGAGAGCCAGGCCAGAGTTCTTGCGCCGGGCTTGTATGGGGTTTGCTGCAGTCGCGCTAACAACGATTGCCCGCTGGCCTGGCTTGGCGTGAGCAGCAACCATTGCTGATGTGGTCCGAGCGGCTTTGCACGCTCTGCATCGTTCAGAGCTTGCACAAGTGCTGCGTCATCCACCGACGACGGTAAATTGACTTCTGGTTTTCCTACAAGGCTCTGTACTTGCTCTTGGCGCAGTCCAATGCCGATCAACCGCCACTGGCCATCCAGTGCACCGAGCCAAGCCTCTTGCGGCGTCACCATGTCCACGGACTGGATTCGCGCCCAACTGCGCGCACCGCCGAGCAAAACCTGCACTTTGGAGAAACCTTGCTTGCGCAGCGATAGGCACGCAGTTGTCAAAGCACGCAAATCGACCCCTGTGCCGACCAAAGTAAGAGACTGATCACGCAAATAGCGACGGTCCGCCACCGACGGCAGCGGCAAAGCAACAGCGCCAGGCAGAGGGGCCACTGCAGCCTCCCTCACATCGAGAGCCATTCCCCCAGCACGCCGAGCCTCCACGACGTCGACCCAACACTGCGTTTCTTGCGTCGAATACGAAAGTGCTTCGGCATGGCCAAATTCAGGCACCGTGGGCTGGGGGTAGTCCACGCGCAGGCACGCAGGAACCTCCGGCTCCTGCGCCCACGCTGGCAAAACAGTCGCAGATAGAACGAGCATGCACCCCACCACAAGCGGGCGCAAAAAGCGTTCCCAGACCATCATGTGCCCCGAGAGTTGCGGCGCTGAACAACCCCTCCCACCGCAAAGATCAACAGGCTCAGGAACATCAGAACTCGCCAATCCATGACAGGGATAGGCGCTGGATCCGTCGCGGGGATTGCGGCAGCAATCACTGGACCACCGGGATCACGGATCACGCCGTTGACCGTCAAGTCATCGTCACCAAGACCCCCGTCTTTGATCGTGTACGACACCGTGTTACCGCTGATTCGCAGGTTCTTAGGTGGGTACCAAATCTTTCTGCCGCCAGAGGTACGGGTGACCCCGTACTTGAGGTAGCCCGTGATCCCACGCAGGTCTGGCCAAGTCGTTGTGATGGTGACTTCGCCGCCTGGTGTGCAACTGACCAACTCAAAGTCAAACACGCCATGTGGCAGCAGGATCTGTCCCAGCACAGGTCCCATTCCAGAGGCAGGCATCATCCTGGTTGCGTCGGGGTTGAACGCACAGGAGGCGCCACCACCAGAAACACGCGCGGTGACTTGCCCCGTGCCGGTCGCAGAAGGCGCTGTGAAAACCGGCGTAGGCACCGGTGCAGCCACGTTGGTCATATCAAAAACTTGTGCAGCAGAAGCGTCAGACGCGATTGCGACGCGCACTTGATAAGCCCCGGTCACCACATTGGCACGCAACAGCGGAGATACAGCGGTCCCGTTGAGGTCGGTATTGACCAAAATGACATTGGTGGACTGGCCTTCAAACTGTGCAGAAGCCCCGCTGGACGGCGCTTCAAAGCGCACGGCTACTCCGCTCTGAGGACGGCTTTGTGCATCCACCACCCGAACAGTCAGTGGCTTACCAAACACCGCGCCGGTGCGTGCTGACTGACCATTGCCGTCGACAGACAACAAGCGCAGCGATTGCGCCATCTGGTTCTGCAGAGAGAAGCTCACACTGGAGGCCGCCCCTTGGGCTGCCGCACTGACTTGATAGGCGCCCACACTCATGTTGGCGCGCACCCGAGGCGATACGGCAATGCCTGAAGCGTCTGTGGTGGCAAGTACCGAACCGGCACTTTGACCCGCGCCTTCGAAAGCCGCCCCAGCACCTGTTGCGGACGCGATGGCATCAAACTGCACGGACACTCCGGCCTGTGGGCGATTCTGAGCATCCACTACGCGAACGCTCAGGGACTTCCCAAACAAGGTGCCAATCGTGGCGGACTGCCCTTGCCCATCGACAACCTGAATGGTCAGGTTTGATGCGACCAACGGATTGTTTTGCAGCGAGAACACAGCAGAAGAACTCAGCCCGTTAACGGTAGCGAGCGCTTGGAAAGTGCCTGCAACAGTATTCGCAGTCAAGCTTGGAGAGCGCACAACGCCTTGGGAGTCCGTCACACCGACTGCACTTGCATTGCCTCCAGCAAAGCTTGCGCTGGCACCCGTACTTGGAAGCTCAAAACGCACCGACACCCCGGCCATGGGACGGCCACGACCATCCAGCACCTGCGCAGCGAGCGCTTGACCAAAGACCTGCCCAACGATCGAAGTTTGCCCGCTACCACCAACGCTCGTGATCTGCGCAGGAGTCAGCGCAGGATCAGGAATCCAACGGGTTTGGAGCAAGAAGAACCATCGGGCAACGTCCAACCGCAACTCCGCAATCGATGGAGCGGAAGGCAAGGTCGACAGCTGGTCCAAACTCGCTTGCAAATTCCCAAGCAACTCAATCGCAGTATTCCAATCACTTTGCTGCTGCGCCTGCTCAACTTTGCTCAGGGCATCACGGGCTTGAGCGACCGCTTCTTGCTGCTGTGCCCCAACTGGCGTGATATCGGCCAGAGCCAACTTGATGCGCGGGACCAATGTATCCAGACCCAGTACCTGCAGCGCAGTGGTCTGCGTGGCGAGCAAGCCCATATCAGACGTATCCAAGAGCTGCGACTTCGCCTCGGCAGCGCCAGAGGCCAAAGGCATCATCAACTCCAGTTTGACGATTTGCTCCTGGCCCGCAGGCAAAGCAAGTGCCCATGACGGCTGCGCGCTCGAGGAAGCCCCTTGTGCAGGAGGCACCGCATCGCGATAAGTGACGCCAGACGTGAGGTCCATCTTGAGGTTGACGGACTTTTCAGCACCACCCACAGGGGCAAGGCTTCGGGCTTTGACTTTCAGGCCGAACGCGGAACCCGCCAATGCAGGCTGAGTCTTCGGAGCAGGAGTCAATGCGAGCAGACGCTGCTCAGCAAATTGGGACCAGACGCCGCCGCTCGATGCAGCGTCGAGCAAATCAAAGCCCGCCAACAGGGATTGACCCAGACCATACACATGCGACGCGATGGCTGGCTTTCCAGAAGCGACGTAGACGCCATCCAAAGTAGCAGTATTCAGCTGTAGTGGGTAAGCGGCACCGAGGGTCGGCATCGCCGTACCACCCGTCAACGCGACCTGGAGGTCGCTGCCCAGGGTGGGCTCTTCAAAGGTTGCGCCAAATACATCGGAGACTCCACGCATAGAAACTGCGTTTCCTCCGTCCAAGACCACAGAGTCACCTCTGCGCACCGCCGCGCGGACTTCAGCCTGGGCCGTGGCATCCAGACTGCTTGTGCCCCCCGCAAACCACAGGACGTTGTATGCACCGCTGCGCATGGCGACTCGCCAATCCCCCGACTGGGTCACAACCAAAGCCCGGATAGAACGCGCTGCGAACCAGGCTCGAGCAGCGTCAGCCTTGCGCACAGCACAAGCTTCTGCGTCTTGAGACGAGCTAACTTCTGGACATTGACTCCACACCAGCACCTGGGTCTGCGAGTACAACTCTTGCGCAATCTCCGCGCCACTCTGCGGATCCTTTTGCACCAGCAGGTTCACGCGACTTTGGTTGTTGTCGCCCACAGGATCTTTGGTTTGCGAGCCAATGGCTGCGGTCCACGTGATAGAGCGGGACTTACCGTCGCTCAAAGGTTGAGCAAGAGCATGCACCGTGAGAGTGGCCGACTGGTCCTTGGACAGAGCACCGACATTCCAAACCGATCCATCAAATGCGCCCAGACTCGCCGTGACGATCTGTTGAGACAGTCCAGCCGGAAGAGCCGCTTGAACCGTCACACCTTGCGCTGTGTCAGGACCCTTGTTGGTCGCAGTGATCGTGACGATCGCTGTCTTGCCGGGAATCAACTCGTAAACGTTGGACTGCGCAGTCACTGCCACATCTGCTGATGAGGTCTGGCTGCTACCGTCAACTGGCTTGCGCTTGGAAATCACATAGCCGCTGGCATTCGTCCCAGCAAGGAGCACGATGTCGCGGATCAAACCGTCCGAGGCAACACCACCCGCACTGCCGACGACCCAAGTGCCATTGATCCAACCGCTGCGCTCACCTGCTTCCAGCTGATACCGGCCTGGCATCAGACCGTTGTACGAAAATTTGCCTTGAGGATCTGTGTATGCCTGAATCGATACATTTCGGCCCTGGGCATCAACCCCCTTCAGGGCAACCATGAGGTTGCCTTCAGGTGCTTCGCCCGCATCGCGCACACCGTTGCCGTTCGCATCAAGATAGGCCGTACCGCCCAACGAGGCCGTCGAGCTGTCCGAGAAAACCAGGGTGTACTGTCCCGTCGTGTTGCTGTCAAAAACGTGGACGTAGTAACTCCAGTTCAGGTCGCTATTGCGCGATTTGGAGAGCCAGAAATTTTGAGCGAGCAGTTGTTTGCCATCACTGCGCAGTACTTGCGCAAGCACACGAGAGCCACGCGAAGGGTCGGGTAACTTGACATGCACATGGCCTTGAGTTGCAGGGAACTGCAATGCAAGGTTTCCGCCTGAGACGGCATTCAACGAAGCTGCGCCAGACAGGTTGAAAACCGGGTTGTCTCCGCCCTGGGAGTCGTAGACCCTGTAACCGTCGCCCTGTTCAGCCAAGAAGTCATCAATGTCATCCTGGCCCGGCAGATCAACACGGACATCCCGCACCAACTTGTGGGTCACGATTTCTTTGATCAAGGATGTCACCGCTCCACCCAAGGAGTCGGCATGGACAAAACTAGCGTTGAACTGGGTGAACCTACCCGCCAGCGTGGTCTGCATCAACCACCGCCCCATCTTTGCGCTCTGCGGTGCGATATCGCCAAAATCCAGCAACAGGCTCTTTCCGGCGATCGCGTTACCCACGTATCCACCAAGGATGGTGAAGTCGATCAGCAAACCCTGGCGGTTTTCCACAATCTTGGGTTGTGCGGATTCAATCTGCAACTTCGCAGCAGTGCCTGCTCCAACGTTGGCAACGCGAACCCCTAGCGTGAACGGCTCAGAGGCTTCTGTCTCAGGCGTGAATGGGTCGTCCCCGAAAACATCCGTGGGCAAAAAGTAGTCAAGCCGCAAAAGCGGCTGAGGACGGACAACAACGTAGTCGGGCGTTACTTCAACGGTGCTCGTCTGACCGTCCAATGTGTAGGAGACACGCGCGCCGATGTAGTAAAGACGCCCTTCAGAGGTGGTGCCACCAGCGCCCTGCGAGGGAATGATCAGCCAACGGATATCAGCGGTAGCTTTTGCCGCCAAACTGGCACTGCCATCGATTGCCGTCAGACCCGTCAAATTGTCTGTACGTACGAAGAAGGAAGCGCCTGATGAATTGGCATCGGTTGTGGCGACAACATCGTTTTGATCCTGATCTTTGAAGAGCAGGTCGATCTTGACGTTGGACAGCGCGCTCGTCTCCAAGCCGTTTCTGATGACCATGTGGGCATCAAAAGCCTGGCGCTCCAGAGAGAGCTTTTGCTCGATGACGATTTTGACTTCGGCACAAACCGAGTCTTGGGCATTGGCTGAGCGCCCCCATGCACCGCATAACGCGGTCAAGACCAAAACGGTCATCCAAAGCCAATTCAGACATGCGCGCGCTGACACGCCGAGTCGGTTAAGTCCAACTCGCACCCCTCCCAAGCGCATATGCGCACTCCCTGATGATGTAGCTACGTGGCGCCTAGAGACGCTCTGGTTCGCAACTATGTTTGTGTAGTTTTAGTAAAGCTAGGGAGCTTATCGGATGAGGACGTTAAACACGCAACAAGACGTCAACAAGTTGATGAATATTAACAATTACTCACACACAGTCGCTTCATTGAGTTGGGAGGAAGTCAACAGGCGCACGCATGCCGAGCAAGAACATCAGCCTACTAGATCTAAAATTCAATCGCTATTTAGGCAGAAGTCCGTGTACGAGCAAGTGAACCAGCTGATCGATTACCGCGTACCCCGCCCTCTTGGCATTGACCGCATCCAAACTCAGATGACGATGCCAGTCCACATCACTTGCACTCCCCCCAAACCGACGCTCAAACAAGCTCTTCAGTTGGCTCGTAGTCCTTCCTTCGGTGAGCTCATCTTTGAGCGATAGAAGAAGGGCTTCAAGGCAGGGATTACAAGGCAGCACATGCACCTTTCCTTGCTTAGCCTTCCTTTTGGCGGCATCTGTCCAATCAGTATCCGTATCCAGCAGCGCCGCCACCTGATCGTATTGCACGCTCATCGATTGGCGAATCGCGCAGTCCACAACGTTCAGCGCCCCTTTTCCATGCGCATTTTTGATCGTGACTGCGACACCAGAACCTCGCGCAACGTAGAGCTCCTTTAAATACCGCAAGAACGTAACTTCAGCGTCACCCTCCCCAACGATTAAGACCGTGCGAGCAACCGCGCGAGAATGCCTGTTGTGCCTCATAACTGCGGCACCGCACCGTAAGCACCAGCCATGTACTTGGCGTACAGGTTGTCATCATTTCGCACGCCGCTCACGCTGTCCAATCGCCATGCTGTGCTTTGGTTGTGCTCATCTTTCTCTACCAACATCACTTGTGACTTGTGCAAGAGATTCAGGACCTCCACAGCGTGGCAGGTAAAAAGCAGTTGAGCGCCGTTCGGGTTCGTCTTTGGACTGGCGAATAACTCAAGAATAGGCTCGAGCATGTGCGGATGCAGGTCATTTTCAAGCTCGTCAATGACGGCCACGCCACCACCCTCCAATGCGGGGAGCAGACGAGACAGTAGAACAAACAAACTCTGTGTGCCATTGGACTCGAGCATGAACGGCAACTCAAAGCTCGCTGAGTTTTCCGTCGAGTGAATGCCAAATGGCACCCAGAACGACTGCTTGGAGCCGTCAGGCATCACGTTTTCGATCTGCCGGATGTCAACATCTTTGAGACCCAGATCCCACCGACGCAGCATGGACACCAATTGAGATCGCTGGCTGTCGCTTTCCACAAAATGGGCTGCAGCCACTACCAACTGACCAGCGTCGGATTGACGGCGACCGTATTGGTGCATATTCGACCGCACGCCGCTGGAACCTGCGATCCGCTGGGCCAGTGGCACGCCGTATTGCGCAGCCGTCGCAATCAAGGACGCGTTTGGTCTGACCTTTTTAGCCTCCGCGGGCAGCAGGCCAAAATCCTTCTGCTTTACGGAATACGCTTGCTCGTCCTCATTCCAATCCCGCACAAACACATATCGCATGCGATCGTGCTTTGCGTAGAGCGACTCATGAAGCACGCGTTCGCGCGTGCACCGCAGCATATAGCGCCACAAGCGACCTTCAAAATCGACTTCGACCTCGAACTCTGAGGGAGCATCGGAGGCCGACATGTGCGGCTGCACAGGAATCAGGGCCTGCGCATCCGTAGCGAAAGACTGACTGACAAACCAGTCCAAAAAAAGCAGCGGCTTGAGCAAAGCTGTCTTACCACTGGCGTTCGCTCCGACTACAGACATCACGCTGCTAACGCGCTCGCCCGTTGGGGAGGTTCTTGCCCACACCGACTGAGGCACCTTGCCATCCAGCAACCAAGACACTTCGGTCCACTCCAAGTAGGACTGGAAATTAGCGAACGCGTATCGATGAATCATGAGAAATTAAAGCACAAATCCACAAAATATTGTCGATTCAACCAAATAACACCATTCAGAAGAGCTTCCAAGATGTCATTTCAGCGGTTGGATCCGTCGACCGGACGGCCGTACACAGTTCAACAGTGCCCGTCTCAAAGCCCCGCAACCAACGGCAGACAACGCAGCCATCGAACCCCCTGTTTTGATGAATACCGCCCCATACCGTGAGTGGTTCACAGTAGACCGGGGCCACTCCACCTTGTTCATCAACGGTCAAACCGACCAGTGGAGTTATCTATGCCATCCAGCATCCCCGTACGCGTTGACGGACGCGACTTTCCAAGCCTTAACCAAGCGCGCCTGCACTACCGCGACATCCTGCACCGCAATTCGGCAACGGTTTGGCGACTCCAACCAAGCGATCTACGCTCATAACGGTGCCGATGGGGCAACGACTGATAGTTTTCCATCAGGAGTGCCTCACAACCTGCCTCGCAGCTACCGATTTCCGCAAGGAATCGCCAACGTCGCGAAAGGCCTCGGAATCGTCCCGCAGGATCTGAAAGGATCGGGCACTACTCGAAGCAGGATTTCACGTGAGGCACTGCCGCCAGTCCTCTTCCTGTTCGACGACGAATCTGTGCGGGACGTCCTGCGCCACTATGGAAATTACCTGATTTCGAAGTTTGATTCCAGGGAATTGTTGGCCGGGGTCTTCACGGCGGTTGCTGGTGTTCACGATCTGAACGACAAGGCCGCGCACTCGATCCCCCGTGCGATAGGGCATTACGCGCCGGCCTACGACCCGGTCAGCGCTAACAAGGAGTCCACGCCGCTAACATTCGGCCAGTACCTCTCTAAGTCCTCTCGCGATGCGCTGGAGACATGCAATGCGCAAGGCATCGTTAACGCATTGGCATCTGCCCTGCTGAGGTTTGCAGAGCTCGCCGGAGCAACGCCGACATGGTTTGGCGGAAGGAAGCCCGCACATAGGATTGTTCTTGATGCGCTGGAAGGTAGCTCCGCGGAAGAGACCTACCGCTCCCTGCTGGACAAGACGATCACATTGCGAGGACAGTTCGACGCAGTGGAGTGGCAATCGGCATTGCTGCAAGTCACGGAGATCGGGTTACATCTAGCTCAGGCAACCAAGTTCCCACAGGTTGCTATCGACTTTTTGACCGGACCCGACGCGTTGCAAAGCCCACCCGCCGAAGCCAGCTCATCGCAAACCATCCTGAACTTCTACAGCCATCCCCCAGAAATGCCGAAGGTCCGCATCCGTCTGGGCTCCATTCACTCAGTTAAAGGCGAGACCCATACGGCGACCCTGGTGTTGGACAGCTTTTACTACGAGCATCACCTGAGTAAGCTAAAACCATGGATTCTGGGCGAACGGGCCGGCGGGATGAAGAAGAAGGCGAAGGGCAAGCCTGAGCTGGAGAGTTCTCGCTTGCTCGGGCGGCTCAAGTTGCACTACGTAGCCATGACTCGGCCCTCGCATCTGCTCTGCCTGACTATGAGGCGTGATGCCTTCAACGCGGCAGAACTGAAGCAGTTGCAGACCCAAGGATGGTAGCTCGTGGACTGCAATGCTGATTGACTTGCTGCCCACTTCTCCAATCAACGAGCAGCCGCTCGCTGGAGCGGTCGGTTCTCGCCCAGCATACCAACTGAACGCCAGGGGAGCTGTCGTTTGCCGCCGACAGGTATTGGCCGATAGTACGCGTTCGACGGCCAAGATTGGATGACAGCAACCGCTGCAAAGTAGTCTTCTAGGCTTTGAGATGAGCCCATAAAGAAGCAAACCAAATCGAGTCACCCACGAAGACCAGGAAGACCCGAGTTGCGCCTCGTCAGCAAAGTAACCGATGACCGAAGAGTCCAATCTAATCCAACTCAATCCAAACCAATACGAGCATGAATTGGTAGATTTATTGGTAGATAGAAACAAAAAAGCGCCCCGAGAGGCGCTTTTTTGCTTGGCTTTTGGCGGAAACGGAGGGATTCGAACCCTCGATGAGGCTCTACACCCCATACTCCCTTAGCAGGGGAGCACCTTCGGCCACTCGGTCACGTTTCCAATCCCGCTATTATGCCTCATTTTTTCTGCGCTTCAGCGAAAGCGTGAAGAGAGAAAGCCATTCCCCTGTGCTCATCACTGCGACAGGTTTGCGGCGCACGAGTGCTGTATTCACGCCTCGCGCCAGATCAACAACGGCCCTTCCCGCTCCACAAATCCACGGCCCACTTTGATGCTTATCTTGTGTCCACGTGTGGTGCAGGTCGCAATCTGGCGCAGCAACTCTGCGAGCTGTACGGCGGCAGGTGTGGTCTGGTGCAGGGAAACCAGCCAATGGCGCAGTACATTGGACTGCCGCTGGCGTGATAACTGCTGCAAGCGCTGAATGGACGGAGGGGTGCCAATGTGGGCCAAGTCCTCTGCGGCGAGTTCGCGTAACAGCATATCCGCCTCGGCAGCATGCGCCGATGACCGAACGAAGGTTTCGCGGAAAGCAGGGAAAACCGACTGCAGCGCCGGAAGCAACTGACTGCGAATTCTGTTGCGGGTATAGCGCGAATCACTGTTGCTGGGGTCTTCGATCCAGCCAAGAGCATGCTCCTTCAACCATTCACGCAGGTCTTCTCCTGGCACAGATAGCAAAGGACGAAACCAGGGGAGCCCCCCACGCAACCACCGGTAAGGCATCCCTGCCATACCGGCGACACCCGTACCGCGGGACAAGGCCAGGAGCATGGTCTCTACCTGATCATCAGCATGGTGCGCCAACGCCACCGACGCAATGCCCCGGCCCTCCGATGAAGCCAGGAAATCGTCCAATGCACCATAGCGTGCCCGGCGCGCAGCGTCTTCCGGACTCTGACCGGGCTTGGCATGGGCATTTACATAGCGGACTGCCAACGGCACATCGAGCCGTTGGCACACAGCATGGCATTGCGCCACAAAGTCTTCTGCCGCTGCCTGCAGGCCGTGATGCACATGCACCGCTTGAACCTGCCCCGGCCATCGCTGCGCGCACGCAGCCAGCAGCGCTGTTGAATCTGCGCCACCGCTGAAGGCCACCAGCAATGGCAGTGGGGGGGAAAACCGGTTCAGCGCTTCAGTAAAGGCCTTTGTCACACTACTCGCTTTCAAGAGAGCCTGCTTACGATCTAGCGGTGTCTGCGCAGAAAAGACCGCACACGGGCTCTGGAGCAGCCACTCCTCAGCGTGCGGACAGCATGGGCACAGCGGCACCTTCAGCAGAAAGTTTGAAAGTGCCTACCACCTCTGCCAAACGCACCGACTGGTCGCGAAGACTCTGGGCAGCGGCCGCGCCCTCTTCCACCAAAGCGGCATTTTGTTGCGTCATCTGGTCCAGGTGCGACACTGCTTGGCCCACCTCGCTGATGCTCGCGCTTTGCTCATTGGTGGAGGCGGTAATCTCGGCCATGATATCCGTGACACGCTGCACGGCATTGACGATGTCCGTCATGGTGCTTCCGGCCTCATCCACCAGTCGGGAGCCATTGTCCACCTGCTCAACCGAGGAGCCGATCAATGTCTTGATCTCACGCGCGGCTTCTGCACTGCGTTGGGCCAAGCTGCGCACCTCACCCGCCACCACAGCAAAGCCTCGTCCCTGCTCACCCGCTCTGGCAGCTTCAACCGCCGCATTCAGAGCGAGGATGTTGGTCTGGAAGGCTATGCCGTCAATGACGCCAATGATGTCGCCGATCTTGCGGGAGGCCGAATTGATCTTCTCCATGGTCGATACCACATTGCTCACCACAGAGCCGCCGTGACGCGCCACGGAGGATGCCTGAACCGCCAGCTGATTGGCCTGGCGAGCGGCCTCTGCATTCTGCTGCACGGTGTCTGTGAGCTGCGCCATGGAGGCCGACGTCTCCTCCAGACTGGACGCCGCCATCTCTGTGCGACTGCTCAGATCCTGGTTGCCCGACGCAATCTCTTCCGAGGCAATGCGAACTGAACTGCTGGCGTCCCGAATTTGCAAGAGCACTCCTGAAAGCTTCGCAACGAAGGCATTGAAGCTGGAAGCGATCTGCGCCAACTCATCCTCGCCATGGGCGTCGATACGGCGAGAAAGATCTCCGTCGCCCTCACCCACTTCACGCATGGCATCGCGCACTTGGGTGAGACGGCGCAGCCGCTGGGTCAAAACCCCACCCAACAGCACCACAGCAATGACGAGCACCACGGCACTGGACAGCAAAGAAGTCGTCAGCATGGAGCGCACGGGGGCCATTGCCTCACTTTCATCCAGCGCCACCACCAGCAGCCATGGGGTGCCTGGAACAGGTACTACAGTCAGAAGGCGATTGCGCTCATCAATCTTCACGGCCAGCAACGCATTGTTGGAAGCGGCGGCAGCCAGTTTGTCGCCCGACAAATCTGCGGAGAGGTCCGTCAGAGGTTTCAGCGTGAGCTGAGCGTTGGGGTGGGCAATGATTTTCCCGTCTGTGGATGCCATGAAGCCGAAGCTTTGGGGCGTGGGATGAACGGCCGCCACGGTTTCCAGTACCGACTCCATGGACACATCCACTGCTGCCACCCCTTTGAGGGAGGAGCCCGTGCCCACTGGCACAGCAAAGGTCACCACCAGTTTTCCGTCAGAAGCGGAGATGTAGGGAGGTGTCACCACCGGCGCTCCCGCAGCAGCAGCTTGCTTGTACCAGGGGCGAGCGGTAGGGTCGTAACCGGCGGGCAGATTGCGCGTTTCCGAGAAAACATAACGCTTGTCGGCAAAACCAAAATAGGCCGTACTGAACTTGCCCGAATCGCGCAGGATAGCCAGAAGCTTCGCAGGCTCTGCCTCATCGAATGCTCCTACCGAAGCAGCGACGATCTGCGCCTTGGATCGCGCCCACTCCTCAATGGTATGGGCATGGCTTTGCGCGGTCTCACGGCTTTGCCGGGTGATGGAATCTTGCGCCTGCGAACTGGCCACAAGATAGTTGGCACCGGTGAGTACCAACAAGGCAACAACCAGACAGAGGGTAGAGAAGGCAAGTATCTGGCCCTTCAGCGTCTTCATCATGGACATGGCAACTCCTGCACTTTTTTCACAAACATCATTTTTAACAATGTTTGATACAAAATCAATACTTAGTTACCCGGCAATGTTCAACATAGGCATCAGAAATGCGCTGCCAGCCACGGCCATAGCGTGGCTTTTGATACAGGTGACACGTCTGTTAGCGCAACAATCCGCCAGATGCTGAGAAATTGTGCCAACAAAGTGCCAGAAACAACAACGGCCCCGAAGGGCCGTTGATGGGTGAATGCTCACAGAAATTTCAGCGATCCGCCTTGGTATCGCTAAAACGGCCATAGCTTTGAAGCCGCTCGTAACGACGCTCCAGCAAGTCCTTGGTCTTCAGATCAGCCACTTGGCGGAATGCATCACCCAAAGCACGCTTGAGGAAGGCAGACATCTGCTTGTGATCGCGGTGCGCGCCACCCACGGGCTCGCTCACGATCTTGTCCACCAAACCCAAAGCTTTCAGGCGGTGGGCTGTGATACCCAGGGCGTCGGCTGCCTCCTGGGCTTTTTCGCTGGTCTTCCACAGAATGGACGCGCAACCTTCAGGGCTGATCACCGAGTACACCGCGTACTGCAGCATCACAACCTGGTCGGCAACACTGATAGCCAAGGCACCGCCGGAGCCGCCCTCGCCAATGATGGTGGTGATGATGGGCACCTCAAGCTGTGCCATCTCAAAAATGTTGCGGCCAATGGCCTCGGACTGGCCCCGCTCTTCTGCGTCGATGCCTGGATAGGCGCCCGGCGTGTCCACAAACGTGAAGACAGGGAGCTTGAATTTTTCAGCCGTCTTCATGAGGCGCAGGGCCTTGCGGTAGCCCTCCGGCTTGCTCATGCCAAAGTTGCGCATGGCGCGCTCTTTGGTATCGCGGCCTTTCTGATGCCCGATCACCATGCAGGCGTGGCCGTTGAAACGGGCCAGTCCACCCACGATGGAAAGGTCATCCGCGTAGTGGCGGTCACCATGCAACTCCACGAAATCCGTGAAGATGTCCCGCACGTAATCCAGCGTGTAGGGGCGCTCGGGATGGCGGGCAATCTTGGTGATTTGCCAGGGCGTCAGCTCGCTGTAGATATCCTTAGTGAGCTGCTGGCTTTTCTTGCTGAGCTGGTCGATTTCTTCAGAGATATCGACAGCACTCTCGGTCTGCACGTAGCGCAGTTCTTCGATTTTGGATTCGAGTTCGGCAATGGGCTGCTCAAAATCCAGAAAGGTCTTTTTCGCCAACGTTTTTCTCCTTAGGTCGCGCAGTGCTGTGCGGCCACGAATGGCACGCAATGTAACCGAAGCCGGTCAGGGTGCTTTTGCCCGGCGTCAATCGCCAGCAGGTGCGGGGTCCAATGACCGCCAAATATACCAAGTCGCCACACTGCACCAGGGTTTCCAGGCCTCAGCAACTTCACGGGCATCGCTGCGGCTGACAGGATCGCCCGAGAAATAGTTGTGGCTGATGCCCGCAATGAGCCCCGGGTCGTCCAGGGGCAACACATTGGGCCGCTGCAGATAGAAGATGAGGAACATCTCTGCCGTCCAGCGGCCAATCCCGCGGATATCCACCAGTTCCGCAATGATGGCCTCGTCGTCCATGGACTCCCAGTCCTTCACATGCAATTTGCCATTGACAAAGTGCAGGGCCAAGTCCACCAGGTAATCAATCTTGCGGGCAGACAGTCCGGCTGCGCGCATGTCGTCCACCTTGAGCTTCAGCACGCTGGCGGGGCTGAGGGTGCGCGAGAGCGCCACAAAACGTTCCCACACGGCCTGTGCGGATTTGACGGAAACCTGCTGGCCCACGATGCTGCGGGCCAGGGTGGTAAATGCGTCCCGCCGGGTCTGGAGCGCGGCATCGCCGAACTGCGGGATCAGACGCTTCATGACCCGGTCCTTCTTGACCAGATGCTTGCACGCTTCGGCCCAGTAAGCCGGGGTACTCAAAATGGGCGCAGCACTGCCTGCACCCGAATTTGCTATTTTTTTAGGAGCTGACACCGCTCATCCACTCTGCCTTGATGGCGGTTTTTACCAAACAAAAAATCACTGAGCCGCTTCCCATGTGGTGCCAGCGGCCGAGTCCTTGAGAACAATGCCTTGCGCCAGCAAAGCCTGACGGATGCGGTCTGCCTCGGCAAAGTTCTTGGCGGCCTTGGCCTCGGCCCGGGCTGAGATCTGCGCCTGAATGGCAGCCTCATCCAGCCCGGCTCCTGCCTTCAGGAAGGCTTGAGGGTCACCCTGCAAAATACCCAGGCACCTGGCAAGCGCTTTCAGCAAGCCAGCGGTCTGCGCAGAGCGGGTCTTGTTCACTTCGCCCGCCAGTTCAAACAGCACAGCCACCGCTTCAGGTGTGCCAAAGTCTTCGTCCATCGCAGCCTTGAAGCGGGCCGCGTAAGCGTTGGACCAGTCCACATCCACCACAGCTGGCTGCACCAGGCTCAAGGCCGTGTAAAGCCGCTTGAGCGCTTGACGCGCATCGTCCAGGTGGGCATCGCTGTAATTGAGGGCACTGCGGTAGTGGGCTCGCACAATAAAGAACCGCACCGTCTCTGCGTCGTACCGCTTGAGCACATCGCGGATGGTGAAGAAGTTACCGAGCGACTTGCTCATCTTCTCGTTGTCCACCCGCACAAAGCCGTTGTGCACCCAGAAGTTGGCCAGGGGTTTGCCCGTTGCGCCCTCGCTTTGCGCAATTTCGTTCTCATGGTGAGGGAACTGCAGGTCTGCCCCACCGCCATGGATGTCAAATGTTTCGCCCAAGGTGGCGCAGCTCATGGCAGAGCATTCGATATGCCAGCCGGGACGGCCCGTTCCAAACGAACTCGCCCACTTGGCGTCCTCAGGCTCATCGGCCTTGGCCGATTTCCACAGCACGAAATCGAGGGGGTCTTCCTTGCCGTCCTGCACAGCCACCCGTTCGCCCGCGCGCAGTTCATCCAGCGACTTGCCCGAGAGCTTGCCGTAGCCCACAAACTTGCGTACGGAATAGTTCACGTCGCCATTGCTGGCGCGGTAGGCCAGGCCTTTGCTCTCCAGTTGGCCGATGAGCGAGAGCATTTGCGGCACATACTCGGTCGCGCGCGGCTCTACCGAAGGCGGCTCAATGCCCAGGGCGCCGATGTCCTCATGCATGGCGGCGATCATTTCGTCGGTGAGCTGGCGGATGGTGATGCCACGCTCCAGCGCCCGCTTGATGATCTTGTCGTCAATGTCGGTGATGTTGCGCACGTAGGTCACGCGCAGGCCACTGGCCTTGAGCCAACGCTGCACCACGTCAAACGCCATCATCATGCGTGCGTGGCCGATGTGGCACAGGTCATAAATGGTCATGCCGCATACATACATGCGGACATGGCCGGGTTCGAGCGGAGAAAAGTCTTCCAATGCACGCGTGAGCGTGTTGTAGATGCGCAAACTCATGGAATGTCAGTGTCGGAATGGGGGTGGATGGGCGGAGCAGACCGCCCTGCAGCGCGTGGGCCTGGCCCCACGCGGGGGTGGCGTCCGGCAAGGAACGCCCAACGAAATCACCAGCGGCAACAACGCACCGTCATGACAACCCCCTCAGCTACAATCCGCCGCAGTATAAGCCCGGCCCGGGCTTGACGCCGCTCAACCCCTCCAGAACCCCCATGAAGCAAGTTCGACGCACCCTTCCACGACTTCTGCGCCTGCTGGCATTGACGGCTCTCGTTGGCACGGGTGCAGCCTACGCCAATGACTATGCTGACATTACCCAGCTGCTGAAGGCAGGCAAGGCTGCGGAGGCGCTGACCAAGGCCGACCAGAGGCTGGCCGCCAACCCTCGCGATCCGCAACTGCGCTTCCTCAAGGGCGTGGCACAGGCAGACTCGGGCAAGCCCGCAGATGCCGTAGCCACCTTCACCAAGCTGACCGAGGAATACCCCGAGCTGCCCGAGCCCTACAACAATCTGGCTGTGCTCTACGCCAACCAGAACCAGCTGGACAAGGCCCGCACTGCGCTGGAAATGGCGATCCGCACCAACCCCAGCTACGCCACCGCGCATGAGAACCTGGGCGACATCTACGCCAAGCTGGCCAGCCAGGCCTACAACAAGGCCCTGCAGCTGGATGCCAACAACGCCAACTCCATCAAGCCCAAGCTGGCGCTGATCCGCGAACTCTTCTCTGCAGACCCCGCCAAGGGCAGCAAGCCTGCGGCTGTGGCCCCGGCAGCAGCACAGCGCCCGGCCACGGCTCCTGCGCCAGCAGCCGCGCCTGCGCCTAGCCCTGCCCCCGCCCCTGTTGCTGCACCAGCTGCAGCCCCTGCACCCGCGGCAGCGCCCACACCGGCCCCAGCGCCCGCTGCAGACACAGCGAAGGCCGATACGAGCAAAGAGGCAGCCAAGAGCAACAAGGACGCCAAAGAGGCGAAGGACGTGGCCGCCGCCGTGCAAGCATGGGCCGCAGCCTGGGCTGCCAAGGACATGAAGGCCTACCTGTCTGCCTACGGTAAGGAATTTGATCCACCAGGCAGCCTGACGCGTGCGGCGTGGGAGAAAGAACGCGAAGCACGCATCGTAGGCAAGAAAAAAATCACCGTTCAGCTGTCTGACCTGAATGTGTCGGTCAACGGCAGCAAAGCCACCGCGCGCTTTCGCCAGGCCTACAGCGCAGACTCCCTCAACGTGACCAGCCGCAAGACGCTGGATCTGGTCGAGAGCAATGGCCGCTGGGTCATCGTGCGCGAGTCCACCGGGGGCTGACCCGCTCGTTGGTCACGCCTTGCCCACTCTTTTCCTCAGGGCCGACAGCGCAAGCCGTTGGCTCTTCGTTATTTGGTAGACAGCCCTTGAATGCCGCGTCCTCGTGTTCTGGGTTGGAAGTTCGTTGAAGAAGCAAAGATGTCGAATTCACCGTCAGGCAAGGCACAAACCACAGCAATGGCTGCAGCCATGGCGGGGATTTGCAACGCTGCATGGCGGCGAGTCCTGAGCGCTTCCTGAAGCGATCCTCCAATTCAGGACACTAGCGTGCGAGCCCCCCACTGGATCCGCCACACCGCCTCGGCCATCACCCTGCTGGCCTTGGCTGCGCAGACTGCAGCAGCGCCCCAGGCCCATTCTTCGGCGCAAGGCGGTGGTAAAAACAAGCGGCAGGTCGCAGCCACTAAGCCCGCGCCACCCCCAGCCCCCAAGCCACTGCAAGATGGGTTGGCCGAAGCGCGGCTGCTGAAGGTGTACCAACTGGCAGGCGAAGGCCGCGGGCGTGAAGCGCTGGCCCAGGCAGAAAGCCTGGCGCGCGAGTACCCCAACTTTCAGCTGGCCCAGCTTGCCGTGGGCGACCTGCTGGCCGCCCGCATACGGCCCATCAAACAACTGGGCGATGTGCCCGAACCCTCGTTGCCCTACCCACCGGAGGTCACGGCCACGCTGGACGAACTGCGCACCGAATCCCGCCAGCGGGTGCAGGCGCAGCGCGCGCGCCCCGCAGCCAACCAGATACCTGCGCAGTTTGTGGAACTGGCTCCCCGCTACAAACATGCCATTGCCATCGACGCCTCCCGCTCGCGCCTGTACCTGTTCGAGAACACGGACAAAGGCCTCAGGCTGGTGGCGGACTACTACGCCTCTGTGGGCAAGTCGGGCATTGAGAAAGTGACCGAAGGGGACCAGCGCACCCCACTGGGCGTGTACTTCATCACCAGCAGACTCGACCCGGCCACGCTCAAGGACTTCTACGGCGCGGGGGCCTTGCCCATCAACTACCCCAACCCGCTGGATGTGGTGCGCGGCAAGACGGGGGGCGGCATCTGGCTTCACGGCACGCCCCCTGACCAGTTCGCGCGGGCCCCGCTTGCCACCGATGGTTGCGTGGCCCTGGCCAACCCGGACCTGGAGCGCATCCTGCGCACGGTGGAGCCCCGCTCCACCCCCGTCGTCATCGCCAAGCAGCTGCAGTGGGTGCAGGCCCAGAGCGTGCAGGCGGAGCGCCAGTCTTTTGAAGCCGTGCTCAACGCCTGGCGTACCGCCAAGTCGGAGGGCAACATGAACCGGCTGTTGGGCTTCTACGCGCCCGACTTCCAGAGCTACAAGAAAAAGCCGCTCACGGAATGGGCTGCTGTGCTGCAGGCCGAAGCACAGGCGCTCAAGGGGCGCACTGTCCATCTCAAGGACAAGGCCTACCTGCGCTGGACAGACTCCAGCGACACCATGGTGGTAACGTTCGGCGAAGTGGCCGAAGGTGCCCGCACAGGCCCCATCAAGCGCCAGTACTGGACACGGCGCGGCCAGCAATGGCAAATCTTTTTTGAAGGAGTGATTGGATGATTTCCAAAAGAAAATCGATGCTGGCGCTTGCAGGTATTGCGCTGGCAGCTATGGTTTCGGTAGCACCCGCACACGCACAGACGGCCCCCAAGGTCAAGCTCGCCACCTCCATGGGCGACATCGTGGTGCAACTGGACCCCGCCAAGGCCCCCAAAACCGTGGAGAACTTTCTCTCCTACGTGAACGACAAGCACTACGACGGCACCGTGTTCCATCGTGTGATCGACGGCTTCATGATCCAGGGCGGCGGCTTCACCGCCGACATGGTGCAAAAGCCCACCAAGGCTCCTATTGCGCTGGAAGCCAACAACGGCCTCAAGAACGACACCTACACCATTGCCATGGCGCGCACGAGCAACCCCAACTCGGCCACCTCGCAGTTCTTCATCAACGTGAAGGACAACGCCATGCTCAATGCCCCCAACCCTGACGGCCACGGCTACGCCGTGTTCGGCAAGGTGGTGGAAGGCACTGCCGTGGTCGACAAGATCAAGGCCGTAGCCACAGGCAGCAAGGGCGGCCACCAGAACGTTCCCAATACCCCCATCACCATCAACTCCGCCACCGTGGTGAAGTGATTCGTGAACATTTTTGAAGAAAGCACCGTTTTATGAGCAATCCACAAGTTGAACTGCACGTCACCATCAACGTCGCAGAAACCTCCACCCAGGGCGTCATCACCCTGGAGCTGGACGCTGTGAACGCACCCAAGTCCACAGAAAACTTCCTGTCTTATGTGAACAGCGGCTTCTACAACGGCACCGTGTTCCACCGCGTGATCAAGAACTTCATGATCCAGGGCGGCGGCATGACGGCCGACATGAAGCAAAAGCAGACCGAAGCCCCTATCGAAAACGAAGCCAAGAACGGCCTGAAAAACGACAAGTACACCGTGGCCATGGCCCGCACAGGCGACCCCCACAGCGCCACCGCCCAGTTCTTCATCAACACCGTGGACAACGGCTTCCTGAACCACAGTTCGCCCACCCCTCAAGGCTGGGGCTACGCCGTGTTCGGCAAGGTGGTCAAGGGCCAGGAAGTGGTCGATGCCATCAAGGCCGTGCGCACCACACGCAAGGGCTTCCATGACGACGTGCCGTTTGATCCCGTGGTCATCGACAAGGCAGTAGCCCTGTAAACCACCGTTTGGTTCAGGCCTTGATTGCCGAGCCTTTGACGACCGTGCCCCCGTTCGGGGAGCTGACTGCTCCCCCGCACTGGCGCACGGTCGATTTCATTTCAGACCTGCATCTGCAGGCCAGCGAGCCTGCGACCGTGGCCGCTTGGCAGCAGTACCTGCAGACCACGCCCGCAGACGCCGTGTTTCTGCTGGGCGACATTTTTGAAGTCTGGGTGGGGGATGACGCCATCCACGAGCCCGGCAGTTTTGAAGCACAGGCCTGCGGTGTGCTGAAAGCAGCGGCACAGCAGCGCCCGCTGTACTTCATGCACGGCAACCGCGATTTCCTGGCGGGGGACGGCTTCCTGCACCACGGCGGCATCACCGGCCTGCAAGATCCCACCGTGCTGACCTTTGCAGGCCAGCGCTACCTTCTCACGCACGGAGATTTGCTGTGCGTGGATGACGTGGATTACCAGCGTTTTCGCGTTCAGGCCCGCAACGCGGCCTGGCAGCAGCAGTTTTTGGCCCAGCCGCTGCACACCCGCAGGTTGCAGGCCCGCGGCATCCGGCAGGAAAGCGAAGCCCGCAAACAGTCTGGTGCCACCTATGCCGATGCGGACACCGCCACCGCCTTGGCCTGGCTGCAGGCCGCAGGTGCGCAAACCCTAATCCACGGGCACACCCACAAGCCTGCCAACCACACCCTGGCTGCGGGCCTGCAGCGCGTGGTGCTCAGCGACTGGGACGCTGCCGCATTACCCCCCCGGCTGGAAACACTGCGTTTGTCCACCGCAGGCTTGGAACGGGTGGCCCTGGCCCCCATGTACCAGGCATCCTGACTCAGGGGCCGTGATCGCGTCCCCGCCCGATCATTGCCATGCCCCCTATCCTCAACCGGCTTTGGAGCCGTGTCCGCGCCACGGTCGCCCCCGTACCCGACATCTCGGCCGAGCTGTGGCTGCAGACGCTGCAGCGCTACCCGTTTCTGGCCGCGCTGTCGCTGCACGAGCAAAGCAAGCTGCGCGCCCTGAGTGCGCTCTTTCTGGACCAGAAGCAGTTCCACGGCGCGCACGGCCTGGACGTGACGGATGCCATGGCCATCGACATTGCCGCGCAGGCCTGCCTGCCTCTGCTGCACATGGGCGAAGCCGCCAAGGCACTGGACTGGTATGACGATTTCGTCACCATCGTTGTGCACCCCGGTGAAGCCATTGCGCGCAGGCAGGTGGTGGATGAGGCCGGGGTGGTGCATGAACAAGCCCAAGTGCTGCTGGGCGAAGCGATGGAGCGCGGCCCCATCATGCTCAGCTGGCAGCACATTGCGAACACACGCGAGAACACCGCCCGCGGGCACAACGTGGTGGTGCACGAGTTTGTGCACAAGCTCGACATGCGCAGCGGCGACGCCAACGGCTGCCCGCCCCTGCCCGCAGGCTTTATGGGCGCACGCACAGGCCGGGCGGCCTACGAAGCGTGGTGGAACGCCTGGGAGCCCGCCTACCAGAACTTTCGCGACCGCGTCATCATGGCCGAACGCTTTGGGGCCGAACGCCCTTGGCTCGATGCCTATGGAGCGACTTCGCAGTCAGAGTTTTTTGCGGTGGCGTGCGAGGCATATTTCGTCAACCGCCAGCGCTTTGCACAGGAATTCCCCACGCTGATGCCTGCACTGGATGCCTTCTTTATCCGCACCACCGGACAGGCCGCCCAATAGGGCCTGATCCAGGTGCCCCCATACGCTGGGACACCCTCAGTCCACAGCCCAATAGCTGCGTGGCCCTTCGGGCATCGAATGCAGGATGCGCTCCCATACCGGCGGATGTACCTGTTCGCGCAGGGCTCGTGCCACAGCAACCACTGCGTTGTCGGGAGAAAAGTTGTGCTCATGCCGCACCGCCCGGACATCGCTCAGCCACTCTGGGGCAGCACCAAAGTCCTTGGGCGGCTGCTCAGGATCCCAGTCCTCCACAAACAGGGCTCGCACCATGGGTGGAAGCACCTGCGCAAACCGGATGCCGTCTTGCAGACTCAACCGGGCCCGAAACGCATGCAGCACCCCCACCACCATGTTCCAGGCCATGTTGGTGGTGGGCAAGCCTGCGTGATCACGGGCCGACACCAGGAAGCGTTCGAATTGCAGGGTGGGGTTCTGGTATTCAAAAGGTGGAGGCATAAGTTCACCTTGGCGTTTGGCGCCCCACGGGATGCATCCCTGCGGGTGCAGTCACAGCTGGGCCACGCCAAAGACCGCTGCAGTACAACGCCCACACAATGAAGATCGGTTGAAACAGCGGGCGCAGCCAGTAGTACCACGTCCCAAAAGGCAGCCCTTGCACTTGCTCCCCCTGCTGCGCAACATGGATATTGGCAATCACCACACATGCCAGCAGCAGGGCCAGCCCGGCACCGGCCAGTTTGTGCAGCGCTGCAACCCCGAGCCGGTTGATCAGGCTCACGGGCATCAAAAAGGCGATGCCTCCGGCCAGCTCTGCAGCTCCGGTGAAGTACACCCAGAACAAGGCCAGCTCAGACATGAAGTAGGGAATCATGGGCACATAACGCACCTGTGCACTCACAAAGTGATCAACGCCAGTCAACACGAAACCCAGCCCCATGCCCCAGCGCATCACGGTACGCAGGTCAGGACGCATACCCGCCATGCGGGCCATCAGCCAGGCCACAACACCAGCGCCAGAAATCAGAAACAGGAAACTCATGGCAACCTCATGTTAACAACGTAAACATTCTAGAATGTTAAAGTTACCACCGTCAACATTAAGCGTCCCCTGCCCCTCTGGCTTTGTGCCCAGACCATGACAACCACCTACCACCACGGCGATCTCAAGAGCACCCTGCTGAACTACGCACTGCAGCAAATGGAAGGCGAAGGTGCGGGCCTGGACGGGCTTTCGATGCGGGAAATGGCCAAGGCCGTGGGGGTATCGCATACAGCGGCATACCGCCACTTTGCGGACAAACAATCCTTGCTCGATGCGGTGGCTGAAGAGGGATTTACCGCCCTTTTGCAGGCAAGCCGTGATGCTGTGGACGCAGTACCCGCTTCCACAGGCAACCCTGCGCGCCTGCTGGCCTGCGGCATGGCCTACATCGACTTTGGCCGCCAGCACCCCCGGCAACTGGCGCACATGTTCACCGCAGCCAGTCGGGCCGCAGCGCCCGCCAGTCTGCGCACGGTGGCGGCGCAGTTGTTTGACCTGCTCACCACCCTGGTGGCCCAGGGGCAACAGCAGGGGCAATTCAAGGAAGGCGATGCTCGGGCCTTGGCCCACAGTTGCTGGGCCATGGTGCACGGGCTGGCTCTGCTGCAAGGCGGCCAACTGCTAGCCCCGCCATTGCCGCCTGATGCGCCCCAGGCAGATCGCACAACCGCGGCCACCCAGCAAGCTCGCAACGCACTGGAAGTTCTGATGCAGGGCCTGCTTAAAGCCTGAAAACCTGCGCGCCCGGCACAATTGACGGCGCGCCTGCCTCAGCCTGCCCGCTGCAACGAATAGCGAGCCGCTTGCGCTATGGCCTGCGCATCCACCCCAAAGAACTGGCGCAGCGCCGCACGCGTGTCGCTGCGGCCAAAGCCGTCCGTGCCCAGGGTGATGTAGCGGCGGCCTTCGGGCACGAAGGCGCGCACCGTCTCGGGCACGGCGCGCACGTAGTCGGTGGCGGCAATCACAGGCCCGGCGGTGCCTGCCAGTTGCTGCGTGAGCCAAGGCGTACCGTGCGCGGCCTCGCCGCTCAAAGCGCGCTGTTCGCAGGCCACGCCATCGCGGGCCAGCTCGCTCCAGCTGGTCACGCTGATCACCGTCACCTCCACGCCTTCAGCCGCCAGCAGCTCGGCTGCCTTGACCACTTCAGTCAGGATGGCACCCGAGCCCATCAGGGTGACGGATTTGGATGAAATCGGGCTCTCGCGCCCGTCATTCGAGCGCAGGTAGCTCCTGAAAACATAGCAACCGCGCAACACACCCTCGGCCGCATCCGCAGGCAAGTCGGGCTGTGCGTAGTTCTCATTCATCAGCGTCACGTAATAGAAAACGTCGCGCTGCTCGGTCACCATCTCGCGCATGCCCGCGTCGATGATGACGGCCATCTCGCCCGCATAGGCGGGGTCATAAGCCTTGCAGTTGGGGATGGTGGCTGCCACCAAATGGCTGCTGCCGTCCTGGTGCTGCAACCCTTCGCCGCCCAGTGTGGTGCGGCCCGAGGTGGCGCCCAGCAAGAAGCCCCGTGCGCGCTGGTCGGCAGCAGCCCAGATGGCATCGCCCACGCGCTGAAAGCCGAACATGGAGTAGTAGATGTAGAACGGCAGCATGGCCAGGCCATGTACGCTGTAGCTGGTGGCGGCGGCCGTCCAGCTCGCAATCGCACCGGCCTCGCTGATGCCTTCTTCCAGAATCTGGCCGTCCAGCGCCTCGCGGTAGCTCAGCACCGAGCCGATGTCCTCGGGCGCATAGCGCTGGCCCACGCTGCTGTAGATGCCCACCTGCTTGAACAGATTGGCCATGCCAAAGGTGCGCGCCTCATCGGCCACGATGGGAACGATACGAGGGCCGAGTTGCCCGTCTTTCAGCAGCGTGCCCAGCATGCGCACAAAGGCCATGGTGGTGCTCATCTCCTTGCCATCGGCCTGCAGCGCAAACTGGGCGTAGCTGGCCAGGGGCGGCACGGGCAGTGCATCGCACACCGTCTCGCGCCGGGGCAGGTAGCCGCCCAGTTGTTGACGGTGGCGGCGCAGGTACTGCATCTCCGGGCTGTCTTCGGCGGGTTTGTAGAAGGCCAGGCCCGTGGCCTGCTCGTCGGTGAGCGGCAGGTTAAAGCGGTTGCGGAATTCGATGAGATCCGTGTCGTCCAGCTTCTTCTGGCTGTGCGTGGTCATCTTGCCTTGGCCTGCCGCGCCCATGCCGTAGCCCTTCTTGGTGTGCGCCAGGATCACCGTGGGCTGGCCCTTGTGGGCGGCAGCGGCGGCGTAGGCAGCGTGGATCTTCACCAGGTCGTGCCCGCCGCGCTTCAAGCGGTCAATCTGCTCGTCCGTCATGCCCTGGGCCAGCGCGGCCAGTTCGGGGCTTTGGCCGAAGAAGTTGTCGCGGTTAAAGCGCCCGTCCTTGGCGGCAAAGGTCTGCATTTGCCCATCCACCGTGCCTTGCAGCGTGCGCACCAGCGCGCCGGTCAGGTCGCGGGCAAACAGGCCGTCCCAGTCGCTGCCCCACACCAGCTTGACCACGTTCCAGCCCGCCCCGGCAAACAGGCGCTCCAGCTCGTCGATGATGCGGCCGTTGCCGCGCACCGGGCCGTCCAGCCGCTGCAGGTTGCAGTTGACCACCCAGACCAGATTGTCGAGCCCCTCGCGCGCGGCCAGGGTCAGCGCGCTCATGCTCTCGGGCTCGTCCATCTCGCCGTCGCCAAACACGCCCCACACCTTGCGCCCTTCGCAGTTGAGCAAATTGCGGTGCGTGAGGTAGCGCATGAAACGCGCGTGGTAGATGCTGCTGATGGGGCCAATGCCCATCGAGCCGGTGGGAAACTGCCAGAAATCAGGCATCAGCCACGGATGCGGGTAGCTGCACAGGCCCTGCGCACCAGCGGCGGGCGCGGTGATTTCCTGGCGGTAGTGCATCAAATCCTGCTCGGACAAGCGCCCTTCCAGAAACGCCCGTGCATACACGCCGGGCGCGCTGTGCGGCTGGAAGAACACCAGGTCGCCCCGGTGCTGCCCTTCGCCCAGCCCCTCGCGGGCGCGGAAGAAGTGGTTGAAGCCGCTCTCAAACAAATCTGCCGCACTGGCATAGCTGGCAATGTGCCCGCCCAGCTCGCCATACGCCTGGTTGGCCCGCACCACCATGGCCAGCGCGTTCCAGCGCATGATGGAAGCGAGCCGCTCCTCCACCGCCAGATCGCCCGGAAACACAGGCTGGTTCTGCACCGCCACCGTGTTCACATAAGGCGTGTTGAGCTGCGGCTGCCAGCCAATTTGCTGGGTGCGCGCCAGGTGCACCAGCTCGGCCAGGATGTGGCGTGCCCGCTCTGGCCCCTCGGTGGCCACCAGGGCCAAAAAGGCGTCGCGCCATTCAGCGGTTTCTTGGGGGTCTGCATCCGGCGCACCCAGGGTGCCATCAGGGGCGGCGGAATCAGCGGCTTGCAGCAGGGTGTGGGGTGTGGGGGCGTTCATGCCGTTCACTGTAGTGAGCATGTCGCCAAATAAGTTGCCGAAATGGCTTGCTTTTGATTTTTCAGCAGCACAGAATTCTGAAAAACATCGAAACAGCAGCACATGAAACTGGACGCCATCGATTTGCGCATTCTGGCCGAGCTGCAGGCCGACGGCTCGCTCTCCAACGTGGAGTTGGCGCGGCGCGTGCACCTGTCGCCTTCACCCTGCCTGGCGCGCGTCAAGGCGTTGGAGGCTGCGGGCGTCATCAGCCGCTATGTGGCGCTGGCCAGCAGCGCAGCCCTGGGGCTGGGCCTCAATGTGTTCATCAGCATCAGCCTCAAAACCCAGAGCAAGGAGGCCCTGGCCGACTTTGAGCGCCGCATTGCCGAACACGACGAGGTGATGGAGTGCTACCTGATGAGTGGCGACAGCGACTACCTGATTCGTGTGGCGGTGCGCGACATCTCGGCGCTGGAGCGCTTCATTCTGGAACAGCTCTCGCCCATTCCGGGGGTGGAAAAAATCCGCTCCAGCTTTGCCCTCAAGCAGGTGCGCTACAAAACCGCGCTGCCCCTGCCCCAGGCTTGAGCGCCGGGGAACGTGGGGCCATCAGCGCCGAGCCACTTCGCTGGTGGCTACGCGGCGGCGCAACTCGCGCAGCACGGCCTTGGCACGGACCTCGTTGGCGGGGCCCATGCGCACCATGATCTTCTGGCCGCTGGACAAGGCCTGCAGCGCCGGGTCTGCAAACTCGTAGCGCAGCCAGGGGCGTGGGTCTGGCATGGGGGCCTGCCCGCCTGCACCCTCGCCGTTCTGCACCTTGGTCAGCTTGAGCAGCAAGGGCCCCTTGGGCTCGGGGGCCTGCAGCAGGTGGTCCAGCACCGCCACCAGCCGGTCGTTGAAGTACCGGTTGGGATAGCCCAGCTCTTCATACGCCTGCTGAAACAGCGGGTACAGCCGCGCATACAGCACCACCGCAGCGTCCATGGGCACGGCCTCGGCAAAGGTCAGCGCTGCGGCGTAGCGCTTTTCATTGGCGGGGCTGGCCGCCAGCGTGGCTGCCTCGCCATCCACCAGAAACCGCTGGGGCGTGGGGTGCACGGGCCACACGCGCACGGGGGCGTGGGCCTGGGTCAGGCTGTCTACCGTGGCCACCACGCGGCGGGCAAATGATTCCGTCTGCAACTGCGACGACACGGCCCCTGCACCCAGCACTTCGCCCAGCAGCTCGGCCACCAGGGTGTCTGATTCAGCCAGCGGCGGCAAAGCGGTGTCTGGCGGGCCCAGCACGCCCACGGGGTTTTGCACACCAGCAGGCGGCGCTGGGTTGGCGGGTGCTGGCGCTGCCGAAGCAGGTGCGGGCTGGGCCACCGGCACGGGCGCTACAGGGGCAGGCTTGAGCCACAGCCAAGCCCCCATCACGGCACCCAACACCAGCACCCCGGTCCCTGCCGCCCACAGCAGCGGCGATGTCTGTTGGCGTGGCGGACGAAATCGGGCGGCTTCTTTGTCTGGCATGCGGGCTCCTGAATTCTGCGGTTACAAGCAATGTAGCGGCTGCAAAGCAACCATCACAAAGGCGCATGCAACAGGTTGTTTCCCCTGTTGTCAGGCCCCACCCCAGATGAGTCGCTGCAGCGTCAGCGGCCCAGCGTATCCAGCCACTCCACCGTGGCGGCCAGCTCAGGCTGGCGTATTTCGTGGGCTCCCGCAAACTCCTGGTAGGTCATCTCCACGGGCAGCGTTTCAATATGCCGGGCAATCGCGTGGGCCTGGGCCAGCGGAATCACGTTGTCTTGCAGGCCGTGGCTCAGCCACAGCTTGCGGCCCTGCAGCGCACTGGCGGGGGCTGTGAGTGGCACCACCTGGGCCAGCAAGCGGCTGTGCCACACCATCGCAGCGTGCAGCAACTCGGGCTGCGTGAGCAACAGCGACAGCGCCATGATGCCGCCCTGGCTGAAGCCGCCCACCACCACCCGCTCGGGCGCAATGCCCAGTTGTTGCGCAGCCTGCGTCACGGTCTGCGCCACCAGGGCCCGGCTTTGGGCCTCTTGTGGCTCGTTGATGATGCGTTCGCCGTTGGGCTGAATGGAGAAATCAAACCACGCATACGCGCCCCGCCCCATGGCAAAGGGGGCCTGCAGGCTCACCACATGAAAGTGCGCAGGGAGGTACGGGGCCAGACCGAACAGGTCCTGCTCGTTGCTGCCCACGCCATGCATCAGCACCAGCAGCCAGGGCTGGCGTTGGGCATCTGTCGCGGGGCGGTGCAAAAAAGAGAGCGGCAAATCAAGCATATACGGGCGCTACAAGGCAAATGGTCAAAACAAATCAGTGCACAGCCTGCAAGGCAAATGCATCCATGGCGAGCATGCTGTACATCACCTCGCGGCTCAGGTAGTTTGCCTGCACGCCGTCACCCGCGGCACCCAGTGCAAAAAACAGCGGCAAAAAGTGGTCTTCCGTGGGGTGCGCACGCGCCGCGTGGGGGGCCTGGCTGCGGTAGTTGAGCAGTGCCTTGATATCGCCACGCGTCACCGCTTCTTCAATCCAGCGGCTGAACTCCACCACATACGGCGCAGGCTCACGCGCACCGCCAAAAAACTCCGAAAGGTTGTGCGTCATGCTGCCAGAGCCCATCACCAGCACGCCCTGGCTGCGCAAGCTGCGCAGGGCCATGCCCATGGCATAGACCTCGGCAGGGCCTGCTGTGGCGGGCAGCGCTACCTGCACCACCGGCACATCCGCTTGCGGAAACAGGTGCATCAGCGGCACCCATGCGCCGTGGTCAAACGGGCGGGCCGCATCGCCCTGCGCGGGGATGCCTGCCGCTCCCAGCAAGCTGGCCACCTCGGCCGCCAGCGCTGGCGAGCCGGGCGCGGGGTACTGCAACTGGTATAGCGCGGGCGGAAAGCCACCAAAGTCATGCCAGGTGGCGGGCTGCGCGCCAGCCATCACCATGGGCGAACGCGCCATCCAGTGCGGCGACATGACCACCACCCCACGCAAGCCTGGAAACTGCGCCTTCAGCCCCTGCCCCCAGCGGGTCAGCGCAGGGCCCGTCTCACCCGCGTCCACCGCAAACAGCGGTGCGCCGTGCGATACAAACAAGGCAGGCAGCGCGCCCTGGGCCACAGCGGCAGAGGGGGCGTTTGCAGAGACTGAGGGAGAAGTGGACAGCGTGGACATGGCAAACCTTTTGGAATGCACCCACTGTAAAAGAGAACACTGGCGCGAAAAAGCGGGCCACCAGAGACGGATTGTTCTACCCGTAGCACCAATCTCTGCGCAGAGGACTGCAGCAGCGCAAGCCAGGCTCAAAAGCCCTCACGCACCCGCCCCCTCAGTGCCTTGGTGGCACCGCGCAGGTTTTTGCCCGCCAGCCTGCGCTGCTTTGATCCGAAGGTAGGTTGCGTGGCCTTGCGCACACGGGGCAGCACAGCTGCCGATTGCACCAGTGCTTGAAGCCGCTGCAGGGCATCGGCCCGGTTCTGCTCCTGGCTGCGGTACTGCTGCGCCTTGATGACCACCACGCCCTCTTGCGTGATTCGGCTGTCGCGCAAGGCCAGCAAGCGCTCTTTGATGACATCGGGCAAGCTGGACGCACGCACATCAAACCGCAAGTGCACGGCGCTGGAGACCTTGTTCACGTTCTGCCCGCCGGGCCCTTGGGCGCGGATGGCCGCAAACTCCACCTCGTGCTCGCTCACCACCCAGCGCAGCGCATCCATCTACCAGTCGCTTTCAAAAAGTTGCCAAAGAGGCTGCAAAACAACGCCCCCCGGCACCGCATGGAACATGCGTGCGCCTAAGTCACCGCAACGGCGTAGCCCCAAATCATAGGCGCACAAAAAAAACGCCCGGTGCCAGGGCACTCGGGCGTTTGAAGGGTGCTGCAACCTGCAGCACCATGGGGAACCGGGCCGGGCGCTGCCAATGCGGCAGCCACCCGGCGGGCAGCATCAGCGCCAGTCGCGGTGATGATGGTGCCGGTGGCCGTAGCCCTCACGGTAGTAATAACCGGGAGGCGGCGCGTAGTACACCGGGGCTGGCGGTGTGTAGTACACCGCTGGGGGTGGTGGGGGGGGCGCATAGTAAATGGGGCGTGGGGCCACATACACCGGTGGGGGCGCCACATACACAGGGTAGCCGTAGCTGTTGCTTACGCCCACCGACACACCGGGCGAATTCACGCCAATGGACCAGTTCACGTCACGCGCCTGTGCGGCGCCAGTACCAGCCAGCAGCACCACGGCCACACCAGCCGCTGCGGCCAGGGCTTTGAAAGAACGGGTTTTCGTCATGGAAATCTCCTTTTTCAACGAAGCGGCCCACAGGCGCGGGATGGCTTCTGCAGTGCATAACGCACCAGGTGCCCAAAAGGATGTCATGAAAACACCGGAATATTGTTTCTGGAAGTACACACTGACAAAGAACGGCCACCGGGCCGAGAAATCCGTCACACAACGCCCGTTTCTGCGTAGTGGCCCGTGGCGCTCGCTTACGGGTCGCTCCCTCCTCGCCAGCCCGTCACCTGCAGCCCGCTTGCAGTGCGCATACAGATAGCACACAGCCCCGCTGACCTGTAACGGCCGCCTAAAATGGGCGAATGAGTACCCCCACCCCCGCCAACACACAACCTGCAGGCACCGCCGCAGCCCTCGAAGCCGTCAAGCCCAGCAACTTTCTGCGCCAGATCATCGAATCTGATCTGGAAAAAGGCACCTACGCCACCCGCCGCTGGGCAGGCAGCCCCGGCGATGCCGCCCACCACGCCAAGGGCGAGCCCGACCCAGCCAAAATCCGCACCCGCTTCCCCCCCGAGCCCAACGGCTACCTGCACGTGGGCCACGCCAAAAGCATCTGCATCAACTTTGGCCTGGCGCGTGACTACGGCGGCGTGTGCCACCTGCGCTTTGACGACACCAACCCCGAAAAAGAAGACACCGAATACGTCAACAGCATCATCGACGCCGTGAAATGGCTCGGCTTTGACTGGGCCCAGTTGGGCCAGGCCCCCGGCAGCGCCGCGCCCTACCAGGCCAGCGACTACTTCGACTTCATGTACCGCGCGGCAGAACACCTGATTGAAGCAGGCCACGCCTACGTGGACGAGCAAACGCCCGAAGAAATGCGCGTGAACCGCGGCGACTTTGGCAAGCCCGGCGTCAACAGCCCCTTCCGCAGCCGCACCCCGGCAGAAAACCTGGCCCGCTTTCGCGAAATGCGCGACGGCAAGCTGGCCGACGGCGCGGCCGTGCTGCGCGCCAAGATCGACATGGCCTCGCCCAACATCAACATGCGCGACCCGGCCATCTACCGCATCCGCCGCGCCACGCACCACAACACGGGCGATGCCTGGTGCATCTACCCCATGTACACCTTCGCGCACCCCATTGAAGATGCGCTGGAGCAAATCACCCACTCCATCTGCACGCTGGAGTTTGAAGACCAGCGCCCCTTCTACGACTGGCTGATGGACCGCCTGTGCGAAGGTGGCCTGCTGGCCGCCCCCGCGCCCAAGCAGTACGAATTTGCGCGCCTGAACCTCACCTACGTCATCACCAGCAAGCGCAAACTGGCCCAGCTGGTGAACGAAGGCAAGGTGAATGGCTGGGACGACCCCCGCATGCCCACCATCGTGGGCCTGCGCCGCCGTGGCTACACACCCGCCGCCATCCAGATGTTTGCCGAGCGCATTGGCGTCACCAAGTCTGACAGCTGGATCGACTACAGCACCCTGGAAGGCTGCCTACGCGAAGACCTGGAAGCCAAGGCCCACCGCGGCATGGCCGTGCTCGACCCCGTCAAGCTCGTGCTGACCAACTGGGACGAAGTGATGGGCCCCGGCCACCTGGAGCCCTGCCAACTGCCCGCCCTGCCCCACCCACCCGAAGGTGTGGAAAGCCCCGTGCGCCACTTCACCATCGGCAAAGAAGTGTGGATTGAGCGCGAAGACTTTGCCGAAGTGCCGCCCAAGGGCTACAAGCGCCTCTTCCCCGGCAACAAGGTGCGCCTGAAGGGCGGCTATGTGATTGAGTGCACCGGCTGCAACAAAGACGCTAACGGCGTCATCACCGAAGTGCTGGCCACCGTGGTGCCCGACACCAAGAGCGGCACCCCCGGCGCAGACAGCGTCAAGGTCAAGGCCGCCATCACCTGGGTGGGCGTGGCCGACGGCGTGAATGCCGAAGTGCGCATGTACGACCGCCTGTTCAGCGACGCACACCCCGACGCGGGCGGCAAAAACTTCCTGGAAAGCTTGAACCCGAACAGCCTGAAGGTGGTGACGGCCATCGTGGAGCCGTCATTGGCCAACGCCAAGCCCGATGACAAGTTTCAGTTTGAACGGCACGGGTACTTTGTGGCGGACCGGGTGGACCACACGGCGGAGAAGCCGGTGTTTAACTTGGCTGTCGGGTTGAAGGACAGCTGGGGCAAGTAAACATGCCCGCCCGCGCCACCAAGCCACAACCCCGGCACCAACAACCCACCGTGGTGGTGATCGCCGGGCCGAACGGCGCGGGCAAATCCACCGCAGCACCCTATCTGCTCAAGGATGCCCTAGGCATCCTTGAATTTGTCAACGCAGACCAGATTGCGGCGGGCCTTTCGGCCTACGCCCCCGAAACCGTGGCGTTTGAGGCCGGGCGCATCATGCTGCAGCGCCTGCGCACGCTGGCAGCGTCCAAAGTCAACTTTGCGTTTGAAACCACGCTTTCCAGCCGCACCTTCGCCCTGTTTCTGGCCAACTGCAAGGCCCAGGGCTACCAGGTGCACATCTATTACGTGGCCCTGCCCAGCGCAGCACTGGCCACCCAGCGTGTGGCCCTGCGCGTCAAACTGGGCGGGCACAACATCCCGCCCGACGATATTGCCCGCCGCTTTCAGCGCAGCGTGCACAACCTGTTTGCGCTGTATCTGCCCTTGGCAGACCGTTGGCACGTTCTGAATAACGCCACTGGCACATTAACATCTATTGCACGCGGCACTGCAAGCCGCACTTATGTGGAGGACCCAGAAAAATGGCTGAATCTTCAACAACTCGCGCGGTAGACCGCACTGCCCCCAGCAAGCCAGTCGCAACCGTGCAAGAACGGGTGGATAACGCGCTCAAACAGGCGTCTAAGCAGGCGAAGAAGCAATTGATTGCCAACGGGCTCAAGTTGCCTACGCAAAGTTGGGCTGGCACAGCAGTTAAAAACCCAGCGGCTTAAACGCCGAAATGCGCTTGTATAAGCGCCTGTTCAGCGACGCCCACCCCGACGCAGACGGCAAAACCTTTTGGAGAGCCTGAACCCGAACAGCCTGAAGGTGGTGACCGCCATCGTTGGCCAACGCCAAGCCAAACTACAAGTTTGAATGGAATAGAGAATTTATTGAAGCAAACACTCTTAAGCAAAAATAAATTTCACATATTAATATCAATCAAACCATTATGAACACCAGTTTCAAACTTGTTAAGTCAGTACTTGATGATTTGGATGGAATCATCAGCAAAAAGTACGGCTCAGATGCAACAAAGATAATTCAAAACCGATTACAAACCTTGTCAGGCGAGTACAACGCATTGACATCCACATTAAGAAATCCTATTGATTATGCGGATCCGGTAACTCGATTCGCGTACGTATTCTCTTATGTCGGCGCACACAGTTCGTACATCAAGCAGCATCTTGTTTCCTGCGAAGATTTGCGTATGCGCATCACGCAGGATTTACCACTACGTATAACCTGCGTTGGAGGCGGACCGGGGAGCGAGATGCTGGGCTTACTTCAAGCGTGCGTAGATTTAAAAAGACAAAGCGCGTTGACAGTATGGCTTCTTGATCGCGAAGAAAGTTGGTCTGAAACATGGGCAGAAATTGATACACGACTTGAATCAGACTTCAAACTAAGCTCCAATTTCCGGCAATCTGATGTAACCTCTTACAGGACATTTGAAAATCTTCAGAAGGCATTTTCTTCTGATATTTTTATCATGAGCTTCTTCATGTCCGAAATATATTCATTTCGAGAACAAGCCGAACCATTTTTCGTTCAAATGATTAACGACATGCCATCTGGCAGTCTAGTACTATACATTGATAACAGCTCAGACGAGTTCACATCGTATGCTGAGAGTGTTTTCACAAATGATTTATTTGAATTATGCCATAATAAAACAAAGGAAAGGCTCCTCCCCGGAGGCAGTGAGCAGACATCCGATATTGAACCTTATAAAACAAGATTTGCCCGCACTCCCAAAGTCCAATCGCAAGCATCCGTAAGGGTTTGGAAGAAAAAATAATGGATGCGGACCTTTTTGGAGCCCCTCCCGAAGGATGCATTAACGTCTTAGATGATGGCCTTGATATTTCCTATTGGCCTGATTTTCTAAAAGAGCATCAGGCCAACCATTTTTTAGATAAGCTGCTGACCGAAACCGATTGGCGACAGCCTGAAATTTGGATGTTTGGTCGCCTTGTTAAAACGCCAAGATTGACTGCATGGCATGGTGACGAAAAGGCAACCTACAAATATTCAGGCATCGTCAATCAACCTATGGCTTGGACCCCATCCCTACTGGAGCTGAGAGATATGGTGGAGGCAACGACGAGCAAAAAATATAATTCTGTGCTACTTAATCTTTATCGAAATGGAAGTGATCACTTGTCGTGGCATAGTGACGACGAGTTAGAATTAGGACCCGATCCCACGATATCGTCATTGAGCCTAGGTGCATCTAGAACCTTTTGTCTACGCTCGAAAATCTCTCCCACACACCAAAAGCGTAAAGAAATTACCCTTCCAAATGGATCTTTGCTTTGCATGCGAGGACTCACCCAAGCTCAATGGGAACACTCCATAAAGAAAGAACCAAAAATCATCAATGCCAGAATTAATTTAACATTTAGATTAATCAATATCATCTAAATTTTAGGCATCAAACACATGCAACAAATCCATATCCCAATAATTTTCTCCTCATGATTACAAAGCCATATAAACCAATGATCTAAAGAATTTTCAACCAATAAAATAAAATCCAAATGAAGATTATCAAGCAGCACTGGACGAATCCATCCGCACCCGCTTCGATCCCACGCTAGAGGCCGCTGCCCGCTGCGAACTATTCCCCTGGCGCGTCACCCCAGAAGGCCGGTTGGCAGAAATCCTGGTGCTGGACCAGTTCTCGCGCAATGTGTACCGCGACACGCCCCGCGCCTTTGCGCAAGACGCGCTGGCCCTTGCCCTGGCGCAAGAGCTGGTGGCCAGCGGGCAGGACCGCAGCCTGCCCACGGCGCAGCGCGTGTTTGCCTACATGCCGTACATGCACAGCGAATCGGCGTTGATCCACGAGCAAGCCCTGGAGCTGTTTGCGCAGCCGGGCATGGAAAACAACCTGGACTTTGAGCGCCGCCACAAGGCCATCATTGACCGCTTTGGGCGCTACCCGCACCGCAACGCGGTGTTGGGCCGCACCTCCACGCCAGAAGAACTGGCGTTTTTGAGCGAGCCGGGGTCATCGTTCTGACTCGGGCGCTATCGCCACCCACAACGCTCCTCTATTGATAGCTGCCTGCGCTTATCCGGTGAGCGCTACAGGCCAATTTCATCCAACACAGCTCCAGCAGCAATAAAGCCCATCCATGACGTCTCCATTCACTCCCACCTACGGCCCCGTGCCGCCCGGCCCGCTGGCGGGGCCGCTGCAGTTGCTGCCCGTCAACGCCGAAGTGGTGGCTATGCACAGCGCCACGGGGGCGCATGTGGGTTCGCTCAAAAAGGTGGGCGGGGTGTGGAAGTTCAAGGCCATGGGCTACGACGCTGCAGGGCGCATGGAGCCGGGCCACGGCCCGCTGACGGACCAGCACAACATGGCATTTGCCGCGCCTGATGCGGCGGAGGTGAGTGCGGGGTTGCTGGGGGCGCTGGGTAGCTGAGAGCAGCCTGCTGGGCCGCTGGCCCTGGCCGACTGGCGGTACTGCAGCACCCAGGGGCCTTGCAGGGGTGGCAGCGACTCACCAAAAATATACGCTACCAAATCAATAGCTGCCAGCGCTTGTTCTGCTTGGGTTAGCGGCACTTTTTCTGTTCAATCATCCCATGCCCCGCCGCCCCCACCACAACGTCTACGTCATTGAACTGGCGAAGGATGTGCTGCGGGAACCGCGCTTTGTGCGCTGCAACCCCGGCTATGTGCAGGGCAAGCCCTGCGTGTACGTGGGCATGACGGGGCTGGACCCGGATGTGCGGTTTGACAAGCACAAGGCGGGCATTCAGGCCAACCGGTTTGTGATGCTGTATGGCCTGTGGCTGCTGCCGGACTTGTACGAGGGCTTCAACCCCATGCCCTACCAGGAGGCGGTGGACCGCGAGATTGAGATAGGCATTGACCTGCGCTCGGCAGGGTTTGGGGTGTGGCAGGCCTGAGGGCCTGTGAGCCCCCCCCACCACCGTGCCGGAACCACCTGCCAAAACATCAAACCTGCACC